>CAZYBU010000008.1:0-68108 GCA_964645775.1 uncultured Leptospirales bacterium | reverse complement strand
CATGGAGGTATCCTGCCTAACCATAATCGTAAATGGAGGGATATCCTTTCCCGCCTGCGTTACGTTATCATCGACGAGGTTCATATCTACCGCGGCGCCTTCGGATCTCATGTCGCCAATGTCTTCCGGCGTCTGAGAAGGATATGCGCCATCCACGGAAGCGACCCGGTGTTCATCTGTTCATCGGCCACGGTAGGCAACCCGACCGAGCATGTTCGGGGTCTCTTCGGCGTCGATTTTCACGTGGTTGACCGGGACACCTCTCCCCGGCCAGCCCGTACAACCTATTTTATTAACCCGTCCCTGGTGAAGAGCGCGGGACATGCCCTGTACCGGAAGGGACCGGGATCGGTGACCGTTCCCCTGATCCGGGAGGCCGCCCGGAGAAAGATCCGCACCATCGTATTCTGCCGGGCCCGGCAGGAGGTGGAGAGGCTTCACCGGGCCGTAACGGACAGGAACCCTGAGATCGCGGCCCGGGTCAAGCCCTACCGGGGCGGGCTGCTTCCCGGAGAGAGGCGGGCCCTGGAAAGGGATCTGGCTGAGGGACGTATATCGGTCATCATAAGCACGAACGCCCTTGAACTCGGCATCGATATCGGTGACCTGGAGTTCTGTGTCCTCTCCGGTCATCCCGGAACCGTGGCCAGTTTCCACCAGCAGTCAGGCCGGGTCGGTCGAAGGGGGACGGAGTCTCTGGTGGTCTATGTGGCCCGGGATACTCCCGTGGACCAGTATATCGTTCATCACCCGGAGTTCATCGAAGAATCTCCCGTGGAATCGGCCCGCCTTAACGCCGAGAACCCCTATATTCTTCTTCAGCATTTACCCTGCGCGGCCCACGAGTATCCCCTTTCAGGGCAGGATGGGCGTTTCTTCGGAGGGATGGTCTTCGAGGAGGCTATGGCCCTTCTGAAGAAGGAGGGGACCTTGCTTCCCTACAGGGAGGCCCTCCGTTACGGAGTGAGCGACTACCCGGCCCGGGGAGTCAACCTCAGGGGAATGACCGATTACAATGTGGAGATATACTGCGGGACCGAAGTTATCGGAGAGCTGGACCCTATCGGCGCCAGGGGTACCCTCTACAGGGACGCCATCTACCAGCACCTCGGGAAAAGGTACATGTCGATGGAACTGGACCTGGAGAAGAAGCTCTGCCGGGTGGAACCTGTGGACGTGGACTACTATACCGAGGCGCACTGGGAGAGCCGCATTACCATGAATCATGTCTATGAAAAGAAGGACCTCTACGATGGACTTGTGACTCTTGGGGAAGTGAACGTGAATCGACAGCCGAAACTGTACAAGAAGATCCGGGAGAGGACATTCGAGAATATCGGTTACGGTCCCATTACCCTCCCGCCTTTCGAGTACGACACCGTCGGTTTCAGCCTGCTGGCGCCCGGCGAGTGGATCGAAACCATGAACCGGGAGGATATCCGTTTTATCGGCGCGGCCTTTCACGGGCTGGCGTATATCCTTCCCCACGCCTCCTCGGTTATATGCATGGCCGATCCCAGGGATCTTGGGACCGACGTTTCCCTGAATGAGACCACGGGCGAAGAATGGAAGAGTTCCCTCTTTCTCTACGACGCAATCGAAGGAGGGGTCGGCTATTCCGAGAAAGTCTTCGAGATGCTTCCGGAGACCCTGGTTCTGGTCCGTGACATTATCCGTGAATGCGAATGCGAAAGCGGCTGTCCTTCCTGCGTGCCTTCACTTCCTCCAGGTGTGGACTCCGCGACTCTGGAATACCTGCTGGTAGAGAGTGACGCATCCCGGGTCTGTACCCTTTCTCTCCTGGATTCTCTGCTGGAAGGAGATGTGAAGGTCCCCCGTGTACAGATCCGATCCAGTGAACTGGAACAGGCCCTGATTGGTATTGAACCTGACGAAGAGCGGCAGGCCGTGCGGGGTAAACTGGACCGGGCCTCCGACATCCTCCGAAAGAAAAGGGAGCGGATTCATTGATAGACCGGGTCTTCGACCATTGTCCGGGGATAGGACCCCGCATGGATGAACGGATTCGCCGGGCCGGTTACCATACCTGGAAGGAGTGCCTGGAAAACCCTTCCGGCCTTCCTCTCTCCGCAAAAATGAAAGGCCCTTTCGTGGACGAGATTCAAAGGGGAATGGAGGCCCTGAAGAGGGAGGATATCACCTTCTTTACCCGGGTTTTCCATAACCGGCATCACTGGAGGATACTGGACCGGTTTTTTGACCGGGCAACCTTCTTTGACATCGAAACCACGGGACTCTCCATGATAGACCACCGGGTAACCGTGGTGGTTGCCCTGGACCGGGGGGAGCTTCATACCTTTGTGGAAGGGGAGAACCTGGACGATTTTATCGACTTCGCCGACAGCCGGGAACTGCTTGTTACCTTCAACGGCGCCTGTTTTGATATTCCCTTCCTTGAACGGTCTTTTCATATACCCGGTTTTCAGGCACCCCATATCGATCTCCGCTGGGTCTCCTGGCATTCCGGCTTAAGAGGGGGGCTGAAGGTCCTGGAAAAAAAACTCGGCATCCATCGGCCGGCCGACCTTGTGGACTGGGACGGCATTGAAGCGCTGAACCTCTATTACAGGTGGAAAGCGGGTCATCCTGAATGCAGACCGAAGCTGATCCGATATTGCTCGGCTGACACCATTGCCTCCCGCCTTGTGACGCTGGCCATACTTGAACGTATGGGCTCCGGGCCGGCAGATCTCTGGCCCGCCGGTTTTGGACTCCTTGACCCGGCAAAGGAAGATGCCCTGTCTCCATAGCGGTATAATCAGAAAAAAAATTGGACGATATCGTCTCTGGTATGGTACAATATATGGATACTAAAGGACTGCCAGGCATGTTTAAGACATCCATCCTGAATCAGAGATTTGACCGGGAAGAGGATATCAATCGAAGGTTCGTTGTTATTTCGACCCTGATATTCCTCATCACCCTGGTTATGATCGGAATCGTTCTCCTTTACCGGGTGGAAAACTTTTTTATCCACAATCTTGTACTTTTTTTGCTGATACTGAACGCGTCTCTCTATCCCTGGTTCAATGTACTTGTCCAGAAGGGAAAACGGAGGCGCACTGTTATCTATGTATGGCTTGCTCTCTTTCTCCTGGAGATGGGCGGTATCGTTCATATTGTTAACGGGGCCATGAACCATGTGGAGATAATCTACGCCCTTGTGATCGTAGTGGCCGGTTTTCTCCTGCGGCCCGCGGACATTTATGTGGTGGTACTTCTCAGCACTTTTTCTTATGCCGTTCCCATCCTGCTTGAATACACCGGTATAATACATGGCAGAGAAGTCCTTGCGGGCGATATGGGTGGAGTGAGTTTACGTTATCTGGCCTCCATTCTTTTTACAAATATCTTTGGGTTCCTCGGGATAGGTTTTCTGGTCAGCTGGACTATCCGTATCGCGGACAGGAGGGAACGCATCCTCCTGGCAAATCAGGAAAAACTGGAGAACGCGCAGAGGATGGCCCGCCTTGTGACCTGGGAACTGAATCCGGAAACAGGAATAATTACCTGGTCACGAAACGTGTTTGAGCTTATGGACCTTCAGGCAGATGAGGATATCTCCGATTTCCAGGAATTCGTGGAACGGTTCATCCACCCTGAGGACAGTTATATCTTTGAAAACCTTATTACGGATTTCAGGAACCTCCACAAAGTGCGTAACTATGAATTCAGGTTTCTTCTGCCTGATGGAGATGAGCGTAACATGCGTTCCGAGATCCGGGCTGTGCGGAATGCACGGGAAGAAGTTACGGCGATAAGGGGGACGATGCAGGATATGACGGAACAGCGGATGCTTGAAAAAGAGCTCGTCCATCTGGCCCACTATGATGATCTTACCGACCTTGTGAACCGTTCCCTCTTCTATCGGCTGGTTGCCCAGGCTATCTCTAACAGCCGGAGGGAAGGGGGTGCTTTTGCCCTTCTCTTTCTCGACCTGGACGGTTTCAAGGACATTAACGACCAATACGGACATGACGCCGGAGACAGGGTTCTGAGGATCGTGGCGGACAGGCTGAGAGAAGCCGTTCGCGAGAACGATATCGTTGCTCGAATGGGAGGGGATGAATTTGCCATTATTTTGCAGAAGATATCAACCGGGGAAGACGCATCCTTTGTGTCCGAAAAAATTGTCGTCGGCGTTAACCGGGAAATACCGGTGGGAGATGATATAAGAAGAGTGGGCGTGAGTATAGGTATCGCTCTTTACCCGGATCACGGTGAAATCGAAACGGACCTGATTAAGATCGCGGATAAGGCCATGTACCAGGCCAAGAACGCAGGTAAAAACCGGCATGTCGTTCACGCTGATAGTGGCACAACCGGCGACCGCGGAACGATCAGAGTTTAAGCTGGAATATTCTGTGTACTTTAAGGCTTTCACCTTTAAGAGTTTCAACATTTGAGAGCATACGGGCCGTTGTCTCCGCCACGAGGACCATCTCGGCGTGCCGGAAACCCTTACCCTTTATGGTCTTCTCCAGTTCGCTATAGAGGAGGGCGTTTCCTCCCAAACCCTGGTATTCCGGTAGAATGCCTATGCCGTTTATAAGGACCCGGTCCGTCTTTTTATATTCCCGGATAATCCTGACAATAGAAAGGGGTGTCAGCCTTCCTCTCGATTTCCGGAGGGCCCTGGACAGGTCATGGAAGGCGAAAAGGAAACCGATTACTTTATCGTGATAGGTCAGTATCTTAATAAGTTCCGGGTCCGCTGTGGTGATAATGTCCTTTGCCAGGAGCTGAAGTTCACTTTCGGACATTAGGTAGTTTTCCGGATGATGCCCCAGGGTCTCTTTGTATAATTCGATTATACGGGGTGCGATCATCCACATGTCTTTTTTGCTGTGAAAAACTTTCACACCGAAATCTCCCTTATCGAGAAGGGCTCGTGCCGCCACATGAATCTGTTCAGGAAGTTTAAAATCGGGAACACTCAGGTAAAAGGAGTGGAGGTCCAGAAATTTTTCGAAACCGTATCTCTCCATGAGGTCCGGGTAATAAGGATGGTTGTAGCCCATCATGTTCATGGCGCAACGCTCTTCAAAACCCTCTACAAGGATGCCGCCCCCGGTTACACCGCCGAAACCCATGGGACCCAGGATGATATCCAGTTTCCGTTCACGGGCCCAGTCGCTCGCTTTATTAAAAAGGGACTCCAGGATCTCCATATCATTTTCCAGGTCGAGGAAGAAAAAGTGGGCGGCCCGGGTCTCGTGAGTCCTGTTATAACGGCTGTTATCAAAAACCATGATGCGACCCACGGCCCGTTTGCCTCTCCGGGCCAGGAGAAAGAGTGCATCCGTGTGCTCAAAGAGAGGATGCCGTCGGGTCAGGATCGACTTCATGTCATAATTGAGCCAGGGGACGAAATAGGGGGATGACCTGTAGATTTTTTTTGGAAGGTCACGGAAGGTTCGGTAAAAATGACCCCGCGGTCTGGAGGATTCCTCAATTTGGATGTGTTCATTTCCCATAGGATGTTCCTGATTACATGTATTCGTTCACGGTAATTGTTTCCAGGATGCTTTTAAGTGCAAATAAAAAAAGTATTAAGTATTAATGTGAGATGTCCGTTCCCGCCGCCGAAGGCGGCTGAGATATTAGATTAATTATTGTTGTGCCGCAGCAGTAGTCATATACCCGGCTATTGTCAGAAATAATAATCGATGTAAAGCACTTTACGAGACGATTCAAGCCGGGATGATGGAAGGTGCCATGTGTAAAAACGGTGACGAAATATTCCAGGTCTCTGTGAGGATGTACGAGGAACTGAATGATTTTCTCCCGGTCCACAGAAGAAAACAGGAGTTTCAGGTCGAGTTTCCGGAAAGGAGATCCGTCAAGGACCTGATAGAATCGACCGGGGTCCCCCATGTTGAAGTTGACATGATCCTGGTAAACGGCGAACCGGTCGATTTTGATTATATTCTCCGGCATAATGATCGTATAAGCGTTTATCCTGTTTTTGAACGGTTTGACGTGTCCGGCATGACGCCCCGGTGGCAGGGGCCCCTGCGCGATCCCAGGTTTGTGTGTGACGTTCATCTCAGACCCCTTGCAAGATACCTGCGTCTTCTGGGATTTGACACGGATTATTCTCCAGAAAGAGATGATCCAGAACTGGCGGATGTCTCCCACCGCGAGAGGAGGGTTCTTTTGACACGGGATCGTGGGCTTCTCATGAGACGTATCGTTGACAGGGGACTGTACGTGAGAAACCGTGATCCGGATAAGCAGCTTCGCGAGATTATGGAGAGATTGCAGTTTCGTAATTGTATCGATCCCTTTTCCCGCTGCATGGAATGTAACGGGATTATTGAAAGAATGGAAACCGAAAAGGCGCTGGAAAGAGTGCCTCCCGGTGTAGCCTCCTGGTGCAGGGAGTTTTTCAGATGCCGGGAATGCGGTAAGATATACTGGAAGGGGAGTCATTATGAGAAACTGCTTGAACGGGTGAAATCTCTTTCGTGAGGATGTCTCGGATGACAGCTGCGCGTTAAGAAAAGTTGTAGTAATGCGGTACGCAGGATACCCTTTGCAGTAGAGGTCCTGTAAACGTTTAATGCTCTGAGAAAATACCTGGATTAACAGAACCGGGTTTCGGGCATTAAAGCTTATCAGGATACGACAGGCAAGACTTGTTACCTTGCCGGAGTCAGGTGCCGGTCAATAATTGGGTAAAAAAATACTATTGCCTGCGGGGGCCTGACATTATAATGGTCGTAAATGCGTGACATGCAAAAGTGTATCGTTTGTCAATTAATAGCAACGGGGAAACAATTTTTCGTATGAATATCCTTGTAATTGATGATTCCGACACAGTCCATGATTCTCTTAAAGAGACACTGGGGAACCAGTATGGAGAACTGAAAGGTGTTCGTTCTCCTGAAGAGGCCCTGGCCCTGATCCATGAAATGACCCGGGCCGCGTCTCCCCTGGACTGTATTCTTATGGATATTAATCTGCCGGGGATGGATGGCATAAAGCTTACGGGTATCATAAAGGACCTGAAGGGTCTTGAGGATACGCCCATCGTTTCCGAATATATTACCATCAGCCTGGGAACAGCGACCATGATTCCCGATGATTCGGGAAAGGCGGATAGACTTGTGGCAATCGCTGATAAAGTCCTTTACGCTGCAAAGGAAGCGGGCCGTAACCGGGTAAAAACGGCCCGACCCGGAAATTAACAAAAATCTCACATCTAAAAGCTTACCTGTGCTTTACAAATCTGGTTATATATTGTATTTTCATTCGTAAGGGACAAGGATATATTAAATTGTCAGTCTAACGTTATTGGATACTGATTATGGGAAAATATAAGATAGATGGGGCGAAATTCTCTACCATGGAAGAACTTAAGGAGAGTCTCTGGCCTCTTTATAAGGGCAAAATGTCCGAAGAGGAATTTGATAAATATATCCAGGATAACGTGGAAGAGGTATCCTGACGTACCGCGTTCCGGTTTCTCTACCTGATCTTCCCCGCCATACGGTCGATTTTACTGAACCAATTGTCCTTCTTGTTATTGAACCTGTAAGAATCCGAGATGATCAGATTCTTCCGGATTCTGATCCCACCTGACCGGAGTATGGTTTTCAACGCCTGAACGGTCCCTCCAGCCTGAGAGGGAAGAAGACTGAAGGGAAACCGGGAACCACAGCTGCTGATAGTTATCGCTTCCTTACCCCTGAGGCGCGGTTCCGGTATTCGATTCATGGGGCCCGCCTCCACCTCCTCAAAGAGGGGGACGTTCCGGTCAAAGAGTATCTTCAGGGTGCCCGGGATGTTGCCCCAGTAAACAGGGGAACCGATAACTATCAGGTCGGCCCACCGGATCTTCCCGGCCATGAGGTGCCCGTCATCCTCTTTGAGAACGCACTCTCCGCCGGGTCTGCACTTCAGGCAGCCGGTACAGGGCCGGATGGAGAGCCTGTGTATGTCATGCCATTCAACAGTATGGTTTGCCAGGCCTTCCCTCAACCGTTCAAGTGCCTGGCGTGTAACACCCTTTTTTCTCGGGCTGGCGTTAATGATCAGTATTTTCATAAACAGGTCCAGGTAACGGTATTAAATGTCTTTAAAGGGGGCAGGATACCTCACCGTGCCCTTAACGCGCTTAAGAGCCCCCGGTTTAAGTTCCAGTGCCATGAAGGCGTCGTCCGGGATGGTGAACGGACAAGTAAGGCCCCATTTCGATGCAGGTTTGAACCCGAACCGGGGATAATATTCCGGATGACCCAGCACGATGACCGAGCCGAACCTCATCTCCCGGGCCTTTTCCAGGCCAGCACGAATCAGTTTGTCACCCAGGCCCCTTCCCTGGTAACCTGGAGCCACGCCTACGGGAGCCAGGGCCAGGGAAGTCGTTTGACCGATGGATATGCGGGAGAAGAGAACATGCCCCGCCACCTTGCCGTTGATCTCCGCCACGAGGGATAAGTCCGGTATCCAGGTCTTACCCTTCCTCAGTGCGTCGACCAGCCGGCTTTCATTGTCCTGGTTAAAGGCCGATTCATGGATCTTGAATATGTGGGACCGGTCTTCCGGTTGTTCGGGCCGTATAACGCTCTCCATGGAGATTCTCCTTTATCAGGGGGATTGTTCAAGCCTCCGGGTTATCCTCTCCGAAAGTCCCGTTCTATGAAAAATGCCGCAAAGAATTCAATCAGGCCGATGGTTCCGTAGAGGAGATGGAGCCAGTGGAGACCGATCCACCAGGCCTGGATAACGATCCATGCCATGAGAAAAAGTCCGAGGGCCATACCCGCCAGGGGAAAGAGGCGGTTGCGGATGACGCCCAGAAGTCCGCCGGCCAGGGAACCGATGCCGTTTACGGAAAAAAGAACGATGCCTGGAACAAGAAAGTCCCGGAAGGGGGAATCGGCCAGGATGTTCATGGAAAGACCCATCTCCCCTCCCGTGGGATCGAGCATGAGAGTGTATCCGCCCGAGAGGGCGCCCAGGCCGGTGAACAAGAGGATCGTTATAAGGGCGATACGCAGGGTTTTCATGGATTCACCTCACAGGGACAGGATGATTATTGATAACAATACATTATATGAGACCCGAGGCCAGCAGAAAAACGGCCCCTCCGTGGCTCAGGGTCGCGGGAATGATCCCGTACCGGAGGGCAACCAGCCCGCAGATGATACCCTCCCAGAGGGCGAAAACCAGAAGGGGCGCCCCCACGTTCGTGACCGTAAGGGCCAGGAACATGTGGCAGAGCGAGAAGATGACACCCGACGCCACGGCAGCCCTCCAGCCCGGCAGGTAGGTCTGCAGGTGGCCCAGAAGGTATCCTCGAAAGAGACCCTCTTCAAAGAAGTTGCCGGTCAGGGCTAAGAACAGAGTTGGAACAAGAAGAGCCGTGGAGACAGCACCTCCTCTTACAGAAATGTCAACCTGTGTATAGATGATAAGAAGGGGGGCAGCCGCGGCCAGGCCGCCCAGTATACCGATAACTATACCCGCGGCCCGGTTTCCCCGGAAAAAGGTCACCTTATCCCTGTTCTCACGGTCCGCAAGGTAAAATCCTGTCATTAAAAGAGCGCTTCCGGCCCCGAAGAGGAGAAGGAACCAGGGATTATCGGAAAATCGTAGCCAGAAAAATCCTTCTCTCCCGAAGGTCCAGAGTTTAAGGGGAGTCATGGCGTCCCGCATGAGGATAAAGGCCAAAATATAGAGAGCGATTCTCCCCATGGGACCCGGCCTGGCGATAATGAAGGCGAGAATAAGGAGTATAGCTCCCGGAGATATGCGTACTAAAAACTCTGAAAGAGTTATTATCGTGTCCATAAGGCTCCTTATGAGTCTAAATTTGATAGAGGGTGCCGATAGTTATCGGTACCACCTGGATGTCAGTCCTCAACTGCGATCATCACGTTGGAGGCCTTGACCACGGCGAAGACCTCCATGCCTTCCGAAAGGTCCATGCGATCGGCCGATTCCTTTGTTATAATGGAAATAATCTCCGTACCATCGGCGATTTCAATGACCACCTCGGTATTCACGGAGCCGTGGATGATTTTCCTGACTGTACCCTTTATCTGATTTCTCGCGCTTATCTTCATGACGGCCTTGTTCTCATTTTGTTGCCAGGGATTTCCTTTAACATAGCGTTTTCCTGGAGGCAATGAAAATTTATTGTTACAGATGTGGTTTTCCTGTTGGCGTGGAGGATGGATTAAAGCATGAAAGCTGTATCTGCTGTGATGAATTGATCAGTATAGCCAAAGGCGCTTTAACGGATTTCATTGGCTCCCTTTCCATGGACAGGTTATCGAGGCTGGATGATGCCCTGAGAATAGAGCTGGACACTGCGGCATCCTTGCCGGGCAGCATCCATGATTTGCTATAGTCGCAAAGATTAAAAACCAACTTTTTGTTTTTTTATTCCTGGAATATCGGGAACCGGGCGGTTTCGACGAATTCCCGACGAAGTCGGGTATCTGTTACCTGAAAAAGCCCTCTACGTAATTGATATAGAAATCAATAATTGTATTGCCTTACCCGGACGCATCCTGTAGGGTAACCAGCGGTTATTAATATCACTTCGCAGGATGGTGCTATGGAACAGGGAAAACTTTCTGTGGGCGTAAAAATGGGGTACGGGGTCTGCGACCTGGGTGGCAACCTCTTTTTCACGGCTGTTGGTCTGTGGCTCATGAATTACCTGACCGACACGGTCGGTATCGCGGCCGGTCTTGCGGGTGTTATTATCGCCCTGGGGAAAATATGGGACGCGGTCACTGACCCGGTGGCGGGATACCTTTCGGACCGCACAAAGACCCGCTGGGGCCGCCGCCGCCCCTGGCTTCTCTTCGGATCATTTCCCCTTTTCATAGCGACGATTATCATGTTCACCAATCCCCAGCTCGACACCCAGGCGGCCCTTTTCGTGTGGGGACTTCTTGCCTTTATGCTGCTCAATACAACTTACACGGCGGTTAACATCCCCTACAATTCCCTGACACCGGAGCTTACCCGGGACTTTCACGAGCGGACAGCCCTGAACGGATACCGTTTCGCCTTTGCTGTCATCGGAACCATAGTCGCGGCCGGGGCCGCCCTTCCCATCGTAAAACTTTTCCCGGACCGGAATATAGGTTTTTCAGCCATGGGCACCATCTTCGGAGGGGTTATGCTCATAACGGCGCTCATTACATTCTTCTCCGTGCGTGAGCCTGAACGAAAAGACGTTGAGGTCACAGGGAACTTTATTAAGACCTACCTCAAGGTTTTCCGCAACAAGCCTTATCTTCTGATCCTGGCAACCTATACCCTGCACATTACGGCCCTGACGGTAATCATGAGCGTGGCCATCTACTACTTCAAGTATATCCACCATTCCGAGGACGCCACGACCGTGGCCATGGTCCTTCTCCTTGTGACGGCCATGGTGACTATCCCCCTTAGCGTTGTTATTTCGAAACGGCTCGGTAAGAAGCTCGTCTATGGATCGGGCATGGCCATTCTGGGGGGCATGCTTGTCGTGGTATTCTTCATCGGCCACCTCTCCCTCTTCGGTATTGAGGCGGTTAACCTGGCCACGTATATGATGGTACCGGCCGGTATCGGTCTGGGTCTCACCTACGCCATGCCCTACGCCATGGTTCCGGACGCCGTGGAGTACGACTACCTGGTCACAGGCGAGCGGACCGAGGGGGCCTTTTACGGGGTCTGGACCTTCGGCATCAAGATCGGCCAGGCTATCGCCCTGGCCATCACCGGCGGTGTACTCTCCCTGGTGGGATACGTTCCTGAAGTGGCCCAGTCCGCCCTGTCGCAGTTCGGTATTCGGCTTCTCCTGGGGCCCATTTCGGCCTTTATCTTTCTCCTGGCTATAGTGGCCCTCCGGTTCTATCCTATAAACGAGAAGCGATATAATGAGATACTCGATGATATAGAGAAGATGGAGGCCGAAAAGGCCTGATATACCGATAACTATCGGTCCCGCCGGGACCAGAGGAGGCAGGATGAATCATTCACTGTTTAAACGGGCCGTCCTGCCGGCCCTCGTCGTTTTCACGGTCATGGTTGTTTCCAGCCTGGCCTATGATTTTTCCCGGCACCTGGGAAGCGGCGCTCTCAGAAAGGTCATACTCTATCCATCCGTTATACTGATGTTTCTCAGCATCTGGCTCGGGCCCCTTTTCGTGGTTCCCTTCGCCTTTAAACGTGGCTCCGCCCCCATGGAACGGTACATGGCTTCCCTTGCCTCGCCTGTTCTCTGGGTTTTCAAAACGATCTGGTCTTTCGCTGGAATCTACAGTTTTCTTGAGGTCCTTTTCCTCCTGGTCCATCCCTTCATCCTGGGTAATATCGGGGTTAATATCCTTTCCATTGGTCTTGCGGAGCTTGCCTGCCGCATTCGTCACCGTAAAGACGAAGGCGTGCGGATATTCTCTTCCGCGAGCGGAATCTTCCTTGTGGCCGGCCTGGTTATTACCTTCGCAGGTCTCTGGAACGGGGGACACAGTTACTACTATGTCTTTATGGATCTCTATACCCTTCTTTTTCTATGAAGCGAGGTGAATAATGAAACAGGATGGCAACAGGAACCATATAACACGAAGAGATTTTCTGAAAGGCACAGGCAAGGCCGCCGTAACCGCCGTGGGCCTCTCATCTTTACCGTCCGTGCTTGCCGGCAGGGAGAAGCTTCCCAACATCATATTCATTTTGACCGACGATCACAGATGGGACGCCTTCAGCTGTATGGGGCACCCATTCATTGAAACGCCTAACCTGGACCGAATCGGGCGTGAAGGCGTGCTTTTCGAGAACAGTTTCTGTACCACCTCCCTGTGCAGTCCCTCCCGGGCCAGCTTTTTAACCGGGCAGTACGCCCACACCCACGGTGTGGTGACCAACCACACGCCCTGGGACAACGGCAACATACACTTCATGGAACTTTTGAAGGAGAAGGGATACGAGAACGCATTTATCGGGAAGTGGCACATGCCGGGAGAAGGGGTGCCCGACCTCAGGGGAGTGGACCATTTCATAACTTTCACAAAGGAGGGAGGCCAGGGCGTCTACAAAGATTGCCCCCTTATCATTGACGGGAAGGAGACACCCAGACCCGGTAAGTATATCACCGAGGATCTGACCGACTTTGCCCTGAAATTTATCGAGAAGAAGCGGAGCAACCCCTTCTGTCTCTACCTGTCCCACAAGGCGGTACACTTCGGTTTCCTGCCCCCTGATCATCTGAACAATCTTTATGACGGTGTGGATCTTCAGCTTCCCCCGGAATCGGACCCCTTCATCACCTATACCAATAATCACATGTTTGTCGGAGCTCCCATGCCCATGAACATGATGTACAGAAACTACTGTGAGACCGTTGTCTCCGTGGACGAGCAGGTGGGCCGGGTCCTGAACAAGATCGATGAGATGGGCATTTCCGATGAGACCATCCTTGTCTACGCGGGGGACAACGGCCATTTCTTCGGGGAACACGGTCTTTATGACAAGCGCCTCGCCTACGAGGAATCGATTCGCATACCCTTCATGGTCCGGTATCCCCGCGGCATCCGGCAACCGGGGCGGCGGGCCTCCCAGATGGCCCTGAATATCGACCTGGCCCCCACTCTCCTGGACCTGGCAGGCATACCCGCGCCGGAGACCATGCAGGGGCGGAGCCTGAAACCGGTACTGCAAAGAAGCGACGCGCCCGGCCGGGAGTCCTGGCTCTACGAGCACTTTCCGGTCTACCCTATACCCATACCGGGAATAACGGCGGTCCGCACCGGGCGCTACAAGTACATTGAGTATCAGAGCGACAAACGGCCCAGAGAACTTTTCGACCTGGCAGCCGACCCGAAGGAGAAAAGCAACCTCTATAAAACGGCCCGGGGCAAAAAGCTTGTACCGGGACTAAAGAAGGAGCTGGCCCGACTTAAGAAAGGGACCGGTTATCGGTTTCACCGGGACGGATAGGAGGTCTTCATGGAACAATACTTCATTATCCCGGAGCTATACATCTGGCTCTACGGGTTTCTCTTCAACTTCGTTTGGGAGATATCCCACATGCCCTACTATAAGGGGTATTATAATTTCTATAATAAAGACAAGAGTGTTGAGAAAAGATACTGGTTCGGTGAAAATACATTTACTATGAGAAAGACCTTTGCCGGTGTTTTCTGGTTCGCCTCCGCCTTTGACGGCCTTCTCATACTGGGCCATTACTGGGTGGTGAGCCTTCTTTTCATGGACCGCTTCTGGTTTATTGATGGAGGTACCCTCTTTGGCCAGGGAGAGATCGCTTTTCCGATCTGGGCGGGATACCTTATCGCTCTTCTCCTGGGGATATTCTGGCAGGTCGTGATCGAGATGATCGGACTGGCCCGGGACTGGTGGGGCTACAGCCCGGAGATGCCGATGCTCGGCAGGAAGTTCGCCCTCCTGCCGAACGCGCAGATGATCCTGCCTGTAATCCTTTCCATCCTGCTGACCCGGTACGTGATACTGGGTCTCAGGGCGGCTTTACAAATGTAAATATTTATGGAGGATACCATTGACTGACGAAGAACGATACCGAAAAGCGAAAGAACGGGTTGAAGCGAAGATGGGTTTCTTTGTTCACCTGGCTGTTTACGTGGTCGTAAACATTGTTCTCTATTACATTAATAGTACTACCTCGTCCGGATACAGGTGGCATATATGGCCTCTTATGGGATGGGGAATCGGTGTTTTATTTCACGGTGCCGGTGTCTTTATCTTTTCCGGCCGATTTAAGGAGAAGATGATCGAAAAAGAGATGAGAAAGGAATAATCGTCTTTCAGGAAGAATAAGGAGCAGGTGTCCATACCATGAATGGTGAAATGATATCCATATGCCTTGTAGGTTGTGGTATGATCGGCCGGGTCCACGCGGCAGAGTATCAGAAACACAGAGATCGTATCGATCTTCATGTATTCGATATAAACCGTCAGGCAGCCGGAAAAACGAAGGAGGATTTTGAGGCCTCCGGTATTTTTGAAAGCCTGGATGACGTTTTGAGTTCCGATGTTGACGCGCTCGATATCTGTCTGCCCCATCATCTTCATCTGCAGATGACCCTCTCCGCCCTGGAGAACGGGAAACATGTCTTCCTGGAAAAGCCGATAGCCAATTCCCTGGATGAGGCGGACCGGATGATCGATGCGGCCGCAAAAAATGGCCTTGTCCTGGCTGTTTGCGAGAATTTCCGGTACGAGCCTGCCATCAGACGCTCCCTCGAGATCATGAAAAGGGGAGATATAGGACGGCCTTTCATGGTCAATATTCATGAGTTATCCTATGCCATTGAGATCACGTCGGCCATGAAGGCCTATGAATGGAGGATGAAAAAAAGTACAGGAGGGGGCGGTGTCCTCTTTGACCGGGGTGTTCACCTTATGGCCGCGGCAAACCAGCTGGGTGGACCGGTGAAACGTGTTTTCGCGCGAACGATGAGACCGGATAGCAAATGGGAGGTGGACGAAACATCGGTTGTTATGCTCGATCACGTGGATTCTATAACGACTAATATCATTGAAAGCTGGAACATCAGGAATCCGAAGAAGGTCCCATTCCTGTCTGTTTTCGGATCGAGAGGAAGCATCATCGAGAACCCGGAGATGAGGCTTCCCGGCCACCGCCAGTTTGAGATCGGAGGCATTGAGGTGTACAGCGAGATACGGGAAGAGTTTCAGGAAAAACCGCCAGAGGAAGTTGTGAGAGGAGTTAAGGAGTACATGAAGACCATGGATGATGACGATATCCCGTGGAAGGCCATTGAGAAGACTTTTTCGAAAGGAAAGCTCCTCGATATCACAACCGATTTCTCCGGATACAATGTTTACGAGGAGGCAATTCTCGATTTTATCGCTTCAATCCGGGAAGGACGTTCTCCCAGGGTCAGTGGTCTGGACGCCCGGTCTGACATTGAACTTGTTTTCGCGTCCTATCGTTCCGCGGAAACCGGTAATCCTGTTGATTTACCCTTAACAAGATAAGGGGTACCGATAACTATCGGTCAAAATTGATATGTTCCGTTCGATATTTCCTGAAGGAACCATCGGAACCACGCTAGTTTCTGTATATTTCGACCTTTTATGTTCAGTTCTTGACATTTTTCAATGTATCCCCCCACATGTTCGATTTGAATTGAATCGGAATGATCATTAGATTTTTCTTAACAGTATAGAGATAATTGCAGGGGGGGAACAGGTGAAAATTGCGATGGTGATCGACAGGTTTGATGACGTCAAAAACGGGGGAGTGCAATCGGCCCGTCGATTTGTGGAGTATCTTCGAAGGGAGCATGAAGTAACGGTTATTGCAGCGGGTCAGGATGAAGAAGGTCTGGTCGGCATGCCCTTTTTCTTTATTCCCTTTCTCAAGCAGAAGATGATTAAAAATGGGATGTACTTTGGCTGGCCCGTAGAGGACAGAATCCGGGAGGTTCTTGAAGAGATCGATCTTGTTCATGTTCAATTCCCCTTCATCCTGGGATGGAAGACTGCGCAATGGGCCAGGGAGATGAATAAGCCTCTGGTTTGCAGTTACCATGTCCAGCCGGAGAATATACTATATAATATGGGCATCAATTCCGATTTTCTTGTCAGAAAACTTCACAGGCTTTTTATCAGTAAATGTTACGACCATGCGCATATAGTACTCTCTCCCAGTATGCTTGGCAGAAACGAGTTGTATAAAAATGGCCTGAAGTCGGAATGTGTCGTTCTTTCCAATGGATTTTTGCCGGAGTTTAAAAAAAATGAGGAAAGCGAGCGTTTTGATTTTCAGGGAAGGTTCGTTATTCTGAGTGTGGGTCGCATCTCCAGGGAAAAGAACCACGCTCTTCTGGTGGAAGCCGTGAACCGCTCTTCCTTCAGAGAAGATATTCAGTTGATACTGGTAGGTGACGGGCCTGAAAAACCTCGAATTGAAGAGAAGATGAAACGACTTCCTCACGCCTTCTGCACCGGTCACGTGGAGGCGAATGATCTGCTGACCTATTACAGCAGCGCCGATCTTTATGTCCACCCTTCCCTTGTGGAACTTGAAAGTCTCACTGTTTTGGAAGCTATGGCGGAAGGACTTCCGGTCATGGTGTCAAACTCTCCCGCAAGCGCCGCCCAGCAGTTTGTGAAGGATGGGCGTTTCATTTTTCAGTACGATAATGCTGATTCTCTCGCGGCCAGGATTGACCACCTTATGGAAAACAGGGATCTGGTGAAAGAAACAGGTAAAGTCTGTCATGAGCTGGCCCAGGAATACACCATCGAGAAATCAGTCGATCGACTTACGGAAATCTATGAGAAATGTCTTGATTATTCAAGGCATAAGGATATTGAACCGGCAGGTGAAAAGGTGGGGAACCTGGTTTTATGAACCGAGGGGATACTGTTCCAGAGAGTGAATGGACATGTACTCATTAAGTCTTGACTGCATGAGATCGTAGCAGTGATCAGCCAGATTTTTTGCCCATTCTTCTCTGTCACCATTGTCCGGACGAAAATCTTTGATGGATACAGGGTCCTGGATTTCGGAATGGGCACGTATGAAAAGAGGCACGGTGAAGTAACCGATCCGGATACGGCGCTTGAAAAAAATCAGGGGGTAGATATCCAATCCTTCATCAACGGCGAGCCTGAAGGCTCCCAGCTTGAATTCAAGCATCCTGTTGCTCATGTGAGAAAGGTGACCTTCAGGATAGAAAAGGACATGGGAACGTTCAAGTGCCCGAAGGATAAAACGCCGGGATTCATCAAATCTTGGTCCCTGAAACAGGGGCAGGGTATTGACGTGACGGAGAAAGTTTCCAAGGATCGGGGCCTTAAGGTTGTAAAGATTGCTGGTGAAGTAGTTTTGTCCGGGAAAGCTGTAGTAAGCCAGGTAGGGTGGTTCAATAAAGAGGGAATGGTTGGATATGATAAGGGCCCCCCTGTCACGGGGAAGTCTCTTTTTTCCGAGAATTTTTGCGCCATGGAAGATTTTCACAACCGTAAAGCTTATAAGGAAAACAATAAAGTAAAGCAGGTAGTCGAGGGGACGGACAATGGTGATCTTTAATTCAGGGTTTTCTCCATTCTCAAATTCCGGGAAGCGTATGGGAAAACGAATCGAATCGACCACCTCCTGGGGGAGAGGGGGCTTTTTAGGAGCCGTTTTAATCTTCTCTGTCACCTGCAAGGTCTTCATGTAAGCAATATGGATCCTGCGAAGCAAAATGTCAACAAATATTTATATTCTATTAAATATAATCAAAAGAGGGATAAAATGAAAAAAATAATCTTTTCAACCATGATACTTCTGGCCGCATTGCCGGCATTTTCTTTCAGTATACAGGAAGAACTGCAGAAGGGGCCTGTCATGGTACCTGTCTACAACCAGAGTGGAAAACTGGTTTCTGTTCGAGGGACCATGCTCATGAACGTACCCTTCAAGTATATATGGGAAGCGATAACTGATATTAAACGGTACAAGGAATACTTCCCCAGGATGATCAAATCGGATGTTCAGAAGATTGAGAACAACGGGCAGGTTATAATCGGTGATTTCGAGATCAAGGTACCCATTTTCGTGAACACGGTATACTCAAACCGGTATGTTCTCGACAAGGCAAAGGGCAAGGTGGATATCTATCAGTATTCAGGACATCTGGAGGGAACCCATTTTCATTGGAGGCTTCGTCCCGTTAATAACAACCAGACCTGGGTAACCTACAGTGGAATAACCCATAATTACAATCCCATCATCGAACGGATCGACGACAGGGACCAGTCCGTTGCCCTTACGATCAATCTGAGCGCCATACTGACCACCATCCACAAGGTCAATGACAGGGCGCGCTACCTCCAGAAACGGGACAAATAATCCTGAATCGGTATGCGCGATCCTGCCTCGCTAAACCGAATATGATAAAAGGCGAGGTCGACGGTGGTCCGTTCGTTGGAGAGAACATTTTGGGCATGGCACCCGGGTATTCAATCTTCATTTTTGTATCGTTTCTGTTCATATAATGTTTTCAACCGTTTCAACTGGAATAATCTTCTTTCCAGATGTATCATCCTCTGAGAATATAGTTCATTCTTGAATTGTACAATTTAGCAGGATACCTCTATGAATAACCTGGATTATTCTTCGATTATGATTCCGGTTCCGGATGGAAGCAGTCTGCATGTGCGGAGAATCAAAAAGGACCCGAAAGGTGAGCCGGTTCTCATGCTGCACGGTTCCATAGAGAACGGGAAGGTGTTCTACAGCGAAAGGGGTGCGGGGCTGGCTCCCTGGCTGGCCCGTCAGGGCTATGATGTATTTGTCGCTCACAGGAGGGGAAGGGGAGGAGGTGAACCTCCCATCTCGGCTGAATCGACCTTCAGCCAGACAGAGGAGATTGTAGAAGACATACCTGCGCTTATGAACAGTATCCGGGAAATAAAAGGCGACGTCCCCCAGCACTGGGTGGCCCATTCCTGGGGAGGGGTGATTATGAACTCACACCTTGTCCGTTTTCCTGAAAATGTTTCGAAGGTTAAGAGCCTGACCTATTTCGGGACCAAGAGATACGTAAGCGTGATCAATCCCACAAGAATACTTCAGATTGATGCTATCTGGAGCTGGTATTGCCGCAGGGTCATTCGAAAGCATGGATACCTGCCGGCTGAGAGTCTCCCCTTTGGTATCGCGTCTGATCATGAATCAGACGGCACTCATCTGCACTGCATGCTCTGGGCCACCCGGGACAGGTGGATCGACCCGGATGATGGTTTCGATTACGGCAAAGCCGCCAATGAAGCTACCCTTCCTCCCGCTCTCTACCTGGCGGCAAGCCAGGACCGGTGCCTTGGACATCCTGTTGACGTGATGCGAACGGCCAGGGAATCAGGGCAGGATAACTGGAAGTACGTTCTTCTGGGCAAGAAGGCAGGTTTTCGCAATGATTATGATCACATTACCATGCTGACCCACAGGGAAGCGCCTGAAGAGATCTATCCCATAGCCCTGGACTGGATAAAAGAGTTTACATAAAGGATCGGGGTGAAGATCAGGTCATCTCCCGGTAATAGCGATGTATTCGTTCAACTTCACGGGCTGATCCGAGGATAACCGGTATCCTCTGGTGAAGGCTTTCAGGCTGGACGTCCATAATTCGATCTTTACCTGTAACGGCCTTTCCTCCGGCCTGCTCAACGATGAAGGCCATGGGGCCGGCTTCGTACATCAGTCGCAGCCTTCCTCCCTTTTCCCTGATGCGATCATCCATGGGATACATGAAGACCCCTCCACGCATGAGAATCCTGTGAACTTCCGAGACAAGGGAAGCGATCCATCGCATGTTGAAGTCCTTTTCCCGGATTCCGCTTCTTCCTTCCAGGCATTCCTGTACGTAACGACGAACCGGTTCTTCCCAGTGACGCATGTTGGACATGTTTATGGCGAACTCATGGGTTTCTTCCGGGATACGCAGATCGGGATGGGTAAGGATGAACTCACCGATGTTCGTATCCAGGGTAAAGCCGTTTACACCGTTACCTGTTGTGAGAACCATCAGGGTCTGGGGTCCGTAGATGGCATACCCGGCCGCTATCTGTTCCTGTCCGGGTTGCAGAAAATCTTTTTCCAGGGGATCAGATTGTAAGCCGTTGTATTTCAGGATAGAGAATATGGTCCCCACGGGAGCGTTGATATCTATGTTGGAAGAACCGTCCAGGGGATCAAATACCAGGAGGTACTTCCCCCTGGGATACTGGGGCGGTATGTGATATATATCCTCCATCTCTTCCGAAGCGAGAGCGGCGCAGTTTCCCGCCCATTCGCTTGAGTTTATCATCAGGTCATTGGCGATGATATCGAGTTTTTTCTGGGTCTCGCCCTGGATGTTCCGGCTGGTGGAACTGCCCAGAACGTTCTGCAGGGCTCCGTGGTTAACCGCGTGGGAAACGACCTTGCAGGCTGTTACCACATCGTTCATTAGTGAGGTGAATTCACCCGTAGCGCCTGTTATATGGCGCTGTTCTTCTATTAGAAAACGGGTGAACGTGGTTCTGTTAAATGGCTCCTCCGGGGAAGCCGTCATGATTCTAATCGTTCCCTCCCAGGATACCGGCCCTGAGAAGGAAATAGAGAAGGGTCATAATGGCGCTGGCTGCAGCCGCGACATAGGTCATGGCTGCCGCGTTCAGTACACTCGCCACTCCCTGGGCATCCGTCCTTGAAACGATGCCGTATTTTCCAAGAAGCTCCTTTGCCCTGGTAGAGGCGTTGAATTCAACGGGCAGGGTCAGCAGTTGGAACACAACAACGGCGCTGAACAGGACTATGCCTATCTTGACCAGCCCCAGGGCACCGAAGATAAACCCGGCGAAAATTATGATCCAGGAAAGGTTCGACCCGATCGACGCTACCGGTACCAGCATATTTCTCAGTACAAGAGGACTGTATGATCTGGCATGCTGGATGGCGTGTCCTGTTTCATGGGCGGCGACGCCTATGGCGGAGATCGACCTGCTACCGTACACGTCCGGTGACAGGCGGACAACCTTTTTTGTGGGATCGTAATGGTCAGACAGGAAACCGCTGGCCTGCTCAACCCGTACATGGGAAAGCCCGTTTCTTCGAAGGATCTGGGCCGCAATTTCGGCCCCGGTCAGACCTGAGCTGTTTGCCTTTTTGGAAAATTCTTTGAAAGTACTCTTTACTTTCCAGGACGCCACAGCTGAAAGCAGAAATACCGGTATCATCATCATCCAGTACAGGGGGTCAATTCCGAGAAACATGGTTCCTCCTCGCAGATTATCTGCTACTACCTGTTCATTTGTCAGGGTTGCTCACGGGATCTGTGAGTCGTACAATTATGAAACCATTACCTTTAACCGGTTACAGTAAAAAGATAAATTCATAATTGTTGATTTGAACAGGTATTAACAGTATATTTATTCTAGTAATTATCCTGAAAATGCCTTTAAGTGCAAACAAAAATTCAATTATTCCCGCCGCAGAAGGCGCCGTGGATAATTGAATTTTTTTAGCAAATAAATGTAAAGAATAAATATTGTATTTATTCCACAAAATACTATATGTGATAGAATCGTCTACCATGATAGGTGAAAAAATGACCGAAAGAGAGCAGAGGAAAGCTACATGAATCGAAGAGTACTGATGATTTATCCCGAGATCCCTTCCACGTACTGGAGTTACCGTTACGTCATGTCCTTTATTGACAAGAAAGCGACCTTTCCTCCCCTGGGATTATTGACCGTGGCAGCGCTCCTGCCGGATGAGTGGGAGGTACGACTGGTTGACCTGAATGTGCGAAAACTGGAGAAGAAAGACCTGGATTGGGCGGATACCGTCTTCCTTTCCGCCATGATCGTTCAGCAAAAATCATTTGAAGAGACCATACAAAGATGCCGGGAAGCAGGAATTATTGTTGTGGCGGGTGGACCCTATCCTACCTCTTCGAGAGAAAAGATCGAAGGTGTGGATCATTTCGTGCTCAATGAAGCTGAAATAACTCTTCCGGAATTTATACGAGATTATGAGTTGGGCGTTGCAAAACATGTATACGAGGATGAAACAAAGCCATCACTTAATCAGACACCGGTACCCCGTTTTGACCTGATCGATCATGATGATTACGTGAGCATGTGTCTTCAGTTCTCAAGAGGGTGTCCCTATAACTGCGAATTCTGTGATATAATCGAGATGTTCGGTCGTGTTACCCGCACCAAGAAACCCGGTTGTTTTCTGGCTGAGATGGAGGCCTTGTATGATACGGGATACCGAGGTGGTATTTTTATCGTGGATGACAACTTTATAGGTCATCGGGGAAAAGTTCGTGATCTGCTTAAACACGTATCAGAGTGGCAGAAAGAAAGGAATTATCCCTTCAGGTTATATACAGAGGCAAGCATTAATCTGGCGGAAGATGAAGACCTGATGGACCTTATGGTGGAATCAGGGTTTGATATGGTCTTTATAGGAATTGAAACGCCGGACAATGAGACACTTGCTGCGGCACATAAACATCAGAATACACGGATGGATATACTGGAATCCGTCGAAACAATCCAGAGAAAGGGCCTCGAGGTAACCGCCGGGTTTATCGTTGGATTTGATTCCGATGACAGTACCATATTTGATCGTCAGCTTGAATTTATTCAGAAGGCAGCCATCCCCGTTGCCATGGTAGGCTTGCTGGTGGCTCTACCCAGAACACGTCTGGCGCGACGGTTGAAGCGAGAAGGGAGGCTTCTGGATGGTCTGAGGGGAAATAATACCCATGACCTGGAACTAAACTTTATACCGGTGATGGATAAAAGTGAACTGGTTATGGGGTATCGGGATCTTTTAAAACGTATTTATGATCCGAAACGCTATTTCCAGAGGTGTCTCAAGCTGCTGGAGAGACTTCAGGTCAATGATTATCTTTCCTATAATCTGACACTGCGGGACATCAGGGCATTTCTCAACTCACTTGTTCGGCAGACGTTCTCATCGCACGGTTTGGAATACCTTACATTCCTTTTCAATGTACTTGGTAGATTTCCTAAACGCTTTTCTCTTGCTGTCGGGTTTGCGGTGAAGGGATATCATTTCTTTCATATAACGGATGATATTATCAAGGCAGACGTTTTTCGGAGATCCATTGCCAGGAGTATCCTTGATTTCGAAGAAAGGGTTCGAAAAACCATTGATAAAAAAGGTAGACCTCTCTGGAAAGACCTTGTTGCCCTTGAACGAAAGTTGGCGATAACTATCTCATGGAAATATCAGTTTTTGAATCGTTTTGCGCGCGAGCAGGTAAATGATTCGGTGCAGATTGCTGATAAATACAGAAAACAGCTGATGAATTACTGGCAAAGTAATTATAACCTTCTGGAAAAGGGTCGTGCGGCTCTTTTCCCTGAAAACCTGGGGCAGCTGCTTGAACAGATACCAGGAATGGAAAAGAAATGTCATAATAGCTAAATTGATCTGGATAGTTATCGGTTCATTTTTCTGGGACAACATGAGAATCTATTCATATTCATGATTGTTCGAGAAAAGTGGAATTTTTCAGTTAAATTAACCCCTGGACAATCCTGTTCCATTGATAGAGAATAATTCACCTGCCTGAAATTGCAAGAAATTCATCGATGTATTATCAAGCGTCTTCTTTACGGACAATAGTATTGGTGCAGTATAAATCATACCTTATCTGAAGAACTGCCAGGAGATGCTGATTTATGATTAACTGCCAGAATCAGGGAATCCCCCAGTACAGTTTCCAATATACATCTCCATTATCTGTTGTGGCTTGTATTATGGTATAGCAGTTTATTGGATAGTTATCCAGATCAAGGGATTTTTTCAGGATACGATTTATCAACGTTCTTAATATGGTATCAATAGCTCGAGCAAGAAACAGAGATACCGATACCTTGTAGAACTTGCGAACATCCAGCAATAATTCATAATCCCTCTCATCGAGGGTTAAATGGAATCTGGTCCAGTCCTTTGTCTCTCTTCTGTCCTGGTATCGTATTCTTCCAAAAGATGAAATAGTGTTATCTTCATCTCTAAGCGAATACTGCAGTAGTAACCTGATTAGCCTGTTGAAACACAATCCGGTCTTATTCGAAGCTTGCAAGAGCTTATACCTTGTCTTCATGTGCATGTTAACAGTTGTTTCAATCATCCTATTCTTCCTCTTTTGTGTTATATATGGTACACGCCCGGGAAGCCTGATTTGGAAAAAAAAGCACCGATAACTATCCAGATCTTTGATTTTTTTTATCAAAAAGAGTCATGGAAGAAAATTAATATTGACGATTGACCAATCAATCGATACAGTGCGCATGTTGACTGACCTGTCAATCATGGTGATTTGTGAAGGATGCTTTGAAAAAGTACGCTAAAAAAGCTGAGATTTCAAAAAAGGAGCTTATAAGAAGAGCTGCTGTGAAAATATTCGCGCGTAAGGGGTATTACCGCTGCAGGATTGCTGATATCATGAACGAGGCTAACATCGCATACGGACTCTTTTATCATTATTACCCGAGCAAAGAAGAGATTCTTCTAACAATATATCGAAGTGCATGGAGTCGATTTCTGGGCAAACTCGATGAAATCGAAGCCTCCTCTGTTCCACCTCACGAGAAGTTAAAAGAAGTGATCGGCTATCTTTATAGCAACTACAGAGATCATCCCGATTTGATGAAAGTTCTTATCATGGATGTTCCCAGGCTGGATGCTTTCTATGAAGAGACCTGCCAGATTCTCTATGATCAATATTTCCATAGAATCGCGGATATTTTCAAACAGGGACAGGAAAAGGGCATCTTTATAAAAGAGATTCCGCCCGATCTGTTATCCTCCCTGCTTCATGGATCTATTGATGGAGTAATCAGGAAATACGTTTACAGTAACCTGAACGGTGAATTCCCCATGGAACCGACTATGGATACAACAACATTCGTCTTTATGGAAGGGATTACCCGGAGAACATAATTTCCGGTGATGATATTATAAGAGAAAATTAAATGGAGGATTACATGAATATCAAAAAAGTGACGGTACTCGGTTCAGGGACCATGGGGCATGGGATAGCCCAGGTATCCGCCCTTAACGGTTTCACGGTAGGTATCTATGATGTCGATCAGGGTGCCCTGGATAAGGCCATGCAGAAAATATCCGGCAGCATTGATAAACACTTTGTGGCCAAGGGTAAAATATCAAAAGAAGATGGAGAGGCTGTCATTGGTCGTATTTCTACCGGAACCGAGCTTAAAAAGATGGCAGCTGATGCGGACCTGGTTATTGAAGCTATTCCCGAAGACATTGAACTGAAAAAGAAAGTATTCGCCGAGCTGGATAAGGCCTGCAAGCCGGAAACAATCCTGGCTTCAAATACATCTGTCCTGCCGGTAACCCAGATAGGAGGAGCCACCGATCGTCCAGACAGGATTATCGGCATGCATTTCTTCAATCCAGCCGTTGTCATGAAGCTTGTTGAGGTGGTTAAACCGATTGGCGTCAGCCAGGAGACCGTTGATACGGTCCTGGAATTCTGCAAGAGTATTGGCAAGGTCGGGGTCACGGTAAAGGATACTCCTGGCTTTATCGTCAATCGTCTCCTGGGGCTTCTCTACCATGAAGCGGCCCAAATCGTCCTGGAAGGGACGGCAACGGCCGAGGAGGTCGACCAGGCCATGAAACTGGGCGCGGGTCATCCCATGGGTCCCTGCGAGCTGGCCGATTTTGGCGGATTCGACATCATTGTCGCTGCCGGTGACGCGGTATACGATTACACACACAATCCCAGGGATGCGGTCAATATCCTCTATCGTAAGATGGTGGAAGCCGGACGCCTTGGTAAAAAGAATGGCAGGGGT
The DNA here is from genome assembly GCA_964645775.1 of uncultured Leptospirales bacterium. Classification (GTDB taxonomy): domain Bacteria; phylum Spirochaetota; class UBA4802; order UBA4802; family UBA5550; genus CAZYBU01. Next base: position 41,729 of record CAZYBU010000008.1, on the reverse strand, counting down.
TTCTATGATTACCATGAAGACGGGTCAAAAACCCTCTTCAAAAACCTCTTTTAAGATCGTTTCTTAAGGAGAATGATTATGAGCTATGAAGATATCAGGGTAACGAAGGATGGGGCCGTAGCCACCATAGCTGTTGATCGCCCCAAAGTAATGAACGCGATCAGGCATGTGACCATGCTGGAGATACAGGATGCCCTTGAAAAAGACATCCTGAAGGATGATGAGATTCACGTGGTTGTGCTTACCGGTACGGGAGACAAGGCTTTTATCTCCGGTGGGGATATATCCATCATGAATGCTGGTGAAGGATACGTGGAGACCGTGTACGAAGTTCCTAACGGCCAGGCCATCTGTTCCTACATTGAAAACTTTCCCAAGCCGGTTATCGCACGCATAAATGGCGTGGCCCTGGGAGGCGGTACCGAGGTGGCCCTCTCCTGCGACATCCGGGTCTCCGTTGACTCGGCTAAATTTGGCCTCCCCGAGATCCGCCTGGGAATCATCCCCGGTTATGGTGGTACCCAGCGCCTTCCCAGGCTCATAGGGGTGGGAAAGGCCAAGGAACTTATAATGACTGGTGACTATATCTCCGCCCGGGAGGCCATGGATATCGGCATGCTTAACCATGTGGTATCCGCCGATCAGCTGGACGAAAAGGTCCAGGAAATCGCAGATAAGATCGCCAGCAAGGGGGCCTTTGCCCTCTACATGGCCAAAACAGCCATAAATAACGGCATACAGGCTGACCTGAAAACCGGGCTGGCCATGGAGGCCATGTGCTTTGGACTGGTAATGGGCACCGAAGACAAGACGGAGGGAATGACCGCCTTCCTCGAGAAACGGAAGGCTAATTTTAAGGGCCGATAGTTATCGGTCCCACCGGGAGAAAGGAGAGTTATCATGAAAGAAGTGATGTATATAGACGGAGTCAGAACGGCCATAGGCAGGATGGGGGGAAGCCTATCCACCTTTCGGCCCGAGGAGCTGGCCGCCTTCGCGCTTAAGGGCCTGCGGGAACGGATGACCATAGACCCGGCCCTGGTGGACGATATCCTGGTGGGCCACGCCTGCACCAATAACGCTGCCGTGAACATCGGCCGGTGGGCAACGCTGGCGGCAGGATACCCCATTTCAGTTCCCTCCCAAACCATCGAGAGGCAGTGCGGTTCCTCCCTGCAGACCATTAACAGCGCGGCGGCCAATATTATGGCCGGATTCGGTGATGTCTATGTCTCCGCCGGATGCGAGTCCTGGAGCCGCCAGCCTTACATGATGGAACGCCAGGAGGCACCTTTCTCCCTGGCGCCCCCGGCCTGGATCACCCGGCAGACCGGTCCCGATGACCAGACCAATGTCCCCATGGGGATTATTGCAGAGATCCTGGCAGAGGAGTTCCAGATCAGCCGGGAAGAGCAGGACAAGTTCGGCCTCCGCAGCCAGCAGCTGGCCAAAGAAGCAATCGATGGGGGGCTGTTCAGGGACGAGATTGTTCCCGTGGAAATTCCTCAACGAAAGGGGGACCCCGTTATCTTTGATACGGACGAGCACCCCAGAGAGACGACCCTGGAAAAACTTTCCAAACTGAAACCGGCCTTTAAGAAAGATGGAACCGTAACGGCAGGCAGCTCCTCCGGCATGAATGACGGCGGAGTGGCCGTTCTCATGATGTCAAAGGAGAAGGCGGATGAGCTCAAGGTTACTCCTAAGGCCCGGTTTGTGGCTTCTGCCGTTTCCGCACGGGAGCCCCGGTACATGGGTATAGCCCCTGTCGACGCATGCGAAAAGGCCCTGAAAGTGGCCGGACTCTCCCTTGAAGAGATGGACGTGGTGGAGTGCAACGAGGCCTTCGCGTCCCAGACACTGGCTGTGATGAAGATTCTTGAGAAAAATGGTCATAAAGTCATCCCTGAGAGGTGGAACCCTCACGGTGGCGCCATAGCTTTCGGACATCCCAACGGCATGTCGGGCGGAAGATTGGCCATTGCCGTGATTAACGAGCTTCACAGGACAGGCGGTAAATACGGACTGGCCACCCTCTGCATCGGCGGTGGCCAGGGAATAGCAACCATATTTGAACGGGTATAGGGGGAAGATATGTCCGACAGGGTAGCTATACTGGCAGTGGCCCAGACCCGGTTCAGCCCAAAGAGGGTTGATGCCCAGTACTCGGAACTGGGCTGGGAAGTTATCCGGCAGGTCTTTGAGGAGACCGGTCTGGAGATGGAGAAGGATATCGATAACAGCATTAGCTGTTCCCATGATATATGGGACGGCCAGACCATATCGAATATCGGGATCACCGATGTCATCGGTGGGCACCTTCGCACCGAGGAGAAGATGGCCATGGACGGTTCCACCGCCGTATTTTACGGAACCATAGGGATACTCTCCGGGGAGTTCGACTGTACCCTTATCATGGCCCACACCAAGATGTCAGCCACCCGGAGAAACGTGGTGAGCAACAACGGAATGGAACCTCTGTTCAGCCGAATGCTCGGTCTGGACTGGACCTCTGCTGCGGCCATGCAGCAGAGACGGTACCAGCATGACTTCGGAGTAACTGATGAACAGGTGGCCCGGGTTGTGGAGAAAAACCTGGCAAACGGGGCCAGGAACCCCTATGCACATAATTTTGGGAACTACTCCATCCGGGATGTGCTGGAGTCTCCCATGGTGGCTGAACCAATTCATGAAATGATGATGGCCCCGGACACGGACGGCGCCGTCGCCATGATTCTTGCATCAGAGAAGAAAGCGAAAAAGGTAACGAAGAACCCGGTCTGGGTAACCGGTATCGGAACGAGCTACGACGCATACTATCCGGGAGACCGTGATCTGGCTCGTACTCCTTCCCTGGAGGATGCTGCGAAACAGGCCTATGGAATGGCCGGTATTCAGTACCCCTCCAGGGAGATAGACGTGGCCGAGGTTGACGAGGAGTTCGCTTACCAGGAGCTGATGTGGACAGAGGGTCTCGGCCTGTGTGGAAACGGTGAAGGCGGTAAGCTCATCGATTCCGGGGAGACCATGCTGAATGGCCGGATACCGGTTAACCCCTCCGGGGGAGTTCTCTCCGGGGTCCCCCACAATGTAATGGGTCTGAACTGCGTGGCCGAGGCCTGGAGACAGGTGGCCGGTCGTGCGGGTGAGCACCAGGTGGATGGGGTGAAGACTGCCGTGGCCCAGGGACACAGCGGGTTTTGCGGTCAGCATCACTGCGTCATCGTACTGAGTGGTAAGTAAGGAGGCTTCAATGAAACGACAGGTTGCCATCGTCGGCGGAGGACAGACAAAGTTCGCGGCCCGCCGTCATGACGTTAACCAGATAGAAATGGTCAACGAGGCCGTCCGGGCCGCGCTGGAAGACGCGGAATTGACCATGGACCAGGTGGACGCCGTTGTCCAGGGGAACATGGAATTCTTCGAAGGGACCTACATGACGGACTGCTGGATGGCCAGCGGCGTGGGTAATTACGGCAAACCGGGCGTGAAGATTACCACCGGGGGAACCGTGGGGGCTACCGTGGTCCATGCCGGGGCCCATTTTGTGGCCAGCGGACTTTATGACACGGTCCTGGTTATCGGATTCGAAAAACAGGAGGAAGGAGACACCAACGCCATCCTGAGCGGGGTCGCTCATCCCCTTTATGGACGCTCAACGGCAGGTGCCGCGCTCGGTTTCTTTGCCCAGCAGGGTTCCACCTACATGTCGAAGTACGGCGCCACGGAGGAACACTCGGCCATGGTCTCTGTCAAGTCCCGCCAGAACGGGAGAAAGAATGAATTCTCCCACCTCCAGCTCGATATCGGGATACAGGACGCCCTGAACTCGCGCATGCTGGCCTGGCCCATACGCCTCCTGGACATGTGTCCTGCTTCCAACGGTGCCTGCGCCGTTATCGTGCAGTCAAAAGAGAAGGCGAAAAAAGGACCAAAAAAACCGGTCTGGATTCGGGCCATGGATACCTCCCATAACGAACAGTTCGAGCTGAACTGGAGGGACATGTATTCGGACAAGCCCCGTTTCTCCGAGGTCTCTGCGGAAAGGATTTACAAGAAGCTGGGAGTCAAGAAACCGGCAGAGTATTTTGATGTATTCGAGGTCTACGAGCCGGCCACCTGGGCTGAACTGGTCTGGTACGAGGACCTGCATCTCTGCGAAAGAGGAGACGGCTGGAAGCTCATAGAAAAGGGTATGACCGAGATCGATGGAGAGATACCGGTTAATCCCTCGGGTGGGGTCCTCTGCACCAACGCCATCGGTGCCACGGCCCTGTGCCGTATCTGGGAGTGTGTTCTCCAGATTCGGGGTGAGGCGGGTGATCACCAGGTCCCGGGTGAAGTACACAGGGCCCTGGCCACGGCCTACGGCGGAACCTGCTGGACGGCCCTTACGGCACTTTCGGACGGAACAAAGGACTGAGGAGGCGGAAATGGCATCTGAAGAGAACATCCATGAAGAGGATCTTATTCATATACCCCTGATCGTTGATGTCCCCTACCGTTTCGCGGCGGGGCCGAACATGGGAAAATTCCTGTACGAGCTCAAGGAGAACAAGCGGTTCTTTGCCATCCGCTGTCCAAAATGCGGGCGTGTACAGCTTCCACCCAGGGTGGTCTGCGCAACCTGTCACGTCCAAAATGAAGGATGGGTGGAAGTGGGCCCGGAAGGTTCGGTCAGTGCGTACCAGATCATGTACATTCCCCTGACTGACCCTACAACGGGAGAGCCCCATGAGCCCCCCTTTGTTTACTGCACGGTGCATCTGGACGGATGCGACAGTTCCATTGATCATTTTCTGAACATGGAACCGGAGTTCAACAAGCTATGGGTCGGCATGAGGGTAAGACCGGTTTTTCATCCCGATGACATGAGAAAAGGGGACCTTTCCGACATCAGGTACTTTGATCCCCTTCCCGGCCAGGAAAAACCGAACAAGGATAAGGAGTGAGCCATGAACGAAAGCTACTATCCTCCCATGGAATATGATCAGCGGATCAAGGTAAAGTGTAACTACTATGCCGGGATTGTCGGTTCTGCTTTTTTCAGGGCGTTGCGGGACGAGAAGAAGATCCTGGCTACGAAAAACAATAAAGGAAAGGTCTACTGGCCCCCCAGGGAGACCTGCCAGGAGACTTACACCACCATGTCCCTGGATGATATGATCGAGGTGGGTCCCGGAGGAACAGTGGAGACCTTCACCCGGGTCCATTACGACGAGCCTCACATACCCAGAAAAGCGCCCTTCATCTACGCGGTTGTCAAGCTGGATGGCGCGGATACCGGTATCACCCATTTCGTGGACGAGGTGGATTACAGCCAGATGAAGATCGGGATGAGGGTCCGTGCTGTTTTCGAGGAGGACCGTCAGGGCAATATCCTGGATATAAAGCATTTCCGGCCGGAGTGAGGGAGGAGAAATGGATGAACGGTCAAAGAAAAATTACCTGGCCTACTTCGAGGGCGAACGGGGAGCCGAGAGAAAACCGACCGGTTTTGTCCGGAGGGATGACGCCTCCCACAAGTACGAGGAGAACGTCGAGGAGTATTACGAGTGGTGGTACTTTGACGCCGGCTTTACCAACGGCTATCACCTGGTCATCACGTACCATTACCGGAACATGTTCCTCAATCCCATGATCCCGTCGCTCCAGTTCTTCGTATACAGGCCTGACGGGACCCGGGTGGACCGCTACGAGATCTGTGACGCGAAGTCCATCTCCGCGAACCCCAACTGGTGCGATGTCCGCATGAATAAAAGCTACGTCCGGGACACGGGAGACCATTACCGGGTGGTTATGGACATAAACGGTAACGGCTTTGACCTGGTCTTTCGAAACACCGTGTCTCCCTGGAAGCCGGGTACCGGGTTCAATTACAAGGACGAGGAAAGTGGCATGGTGGCCGGATGGGTGGTTCCCATGCCCGCGGCAGACGTGGAGGGTGAACTCTATGTCAAGGGAGAGACCATACCGGTGAAGGGATTCGGCTACCATGACCATAACTGGGGCAACTACCATGTTTACAAAACATACCGCGGCTGGTACTGGGGCCGTATTCATAACGAGAGATACACCATCGACTGGGGATGGGTCCTGCCCCGGGAAGAGGACGCTCCCACGGGCGCGCCCCTTTTAATAGCCCGGGACGGGAAGATCGAGCTCTCCACGGACAGGATGGAGATCGACTTCCATGACATGGTAAAGGACGAGAGTCTGGGTCAGGAGTACCCGAACCGCCTGGTTTGCAGCACCGATACCCTGGGAGTTACTATGAAACTCGATATCAGGACTCACAGGGTGGTAGAACAGATGACCCTGCCGAAACGGGCGGAATGGGACATGTACTATTACCGCTTCCTGGCGGACTATACCCTCGATCTGGTGATAGATGGAGAAGAAGACCGGGTAACGGGAGAAATGCTGCATGAATACGTCATTCTCTAAGAATCGAAGAGGAGGAAGAAGACGGTGAAGAGTTACGACACGATAGTTATCGGTGCCGGTGTGGGAGGGCTTTCCGTGGCCACTCTTCTGGCAAAGGAGGGGCAAAAGGTACTCCTCGTTGAACAGAACGACCGGGTAGGGGGACGGGCCCTGTCCGTAAGCGGTGATGATATAACCGATAAGGGCCTGGACTGGTACAGGAACATCCTAAAGAGCCAGTACACCTATATTGCCAACTCCACGCCCCCGGCAGAGGTACTGGTATCCTCCGGCATGCTCCGCGGCTACACACTCGACATCGGGTACCACGCTCTGAGCGCCAATGGTGCAGGATACATGATGGACTTCGAGGAACTGATCGGCGGCATAGAGGATGTGAACCGGTACGGTTCCGATTATGCCTCCTGGTACAAGGGCGAGATCTACCGGGACGTGGCCGGCAGCAATATCGACCCGAAGCTGAAGATCATGGCCAAAGAGGAGGGCATACCCTACCTCGATTTCTACTCCGATGCCTACACCATGTCCGACGAGGAGATCGACGGATTGGAAGGGGTCTCTTTCCGGGACTGGGCGGAGAAGAAAGGAATAACAAAAAACGAAATCATCTATAATCACCTTCACACGGTGGCAACCCTCTTCTCCACGATTAATAACCCGGAAGACATCTCCATGGGAGATATCTTCCGGTACTTCAAGCACGCCTTCCAGCCCAAGCTCTCGAAGGGAGTTCTGCGGCACGTGGGAGGCTTCGTGGAAGGCGGTACCATGAAATGGTCCGAAGCTGTGGCCCGCAAGTTCGAGTCCTTCGGCGGCGAGCTGATGCTGAACGCGAAGGTGCGGCAGATCGAGGTTGAAGATGCGAAGGTCACCGGTGTCCGGGTCGAGACGCCCGAAGGAGATAAAACCATCGGCACAGGCCGGGTGGTCAGCAACGTGCCGGGCCAGCTTACCTTCAAGATGATCGATCCATCCCTCTTTCCGGAAGATTGGGTGAAAAAGACTGAATCGATGTACGGGTACGGAAGTTACGTTCCCTACATGGGGCTCAATAAACTGGTTATGCCGGAAGAGGAGGCGCGCATGGGAATCAAGAATACCTGTGTCCTTCCCAAAGAAGAAGGCTTTGATTCCGATGTCTACATCTGCTGGAATATCCAGTCCGCCATTGATCCGACCGTGGCCCCGGAAGGGAAATATCTCTACACCGCCTATCTCCCCCTTACCGAGAAGGAGGCTCTGGATAAGAGTTTAGTCCGTAAGATCGTGGATCGACTCCCCCATTTCATGGAGGAGATTTACCCCGGTTTTAACGAGAGCGTGGACTGGAAACTGGACCTGGTATGCTGGAAGCTGGAAGGCGTGGCCAAGAGCATCTCCCAGGCCGGCACACAGAAACTCCCGGTACGTTCGAGGCACGTTGAGGGACTGTTCTTCGCGGGAGACACGGCCCGGGGATACGGTGTGGCCATGGACTGTGCCATTGTTTCAGGGATATTGTGTGCCGGAGATATCCTGGATAAGGACTACGGTTTCCGATAGAAACCGGAAAATCGAACAAGGAATAATGATATGAGCACAAACCCTGATGATGTTGTTATCGTAAGCGCGGTTCGGACCCCTTTCGGGAAGTTTGACGGAGTATTAAAGAATGTTCTGAGCTTTGATCTCAGTATCGCAACTCTGAAGGAAGTGACCGAACGCATAAACCTGGATAAGAGCGAGGTGGACGAGGTCTACTACGGGACCTGTATCCCGGCCGAGTACTCCCTCTACACTAACGTGCCGGCGCGGCAGATAACCCTTGGCGCCGGTTTTCCTGATGATAACATCTCCCTTACCCTTGACCGGGCCTGCTGTTCATCCATGACGGCAATGCGCCTGGGGTACCAGTCGATCCGTTCCGGGAACGCGGAGATAGTTATCGCTTCCGGCGCGGAGAACATGGGTAACGCTGCCCTTATTGCCCCGGCTGAGAAGGCAAGGTGGGGGTCCCGTCTGGGACACATGCCTCTGGAGGATGTCCTCTTTGAACTGGGTTACGGACGCCGGGGATTCGCTCCCGTGGCAACGGACGCGGGGGAAGTGGCCGTTGAGTACGATGTCTCCCGCGAGGAACAGGACGAGTGGGCCATGGGAAGCCACCGGAGATGGTTCCAGGCATTTGAAGCCGGGAAGTTCAAGGTAGGCGAGGAGATGATGACCTGTGAGGCACCCCGGAGAAAGGGTGACCCTGTTGTCATGGACCGGGACGAGTCGCCCAGGGAAGACTCCAGCATGGAGAAGCTGGCCCGCCTTAAACCTGTGTACGGAAGCCCAACAGTAACGGCCGGCAACGCTCCGGGCATGAACTCCGGGGCCTCGGCCATCGTTCTCATGTCGCGGAAGAAGGCTGAGGAGAAGGGATTGGAGCCCCTGGCCAGGGTTGACTATACCCAGGCCGCGGCCGGTTCCCCCAAGTACATGGCCTGCGTTCCGGCCCAGGCCATTGATAAGATGCTTTCCCGGGCCGGTTCAACTATCGATGATATCGACCTTATCGAGATAAATGAGGCCTTCGCGGCCGTTACCCTGGTCTCCCTCAAGGAACTGGCGGGCAGAGACCGGAAGAAGATGGATCTCCTCAAGGAGAAGACAAACGTGAACGGCGGCGCCATTGCCATCGGCCATCCGGTGGGCGCCAGCGGCGCACGTATAACCATGACCCTGATGTACGAGCTTATGCGCAGGGGCGGAGGAAGAGGCGTGGCCGCAATATGCGGAGGTCTCTCCCAGGGCGAAGCGCTTATGCTCACGGTCTGAAAAGCTGAGCATCTGAAAAGGAGAGAGATATGGCGGACTGGTTAAAGGATGTGGAAGGAATGACCCTGAAGGGACAGATCGCGGTGCCCTATACATGGTGGGTCGGGGAGACCGGCAGCCGGTTTCTTCGGGGGATCCGTGACGAGAAAAAAATCCTGGGCAACACGTGCGCCAAATGCGGCCGGACCTATGTCCCGCCCAGGAAGAACTGCGGCACCTGTTTCGTGCCCATGGAGGACTGGGTGGAGCTCTCCACCGAAGGCGTTGTTGAATCCTTTACCATAGTGCATTATCCCTTTGTGCTTCAACCCTTTGATCCACCCTTCGCCTATGTTCTGGTCCGCCTTGAGGGGAGTAACGTCTCTCTGGCCCACCTGGTGCAGGATGGTCTCGATTCCCTGAAACGGGGAACCCGGGTCCGGGCCAGGTTCCGTGAAGAGAGAAAGGGGCATATCCTGGACATAGAATGCTTTGAAGTGATAGGGGAGAGCTGACATGGATGATATAGCAATAGTCGGGACCGGACAGACAAATTACGAGAAACGGAAGAAAGATGAGATCTACGCGGACCTTGTTTTCGACGTGACACGCATGGCCCTGGATGACGCGGGGCTTACCATTGATGATATCGACAGCGTGGTCACGGTCTCCAACGACTTCTTTGACGGCCGTACCATCTCCGGCATGGCCGTGGGAGACGCTTCCGGTGGGCAGGACAAGAACATCTCCACGGTGGAAGGGGACGGTGCCTTCGGCGCCTTCTACGGAGCCATGAGGGTCCTGGGTGGAAACAGGACATCCCTTGTCGTGGCTCATTGCAAGGGAAGCGAGGGGGACATCCGGTATGTGACGAACGGGATGTTCGACCCGGTCTTTCAGCGTCACCTGGGACTGGAATCCGTCAGCTCCTCGGCCCTACAGGCCCGCAGGTACATGGATACCTTCGGTGTATCTGAGGAGTCCCTGGCCCGTATATCCGTGAAGAACCACGGAAACGGACGGAAGAATCCCCTGGCCCACCTTCCCATGGATATCTCCGTGGATGACGTGATGAATTCCAGAAAAATGGCGGAACCCCTGAAGAAGCTGGACTGCAGCCCGGTAAGTGACGGCGCGGCCGCTGTTATCATTGGCAACCGGGAGATAGTGGAAAAGGCTAAGAGTAAACCGGCCTGGATCAGGGGGATCGCACACTGCGCCGACGAGTACATGATCGGTGATCGTGAACTGGAGACACCCCGGGCCCTGCGCCAGGCCGCGGACAGGGCCTTTGCCATGGCCGGAATCAACAACCGCCTGGAAGAGGTCGACGTGGTGGAACTCTATGACGCCTTTACCTACATGGAACCACTCTGGCTGGAGGGGATGGGATTCTGCGGTCCGGGCGAGGGTATGACCCTCCTGGAACAGGGTCTGACCCTGGCCGGAGGGGACCTTCCCGTGAATCCTTCGGGAGGCGTCCTTTCATCTCACGCTGCCCTGGTTGCGGGCCTGGCCCGTGTTATCGAAGCAGCCCTCCAGGTTCGGGGAGACGCGGGTAAACGGCAGGTAGAGGGAGCCAGGACAGCCGTGGCCCAGGGAATCAACGGTCCCTGCGGGCAGAGTCACTGCCTCTGGGTCCTGAGTAGCGTTGTGTGAGGTTAAGCATGGGACGAAACGTAGCCATAGTCGGAACAGGACAGACCTACCATAAAAGTCACAGGCCCGATGTTAACCAGAGGGAGATGATTAACGAAGCCGTAACCCGGGCCCTGGAGGACTGTGAAATCACAATCGCCGATATCGACGCGATAGTTATCGGTAACATGGACCACTTTGAATCCATAAATTACGTGGATACCTGGAGCGTAGAGGGGACCGGCGGAGTCATGAAACCGATCATGAAGGTCTCCACGGGCGGTACCACGGGAGCTTCCGTGGCCATCGCCGCATACTACCACGTGGCCAGCGGTCTTTTCGACCGGGTCCTGGCCATAGGATGGGAGAAGAACTCCGAGAGCGATACCACGGCCGCAATCATAACCTGCAGCGATCCCATCTGGGACCGGTTCTCCTACTCGGGTGCCATACCGAGCCTGGCCACGGAGGCCACGGCCTACATGGAACAGTACGGGGCCACACAGGAGAACGCGGCTCTCATCGCCGAAAGGGACCGGGCCAATGCCCTGAACAATCCCTTTGCCCACCTCCAGAAACCCCTGAGTGTTGCGGAGATCATGGAATCTCCCATGCTGGCCTACCCTATTAAACTGGGTGACATCTGTCCCCGCACGGACGGGGCCGGGGCTGTGATCTTCGCGGCCGAAGATGTGGCCAGGAAGATGACCTCCAAACCGGCCTGGGTCAGGGGAACGGCCGTTCGACATACCTATACCTGGTTCGGGGACTCGACCAACTATACCGAGGGACTGGTCTCCCTCCAGCGGGCTTCCAGGGACGCCTACAAACAGGCGGGCATAACGAAGCCGGCTGAGGAACTGGACGTCGCCGAGCTCTACCTGCCCTATACCTGGGCCGGGCTCAAGTGGATCGAGGATTTGCAGTTCTGTGGTCCCGGAGAGGGAGCGAAGTTCGTCCGGGAGGGAAATACCCACATGGGCGGAAAGATTCCCGTCAATCCCTCGGGAGGGGTGATCAGTACCAATTGTATTGGGGCAACAGCCATCCTGCGCGTGGCCGAGGCGGCCATCCAGGTCATGGGAAAGGGTGACAAACGCCAGGTGCCGGAAGTGAAGAACGCCCTGGCCACCGGTTTCGGCGGGTGCTTCTGGTCCGATGTCATGATCCTGAGTAACGAACTGTAAGAGGGGAGGAGAGGATGAGCAACGAACGACTATATGAAGATCTGCTTACCGTGTCCTTTGCGACACCCATGCCCTACGAGTGGTCCGTGGGTAAGCCGGGCACCCTGTTCTTTAAAGAGATAAGGGAGAGGGGGCGTCTCCTGGGAATACGATGTCCATCCTGCAAGAAGGTCTACGTGCCGCCCAGGCGGGTCTGCGGTCCCTGCTTCACGGAATGCGATGAACTTGTCCCCTTATCGGACGAGGGAACCATTACCGCCTTTTCCGTGGTGAACTATCCCTTTCTCGACCCGGCCACAGGACTCCAGCGGCCCATACCCTACACCTACGGGTATATCCGCATGGACGGTGCGGACAGTATATTCTCCCATATCATCGACGAGGTGAACGTGGACAGGATAAAAGTCGGCATGAGGGTACGGGCCGTTTTCCGGAAGCCTGAAGAGATGCAGGGAAATATCCAGGATATCACACACTTTACCATCATCGACGGGGAGAAGTCCCATGGGAAATAATTATTACAAAAGGGACAGCCGGGACGTCCACTTCGTGCTGAACGAGCACCTCCAGGTGGAGAAACTCCTCTCCTTTGAGAAGTACACCCTCTTCTCCATGGAAGACTTCGAGATGATCCTGGAACAGGCAGAGAAGATCGCCCTGAACCGGATCGCCCCCACCTTCCAGGACACGGACCGGGAGGACCCTGCGCGTTTTGAAAACGGAAAGGTATACGCCCCGAAGTGCTTTCACCCTCTCTGGGATCTCTTCAGGGAAGGAAGCTGGTTTGCCCTGACCCAGAGCCCGGACTATGGCGGCCAGGGACTCCCCCTTGTCATAGCGGAGGCGGCCACGGAATTTTTCATGAGCGCAAATTTCACCTTTGGTACCTATTCCGGCATGGGACCCGGGCAGGGCGCCCTGATTGAGAATTTTGGTAATGAAAAACAGAAGGGACTCTTCTGCGAGAAGCTTTACGACGGTACCTGGGGAGGGACCATGGCCCTGACTGAACCGGATGTCGGTTCCGACGCGCACATGATCGGCGCGAAAGCTGTAAAGGATGGAGACTGCTATCGTGTAACCGGTTCCAAGATTTTCATCACCTCCGGGGACCATGACCTGACAGAGAACATCGTACACATGGTCCTGGCCCGGGTGGAAGGGGCCCCGGACGGGGCCAAGGGAGTTTCCCTTTTTGCCGTGCCGAAGATATGGGTCAATGAGGACGGAAGCATGGGTGAGCCCAATGACGTGACCTGCGTGGGCATAGAACACAAGATGGGGCTCCACGGGTCGGCCACCTGCCAGATGAGCTACGGTGATAATGATGCCTGCTACGGTCATCTCATCGGGGAGGAGGGGATGGGCCTGGCCTACATGTTCCAGATGGTTAACGTGGCCCGCATGGCCGTGGGCCTGGAGAGTACTGCCTTCGCCCAGAACATCTACGCCAACGCCCTGGAGTACGCGAAGGAACGGGTCCAGGGAACCCGCTTTGGAAAAAAGGGCGACGGCCGGGTCCGGATCATCGAGCATCCCGAAGTTCGGAGGCTTCTCATGTCCATCAAGTCCCTGGCCGAGGGGATGAGGGTTCTGACCTACAGGGGATACTTCTTCGAGGATATCGCCCACGGCAGTGAAGAAGAAGAGGAGGCCCGGCTTGCACAGGAGAGCCTGGACTTCTTTACGCCCATAATAAAGGGATACTGTTCCCTCCGCATATGGGACGTGACCTCCATGGGTATCGAGATACTGGGAGGGTACGGGTATACATCGGAGTACCCCATTGAACAGTACGCCCGGGACTGCAAGATACTCTCCCTCTGGGACGGAACCACCTTTATCCAGTCCATCGACCTGGTGGGACGCAAACTGAAGATGAAGGAGGGGCGGGCTTACCGGGCATGGATTGATGAGATGCGGGGATTCATAGACAGGGCCTGCCGGGTCGACGATGTAACGGACAGCTGCTCTGTCCTCGCCGATGGAATCGATAATCTTGAGGCCATGGTAGAGAAGTACGGCACCCTCTTTGGCAGCGAAAAGCAGGACCTCATTCCCCTGACTTCAACCAGGTTCCTGGAGTGCTGCGGTGAAGTGGCTGTGGCCCATCTTCTGCTGGAACAGGCCCTTATCGCCCTGGAGAAGTCGAAGGATCTGCCTGAAGACCATCCTGACTATTGCTTCTACAGGGGCAAGGTGGAGACCGCGAACTTCTTCGCCAGGAATTTTCTACCCAATCTATACGCGAGACGTAAATCTTTTGAATTGGAAGACCTTTCGGCTGTGCAGATCCGGGAAGAGTGGATGTAGGAGGGAATCATGCAGGACAGGGAATACTACGAAGACTATACCGTGGGAGAGGTGCTGGTCTCTCCGGCCCGCACCATAACGGAGAGTGATATTCACACCTTTGCCGGCCTTACGGGTGACTGGCACCCGATCCATACCGACGTGGAGACCGCGAAGATGTCACCCTTCGGCCAGCGTATCGCCCACGGGATGCTTACCCTGAGCGTGGGTAGCGCCCTGATCTTCCGGCTGGGCCAGTACGTATCCCTTCCGGAGTCCTTCATCGCCTTCTACGGCATGGACTCGGTCAGGTTCTTAAACCCGGTATTTATCGGGGACACCATCCACTGCCAGGTGGAGATTACCGCCATGGAAGAGAAGGACGGGAAACGGGGCATCATTGTTTCAAAGAACATGATCAAGAACCAGCGGGGAGAAGATGTCTGCGTCTATGTTACCCGGGCTCTCTGCGGAAGGAGACCGGTATGAGGATGACCGTGGAGACATGCGAAAAATGAGCCTGCAGCAGTTGGAAGGAGGCCGTCTTCTCAAAATGGACCCTGCGGCAGCGGCCCTTGTTATTCCTGGCAGCATGACCCTCCAGGGTGAGCCCTGTGGGGACAGCCTGCTCCTGGATTTTCGGCATTCCTGTTTTGCTGTCTCCGACGCATCGGGAAGAAGTACCGGTTTCTCCGGGCGCTTTCTCGGTGAAGTGGCCGACCTGCTCGAACGCACAGATATCTTTACAAGCGGAGAGATATGCTCGACACAGGAGCTGACCCGGCGGCTCCCCGAGCTGGTTACCGGTCTTGAAGAGGTCATGAAAAGAATGAAGGGGAGCCGGAGCTGCACCTTCACGGCCCTTATCGTGGTGACCGGCAGTTCGAATCGTTTCGGTATTATACTTAACAGCGGTGACAGTATGCTCTTCCAGGTTGACGGCAGGACGGGAAGGGTCGGGGCCCTTCATGAAAACAATTTCTGGCTGGTGGGCAGGATTGACCGGCTCTACCAGGTGGACATAATAGAGATAGGCGAGGGGAGCCATTTTGTCCTGGCCACGGACGGTTTCCGGGAACTGGGTAACAGGAGGGCTGAAAGCCTGGAAAAGCTTATTGCCCGTGAATTCAGCCGTGAGAATCCTTCCCGTTTTATCGAGCGGGTCCTGGAGCTGGCCGGCAGCGAGGGAACCCTGGATGACTGCTCACTTATTAGCCTGAGGATCGACGGACTTGAAGAACAGGAGGGACGGTTTGTCATGGGTTGCCGGCCGCCCGGTGGGGGCGATGGATCCGTAGAGAAAAAAACTGGTGGCGGACCCCGTGAGTCGGCTGATATAATGTATCTGTAAAATCATGTGAGGAGAAGATAATGGCGAACCTGTTAGTCGATATGCGAGACCTGGATTTTCTGCTCTACGAACAACTGGAGCTTCTTAAACTGACGGAAACGGAACTCTTCGGTTTTTACTCGAAGGATGAATTCGACATGATCATGGAACAGGGCCTGAAGTTCGCACTGAACGAACTGGCCCCCACCAACGAGGACGGAGACCGGATCGGGGCGAAGTGGGAGAACGGAAAGGTGACCCTTCCGGAGTCATTCCATAAACCGCTGAAAATTTTCGGTGAACAGGGATGGGTCTCCGCCTGTGAAGATCCGGACCTGGGTGGGCAGGGCCTTCCGATAACGGTATTCACGGCCTGTAACGAGATGTTCCATGCGGCCAACACGGCCCTGAACCTTTACCCGAGCCTGGCCCACGGCTGTGTCACCATGATTCGAGAACACGGGACGGAAGACCAGAAAAAGAAGTACCTGGAAAAAATGATGAACTACGAGTGGGCCGGCACCATGAACCTGACCGAGCCGGGGGCCGGCAGCGATCTGGCCCGCATTTCCACGAAGGCTATTCCCACTGATGAGGGAAAATATCTCATATCCGGCCAGAAGATATTCATAACGGGAGGGGAACATGATGGCCATCCCAACATCGTTCATCCAGTTCTGGCACGTATCGAGGGGGACCCGCCCGGGATCAAGGGTATCTCCATCTTCCTGGTTCCAAAATATCGGGTAAATGACGACGGCAGTCCGGGCCAGTGGAATGACGTGACCTGCGCCGGTATTGAGCACAAGATGGGAATCCGGGGGTCAGCCACCTGTCAGATGAGTTTCGGTGACAACGGGAATTGCCTTGGAGAGATACTCGGTAAACCGGGGCAGGGTCTGCCGATCATGTTTCTTATCATGAACGAGGAACGCCTCAATGTCGGCCTCCAGAGCGTCGGCCTGGGATCGGCCGCGTACCTGAACGCCCTGAATTACGCCCGGGAGCGTGAGCAGGGCGTGGACATTCGTCTCAAGGGAAAGAGTACGGATATCGTTTCCATTATCAAGCATCCGGATGTACGAAGAACTCTGCTCGGAATGAAGGCCCTGGTGGAGGGGCTCCGGGCCCTGAACTATTACGCGGCCTACCAGCTTGACCTGTTCCGGGCCGAGATAGACCCTGAGAAGAAGAAACTTCACGACGGGATGGTGGAACTACTCACGCCGGTCTGCAAGGGATACACCTCCATACGGGGCCTTGAGGTTTGCAGTGACGCGGTGAATATCTTCGGAGGATACGGTTACTGCCAGGATTATCCCGTGGAACAGTTCATGCGTGACCAGAAGATAACCGCTCTCTACGAGGGGACCAACACCATACATTCCGTGGACCTTTTTAACCGGAAGATGAAGATGGAAGGGGGACGGTACGCGGAGGAGCTTTATTCCCGTATACAGTCCACCATTGACGAAGTCAAAAGAAAGAAGGGGATGGAGCAGCCTGTATCGGTTCTTCAAAGAACACTGGACCTCACCCGGGAAGCGGGTAGAAAAATGTACAGCCGCATGGAGGACGGGAAGGTCCCCGAGGCGTTCCAGGACACGGTGGTTTTCCTGGAGGTGGTGGGAGACCTGATCCTGGGATGGATGCACCTCTGGCAACTTTCCCTGGCAGAAGCCCGCCTGGGAGAGATCCTTGTTGAAAAAAAAGTCACGGACAAGGAGAGCGTGAAAGCCGTTATCGAGGACTCCCCGGACGCGGCCTTCTACTCCGGAAAGGTCCACTCCGCCCGGTATTATCTGGAGAAGCTTCTTCCCATGACCGAGGGGAGGATAGCGGTGATCGAAAGCGGAAATACCTCCGCGCTGGACGTGGAAGAGGCGGCCCTGCTGCGGGCCGTGGAGTGATTGAGTGCCCGGTAACTGATACCGGTTATACGCTGAGCGCAAGGTGAAGGTATATAAGGCCTTACGTCATAAAGTGAACGAGGTGGTACAATGAAGGACTTAAAAGGAAAGAATGTTTTAATCACCGGGGCCGCGTCCGGTATCGGGCGGCTTATGGCTATCGAGTTTGCCGGGGAAGGGTCGAACCTGGCTCTGATCGATATCAATACGAAACAGCTTGATGATCTAAAAAAGGAATTGTCGTCCACGGGGGTCGAGGTGTATACCTATAAGTGTGACATCTCTGACGAGAAGAAGGTCACCGAGACCGTCCAGAAGATCGAGCAGGAGATGGGAAACGTGGATGTCCTGGTGAACAACGCAGGAGTAGTGACAGGGAAGACCTTTGATCAGCTTACCATGAAGGATTTTCGCAGGACCATGGATATAAATTTCTTCGGTCACCTGGTCTTCACCAAACTGATTCTACCCTCCATGATAAAGGCTAAGAAAGGACATATCGTGAACATTGCATCATCGGCCGGGCTACAGGGGTTTCCCGGGGCCGCGGACTACAATGCCAGCAAGTTCGCGGAAGTGGGCGCGACTGAGGCGCTGCGCCTTGAGCTGAAGAAATACGGTCACGGTTACATTAGGACCACCCTTGTCTGTCCCTATGTTATTGATACCGGCATGTTCAAGGGATTCAAGCCCCTGCTTTTTAACCCCATACTTAAACCGGACTATGTGGTCCGTAAGATCATGCAGGGCGTAAAGAAAGAAAAGGCGATCCTTAAAATCCCCTTCACGGTCAACCTGACCCTGATGTTGAAACTCTTTCCGGTCGGTTTTGCCGACTGGATGCTGAAGGTCCTGGGTATGACAAAGGCCATGGATAACTATACGGGACGCGGACACTGAGTTGAGCCATGAACAGAGGAGCGGTTAACAGAGCATGGTTTACCGATGACCACGAGATTTTCCGTTCATCGGTACGGACCTTCGTGGAGAGGGAGATATTACCCCATGTTGACAAATGGGAAGAGGAAGAGGACTTCCCCCTGGAACTCTTTGAAAAGGCGGGAGAGGCCGGTTTTCTCGGGATAGGACATCCGGAAGAGTACGGGGGAACGGAATGTGACATCTTCTACGAGGTGGTCTATGTGGAGGAGATAATCCGTTGCGGTTCCGTGGGCCTGGCCTCCACCCTGGGGGCCAGCGGTATCGCGGTGCCTCCCATCCTGGCCCTGGGTACCCATGAACAGAAGAAGAAATTCTGTGAGCCGGCCCTTCTCGGCAAGAAGAGGGGGGTCCTGGGTGTCACGGAGCCCTGCTGTGGTTCTGACGTGGCATCTATCCAGACAAGGGCCGTCAGAAAAGATGATCACTATATCGTCAACGGAACCAAGACCTTTATCACGGGAGGAACCCGGGCCGATTTCGTGACAGCGGCTGTCCGCACCGGCGGTACCGGCGCAAAGGGGATAAGTCTTCTCATAATAGAGAAAGGGACTCCCGGTTTTACCGCTTCCCGGAAAATCCCGAAAATGGGGTGGCACGCCTCCGACACGGCCGAGCTCTCTTTCATGGACTGCCGGGTCCCCCTCGGGAACCTGGTGGGAGAAGAGAACCAGGGGTTCAGGGGAATTATGCAGAACTTCCAGAAGGAGAGGCTCTACCTGGCCCTTGAGGCCCAGACCGTGGCGCAGATGGCCCTGGAGGAGGCCCTGGAATACGTTCAGGAACGGACGGCCTTTGGCCAGACCATAGGATCCTTCCAGGTGAACAGGCACAAGCTGGCTGAGATGGCCACGGAGGTAGAGGCGGCGCGGCAGTTTAACTACAGCGTGGCGGACCGGATCGGAAAGGGCGAGTCGCTCATGAAAGAGGTCTGCATGGCCAAGAACTTCAGTACCCGGGTATGCGACCGTGTGGTCTATGACGCCCTCCAGCTCCACGGAGGATACGGGTACACACGGGAATACCCTGTGGAGCGGATGTACCGTGACTCCAGGCTCTTCTCCATAGGAGGGGGAACCTACGAGATCATGAACGATATTATAGGCAGGGAACTGTTGGCCTGAAGGAGAAAAATGGGCTATTATTATGACCTGCACGTTCATACCCGGCGTTATTCGGGGTGCAGCAATATCGATCCTGACCTGCTGCCGGGCCGGGCAAGGGAAGCGGGTCTGCATGGCCTCGGGCTGACGGAACACGGTATCCGCTGGCCCGATGATGAGATAGATAAGTTAATCGAGAGAAGCGGTATCCGGGACGTGGTCCTTCTCCCGGGACAGGAAGTGGCCTGCTACTCACTCCAGGGCCGTTTCCAGGGAGAGTTCCTTGTTTACGGGTACCCTGAGAGCCTGGGGTCCAACAAGAGCGCGGAACAGCTCATCGAGATGGTTCACGCAGAAGGGGGAATCGTTATCGCTGCCCATCCCTTCAAGCAGGGAGGCGTAAGCGGTGAGTATTACGGCACGGGGGAGGATACCGAACTCTACGCCCTGGATGGGCTGGAGATTGAGCACCCTTCCTATGGGCATGACGCACGGGAACGGGCCCGGGAGGTAATGGAAAAGATGCAGGTGGCCGGTACCGGGAGCAGTGACTCCCATGATCTGAGAAACCTGGGGAGTATCGTCACGGTTTTTAATGAACCGGTGCTGGACTGCGGAGATCTTATCCGTCAGATTCGTGAAAGGAGCTTTCATGTTGAAAAACGGGAGGCTGTCAGGTAGATGACCGGTA
Source organism: uncultured Leptospirales bacterium (assembly GCA_964645775.1). Taxonomy (GTDB): domain Bacteria; phylum Spirochaetota; class UBA4802; order UBA4802; family UBA5550; genus CAZYBU01. The sequence goes on along the minus strand of CAZYBU010000008.1, from coordinate 21,411 downwards.
CACCGGCCACCCTCAGGGGAGCTGTCTTCGCCGACTCCCACGGGAACCGTGAGAAGATTCGGGAGGCCGTTCGATTCCTTATGCCCCTGGATTTGCTGGTCCACCTGGGTGACGGTATCGGGGATGGAGAAAGGGTCGCCCGGGAGGAGGGGATACCCTTTATCTGTGTGCAGGGCAATGAGGACAGGACCGGAGAAGCATGCGAGGACCGGTATCTTTACCGGGCCGGAGACTGGACCTTTCTCTTTATCCATGGTCACCAGTTTGAAATCAATCCCTGGCAGTCGCAGGATGAATGGGACCACAGTACACACAGGATGGCCGAGATGGGGGACAGGTTGCGGGCAGATGCTCTCTTTTTTGGTCACACCCACAGCCCCTGGATGGGAATCGTAAAGGGAGTTGTTCTTCTCAACCCCGGAGACCTGTACGCAGGTTCCATGAGCCATCCTACCTGTGTAATTTTTACGGTAGAGGGAGATTTTGCCAGTATTAACCTGATGCAGGGGAAAGGAGGATCATGGGAAAGGATAAAATCGATGCGGTTGCAGAAGGGTAAGTTTTATTAATGAGCCAGAATTACTTTTTTGGCGAATGTTGATTGACAAATCAATCAAGTTGTGCCAGATTATCTTCACCGGGAGGTGCGTCATGGAAAAAACTATTGTAGATGTCTTCAAAAACAGGGTTAATACCTATGGTGACAGGTTCGCCATGGACAAGCGGTACGGGGAAACCTGGGTCAGTGCCACATGGAACCAGTACTACGATCGAGCAAGGCAAGCCGGTCTCGGTCTTTATGAACTGGGAGTCCGCAAGGGTGACCGGGTGGCCATACTCTCCGAGAACCGTCTTGAATGGGTCTACACGGATATGGGAGGTCTCTCCATCGGAGCTATCGTGGTTCCCATTTACGCTACGGTGGCCAGGGATGAGGTCGATTATGTGTTGCGTAATTCCGGATCAAAGGTTCTAATCGTGGAAAACGCCACGCAGCTTGCCAAGGCAAAGGATACTCTCAGTGCCGGGGGAGAACTGGAGGTCATTGCGGTCATGGATACGGAAGGTGCTGACCTCAATGGAAGTACTATTATCAGTTACCAGGAACTGGACGAGAGAGGCGCTTCCCTTCATGATAAGGAATCAGATCTCTTTGAAAAGCTTTCTGCCGAAGTGGGACCGGATGACCTGGCCACCCTGCAGTACACGTCCGGGACAACGGGGATGCCCAAAGGTGCCATGCTGAGCCACGGTAACATCATGGCCAATATCTACGCCCTTGATGCTGTGGAACCGAAATTCGGGTACGAGGATGATATCAACGTGGGATTTCTGCCTCTCAGTCATATCTTTGAGCGTGTGCCGGTTCACATGTACATCATGTTCAAGGGAATCACAAAGCATTACGCCGGTTCCATGGAAACACTGGTCGAAGACATACAGGCCAAGAAACCGACCATACTTTTTGCCGTACCCAGAGTGCACGAGAAAATCTACCAGAAGATGGTCATGGCCATCAAGGAGAAGCCTCCCCTGGTACAGAAGCTCTTTGCCTGGGCTCAGAGGGTAGGTGCCGAATACAGCAGGTGTGACGAACAGCAGATTCCCCATCCTCTGGGCCTGAAGATGCGGCACAAGCTGGCCTATGCCCTGGTCTTCAAGAAACTTCAACAGGCACTGGGAGGTCAGGTTCGCTGGATGTGCGCGGCTGGAGGTCCCATAGCCAGGGAGATCGTCAACTTTTTCAACGCCGCCGGCATCTTTGTTCTCGAGGGGTACGGCATGTCTGAGGTCTGCGGGGGGGGCACTCTCAGCAATCTGGACGATTTCAGCCCCGGTTCCGTGGGACGTCCCCTGCCAGGCCTTGATATGAAGATCGCGGAGGATGGCGAGATTCTCATGAAGGGGGACATGGTCTTCAGCGGATACTGGAAAATGGATGAGCTGAAAAGCGAGATCTTCACGGAAGACGGTTATTTCAAAACAGGAGACATCGGTCATTTCGATAAGAGTGGTCGGCTCTACATTACGGATCGCAAGAAGGATCTTATCATTACGGCAGGTGGTAAGAATATTGCTCCCCAGAAGATCGAGACCCTTTTCAAGAAGAATCCTCTTTTTGCGCAGTTTGTTGTGGTAGGTGATAAGAGGAAATACCTGACGGCTCTTATAAACCTCAACTACGAGGTTGCGGCCCAGATGGCAAAAGAGAAGGGTATCATGTTCGATAAACCGGAAGACCTGAGGACGAACAGGGATTTCCTGAAGATCATAGATGAGATCGTGGAAGAGAGCAATAACGAGCTCTCCCGCGTTGAGACCATCAAAAAGTACAAGGTCCTCAAGCACGAGTTCACCCAGGATAGCGGTGAACTGACCGCCTCTCTCAAGGTAAAGAGAAATATCGTCCAGGACAAGTTTGAGGATGTTATCGAGACCATGTACGAGGAAAACTAGAACCAGATAGAAGGCGTATTTTTGAAATAAGGAGGAATGCATGGGACGAAAGGTGATTGTTACCTGTGCGCTGGTGGGGTCTGCCACCAGAAAATCGCAGAATCCGAATACACCTTATACCCCGGATGAACTGGCGGAAGCGGCCGCCCGGGTATACAAGGCGGGAGCCTCCATGGTTCATGTCCATGCGGTTGAGGATGACGGGAGCAACTCCGTGTCCGTAGATCGTATACGGGAGAGCCATGATCGAATTAAGGAGAAGACCCCGGAACTGATTGTGAACCTGACATCCGCCCTGGGTATGGGGGCCACGTCGGAGCAGAGGATTGGTCAGATAGAGGCCATCCGGCCCGAGATGGCATCCCTGAATATGGCGACCATGAACTTTGCCGGCATCAATCGTAAGACGGGTGAGATCCTGGCGGACTACACCTTCGAGAACAAGCTGGAGATGGTAAAAAACTTCGCCCGGATCATGCACGAGAACCAGGTCAAGCCTGAACTGGAGTGCTACAGCATGGCCGGCCTGGATAACTATCATTTCCTGAGCAATACCGGGTACTTTACGGACCCCATCAATTTCAACTTTGTCTGGGGGGTCTGCGGCGGGGCCGCCTTCCGGCCCGGGACCTTCGTCGATTATGTGCACGCCCTTCCGGAGAAGGCCAACTTTACTACCTGCGGCGTGGGAAGCCAGGAGTGGCCGGCCATTACCCAGTCTGTTCTTCTGGGAGGACATCTTCGGGTCGGCCTGGAAGACAACACCCGCATGCCGGACGGCCGGGTAGCCGAGGGAAACCACGAACTGGTGGAGAATGCCGTTCGTATTATTCAGGCCCTGGGACACGAGCCGGCCACCCCGGACGAGGCCCGGGAGATCATGGGTATACGGAAATAACCCGGTTCAAAGGGAGGAAGAGATGACAGCAGCAGAACTTAAAACCGGGCAGAACAGGCTTTTCACCGATCCGGACGCGGACCGGGCCCGGGAATTTTTCCGGCACAAGTCCAGGGCCATGGAATCGAAGCTTTCTACCGTACGGGAGGTGGTCAGTTCCATGGTCCAGGACGGGGACTATATCGCCATCGGCGGCTTTGGTGCCAACCGGATACCGACCGCCATCCTGCACGAGATCGTGCGTCAGGGAAAGAAGGACCTCGGTTTTGCCGGTCATACCTCAACCCACGATTTCCAGGTACTGGTGGGAGGGAAGTGCCTCTCCCGGGTCGATATCGCCTACATCGTAGGCCTGGAAGCCCGGGGCCTCTCTCCCAACGCCCGCCGCGCCGTGCAGGATGGAGAAATGGAACTGACGGAATGGACCAATGCGGCCCTCTCCTGGCGGCTCAAGGCGGCCGCCATGGGTGTTTCCTTTCTTCCAGCCAGGAATATCCTTGGCACCGACACCTTCAACTACAGCGCGGCCAAAGAGATCGAATGCCCCTTTACCGGCCAGAAGTACGCGGCCTACCCGGCCCTGTTCCCGGACTTCGCGGCCATCCATGTCCACGAGTGTGACGTTTACGGTAACGCCCGGGTCTACGGGGCCTCGGTATCGGACCAGGACCTGGCAAAGGCGGCGAAAAGGGTCGTCTTGACCACCGAAAGGATCATCTCCAACGAGGAGATCCGGCGAAGGCCGGAAGATACCTTCATACCCTGGTGGTGTGTGGATGCCGTGATAGAGGTCCCTTACGGAAGCTACCCGGGCAACATGCCCTACGAGTATTTCTCCGACGAAAAACACCTTAAAGAGTGGCTTAAGGTGGAGAAGGACCCGGAAGAATTCAAAGTTTTTTTCAAAAAGCAGATTCTGGATACAAAGGACTTTTACGAGTACCTTAACCTGAACGGCGGTATTGAAAGAATGATCAAGCTTCGTGAGGATGAATTTCTCACGGGGAACGAGTAAGGAGGGCCTCTATGTCTGATTATAATTCCATGGAACTGATGATCTGCGTGGCGGCCCGGAACCTTGAGGACGGCGCCACGGCCGTTGTCGGAACAGGAGCCCCCTGCGCGGCGGCCATGCTGGCCCAGAAGACCGGTTCTCCCAATCTCTGCATCCTCTTCGAGGCGGGAGGCGTCGCCCCGCGGCTGCCTACCATGCCGATTTCCGTGGGCGATTCACGGACCTTTCACAGGGCTGTCATGGCCAGCTCCATGCCCGAGGTCATGGAGTCGTGCCAGAGGGGGATGGCGGACTACACCTTCCTGGGCGGGGCCCAGATCGACATGTACGGGAACATCAACTCCACCATGATAGGGGACGATCACTCGAAACCGAAGGTGCGCTTTCCCGGTTCCGGGGGCGCAAATGACCTGGCGTCTCTATGCTGGCGGACAATGATGATGACGCCCCAGGATAACCGCCGTTTTACGGAGAAACCCGATTTCATCACAACGCCCGGTTATCTCTCCGGTGGCGAAAGCCGGTACGAGGCGGGCCTTCCGAAGGGAACCGGTCCTTACCGGATAATAACCAACATGGCGGTCATGGGATTCGAGGAAGTGAGCAAGAGGATGATGGTCCTTTCCATCAATCCCGGCTACGACCGCACCGACGTGCAGGAGAACTGCGGTTTCGAACTGCTCTGGGCGGATAAACTGGAAGACACGGATCCTCCCCATGAAGATGAACTGCGTATCCTGAGAGAAGAAGTCGATCCGCACCGATATATCATCGGGCGATAACAACAGTTAGGATGTAAATAAGGAGAATAAGATGATTACATTCAGTGAAAAGCAGCTGGCCACTCCTCAATACATGCGGCCTGTCTATCTGGTGACCGCCGGGCAGAGCAAGTTTGACCGGGCTCAGCCGGATGTCAGAACAGAAGAGCTATGCGTGGAGGCCCTGACCGAGGCGGCCAAACTGATTAACAGGACACCGGCTGAGTTGAAGAAGCATATTCACAGCTGCTACTACGGCCATTTCGCGGACCACTTCGGAGATCAGCTCCTGGGTGAAGCCGTGATCCATGACCGCCTCGGCCTGGACCCCCTGGGTAATATCGGCGTCAAGACCGGCGGGGCCACGGGAGGGTCAACCCTCTGGGAGGCCACCAAGGCCGTGGCCTCCGGCTATTCCGACTGCGTACTGGCCATGGGCTGGGAGCGGATGGACGAGGTCCCCACGGACGAGGGTAACTTTCTAATCTCCTGCGCGGCCGACAAGGACTGGGAATCTCCCCTGGGACATATCTATACCGGGTATTACGCGGTCATGGCCCAGAAATACTGGCAGGTCTTCGGTAAGGAGGAGGAATCCTTTCGTAAGACCCTGGCCGAGATATCCGTGAAGCATCACGGTTACGCCCGCATGAATCCTTACGCCCAGGCTCCCATGGATATTACCGTGGAAGATGTTCTGAATTCACCGGTGGTGGCCTATCCTCTCCGTGCCCTGGACGCCTGTCTTATGAGCGTGGGCGCGGCCTGCGCCATAATCTGTGACGAGAAGACGGCCGAGGAACTGACAAAGGACTCGCCCCACAAGCCTTTGAGGATATGGGTCACGGCCGCGTCCCACACTCTCCGTCCCGCTGACAGGAGAGACATGGAGATACCTCTCCTGCCTAACGAAACAGCGGACCTGTATAAGGACCTGGGCAAAAGATTCCCGGGTGGAGACCGATATCCCGGCTTTACCGGGTTTTTGGCTGCCCGCATGGCGGCCTATTACGCCTATAACTGGGTCGGCATAAAAGACCCTACTGAGGACCTGGATGTTATTGAACTACACGACGCCTTTACCATCAGTGATGTCCAGTCTTACGAGGATGTCGGTATCCGGCCCTACGGTGAAGGAAGGACCTACGTGGAATCAGGGGACTGCTATCACACCAATCCCCATACCGGCAAACCGGGCAAGCTGCCGTCCAACCTCTCGGGAGGTTTGATCGGATGCATGCATGCCGTGGGGGCAACGGGTATCATGCAGACCTTTGAAATTGCCACCCATATCTGGAATCGATGGGCCGAGATCCACGGTGACAAGGATCGCTGGAAACGGTACGGGAGAGAGAAACCCTCTGACTGGACCGACCTTCAGGTGGAGGGTGCGAAACGCGCCCTGGCCATCAGTCACGCAGGTGTGGGGTCTCATGTAACAGCGACGATCCTCATGGATCCTGACCACATGCTGAAAAATGACGCTTAAAGGAGCCTTACCATGAGTATGATAGGATTAGTTCACGTACAGGACAACAAGTACAGGATCAAGGGTGACTTTCATCACATGACACCCAACTTGCCGATCCGCAACGCGGATGAGAACTGGAAGCTTCTGGGCGTCACCAATCCCCGGGATATGACCTATATCCACACCTACGGGGGAGAAGCGCCCTTCTTTGAGGGTTTGTCACAGGGAAAGCTTCTGGCTACAAGATGCGACAACAGGGATTGTGAGTTTACCGGCACGGTCTACCAGCCCTTCCGTATTCATTGTCCGGATTGTCTGGGCAGGAACACGATTATCGATATGACCGATATCGCGAAGAAAAAGTCCACGGTCCATACCTTCATGGTTTGCGAGAGGTCCGGGGCTTTCAATATCCTGGATAAACCGATACGGTTTATAAACATTGAATTTGAAGGGGTCTCCACGATCCTGATGAGTTACCTCTCCCTGGGAGAACCGAAGATAGGGATGAAGGTAGTCCCCATCTTCCAGACCCTGGATCCCACATACACGATCCTGGACCTTTCGTGGGTGCCCGGGGGAACAAAGGAGTCGGAGTTGCCGGAGGGCTTCTCTTTTTGAGAAATCAGGTGATGTCGTGACGTAGGCGAGGATACGTCAAGTAGACCAGGACAGATATCCTCGTCTACGTCACCACGGCCCGGAACTGGGCTGCCAGGTTCAGCATGTAGGCGTTTCGTTCCTGGAAGATGGTCTTCTTCTGGTCGTATTCCTTACGGGTCATCAGCTCCACGGCCGCTTCAACCTCGCCCCCGGTTATATGAAGGAAATCCTCCAGCTTTTCACGGTAGATCCGGGTGGCATCAATGGTTGCGTCAAAAAACTGTTTCACGGCAGCATCGGTATAGTAGAAGATGTGTGAGAACGCCAGAAGGCTTACCTTATCACGTAATTCGTACAGTTTTTCCTGGGAGGCCGTGTAATCGTTGTACGATGAAAGAAACTCCACCTTTACTCCATCTTCGTTCATGAAATCGGGGTTCCCCATGGCCTCACCCGGGAAAAGCCATCCTTTCTCTTCCACGAAGAAGGAGAGATGGTCCCGGGTGTGTCCCGGGGTCTCGTAGACCCGGATCGTCAGGCCGCCCAGGTCTATGATGTCGCCATCCTCGAGGACACGGTCAAATTCGACCGGTCGAATCTCCAGGTCCTCGCTGTCGTCGTAATTCTCGCGCAGGTAGGGTTTAAGACTTTTACTCAGGCTGTTCATCAGGGCGATGGCCTTCTCCTTGCGAAATATCTCAGTGGCCCTCTGATGACCGCAGGACGTAAGTGAATCGATCCGGTCGCAGAGGAAGGGAAGGGCGCCCGCGTGATCGTAATGAGCGTGGGTTACCATCAGGTATTCCGGTTTCCTCTCTCCCAGGTCTCTCAGGTAACGAGTACCAAGGGGGCTTACGCCCGCTTCCAGCATACAGCTTTTTTCGCTTCCCGTGATCAGGTAGGAGGGATAGGCTTCTATGCCAAGGGCCTCCAGATTATCCGCTATCTTTCCTGTGGCTTCCTTTCTCATCCTGCCTCTCCTCAGGCGCTCTTACGGTTTTTCTCCAGGGAAGAAAGGATCTCTTTCAAGTCAATAAAATCGAGATCCAGTTTCCTGAGGGTCTTCTCTTTGGGGATCCCGTTTTTGTCCCATCCCCGGAGGCTGTAGTATATGGGAACCTGCTGATCGAGGCGGACTACGGAGTTCTTCTCGTTTTTAATGAGGGGTTCATCCGTGAATCGTTTTGCCAGGGTGTCCTGGGAGCGGTCGATTCCTTCCCTGAGGTTGTAGATGCGATCCAGGGTGTAACCCCTTTCTCCTATCTCCATGAAGCGGCCGAAGTCCATTTTCATTCCCGTTGCCTCGCGAAGGGCCCGGGTATGAGAAATGCCCGGCATGTCGAACTTCTGCAGTCCGGGCGGGAGTTTCAGCATGCCTGAGATCAGGCCGCTGGAATGGGTAAGGGTGGCGCTCAGTATGGAAGAAAGTTTCCGGTGTTCAGGAATCTTATAGAGAGGTCCGGGCAGGATGGGCCATCCGGTAAAGAGACAGTTCCCGGCCGCGCTTATGGCGCCGAACATGTTCTGGTCGAGGACAACGTAGGGAGGTTTCGATTTCTGATGGAACTGGTTAAGGACAACAGGTCCGGTCACCTCGAAATAGACCGTGTATCCCGCATCCAGGTGGCAGGCGCCCCTGGGTGACACAGCGTACCCCATTCCCTGGCCAACCGTTCCCCTGGGAGAGTAACCGGCGATCTCCAGGCCCTTGGCATGGGGCGCGAAATCAGCCCCGCCGTACTTCTTCGAGAGGAAACGGACACCTTCGGCCAGGTCGTTACCCATCCCATCCCTTCGGGCCATTTTCTGAAGAATGTCAGAAATGTTATCCGTCTTACCGAATTCCAGGCCGTTGTTCCATATCCCCTTTTCGTTAAGCTCCATGGCGAAACCGAGGATGGTGCCCGTGGAAATGGAATCCATTCCGAGCAGATCAAGTTCATAGTTCCACTGGATGATCTTCTCGATATCATCGTTCATGATGTTTGAGCCCATAAGGCAAAGAATCTCGTATTCCGGTCCTTTGATCTCTTTTCCTTCATGTTCAACAACCCGGGCGCAGCGGATGGGGCATGAAAGGCAGCCGGAATTTTTTAACAGGTGCTTTTCGGCGAGGTACTCTCCGCTTATCTTGTGGGAACCTTCGAAGGTCCCGGATGTGAAATTCTTCGTGGGGAGGGTGTTGTTTTTTGAAAGGGGCGTGAGGAAAAAGGCTGTCCCGTATTTGGGAGAGTATTCACCCGTTGCAGGATGGGCCTGCAGGGCCTTGATCCATTTCCGTACTGTCTTCTTAAAAGCTTCCGGCTGCCTGATTTCCGGTTTCCTGGAACCGAGGGCTATCATGCCCTTCAGGTTCTTGGAACCCATAACGGCACCCATGCCGGTACGGCCGTGGCTTCTCTCTTCCGATACGATGGACGCGAACTTGACCAGGTTCTCTCCGGCGATCCCTATGGCCATGGAGCCGCCTTTACGGCCGTCGAGCATGGTTTCCTGGGTTTCCCGGGTATTCTTTCCCCAGAGACTTTTTGCGTCCATTATCTCCACGTTCTCTTCCGTGATTTCGATATAGACCGGTTTTTTCGCCTTGCCCCGGATGACGGCGCCGTCCCAGCCGGCCCGTTTCAGGAAGATCCCGAAGCTGCCGCCACTGTTGGAATGGCCGATCGCCCCGGTCTGGGGACTCTTGGCGGAAATATCATATCGGCTGGAGGATGGGGCCCCGGTTCCGTTGAGCGGTGAGGTCATGATTATAAGGATGTTCTCCTCTGAAAGGGGATCGATCCCGGCCGGTGTCTGATCCAGGAGGATCTTTGTGCTCATGAACTTCCCCCCCAGGAAAAGCTCCCTCTCCCTGTCGGTGACCGGATATTCGCCGGTTTTACCGGTGGTTAGATCGATATCCAGTACTCTCCCCATGTATCCGCTGTATGCTGAAGTCATGCTAATCCTCCTATTTAACCTGTTTCAGATCAGGTAATAAATGACTGATAAGTCAATCAGTTTGTTGAATATCCGAATTTCCCATGATAATAGCAACTGTTTTTTACTATTGACGAAAGAGTCATTCGCCATTCTATGGTAACAGAATGTGAATATTCTGGAAAGTGAAATTCAATGAACAAGAAAACTCTGGATAAAAAACGTATCATATATCATGCCGCGGTACGCACTATAGCCCGCAATGGTTTCTATAATACCCGAATCGCGGATATTGTCAAGGAAGCAAACATTGCCCATGGCCTCTTTTATCATTATTTCGAGAGCAAGGACGCGATACTCATACGGATATTCAAGCGTTCCTGGCAGAACCTCCTTACGGCCATGGAGAAGAAGTTCCAGGAATCGGATGATCCCATAAGGAAGCTGGAACATGTCGTTGACATTATCATCCATTTTTACAGGCAGGATCCGGATCTCCTGAAGGTGCTGGTTATGGACGTTCCCCGTCTTCCCACCTTTTATGAGGAGGACTGCCAGCGTCTCTTCAACAGGTTCTTTACCGTGATGGCTGATGTTATCAGTGAAGGCGTTGAGAGAGGTGTTATACGGAGTGACGTGGACCCTTTGATCGGCGCCCATATTCTCGGTGGGGCGGTGGATTCCATTATCCGGCAGTTTGTTTATAATCCTGAATTTGGCACAAGCACGATTGATTTTGAAAATGTTTCGAATCAGATAAAACAGGCCATACTGGATGGCATAAAAAAGTGAATTGATTCAGGCCTGTTCCTCTTTCTCAGTTTCTTTCTCCGCTTCTCCCTGGCGTTCTTTCAGGCCATTCTGGAACTCATCCAGGCGATGGTCCAGGTCCGCGGCAATGGTTGCCAGGCTTTCCGCGCTTCCGGCCATCTGTTCCGCACCCGAGGCATTCTCCTGTGTCAGCTCACTTATGTCGGAAACGGTTCGAACGATCTCCTGGGCCGCGTTCTTCTGCTCGCCTGTTGCCGTGCTTATCTCCTCTGAACGGACATTGACATCCTGACCCAGACGGATGACCTCCACGGTTACTTCGTCCTGACTCTGCATGGTCCTGGCCAGGGATTCCACCTCCTGCCCAATCTCCTGGACTCCGGCAAGAATGTTCCGGTTAGCCTCCACGCTCTCCCGCACGATCCTGTTCCCGGAGGTGACCTCCTCCTCCGAGGCTTTGATCAGGTCCGCGATGCTTCGAACGCTCGTGGATGTCTGGTCCGCCAGTTTTGATATCTCGTCGGCAACAACCGCGAAACCTCTACCCTGTTCCCCGGCCCGGGCTGCCTCAATGGAGGCGTTCAGGGAAAGAAGGTTTATCTGATCCGATATGTCATTTATTATCGAGATAATACCCGTCATCTCATCTGAACGGTCACTTATGGATTTCATCCGGCCGTTCATCTCTTCCATGGATGCCGATCCCTGCCGGGTTATCTCCGAGACTTCGTTTGACCGACTGAGGGAGCTCTCTACCCGGTCCTTCATCTCCGATGTGGTATCCTTCAGTTGCTGAAGGCGGCTCACCAGATCCCGAATGGTTGTCTTCTGCAGAGAGGTGCTGTTATCTACACGCTCTGACACGGCGGAGATCTCTTCTACCGTGGCGGACACCTCCTCCGTGGAGGCGGCCTGGTTCTGGGCATTTTCCGAAAAGTTGGCAGATGTGTCACTCATGGCCTGGGAAGAGTCCCTGAGTCGCTCCGATATGCTCTCGATGGAATCGATAAACTGCAGGGTGCGTTCATATTCTTTCCGGTTCTCCAGCTCCTCCTCGAGGCGCCGCCTGGCCCGTTCATTGATCCTGTGTATCAGGATGGAGATTATACCGATAACTATCATGCCAAAAGTCATGTTGATAAGGGTAACCGGGATGATATCGGGATTGATCCGGTCCGATGTGACGATGCTGGAAATACTTGTTCCTATGGCAAGGGTCGTCACAGTCAGGGTTATCTGCCAGTTGGCGAAGAGGGCGCTGAAAAGGATGAATATCATCAGATGATAGGGAGAGAAGATGACCGCTTCATCATAGACGAAATTTCCGGAGAACATATAGAGGGCGTATCCTCCCATGGATGGGATAAGGATAAGTAATACCGCCATGTAATATTTGCCCGCCTTAAGGGCCACGAGGCTTCCAAGGGAGACACTGAATATTACAAAAAGCATAATATTTAGAGTGGAAAAGAATTCTCGCTGAACAATGACGTTCAGGGCGATGAAAAGTGTAAAAATTACCATACTGATGATGAGACTGAAGAACATGAAGGTCCTGGCTTTCAGGTAGATTCCGATGTTCTTTTCATCCAGCCGCGACAGGAAGTATCTTTCCAGCGTATGTATCATTTCAGCACCTGCTTTTATCGGTTACATTATGAGGATGAAGCAATCCTCTGACTACGAATAAATAATAAAAAAAAGATAAAACAACTGTTTGTTGTAAATTTTTATGACAAACGGAGAAATCTGGTAGCACTAGCGTACCTTTTCAGCTCTCCAGACATTACGCACACCGTTTGAGATGTAGTATCCCTTGATGATTCTGCCGCCCTGAAGATAGTTTCCGTAGTATTTCTGGACAAAGTATGAGCTGGCACCGAGCCTTCTCAGTTCGGCGGAGGAAGTGGCGGAACGAACAAAGTAGATTGAATTGTTTTTGATGGACAGTCCCTTAAGGGGTTCGGCCACTCCCCTGGCCCAGCCGGGGAATTTAATGGAACCGCGGACTCTTCCTTCTTTCTTCCAGAGATAGAGGTACCCGGCGTGGCCCGAGGTCTTTACTTTCCAGGTCCCCAGGAAATGTGCGGGTACATCAATATCTTTCTCTTCTTCTTTTTTGTCGGCAGGATGGATTATCTCGATCCGGGTGATTTTTTCAAGGGAGAAAAATTTCAAGGATAACGTCCGTTCTTCCCCTTTCAGGGCCTTTGCGCGGTCCCTGTATTCTCTGCCGTCTAAACGGCCCGCCAGTTGGCCTCCCATGACGGTGAATGATTCTGCGTAACGTATGCTCGAGTCTTCCAGATATACGAGAGCCCTCTCTGAACCGGCAAGAATAAGTATGGCAAGTATGATACCAGAGAGGATAAAGAGGAGCAAAGCGCCCATCAGCGCTGTAGGAAGGGGGGCCCGTTTTTCTTTTCTTGCTTCGTTCTCTCCCATAAGCTTCAGTTACAGGTTTCAACGCGTTCTGTCAACTGGATTCTTTCTCTGAAATAATTTTGGGGGGATACAATAATAGCGATAATCAACGTCGCTGATTTCTTGAAAAAACTGGATGTATAATGACAGCAAAAAGGCCTGCAAAGATTCTTGCAGGCCCCTGGATGCGGGGTGTACGAGACTCGAACTCGCGACCCCCTGCGTGACAGGCAGGTACTCTAACCAAACTGAGCTAACACCCCATTAGTGAAGCGATATCCATGTAGCAATACCCCTGATATCTGTCAATTAAAATCAGTAACATGAATAAATTATTATTTCCCGATTACGCGTTAAATCAGTAATTATACCTGAAGATGCTTTTACGTGCGAACAATAAAGAATTATTCTCCCTGCCGTCAAAGGTGGTGAAAATAATAGAGTTATACCAGAGAATAAAGACAGGGAACAAGTGCTGAGATCGGAATTTTTCTTTCAAAGGTTTCACAGGTGGAGAGAAGGAACCTTTCCCCGATGATTCGTGAATCATGATAAGAGCCGATTTTCCATTGACAGATGGGGGTCCTGCTCGAAAAGATAGGCACTCCAGACAAGGGGACAGAGGAATTACGCCATGTCACATCAGCTTGTATATTATGGAAATGAAACCCTTAAGCGGGTTGCAAAACCCATACAGGATATAAATGGCCAGATTAAACAGCTTTCTGATGAGATGTTTAACGTCATGTACGGTTCCCGTGGGATCGGTCTGGCCGCGCCCCAGGTTGACGAGGGACTCCGCATGCTCGTCATAGATATTGAAGAATACGACGGCATGAAGCCTGTGGTGCTTATCAACCCGGAGATTACGAAAGTTTCTGAAGAGGAGGAACCCTATGAAGAAGGATGCCTCTCTCTTCCCGGAATCATGGAAGATATCGTGCGTCCCTCCGAGATCCATGTCAGAGCGGTGACCGTAGACGGAAACGAACTCGAGTTTGATGCTGGAGGTTTGTACGCCCGTGTGCTTCAGCACGAGATTGACCATCTCAATGGTGTCGTCTTTGTCGATCACCTTGAAGATTATATGCGCAGGGAGCTGAATCCTCAGCTCAAGAAGATCAAGCGAATGAACCGGGAATAAAATGCGGATCGGTTTTTTCGGTACTCCGCACATCGCGGCGTGGAATCTTCGATATCTTCATGAAAAAGGGCATGACATTCTTTTTGCCGTGACACCTGAAGACAGACCGGCGGGGCGCGGCCGGTCGACCAGGCCCTGTGCCGCGAAGGAGGCGGCACGCGATCTCGGCATACAGGTGTTCCATCCTGCCGACCTGAAAGACCCGGAGTTTCAGGCCACACTGGCCGGTTCCGGCGCTGAGGCCTGTGTTGTGGTCGCCTATGGAAAAATCATACCGCCTTCAATTTTTAATCTACCGCCTCTCGGGACCCTGAATCTTCATCCTTCCCTTCTTCCGGCTTATAGAGGCGCAGCTCCCATTCCCTGGGTGCTCATAAACGGCGAGAAGGTGACCGGGGTGACCGTGCAGAAGATCAATGAACGGATGGATGCCGGGGACATCGTTGCCCGGGAAAAGATCCCCCTTGATGATAAAATAACGGCCGGTGAATTATACGAAAAGGTCCTGCCCCTCGGAGGAGAACTGCTCGATCTTTCCCTGGAGAGAATCCGGGATCCCGGTTTTACTCCTGAACCTCAGGACGAATCCAGGGCAACGTACTGCGGCAAGCTCTCCACGGACCTGGCAAAGATTGACTGGACCCGGCCCGCCCGGGACATTCATAACCTGGTCCGGGGATGTAATCCTGCGCCGGGCGCCTGGACCCTTTTCCGGGGTCAGACCCTGAAGATATGGAAAACAGGACCGTGCGCGGGGGGGCGCTCCGGAACGGAACCGGGAACACTTTATCCTGAGGAAAAGGGCAGACTTGTGGCTGCAACCGGAGATGATGATCTTGAAATAATCGAATTGCAGCAGCAGGGAAAGAGACGGATGGAGGTTCCGGCCTTTATAAATGGAGCGCGCCTGGCAGAAGGGGAGATGCTCGGTGAATGATATCCGGACATTAATCGTTGACAAAGATAATCCACTCCGGTAGCCATAGTTTGGAGTATATAATGGCATCAGGAAAATCTTGTAAAGGATATCGAAAAATTTCAGGAGGACTCGACCGGGAGTCAGGTCGTATCAGTCGGGAAAAGCAAAAAGCCCGGGACCTGAGGAAAACGGCCTGGTGGAGAAAAAAGATATCCCGGGGAGAATGTTTTTATTGCAAAAGCAGGGTTTCTCCCACGGAGCTCACCATGGACCACCGCATTCCCCTTTCCCGGGGTGGGGCTTCTGATCGAGAGAACCTGGTGCCCGCCTGTAAGGAATGCAATAACAGGAAGAAATACCTTCTGCCCCATGAATGGGACGAACACCTGGAGCGCCTGAAAAAGGATACTGATAATGATAAGGAATGATAGATGGCAGAATCCCGTCAATTAAAGGCAGGCCAGCTCCTCTATTCACAGGGAACGCAACCGGACGGCCTCTATCTTTTGCATTCCGGGACCCTGGAGATACTCATCGCCCCCGATGAATTTGAAGGTATGGACCCAACGATCATTATCTCACGGAGTCGCAGGGTCGGAATCATAAAGGGTAAAAGCGTTCTTGCCGGTTTTACCCGTCTTTTCACGGAACCGAGAAAGGTATCTCTCCGCGCTCTTGAAACGGCGCAGGTTGTTAAATATCCCCTGAGAAAGGGAGGTCTTAAAGGGATCGTCGTGGCCGACATTTCTCAGACCGCTACCCTGCTTAAAAATATATTTAGCCGCATTAATCAGGCAATAACGGACCTTAACAGAACTATCAAACTTTACCAGCATACCGCCCGTGTTAATGATAATCTGCACCTTATCTATCGGGAGCTGTCTCTTAGTAACGCTGCCGGCAACCTGGATGAAGAGGCCACGCGGCTTCACGAAACCTTCCGTGAAAAAGGGGGAGCGTTTCCCTCCAGTATAGACATAAATTTCGTTATCGCGGATAACTCCAATCTCCTTAACAGGGATTATGATCTTTCCGATGCTTTTTCCGGGCCGGCCACTAACCTGAAATTTCTGAGTGTTGTTCGCGGATTACTGAAACTGAATCCGGAGATACTAAAGCACGTCCTAAAAGGGAGTCCTGAGATAGCGCTGAACGCCTACGATTCGATGACAGATGACCTGTACGGTATTTACGAACGGATGATCGCGTTCCAGGATGAAGTTGAAACGATCCTTGAGAGAATGTTTGGAAGCGAAGCGAGCTGGAGCCAGTACCTTGTCGACATGAGGGGATATGATGAATGGATGGGGAGTGGCCGGCTCTCCGCAGATTTTCTGAAGAATCTTCTTGCTGTGGTTGATAAGATAGATTCCTTTCACAGAGAGCTCTTCGGGAAAAGTCTTGAGAAGGTATACCCGGGAGTGGCTCAGCTAAGAAGCATACATGATAAGGAACAACTGGACACACAACAGGAGAGACAGGCCTCCGTTGAAGCCGCGAAAGCGGCAGGAAGCAGTTCCCAGAGCCAGCTGAAAAAGGCCATGGGTCAGATCTTCGAGTTTGCCCTTATTGACAAGGAAGAGCAGAAGAAGATGGTCAAGCTGCTTAATGATTTTAAGGAGATGGAGAATCCTTTTAACACCGATTCCGAGTCCAGGAAGGTTCGCAGGCAGATAAGTAAAAGCTACTGGGAAATTTTTAAGCAGACCTACGTAAGGAGTAAGAGCGAATCCACGGTACCCCGTGTTGTTCGCCTGATGATGAACTACGGTTTTCTTGACGATGAGTTGCTTGATGAGGACCAGCTTGTCGAACTGAATGAGCTGGCGCGGCAGAAAGAACATGTTCCCTATGATTGGGTCATTACCGAGTTGGAATTTCTTGATAAGATCTATATGCGGGAGGAAGAGCCCAGTATTACTGAGATGGGGCAGAATTACGAGCAGTATCTCAGGGAACAGGAAAAGCATAACCGGGGAAAGGTAAGCAGCGACACCAGCGATCCCATGGATAAGGTCATGTTCGAAGTAAACCAGAGGCTGACAAGCGTTGCAGCCCTCTGTTCCGGATCAACGGCCACGGCTTTCCCTATCCTCAATTCCTATAACATGAAGGGATCGCTGAACAACTTTTACATATCGAAACGGAATCTCTCAGAAACCGTAAATGAGATCATTGAACTCGATTATTCCGCTTTTTACAGGGAGACCGTTCTTAAGATGGGGGACGCCCGTGAAATTATCCAGGAAGAGGTCATTCCTTATTTTATCCTGCTTCCCATATTTGGTACGAAGACATTTATGTGGCAGGAACTGATAGGTACCAATAAAAGGAGCCGGGGAAGGATATTTGTCCCGATCTTCTTCATGGGCGATTTGAAGAAGAGCCTGGCGGAAGCGATAGCCTCATTCAGATGGGAGTTGAATCGGACTATGAAAGGGGGAATGTGGGCCGACCCTATCGAGGGAGGCGTTACGGGCGAATACTTCGATTACGTAAATACCTACAAGAAGAACTCCCGTCTCTCCCAGGAAGCCAAGGAACGGATCAAGCAGCGATTCAAGAGCCTGCGGACCAACAGGGATCGTTTCGCCGATGATTACATAACCTGGCTTTTCTATGAAAAAGACGGTATCATGAAGATGAACACGGTTGCCAGGGAAATCTTTTTCAAGAATGTTCCCTTTAGAAAAGAGGTCAGGGAACAGCTTGAACAGATGCCGGCCTATACCCAGATAGCGACGCGCTTTAAGAACATAAGCGCACGTAACTACACGGCCTATGAACGAAAATTTAAGAAGTACCAGGACGAAAATGGAAATTATCCGGAGGAGATCCGGAAGTACATGGATTTTCTTAAGATGTGATCTCTATCAGGGATAGACCCTGTAGCGCTCCGCCCTTCTGTCATATTCCTTTACCTTATTTTCAATGCTCTCCAGGAATTCGTCCCACGGTTTGTCTTCTAACAGTGACTGCCGGAGCCTGCCGGTACCGGCAAGAAAATCGATACTGTATTTGCCTCCCCGTACTTCCCATCTGAGTTGGCGATAGTTATCGGTAAGGTATTTCAGGATGGTGTAAGATACCTTTGTAGGAGAAAAGGCCCCCCCACGGTAGAAGACCTGCACACCGCGGCAGACCTGTCCAGAATACTTGCTAAAGGTAGGCTTAAAATAGACGGGGCGGAAGCGGAAATGATCCCCCAGGAGATGGTTCAGGTCCCGGGAGGCTTTCTGCGGATCAATCCAGGGTGCCCCGATGTACTCGAAGGGTTTGGTGGTCCCCCTGCCGAGGGAAAGATTTACCCCTTCAAGTAGAACCATGGATGTGTAGACAAGTGCTGACTCATACGTGGGGAGATTGGGAGATGGAGGGACCCAGGGCAGGCCGGTTTCGTGGAACGGCATAGACCTTTCGTAGTACATCATGTCTATGATTCGAAGATTGACCTGTTCAGCGAATTCTCCTTTGTAGTAACGGGCCGCCTCACCCATGGTAAGGTCGTAGATAAAGGGGGCAGGGAACGCGCTCACAAAACGGGAACGGTATTCCTTTTCGAGATAGGCTCCATCGGTACCGAGGAATCCGATGGGATTGGGACGGTCCAGGACAACGAGTTCCGTATCGGAACCCTTCAGGGCGTCCATGACGAACTTCAGGTTTGATATATAGGTGTAGCATCTCATTCCCATGTCCTGGATATCGAAGAAGACGGCGTACTGCCCCCTGAGGATCGTTTTCAGTTCATCCAGGGAAAGCTTATGCATGTTAAGGACCTCGACTCCAAAATCGGTGTTTTGCAATTTTTTACGGGTATCGTACTCGTTCTGGTGTCCGTAGAGTCCATGTTCCGGGGCCAGTACGAGGTTCACGGTGATTCCCTTTTCCTGGAAAAGGGATATGTTCTGACGGAGCCGGTAGTCTACGCCGGAGTGATTTGTCACCAGGATGACCTTTTTCCCGATATAGGGCCTGGCGTAGATCGATATGAAACGTTCCAGGCCTGTCCTGACACGGAGGGTAGCTTTTCTCATGTGGTAGGGACGATTGCATTCCATCAGGGATAGAAGCAGGGGGAAAAGGAGTATGAAAAATATCGTGCGCATGCCATCCATATTCCAGCCTTTTTTCAGGCGGTCAAGAGCAATCCAGATTCTCCTTGACCGGTATCCTGCCCTCTGCCACTATTTCAACATACAGGAGTTATACTGATATGAACCGCGTCCTCTACATTATCGGCTGTCTGCTTCTGGCTGCTGTCATTATCGGCTGTGAGACCACAACGGAAGACAAACTTCCCGAAAAGAAAGGTATTACGGAAAAGGATATTCAGGAAAATTACACTGAAGAAAGAGGAGAGAAGTACGAGTCTTATCTGGTCTCCCTGGAGGCTTATTCACTTGTTCAGGGTATTCGCCTTCAGAAGAAATATCATGATCTTTTGATCGGTCTTATTGCCGAGCTTGCCGAAAAAAGGAATTATACCCTTGCGCCCGGCAGTGTGGGGTTCTACTTTGACAGAAGATCGGACAGACGCAACGAACTCTATCTGGGCCTTGACATAAGGACAAACAGGAATTACGCGGAGCCCCATGAAGATGTCACTGTCCGACTCTTGAAAAGGGAGCTTCCCCGGCTTCTCGATATCCTCTATTCCTGTGTTTCCATATTCCAGGAAAATAGTGTCGTGGGCGTTGTGCTGAGTTGGAGCTGGAGCCAGGATGGGAGAAAACAGACCATGACTATCTGGATCACAAAGAATGACATTATCCGGTATCGCGGGGGGTCCCTTACCTATGGAGAACTGGTTCAGAGGAGTACTGTTACCAACACGGATGACAATATCATCCGCCCCCCACTATAGCCTCAAGGGCAGTGCAAAGCTTCTTGATCTCCATCATGCTTCCAATGGATATTCGAACGTACTCTGATACCCGGTCGCCTTGAAAGTAACGGATAAGAATTCTTTTTTCTTTCAGCTTTTCGTAGATTTCCCGGGCATCGTGGTCCGGATGACGTGTGAAAATGAAATTCGCTCTGGAGGGAACGATTTCGAATCCAAGAGTCTCCAGCCTTTCTTCCAGGTACTCCTTGTTGTTTCGAATCATGGTCATGTTGTAGTGAAAGCTTTTCTCATCCCTGAGAGCCGCGAGACCGCCCGCGATGGCAAGAGTGTCCACATTATAGGAGTCCTTGATTCTGAAAAATCCCCTGATGATTTCAGGATTGGCCGCGGCCACTCCAATACGAAGACCGGCCAGGGAATAGGATTTGGAGAATGATCGGGTGACGATCAGGTTGTCGTGTTCCCGGATCAGATCCAGGGAACTGTCACCGTAAAAATCGATGTAGGCCTCATCCACGACCAGGAGGCCATTGAAGCGACCGGCGAAGTCGTCAATCTCCCGGCTGGATGTTGCCGTTCCGGTGGGATTGTTAGGGCTTGCCAAAATGACCAGGTCGTACCCTCCCTGGAGGAAGGCCTCGAAATCCACACTGAAATCATCCCGGAGAGGCACATGATCAAAGTGAACACCGTTTGCCTGGGCAAGGGTGTCGTACAGGGAGTAGGATGGGTAGGGGAACGCAGCTTTCCCATCCTTCTCGATGAATCCCCTGAAGATCAGGGTGAATATCTCATCCGAACCGTTACCGATAACTATCTGATCCGGCTGGAGGTCGTTCTGAAGCGCGAACTCTTCCCGCAGGGGTGAGGCAAGGGGATGAGGATAAAGACGAAGACGCCCGTTCACGGATTTTGCAATAGTCTCCAGGACTTCTTCAGAAGGAGGGAAGGGGTTCTCGTTCGTATTCAACTTGATAAAGGAGTTTGTGTCCTCAGGCTGTTCACCCGGAATATATTCGGTCATCTTCCGCAGTGTCTTGTTCCAGTATTTCATATCTTACCCTGCTCCCGGGGCCTGGCGGCCCCTGTTATCTCTCCGATGGAAGAAAGACCTTCATCGCGGCAGTATTCCTTCAGCTCCCTGACCAGTTGCCCGGCCCTGTCCGGGTAGACCAGG
>CAZYBU010000007.1:86228-102301 GCA_964645775.1 uncultured Leptospirales bacterium | reverse complement strand
GAGACAAAAAGGAAGTTGCCCGGAACGGATTCCGTAATGTCCAGCGCCGACAGGATGTCGAAATTGCGCTGGACCGCGATGGGGGTGTTCGCGCTAACACCCCCACGAAATAGAAATTTCAGGAAAGCAAAAGCCAACGGAAAAAGTAATCTCGACGAAGTCGGAATTCAGGTGAACAAAAAGAAAAGAACATACACGATCAGGAGAGCAAAGGCCCTTGAAAAATTTTATAAGGAAACCAAAAGCCAGAGGACAAACAAAAAAATTCGGAAAGATTTATAATTACAAAAACTACTGAATCCTCTTCGCTCTACGGTTTTTTGCCGGCAATACCCTGTCCCGGGAATGGATATGAAGCAGGTCATCCTCGCGCCGGGGCTCGGCGTAGGCAATCAGGGTGTCAGCCTCCTTCACCTCGAAGACGAGCCTCCGGATCTCCCGGTCGGCCCCGGGCGAGGGAGAGACATCCTTCTCGATAAGGAGAACCGAGCCTTTCTTTATGCCGTCCACAAGGCCCAGGTTCACAACGATCCCCCTGTCCTTCGTCTTTAATATCCTCCCATGAAAAGGGATCGAATCGTAGATACGCTTGGCGGCCCGAAGGCCCATGCGGGGAATCTTCTCCCGATCCGATTCGGTGAGCATAAAGGTGTTTATGACAATACCCCGGTGAAAATCGTAGAGATTGTAAGTGGCCGAGACGCGCGAACCTCCTTCCCGGGCCTGTCCGAAAACGATAAAGTCATAACCTTCGATTTCCCCTTTCCGTTTCATCCTGCCCAGTTCCGCGAGCTGCTCTTCCACGGACCTGTTACCCTCACCCAGACGTCGCGCCATCCGGTCCCGGGTCCGCAGGCCTAAAACATCCATCCGGCCGAACTGGTCCAGAACAAAGGATAACTGACTTCCCAGCACACGCCCCAGGTCAAGATGAGGCGGCAGTCCTGATTCCCGCCCCAGGTTAAGGACCAGTACCTTCGGGACATCCCGTTCAGGTTTATCGGTGAAATAGCCTTCCCTGTAGTAAAGCCGATTCCGCCGCCTGAGAACGGCCACCTTGAGCCTCTGCTGATACTCTTCGCCCGGGAAGAGGCGGAGCAGCTCCTTTATCTGGTCCACGTAAAACCTGTGGTACCCGAGAGCGGTAAAGTAATCGATAAGCATCTCCCGGGCTTCCCGGTCCATGGGGTTAAGCATGAGGGACCGTCTCAGGTACATGACCACCTCATCAGCCAGGTGCCGTTTCTCACGGTCACGGGCCAGACTCAGGTGTTCACGGTTCAGCATGATCCGGGCCGGGTGGGCGATCTTATAGTTCTGCAAAACCAGGTGGTCCTCAAACCTGGTCCGGGACACGGTATCTTCCGGGTCCGCCTTTATCGACCGCAGGTAGTATTCCAGGGCCTCGTCACGGCGGCCGGCCCGGTCATAAACCACGGCCAGGTTGTAGAGCATGAGGACGTTATCCGTGGCCCGGTTCGCCTTTTCAAAATACGGAATAGCCGCCTCGTAATCGGAACGGCTCACCAGCATGTTCCCCTTGAGTCGGTTGGCCCGGTAATCGTCGGGACTGATGGCCAGGGCGTTACGTATGGAGAACTCTGCCTCGGCAAAGGAGTCCTCATCCCCGGTCCGGAGGTAATGGGTAAAATGAATATCCGCAAGGGCAACGTGACCCATCACGTTTCTCTGATCGCTCTCGATGGCCTTCTCCACCAGCCGCCGGGCCTCCTCCATGCGCCCGTCGTCACTCTTGATGCGGGCCTGAAGAAGAAGGGTCTCGTAATGGTAGGGATTAATCCGCATAATCCTATCGATCTGTCTCTCGGCCCAGACCCTCCGCCCCATGACGTAATAGAGACGGGCGATGCCGTAAAGAGCCTCCAGGTTCTCCGGCTGTTTCTCCGACGCGGCCTGGAAGAGCTCCATTGCGCGGGTAAATTCGCCCCGGGCAATATGATTAAAAGCCAGGCCGTTCAATATCTCCGCGGTGTCCCCTTCCAGTCTCCGCGCCTTCCGGTAGAGTTCCATGGAGCGGTCATGAACCTCTAACTGGTGATAGGTCCTGGCCAGGCCTATGACGGCCCGGGAAAAATCGGGGTTCTGTTTCAGGGCGTTCTTAAAGGCAAACATCGCCTGGTGAGGATCTCCCCGTTCAAGGTACTCCCATCCCTTTCGGTTGTAGGATCGGGCGTTCTCGGCCGCGATCTGGCTCCCGGTCCATGAGAGTGTCAGTATCAGGCAAAGGAGAATGACATGGATCGTCCTTTTATTCATGAGATGAGTCCTCTCGCGTAACATTCAAGGTTTTCTCAGGAAACCATTCGCAGTTGTTTATCATGACGCCGTCTATCCAGTCCTCGGCCATAAGCCGGTCGTATGTATCCTTCCGCCAGGCCACCCAGGGAAATATGAGGTATCCTTCCGAGTGAGCCTGGATATGGTCCCCGGGATGCATCGTATCCACGGCGGGATGGAGTGACCAGGGATTAATCATGATGATCTCATCCCGGAACAGGATCGACCGGCTGTCATAGAGCAGACCTACCCGGAGAGAGGGCCGTTTCTGTCGAATCTCTCCCAGGATAAAATGATCAAATGACGAAAGCATGCAGGAGTCACCGCATTTCTGCGCCTCGATGGTATTCATGACAACATCCACCATCCTCTCGTCAGGGAAGGGGAGGTTCTTAAGCTCGACATTCAATTCCACCCGGCCTGAGAACTCTTCCAGGACCTCCTCCAGGAGGGGCATCTGGACCGTTGACGAGAGCATACCCATCGACACATCCAGTCTCCTGAGTTCCTTCGCCGTCATCGATCGAACATCACCAGCCACGCCGGCTGTCCTCTCCACCGATGAATCATGGATCACCACGGCGTGGCCGTCAGAGCTTACCTGGACATCAAATTCAATTATGTCCGCTCCCGCCTCCACGGCCGCCCGGAAGGCTTCCAGAGTATTCTCAGGATACCGGCTGGAGTATCCTCTGTGTGCGATAGCGTACTTCTTCATTTTGACACCCTTCTAACGACTATGCGACATAAGATTAATGAGTCAATCACTATTCCCTCTTTGGCGTAAAGGGTTTGACAGGTGGGGCGGCCGTGCGATCATGCGAAGAGGTTTCGTTATGAAGGATCCACGACTCCTGAGCCCCGTTCCCCGAACCCGTCAGCCCCGGGTTGCTGCGCTTCTCTCTTTTCTCTTTCCCGGCGCGGGAGAATTGTACAACGGAGCCTCATCCCACTATCTCTTCCTGATCCTTCTTCAGCCGGTAGTGACCCTGAGCGCCGTTCCGGTACTCTTGAACCCGGCGCCCCCGGCGCTTTGGGTTACCGCGTCCCTTTTCCTCTTTTTAATTTCTATCCCGCCTCTCTCCGCCTTCCATGCCTGGCTCCAGGCCTGGAAAATAAAGAGTATTGTTGCAGGTTTCTGGAACCGTCCAGTCGGGCTTTCTCTATCCATTTTTTTCGCTTTTCTATTACGCGCGCTCCCGCTCCTTATACTGGTCCAGTTTCTCTTCCTCCACCGGGTGACGGATATGGAAAACGCGCCGACCCTTCTGCCGGGAGAAATCATTCTCTGCAGCCGACTGCCCGCCTTCTTTCCCGAAGCAGGCGAACTGGTTCTGGACAGGGAGGACAGGCTCGGAAGAATCATCGCTCTGCCGGGAGAGACCGTCCTCTCGGAGAATGGACTTATTCTCGTGGACCGCTTCCCCCTGGTCCACAAACATATACATGACCGGGATCTTTTTCGCCTCGGGATCGAAAATCCCGCTTCAGTGACATCGGAACGACACAGGGAGCGCCGATACGCTGTGACTATGGGGAACGTTAAACTGAAAAAAAGAGTGATCAGGAAAGAGACGGTCATGGTCATGGGTGACAACCGCTCCCAGGAAGACCCTGTCCGAAACACACCGGTTTCTTCCATTAAATACCGTGTGGAGGGGGTCCTTCTCCCGGCCCGGTGGCAAAGGTTTCTCCTGAGGCCCGTTCTCCCCTACTCCTCATCCGAGGAGTTCTCCCTATAGCGGCCCTTGTGGCCGTATCGGCCGGGCCATAGCTTTACCAGGCGTTCAGCCACTCCCTTCTCCGAGCCCTGGTCCGTGGGCCTGTAGAAGACCCGGTCCCTGACCTCGTCGGGAAGATATGACTCCCCGGAAACAAAGTGGCCCGGATGGTCATGGGGATACCGATACTCCTTTCCGTATCCCATCTCCTTCATCAGCTTAGTAGGAGCGTTCCTTATATGCAGGGGTATCTCAGGAAGGTTGTCCCGGGCCTCCTCCTCGGCCCCACGGATCGCCAGATAAGATGCGTTACTCTTCGGCGCGCTTGCCAGATATACGGCGCACTGGGAGAGGATGATGTCCGATTCCGGCATACCAATGTTTTTAACGGCCGTAAGGCATGATACAGCAAGGTTTAAAGCCCCGGGGGCCGCGACGCCGATGTCCTCCGAGGCGAAGATGACCATGCGGCGGGCTATGAAGACCGGGTCTTCGCCGGCAAGCACCATGCGGGCCAGGTAATAGACCGCCGCGTCCGGATCGGAACCTCGCATAGATTTTATGAAGGCTGATATGGTATCGTAGTGGCGGTCGCCGGCCCGGTCGTAGTAGATCAAAGAATTCTTTACGGCCTCGGCAACGTCATCAGTACCGATTACCCTGCCTTCGGATATTCGAAAGGCCGCTTCCAGCAGGTTAAGAGCCCTTCTGCCGTCCCCTCCCGAGTTCTCGAGAAGTAGTTCCCTGGCGTCATCTTTCAGTTCCAGGCCATCAGGAAACATGTCGTCCTCCCGTACGGCCCGGTCGATTATGGTATCCATATCCTCCCGACTCAGACGGTTAAAACGAAGGACCCGGCTCCTGGAAAGAAGCGGTGATATTACACTAAAGGAGGGGTTCTCCGTGGTGGCCCCAACCAGGACGATCTCTCCAGCCTCCACGGCACCCAGGACCGCGTCCTGCTGGGCCTTATTAAATCTATGGATCTCATCCAAAAAGAGGAGAGTCTGTATCCCTTCTTCACGGTTCTTCTTTCCCTTTTCTATAACCTTTCTGACGTCACTCACGCCCGCGGAGACGGCAGAAAGGAAATGGGCTTCAAGGTCGAAGTGTCTGGCAAGGAGTCGGGCCAGGGTTGTTTTACCTGTGCCGGGGTCGCCCCAGAGGATCATGGAAAAGGGTCTGCCTTCCTCCAGCATACGGGTAAGAAGTTTCCCTCTGCCCAGGATATGCTTCTGACCGATAAACTCCTCAAAACTTTTGGGACGGCACCGTTCGGGAAGAGGTTCGTGACCGGGATCGACAGGCATGATGAACTCCTGAACCAATAAAAAATCCGGCATCCGCCGGATTTTTCTGATGATTCCGTTGTATTTAACGGTTACGGGTGTTTCTGCGCCGTCTGTTCTGCTGGGCGTTCATCCGACGAAGCTTCTTAAGTCGTCTTCGCTCAGATTCTTCGCGCTTGCGCTTCTTCTCTTCACTCGGCTTCTCATAATACCGACGGCGCTTCAGCTCCTTGAAGATACCTTCAAAGGCCATCTTTTTCTTTAAGTTCTTAAAGGCCTTTTCGATATCCCCATCGACATGGACCTCGATGGGAGATGACATGAACATCACATCCTTTAACGAATTTAACACCAGTTCAGTCATCCAGGTATTGTATGTCAAATAAAAAAAGGAGGGCGCCCGGACCGCATTGTCCCGGGACACCCTCCTCTATTAC
This sequence comes from uncultured Leptospirales bacterium, assembly GCA_964645775.1. Lineage (GTDB taxonomy): Bacteria > Spirochaetota > UBA4802 > UBA4802 > UBA5550 > CAZYBU01. The sequence goes on along the minus strand of CAZYBU010000007.1, from coordinate 96,556 downwards.
GGGCGGGAGGTCACCCTATGGCCTCAGTACCCGTCTCTTCCGTGCGGATCCTGATACATTCCTCCAGTGGCACAATAAATATCTTACCGTCTCCGATATTCCCCGTTTTGGCCCCTGTGATTACGGCCTTAACGGTTTTTTCCACGTAATCGTTGTTGACGGCTATCTCAAGACGAATCTTCTGCAGCAGGTTCACCTCCATTTCCACTCCACGGTAAGTCTCGGTAAAACCGCCCTGCTGTCCGCATCCCAGGGAATTCGTCACCGACATCTTGGTAATATCGGATTTGAACAGTTCCTGTTTCACGTCGTTAAGCCTTTCCGGCTGTATATAGGCTACAATCAGTTTCATGGAGACCTCCTGTTACATGTTCCTGAAAATCTGGAACCCGGTATAAGCTTCCATACCGTGTTCATCTATATCGAGCCCCCTCAGTTCCTCATCCCGGTCGGCCCTGAGACCTACGGTTTTCGAGAGAACGAAAAAGAGGATACCGCTTGTCACGACTACCCAGGCGAAGACAGCCAGAATACCGATAAGCTGAACTCCCACATGTCCCACTCCTCCACCGAAGAAGAGACCGTCGTATCCGGCTCCAGCCGCGAATTCCTTCTGGGCGAAAAGGGCAACAGAGAGAGTCCCCCAGGCCCCGGTCACACCATGGACAGAAATGGCGCCCACAGGATCGTCGATTTTGAAGACAAAATCAAAGAGCTGAACCGCCAGTACCACGATAACACCCCCGATAAGGCCGATAAGGACCGCGCTTACGGGTGACACTGAGGCGCAGGGCGCCGTGATGGCGACCAGACCCGCCAGGGCCCCGTTCAGGCTCATGGAGACGTCCGGTTTGCCGGCACGTATCCAGATGGTAACCATGGCAGCCACGGCTCCGCCTGCGGCAGCCAGGGCTGTGTTCATGGCGACGTACCCGATGGCCATACCGTCAGCTCCCGTGGCCGTGAGGGTGCTTCCCGGGTTAAAGCCGAACCATCCGAACCAGAGAATAAAGACACCCAGGGCGGCCAGGGGAATATTGTGTCCCGGAATGGCCCGGGGCTTGCCATCAGGGTCGTATTTACCAAGACGCGGCCCGAGGATCAACGCCCCCATCATGGCGGCCCAGCCTCCTACACTGTGCACAAGAGTTGAACCGGCAAAATCATGAAATCCAAGACCATCAAGCCATCCACCGCCCCAGAGCCAATGCCCGGACACCGGATAGATCAGAGCCGTTATGGCAAAACTGAAGAAGAGGTATACCTTGAATTTTGTCCTTTCTGCCATCCCTCCTGAGACGATAGTTGCCGCGGTTGCGGCAAAGACCGCCTGAAACATCCAGTCCGCGTACTTGAATATTCCGCTGTTATCGATAACCCCGTCAACGGCTCCCGGCACCGTCGGCGAAGCGCTGGAGAGTCCGAAATCGGAGAAACCGATGAGACCGGCTATGCTGTCTCCGTACATCAGTCCCCAGCCGATAAAGAGGAAGGTAATTATCCCGATAGAGAAGTCCATCAGGTTCTTCATAATGATATTACCCGCGTTCTTGGCCCTTGTAAAGCCTGCCTCCACAAGAGCGAAACCGGGCTGCATAAAAAAGACAAGAAAAGCGGCCACGAGCATCCAGACGAAATCGAGTTCCGGTGTCTTGAAACTCGCGGCCGCGGCCTCCTCCGCGAAAAGTCCCGAACCGGGAACAAGGAGAAGGATTGCGACTGCGACACGACGTATCTCTCTTTTCATATTAACCTCCTGATACCTTTACATTAAAGGTTCGTGACATGCGAAGCTCTGAACCATAGACTAAAAGAGGTCAATTCTCAGGTGAAAGAAGGAGAGTTTCCGGCCCTTATTTAACATACCGGTAATATTCAAAAGCCGGAAGAGGGATATAAAAGCATTAAGGCAAGAAAGGAACTGCAGTCTGGTTTTAACCGGAATGTCGCCATAGACTATTCTGTTTGACTTGAATAATTGAAAAGGGATAGAATGCTTCTGTTATGCTGATAAACCGGTTACAGGAAATAGTCTCCATGCTGCGCGCGGGTGATGCTCCTCATCTCCTGCAGCGTTTCGTCGATTCTCTTTTCATACCCTTCAGAATACTCTCATCCGCGCTTAAAAAATTTCTTGCTGATGACTGCTTCACCAAGGCGGCTTCCATTGCCTACACTGCCATTCTTTCTCTCATACCGAGTCTGGCCGTCCTCTTCTCTGCACTCTCCCTTTTTTCCGGCGGGAAGAGCCGCAAGGAGGAAATTTTCGGGCAGATTTCCCGGTTCATGATCGAACATAATATCACGATCAACGTGGACCACATATTCGAAGCCATCACCAGCCTGATAAACAACGCGGGCAAGGTTGGCGGTATCGGCGCAGCTATCATGATCATATCCGCCACCACCATGCTCCGTTCCATTGAGAAGGCGTTAAACGACATATTCCGGGTTCACCGGCTTCGCCCCTTCTACCTTCGAATCGTCTACTTCTGGGCCGCCCTGACCCTGGGTCCTATCATGCTCATAGCGGGAACCACGGCCGCCACCAGGGTCTCGGAGTTCATCTCCCTGCCCGCCTATCACGCCATATCCGGCACATCGGATAACCTGTGGCTTGCCGGGAGCCGCGGCAACCTTAAGCGACTCTCCATTCAGGATGGGGTTCTTTCTCTGAAAAGCGATTACAGAATCGACCTGGAAAACCAGTTGACTTACCGCTACGATACCGTGGGCCAGCCTATGCGAGACAGACAGTTACGTGTAGACGAAATCCTGCTGACCCGGGTTCGATTCCTTGATCTTGACTTCAAGGGTCCCCTTGGATGGGCCGTGACCAACAGAGGCATTATCTTCCGAACCACTGACAGCGGCAAAAACTGGGACCTGACGCGTTACGCATCCCTTCAGATGAACGCTATCTCCATGATCGATGAAAAGCGGGGCTTTATCGCGACCCAGAACGGGAGCCTCCTCGAAACCGATGACGGAGGAACGACATGGAAGCGGCGCCGTCTGGCGGAGATAACGAGTACCTATTCCGATATAGATTTCCAGGGAACCCTGGGCCTGGCCGTAGGAAGCAGGGGAACCCTCTCCCGGACAATCGACGGGGGTATAAACTGGAAAACCCGGACCCTGAATCCAACCAAAATCAAAAAAGGTCCGGTGAACCTGAACAGCGTCGACATACACCCCTCCGGCGTGGTTCTTATAGCAGGAGACGATGGAACGATCCTTTTCTCCAGAGACGGGGGACGGACATGGATTTCACGATCCCGGGGAGACAAAAACTATTACTCGACTCTTCTTCTTGCCGGGACAAAGGCCCTTGTGGCCGGCGAAGATGGCACGATTTTACAGACCGAAGACAGGGGTAATACATGGGAAACATACAGGGATAGGAGCAGGGCCATCCTGAGTCTCGCCATGATCGACGATAAGATCTGGGTAACCGGAAAAAACGGCTTCATAAAACATTCAACTACGGGACCAGATGGACTTCGCGGACGCGGAGGCAATCCCTTCCTCTTCTCATTATTAAACTTCCTCGCTCCCTTCGCCTTTATCTGGCTCCTTGTTCTGCTGGCCTACACTTCCATGCCGAACACAAAAGTCCCCCTTCGATACGCCGCTGCCGGGGCCGCATTCACGGGTACCGTCTGGGTCCTCCTTATACTGCTGTTCATCGTATTTATCCGATCCTTCGCGGATAGCACCTTCGCCATATACGGCGCCCTGGCCGCCCTGCCCCTTTTCATGATCATCGTATTCGCCTCGTCGATCATCATGCTCTACGGGGCGGAGCTCTCATTCGTGCTCATGCATCCCCAGATGTACCAGAACCTGAAGGCGAGCTTCAGCCGCCTGGAAAGGCTCTCCCTTTATACCGGGCTGGATATACTTTATCGTATCTACGAGCGTTTCGAATCAGGAAGTGGGTACGCAAACCGGAACTACCTTATTCGGACCACGGGGGCCACCATCGAATCTATCGACGACCTGATCCATGTATTCATGGAGAACGGACTCCTCCTCTCCGGAAATGGCGTGCACTTTTTGCCGGCAACCAGCTCAAAGAAGGTGAAGCTCTCCACGGTCATGGAACTGATGGAGGGTTACACCCTGGCGGTACCCAGTGGAGCAAAAAACCGTCCCCTTTCGAGTTACCTCCGCCAGGCCTTCAGAGAACTGGGCCAGAGGCAGAAGGAGATTTTCGGCGAGGACACCCTGGCCGACCTCATGAAGGGGAAGAAATATCACCGCACGTTATAGCCGAACATAAAGGGGATTACGATTTTTCTTCCTTTCAGGCTGTCGGGTACGGGACCGAAGCTTTTCGAGTTACGGATGGCGTCTATACATGATTCATCAAGGGGCCGATTTCCAAGAGAATCGACCAGGTGCACGGAGACTACGTCTCCCTGCCGATTCAGGACAAAAGCGATCTTCACGTACTGTGACGGGATAGCCATGATGCGGGTTCTGCCCGGGGCCCATCCCCCGATACTGGAATTAGCCAGGAGAGGAGGATGCCACTGATTGGCTATTCTGTCCTTCATTTTTCGGAAGTATTCGAAATCCTTAAACTTCGCGGTGTTAAATGAAAAGAGCCCGCTGTTGGAATAGTAGATGGCGTTTTTCTTCGTGATATCGTCCCGGTCCGGTATGGTAATGCGAGTGGCGTCCGTTCCTTCCACGCTTGCCCGTCTCCGCCCTCCCCGATCCAGATAGACGTAGACACGGGACCTTTCTGAGGTGAGCTCTTCCATGCGGCTGCCCTCCTTTCCCCTGGCGGGTGACCCGTCCCCGGCCCTGCCGGGACGCATATTGAAATATCTGGAGTTGTTAAGCCAGTTGTCCCCCCGTTCACGGGTTATGTACCCGGATTCCGTGGAGTCCCGGTCCGATAGCATGGTCCGCTCCGTGATCCTGCGCTGGTCATTCTGATTGATATTGACCGTGATGTCCCGGAAGAGGGTGTTTGATCCCGACATCCTTCGTTCCAGTTCACGGACCGTTTCCAGGCCGGGCATAAAGATACCCACGGTCAGCACAAGATGCAGTCCCAGGGAGATGAGAAGAAAAAGGGAGAGATCGCGGGTACGCTCCATATTATCCAGTCGTTTCAGCTATCCTTTTCAGGAGAAGGGCTTCCAGTTCTGATTCCGGTTCCAGGCCCCGCCGGTTCATCATCCTGTGGACCCCGGCCACGAATCCGTGGGGCCGGGTCCGGTAGACAATCTCACCGTCGGTCAGCCATGCGAAGGGGGGTACATGGGGAGGCGTCAGGTTCCCGTCGTGGACCAGCATGGCGCCTGTCCCGATAATGGAACCGGTATTGATCATGGTCCCGATACTGCACTTGGAAAAATCTCCCATGGCTGTTCCGACCTTTACCATACCGGTGTCTTTCATTCCGGCCGGGGTATAGACCATTACCGGCAGGTAGCTGTTCTTCAAGTCGCTGTTCGAACTTATGGCGCCAATATTTACCCACTGGCCGATAAAGGAATGTCCGATAAAACCCTCATGATATTTATTCGAGAACCCCTGAAAAATGGAGGTCTCCACCTCCCCACCGATACGGCAGACAGGACCCAGGGTCGTGCCTTCCCGAATGCGGGCCCCCAGCACATGAGTCTCACGACCGATAACGGCCGGTCCCTCAATACGGGTAAAGGCGTGTATACAGGCACCCTCCTCTATTATAACAGGACCCTCCCGGCAATCCACCAGGACCATAGGTTCCACCTCGGCGCCTTCATGACAATAAAACCGGGTCGAGTCACCGAGAATTGTTACATCCTTTTTGTTTCCCGAGGGCAGGTCCGCGTACCTGATATCTTCAATGATAACATCTCCGTTGGAACCCATAAGTTCCCAGTGGTACCGGAAGGCCCGGCTCCCGGTAGCCTGCCGGGGACGCACTCCTTCGAGGAGGGTTAAATCCATTGGAACTGCGGACCCGGCGGAGAGGCTGACCGCGATACATCGATCATTCTGGAAGAGTCCCTCTCCCGGTTGAAGGTCCAGAAGGTCCCGGCCAGGGAGTATCGTCGCGGAGCAGATAAGGGTATCCTGCTCCACTCTCTCAGGAGGTATTGACACCTTCCTCCCGGGCATGAGGCGTGAATAAAGGGGAACCAGGTCTTCCCGGCAGGTGTAGTGGATACCCCCCGGTTCCACCCCTTCTTCCTGGAAGAACTTCTCCAGGCGCTCCCGAAAGAGAAGGGCCCCCATGCGCAGGTCCCAGAGAGGACGAATATCAGAAACCGGATAAAAGAAATCCGGTTCCTGCTCAATAATCAGAACATTCATTAACGCTATCCGAAGTTTATTCGAGGGATACTAATTGGAATCCTCTTCCAGAAACTTCTTCCGCGCCTCGATGACCTTCTCCGCCACCCTGCCGGTCACTGGATCATAATGGGAGAACTCGGACTCGAAGGTCGCTTTGCCGCTGGTCATGGACTTCAGGTCGATGGAGTACCGGAGCATCTCCGCAAGGGGTATCTGCGCGTTCACAACGGAGATATTACTTCCTGAATCCTCGGCGTTGTCCATCCCCAGAACCCTTCCCCTGCGGCTTGTGACATCATTAAGGATATCTCCCATGAACTCCTTATCCACGAAGATACGGACCTTCATTATCGGCTCCAATAGCTGAGGACCGGCCGCCTCCATGGCCTTCTTCAGGCAGTTACGGGAAGCAATCTTGAAAGCCATCTCCGATGAGTCGACGCTGTGATAAGAACCGTCGAATATCTCCACGCCCACGTCGACTACAGGGTACCTGCCCAGGACCCCTTCCTGGAGACCTTCCTGGACCCCTTTCTGTACACCGGGAATATACTGCTTTGGAACCACGCCACCCACGATGGAGTCCTTGAACTCGAATCCTTCTCCTCTCTGTTGCGGCCATACCCGGAAGTAGACCTCACCGTACTGGCCGTGACCGCCACTCTGTTTCTTGTGCTTGTACTGAGATTCCGCCTTCTTTGTGATGGTTTCCCGGTAGGCCACCCTCGGTTCGCGGGTTTCAACATCGATCTTGCTCTTCTCCCTGAGTGCGTCCAGTATGATACCCAGTTGCAGATCTCCCATACCGGAGAGAACCGTCTCTTTGGTCTCCGAATTGAAAGCATAGGTAACCGTCGGGTTCTCGTCCGTTACGCGGTGGAAAAACTGGGAGAGCTTGTCCTCATCCGATTTGTTGACCGCCTCAACAGCCATGGAGTAGACAGGATGGGGCATTTCGACAAGAGGAAGGACAACCGGGTTCTTAGGATCACAGAGGGTGTCTCCGGTAACGGTGTTTTCAAGTTTAATGACAACGCCCATGTCTCCGGTGTGAAGTTTTGGGACTTCCAGCATCTTCCCTCCCATCATGGAATAGACCCTGGAGACCCGTTCCTTCTGGTCACGAACACTATTCAGAACTTCGCTGTCAGGTCCCAGTGTACCGGAAGTGATTTTCAGGTAACTGAAACGACCGGAAAACTGGTCGATATAGGTTTTCCACACAACAGCTGAAAAAGGAGAATCGTCTTGGGCCTGAACCGTTACGCTCTCTTCAGGATTGTCCTTCTTGTGACCGGTATACTCGCTGTTAATGGCGGGAGAGGGGGCGTAATGGCTGAGGACCTTTATCAGGTTCCAGATTCCTATCTTTTTCGTGGCGCACCCGCATATAACGGAACTGAGGCGGCCTTCCACCAGTTGTTCGTTGACACCGCGCATCATCTCATCATCTGTCAGTTCTTCTCCCTCAAGGAATTTCTCGATAAGCTCATCGTCACCCTCTGCCGCCTGCTCGACCAGGTTTGTATTCGCTTCCCTGGCGACGTCAAGAAACTCGGGAGGCACGTCCAGGGAATCGACCTTTTTGCCGTCCCCTTTCGGTTTCATCATCTTCATATCTATGATATCGATAACCGCGCTGAAGGCGGGTCCCTCCTCAACCGGAAGGCAGAGGGTGGCAACGTTAACATTAAGGCTGTTTTTCAGGTTATCAATGACTTTCTCGTAACTGGCCCGTTCCCTGTCCATCTTGTTTACAAAGATAATCCTGGGAATATCGTTTTCCTTAAGGTATCTCCAGGCCTTTTCCGTCTCTATCTGAACACCATCCACGGCGTCGACCACAAGGACAGCCAGGTCCGACGCCTGCAGGGCAGCCCTCTGATCACCCACGAAACCGGCTTTACCGGGCGTGTCGATGACATTTATTTTCACACCGTCGTGTTCAATACATGCCAGTGCGTTACTGATCGACATATGGCGTTTCTTTTCTTCATCATCAAAATCGGAGACCAGGTTCCCTGACTCCGAGCTTCCCATGGCATCGATCTTTCCGGTCACGAAGAGCATGGCCTCGAGCAGAGTTGACTTTCCTGTCCCATCATGACCTATGATGCAAACGTTCCGTATATTTTCGGTAGTATACTCCTGTAGCATCTGCTGCCTCCTCGTTCTTGATCTTACATGCCTGTGTGATGGGTCCGTGGCCGGTAAACTCGGCCTCCCGTACGGTTGTATAATTGAATACTCACAGGTGCGAATTTTTTGTAAAGCATTTTACTGGAATAGATATACTTTCATGGAGTAACACCCTTCTCCTTCAGGTACGATTCCACCCTGTCCAATCCTTCCCTTATGTTCTCCATGGAATTGGCGTAAGAGAAACGGAGAAACCCTTCGGCACCCGACCCGAAATCTATCCCCGGGGTCACCCCCACGTGCACGCTCTCCAGGATGGCAAAGGCCTCAGCCAGGGAGTCATGGCAAAAATACCGGGCATCGGCCAGGAGATAGAAGGCCCCGGTCGGTTCCAGGTGAACCTTCAACCCCATGGAACGGATCCTTTCAATCATATAGGTGCGCCTGCGGTCATAGACCTTTCTCATCTTTTCGATTTCATGATTTGCCCGGATCAGGGCCTCGATACCGGCCACCTGAACAAAGCTGTTGGCCGAAATCATGAAGTTCTGGTGAATGCGTTCCATAACGCTCCGAAACTCCTCCGGGAAGATAAGATACCCGAGCCTCCATCCAGTCATGGCGTAGCGCTTGGAGAAACCGTTTACAACAAAAGCACGATCCGTGTATTCCAGGATGGACGAGGCCCGTCCCCGGTAGACCAGGCCGTGATATATCTCGTCAGAAAAAATACAGGGAACATCCAGTTCCGAAATCTTTTTCATCTCCTCAGTCGGTATAACAACTCCCGTGGGATTGGAGGGCGAGTTAATCATGACGGCACGCGTCTTTTTATTAATCGCACGATTCATGTCATCGGCCGTGAAAAGAAAACCTTTCTCCGGACAGGTCGTTACCCGGACCGGAACACCTCCTGCCATCTCCACGAAATTGGGATAGCACGCGTAACCGGGATCGGATAGAACGATCTCGTCCCCGTCCTCGATACAGGCCAGCATCATCATCAGCATGGCAGGAGATGTACCGGCGGTAACCAGGACCCGGTCCGGGGATACCTTAACATTGTACTCCCGCCTGTAATGACGGGCGATCTCCTCCCGCAGCTCAGGCATCCCCATGGCGTGGGTATACCGGGTCTTACCCTCCCGGATAGCGGCTATGGCCGCTTGCTGAACGATTTCGGGCGTCGGAAAATCGGGTTCCCCCACCTCCAGGTGAATAACATGGTGGCCCTCACCCTCCAGTTCCTGCGCCCTCTGGAGTACATCCATCACCTTAAAGGAAGAGATGTCCCTCACTCGTTTTGAAATCACACGGTTCCTCCCTGAAAAACTCTGCTCACTTTTTTACGACCCGGAAAGGATATCCACGGCTCCAGGCACTGATAGACAAGGGTGTCTGTCATCAGCAGGTGATCCTCCTTTACCCGGACCAGCGTACCCTCACTCTTCCGTTTTACCTCCAGGGCGGGATGGGTCTTCATCCTGTGAATCAGTTCTTCCGGAACCTCTATACCTGCCCTTTCTGCGCTTATTTCCAGTATCATACCTTCACTCTGACGCAGACCTGTCATAACAATCTCCACGAGAATATCATCCCGGTTTCGCACGTCACGTCTGAAACGAGACCTGTCTGAAAGAATGTACTCATGGATGGCCATATCGTTACTGTACCGTTCCCCTCCCAGAAGAGAATGAGAGCCGGGTCCAAATCCGGCATAGGGTTCGTAATTCCAATACTTCCTGTTGTGGCGGGACTCGAATCCCGGTCGGGCGAAGTTGGATACCTCGTAGCGGGCCAGCCCTCCCTCCGCGATCAGGTGACAGGCCCGTTCATACTGATAAACCTGTATCTCATCAAAATCCTCAGCCGGCGAAAACCGGTCA
>CAZYBU010000007.1:0-86218 GCA_964645775.1 uncultured Leptospirales bacterium | reverse complement strand
GGGGGGTTCCCGGTTCCAGGGTGAGGGAATAGAGCGAGAGATGATCCGGTCCGAAATCGAGAATCTTTTTCAGCTCATCCTCCAGCAACATGTCCGAAAGGGTCGGGATACCGGAAATGATGTCCACCCCCTTACGGCAACCATCCAGGGAAAAAAAGACTTCGAGCCTTTCAGCCTGATCAGCGAAGGTTCCTCTGCCGAGGAAATTCAGAGTCTTCCTGTCAAGGGACTGAATCCCGAGGATAAAGCGATTAATGCCCTTCTCTTTCAGGGAATGAAGATATTCCCGGCTTACATCTTCAGGATTAATCTCCAGGGTGCTTTCACTCCCCCGGGAGAGGTTCCCATTCAGCCGAACGGCGTCGATGAGGGACTCTACCTGTCCCGGTTCCAGGAGTGAGGGAGTCCCCCCGCCTATATACAGGGTATCGATATCAGGATTTCCCAGTTCATCCAGAGTCCTCCTTATCTCCCCGGTTAGAGCATCGACATACCTGTCCAGAAGATCCTCATTGGCGAGAGGACGGGAAAAAAAGGCGCAGTAATCACACTTTCTTCTGCAGAAGGGGATATGGATATAAATGCCTGTCATGGTTTTCGCAGTTGAAAAGGTATGCTCCGGGATGGTTCTACTGCACCGGAAAGAGCGAGGGCCAGTGCCTCCAAAGACGCGGGCGTATTGGAAAAAGAATAAAGCACATTATGATATCCCTCTCCGGCCACGGGAAAAGGGTTCCCCGTGGAGACAACGACCAGGGGTATCTTTCTTATCTCCGCCAAACGGCGGCTCACCTGAATTGAAGCGGTGGCCGGGTTCACGGCATCACTGTCCACATGATAAAGGACCCTGGCCTTCCCCCCGGAAAGGATACGATCAAGATCAGACCGGGTTTGCGCGACTTCCAGCGAAGAAAATCCAGAAAAGAACCTTGCCGCGGAGCCTCTGACGTAAACCACTCCTCTCCTCCCAAGAAGTGAAGGATCCCCATCATAGTAGAGGGCCTCCCTTGACATTCTCCGGTTGACCTTTTCACCGCGGGCAAGAAGACTCTGGTCCTTTCTGCTTATGCGGAAAGAGGGCCGGGTTATATTCCCCGCGCTGTCGATATCCATAATACCGTACCGGAGTTTCGCTTCCAGAATGCGTTTCACGGAACGGTCGATTCTCTGCCGTGAAATACGCCCCTCCCTCACGGCCCGGAGAATCCCATCCCGGATAAGCTCTATGGAACGGCCATGAGTACTGATCAGCACAATGTCCGCTCCCGCCTTAACGGCCCGGACCGCTGCTTCATCCAGGGAATACCTTTTTGATATAGCGTTCATCTCCATGTCATCGGTAATGATAAGTCCGTCAAAACCCATCTTTTTTCTCAGTAGATCCGTCAGGATCTTTTTTGACAGGGTGGCCGATTGACCCGGTTCCAGCAGCTTGGGATAGGATATATGGGCGCTCATGATACCTGAGACCTTCTCCTCAAGGGCGGCCCGGAAGGGAACCAGCTCCACTCTTTCAAGGCGCTCCATATCATAGGGGATGACCGGCAGTGTCAGGTGGGAGTCCCTGTCCGTGTCTCCGTGACCGGGAAAATGTTTCCCCACGGCGATACAGTTCGACTCCTGAAGGCCGCGGATATAGCTCCTTCCCATGCGACTGACATGGCCCGGATCGGATCCGAAGGAACGTATATTGATAACCGGATTGCCCGGATTATTGTTTACGTCCAGAACCGGGGCCAGGTTCATGTTTATCCCCAGGCTCCTCAGTTCCAGACCGACGATTCTACCCCACAGATAAACATCCTTTTCATTATTGGCCGATCCTGAAGCCATGTTCCCCGGGAAAAGAGTGACCCCTTTTTCGATCCTCCTGACCCGACCTCCCTCCTGATCGATGGAGATAAAAAGAGGGATCCCCGATCGTTTCATGGAGATATCCTGTAATCCCTCCACGAATCGGCTTATCGACCTGGAAGAACCGAGATTATACCCGAAGAGAATGATTCCGCCCGGTCGGGACAACTTCAGTATTTCAGAATGGATTTCACTGACTGTTCCACCCGGAATAGAGACCATAATCATCTGGCCAACCCGGGTCTTCAGGTCCATTCCGGAAAGGAGGTAGTCGGTTTCCCGGGCCTGATTCTCATTACGGCATGCCAGGAGAGTCAGGAACAGAATCAGTATACTGCAGAATTTTTTCATCACGTGGATATCCTCTCTGAGGATGATGGAACCGGGATGTCATTTCCTGATCAAGAAAAAAAGAATACGAAACCTGTATAAAATATCAGTAATTATTCCCCAAAAGCCTCATCCAACATCAATCGAGAGACGAAAACAGAAATATTTATTAACCCAGCCCTCACAGAGAAGTGATTAGAGTTATTTACAGCAAATAATAAGGTAAGGAATAAATACTGATAAAATATTATTGATTAATAATGACAGGTAATGTAAAAATAATGAAATCAGAGGCAAAGAATCCCATAAAATGACTGATTCCGTAGACATCCAGTTTCTTGAAAGCTACGAAGCCCACACCTCGGTGGTGCCGGAAGTGATTGATCATCTTGTGAAGAACCTTTCCTACATGGATTATTATCCTGAAGAGAAGGACGAGATCATCCTGGCGATGGACGAGGCCATGACAAACGCCATCCAGGCTACCTCAGATCAGAGGAACCAGAGCGGCGAAATACGAGAAAGCCGGGACATCACGGTACGATACAGTATTACTCCCCAGGAATTCAACGCCACCATTATCGACCATGGAAAGGGTTTTGATATCTTTGACATACTGAAGAAGGTCCCGGACAACAACTCCGGAGATTATTACGACCAGGTGACATCCTACGCGACGGAAAAGGAGAAGAGAAAAATCACTGTCCGTCTGAACGGAGAAGAGATTACACCCGGTGGTATAGGCGCCGGCCTCAGGATTATTCTCGCATTCATGGACAGCGTCACCATTGATCTGATTGACAAGGAGAAGGTCCTCAGTGACAGTATAAGTGAAACCACCGACGGTACCATCTTAAACATGAAACGCGGACGCCGAATCTGAATATGCAGCCCAAACCACTGAAGGCCTATAAAAACCCGGATTTTCTAAACTCTCGAGAGGCCCGACCTCTGAGAATCCTGAGCGAATACCTTGAACCTGAAAAGAGGTTTCGGGAACTTGACGTTCAACACACAATCGTCTTTTTCGGCTCCGCCCGGGTAAGCCAGGAAATACCCAATTCACCTTCCGGGGCCTATTACGGGGCAGCGGAAGAGTTCGCGTACGGTTGTGCCCGGTTGAGCCAGACGATTCTCCAGGAGATGGGCGAACGTGTTTACATCTGCACAGGAGGCGGTCCCGGAATCATGGAAGCGGCCAACAGGGGCGCCTGCCGGGCAGAGGATAAATCTATTGGGCTCAATATTTCCCTGCCCTTTGAGCAGGAGTCCAACGACTACATAACAAAGGAACTGAACTTTGAGTTCCACTATTTCTTTACAAGAAAACTCTGGTTCCTCTACCACGCCAAGGCCATCGCGGTCTTTCCCGGCGGGTTTGGCACTATGGATGAGCTCTTCGAGACCCTGACCCTTGTCCAGACACAAAAGCTGATCAAGGTTAATATACCGATTCTTCTTTATGACCGTTCTTTCTGGGACAAAATCATCAATTTCCAGGGGCTGGTCGATTATGGGATGATCGATAAAGAAGACCTCGGGTTCTTCCACTTCTTCGATTCTCCCGAGGAGGGCCTTGCTATTCTGGAACCGGGACTCAGGGATGTACTCAGGTTCTACCAGGAACACGGAGGCCACATGTGAGAATGATCATCCTCTCACTGACCCTTTTCGCCCTGCTGGGGAGCGTGGCCGGACTTTTCGGAGGAGCTCCCGCTCCCGGAAAGGAGGGAAAAGCATCCTTTACAGGCAAAGATAAGGAATTTCTTCGACACAGTGACGTTCAGCGTAATGTCTCTTACAGGATACCGTCAGACTGGGAATCCAGCTACTCCGATCTGGGTTACCTCCGGGTCCACAGGATATGGAAGGGCAAGGCCAGCATCGATGTTCATGTTCGCGTTCGGGAAAGAGAACACCTTGTAAAATGGAACCGATGGAAATCCTGGTACATGCAAAACACCGGACGGCTTCAGGTCACCATTGTGGACAGGGGTAACCTGATCCCGGAAAGGGAAAGGGGAGACCGTCTCATTATTATCCAGTACAGAAACAAACGGGGAACCTGGTTAGAGCGCCTTAAGGTCACCTACCGGGATGAAACCATGGTTGTCGTAACCTGTCGGGCCCCGCTGAGAAACTTTAAAGATATCTCTGAAACCTGTGACGCTGTCATGGGAAGTGTACGATTTTCCATGCTGTGAATACAGATGAGTACATAATCGAAGTGGATCTGCCCAGGGAGGGACTTGAACCCTCACGGACACGAATGTCCAAGGGATTTTAAGTCCCTTGTGTCTACCAGTTCCACCACCTGGGCCGGCCGGTTACCTGTTTCTTATCCGGGGCAGGTCCGTCTCCGGTCACCGATTCACGGCATGGCAACCGGGAATCGACACAATAAGCTCGGTAGACCCGCGATGAGGCGTCGAGCGGATTCGAACCGCTGAATCGAGCTTTTGCAGAGCTCTCCCTTAACCACTTGGGTACGACGCCGTTGGAAGCAATAATTCGGCACAGCGATTCTCTCTGTCAAATAAAAATTGATTATTGCGGGGCCGAATATACCGAATAAAAATGGTTGTTTTTTTTATGTAAATATTTATAAATATTGACAAAACCTTTAAACAGGTTCAGATTTGGGTATTAAAAACTTCCCGTATCGGAAGGAACCCCTGAAAAGGGCTATAAGGGAATGATAATTTCGTGAACACACGAAATTTCATAGAGTCACACACGAAGTACTATAAAAGAGGAGGCACCTATGGCACGTAGGATCGAAAAGGTAGGCGTCATCGGTTCCGGTATAATGGGTGGAGGAATTGCCGCCCTGTGCGCTAGCGCCGGTATACCGACCCTGCTGCTCGATATCGTTCCCTTCGACCTCAAGGACGAAGAAAAGAACGACCCCGAAGCACGCAATCGTATCGTATCAGCAGGGTTGCAGAACACCGTGAAGGCGAAACCCCCCGCATTCATGGACAAGAAAAACGATATGCTCAGGCTGGAAACCGGCAACCTGGAAGATGACTTCGACAAACTTAAGGACTGTGATTTGATCGTCGAAGTTATCGTTGAAAACCTGAAGATCAAGCAGGATCTCTTTTCCAGGATTGAAAAGGTTCGACACAAGGATGCAATAATCTCATCCAATACGTCGGGCCTTCCCCTTGAGAAGATGGCAGAGGGCAGAAGTAAAGAGTTCAAAGAGCATTTCCTCATCACGCACTTCTTTAACCCTGTCCGTTACATGAAACTCCTGGAACTGGTACCCGGCCAGGATAACAAGCCGGAAGTCCTTGAGTTCATAGAGGATTTCGGTGAAAGGATTCTCGGGAAAGGAATTGTCTGGGCCAAGGATACGCCCAACTTTATCGGAAACAGAATCGGTGTACAGTTTATCAGCGAAGCCTTTCAGCTTCTTCAGGAAAAGAAAGACGTAAGCATTCCTGAAATCGACAATATGTTCGGTGCCACTTTCGGTATACCGAAAACAGCTGTTTTCGGTCTCGCTGACCTGGTCGGTCTTGACACAATCGGACACCTGGCCGACAATTCCTATGAGCTTCTTACCGATGATGAGCGGCGGGATGTCTACAAGCTGCCCGATTTCGTTCGCAAGATGATCGAGAACAACCTGCACGGCAACAAGACCAAGGCCGGTTTCTACAAAAAAGAGATCGATCCCAAGACATGGAAACCGATCAGGTACGTTATCGACCTGAGCGGCGAGTATAAGGAGTTCGACCGCAAGGCACTGGTTCCTGAGTGTGCCCAGAAGGCCAAAAAGCAGGAATCCCTTGCCGGCAAACAGAAGGCCATACTCTTCGGCAGTGACAAGCCTTCCGAGTTTGCCTGGCAGCTCATATCACGTTCACTGATCTACGCGGCCAACAGGATACCCGAGATTTCAGACAATATTGTCGGTATCGACAACGCGATGAAGTGGGGATATGCCTGGGAAGCCGGTCCCTTTGAGATATGGGACAACATCGGAGTCAAGGAATCCGTTGAACGGATGAAGAAAGATGGGCTCGAAATACCGAAGCCTGTCCAGACCCTTCTGGATAAGGGATTCGACAGCTTCTACCGCGTACATAACGGCAAGAAGCAGTACTTTGACTTTGCCAGCGGCGACTACAATGATATTATCCTGTCGTCTAACATGATCTTTCTTGAGACCCTCAAAGAGGCAGGCAAGGAAGTCAAAGGCAACAGTTCCGCTTCCCTGATTGACATGGGAGACGGTGTCTTCAACCTCGAGTTTCACACCAAGATGAATGCACTGAACGACGAGATCCTGGAATTCTTTGATGTAGCCAGGGAATACGTTCAGGAGAACGGGGTCGGCCTCGTCATAGGCAACCAGGCCCCCGGCGTACCGGGAGCTTTCTCAGCCGGAGCCGATCTCGGAATGATGGGAGAACTGGCAAAGAACAAGCAGTGGAGCAAGCTTGAAGAAGCGGTTGCAGCACTCCAGGGTGGACTTCAGAAGCTTCGCTACTCCTTCTTCCCCGTTGTGGCAGCCCCCTTCGGGATGGCCCTTGGTGGCGGTTGCGAGACTTGTCTCTGGGCAGACAAGCGAGTCGCTCACGCGGACCTCTTTATCGGTCTCGTTGAGATCGGTGCGGGACTTCTTCCCGCTGGCGGCGGTACCACACATATCTGGAAAAACATGGTACAGAGCATGCCTGAAGGTGTTACTCTGGAGGACCTCGGTCCCCTCTTTATACCGACCTTCAAGAATGTCGCCATGGCCAGCGTTACAAGCTCAGCTCATGACGCCTTTAAAAAAGGCTTCCTCATGAGCTACGACCGAATCGTCTTCAACAAGGACTACCTGATCGGTGAGGCCAAGAAAGAGGTTCTCCGCATGGTAGATGACGGGTACGCTCCCCCTCTGAAGAAGCCGATCAAGGTAATGGGTGACGCGGCCCAGGGTATGATTGACGCCGAGCTTCTTAACATGAGCAGCGGTGGATACATCACTCCCCACATGAAGTTCATCGCCCGTAAGATCGCCTACGTAATGTCCGGTGGAGAAGCCCGAGCCGGAAGCGAGGTATCAGAAGACTATATGCTCCAACTCGAACGGGACGCCTTTGTCGAGCTCTGGCAGACGGAGAACTCCCAGAAGATGGCCGAGCATATAAAAAATACCGGCAAACCTCTTATGATATAAGTGGTATAAGGAGGATTCTATGAGTGACGTATATATTGTCGAATCAGTCAGGACGCCGGGGTGTCGAAGGAAAAAAGGCGCATTCGCCGATACCCGCCCCGAATCGCTCCTGTCTCACATACTGGACGCCCTGATGCAAAAATCAGGAGTGGACAAGAAACTGGTGGAAGACATAATGATCGGCTGCGCCTTCCCCGAGGCAGAGCAGGGCCTGAACATAGGTCGAATCGCCGCTCTCATGGCAGGCTTTCCCACCGAAACCAGTGGAGCTACCATTAATCGTTTCTGCTCCTCCGGCCTGGAGGCAATCGCCCTTTCCGGCATGAGGATCATGGCCGGCTGGTCAGATATCGCCATCGGGGGAGGAATCGAATCGATGACCTTTGTCCCCATGGGTGGCAACATACCCAGACCTCATCCCGGATGGGCCGCGGATGACCCGGACGTCTACATCTCCATGGGCATCACGGCGGAAAACGTTGCGAACCGCTACAACATAACCCGGGAGATGCAGGATGAGTTCGCCTATCATTCCCAGATAAAGGCGGCCAATGCCCAGAAGTCGGGACACTTTACCGAGATCGTCCCCACTCCGGCTGTCAAACATGTCCAGAAAGATGGTAAATGGGTCAAGGAGACCTTCATGCAGGATTTCGATGATGGTGTCCGTGATTCCACGACCGTTGAAGGTCTGGCAAAACTCCGGCCCGCATTCTCAAGCACCGGTTCCGTTACGGCAGGCAACTCCTCCCAGACAACGGACGGAGCAGCCGCGACCCTTCTCATGAGCGAGAAAGCCGTGAAGGAGACAGGAGCCAAGCCGATAGCCAAACTCAAGACCTACACAACAATCGGCGTCAAGGCGGACGAGATGGGTGTGGGGCCGGCTTACGCCATTCCCAAAGCAATAAAGATGGCCGGCCTTAAGCTTGAAGATATCGGGCTTTTTGAGGTCAACGAGGCCTTCGCTTCCCAGGCGATCTACAGCGCCAACGAAGTGGGTATCGGAGACAAGAAATTCTGGACCTCCGATAGTAAAGAGTGTAAAGTCAATATAAATGGCGGCGCTATTGCCCTCGGACACCCTCTGGGTTGTACTGGTGCCAAGCTGGCTGCCACCCTCCTTGCGAACATGAAAAGACTGGGCGTCAAGTACGGCCTGGAATCCATGTGCATCGGGGGCGGCATGGGAGCCGCTGCAATATTTGAACTGGTCGACTGATCCTTATCGGGACCGAAAAAGAAAAGGCCGCCTCCAGGCGGTCTTTTCTTTTTCCGCATGCTCCTGCCGTTACTCACTGATATTTCAATAAATGCGATGTTCAGAAAATATCGAGCCTGATCGATAATATGTATAGTGATGTATCATAAAATGAACAGGAGTGTTAAATGAAAAAGAAAAAAGTTGACAATATGCACAACTGGAAGGATGAACAGCTTCAGTATTTCCGTAAGTACCTCGGCATGTTCGATGCGAGCAGCAGGGAGCATACTCTTCTCCGGGAGGGTATCGATGAACTTGAAAAAAGCTAGATATGAATGACTGAAAAGGAATCCTTCACGCAGCAGGCCCTTGAACGAATTCGCTCCGGTAAATCCCAGGGAGATTCGGCCAAAAAGCGCAGGATCTCCCGCATCCTGCTGCTTGTTGACGGTATTCTTGTCATATTCTTAATCCTCTATTTCTCCAACCGTGACAGCAGTGAAGACATCCAGACCGCCACCCTTACCTTCGGTAAGATTCAGTCAAGATTAACCCTGGCAAAGGATTGGGAGCGAGGGAACCTAATTTCGACTCTTACCCTGTCCAACCAGGGTAAAGAACAGACTATTACATTCATCAATAGTATCGCCACTCTCCAGGTACGAAAAAACGATACGATCCTCCTGGGGCGGACCCTGGGAAACAACGTTAAGAGACTTCCCCTGGCGGGCGGCGAATCCAGGACGTTTTCATCATCCATACCCATTTCCGAGCTCCGCCGGGCAGCGGGACACTCTCCTGACGACAGAGTCAAACAACGGAAAACCCTGTTCCAGTTCCAGAAGGATTACATCCCCCTTACCCTTACCTGCACCTTACACACGGAGGAGGAGTTATCCCTGGATATTCCCCTGCGACTGGAGGCAGAAGAGTGACAAGACCTGACTGGGACACCTATTTCATGACACTTGCCCGGGACATATCTACCCGTTCCACATGCACACGCCGTCAGGTAGGCGCTCTTATCGTAAAGGAGAGGAGAATCCTTTCCACCGGTTATAACGGGGCCCCCACGGGCCTGGTCCACTGCACGCCTGAGACCTGTTTGAGAACCCTGTATAAAGTACCCTCCGGGGAACGTCACGAGCTTTGCAGAGGGCTTCACGCCGAACAGAACGCCGTTATCCAGGCCGCTTATCACGGAGTATCTATTGCCGGCGCCATGATCTACGTCACCCATCACCCCTGCTCTATCTGCGCAAAAATATTGATAAACAGCGGAATATCGCGAATCGTATACGGGGGTGAGTACCTGGACCCGGTTGCCGTGGAGCTCTTCAGGGAATCTGGAATAGAGCTGGAGCCCTTCGGTAACAATAAAGTGGAAACATGACACCAATTATTATATACTGATTCAGGGACACACATCATGAAACAATTCATTATACTCCTGTTTCTAACCCTTCCCCTGCTGGCAGTGGATGAGGATAAGGAAGACCGGTTCAAGAAAGCGACAAAGTATTTCTTCCAGAAGAAGTTCGAGATGGCCGAACTCTATCTAAAAGAAGAAATTCGGGAAAATCCGGAAAACGGTCTCGCCTACAGTTACCTGGGAGATATTTATCTTCATAAGAAGCAGTTTGAACGCGCCACGGGTCTTTACCAGAAAGCCGTCAACCTCGACCCTGATAACGCAGAAAATTATTTCCGCCTCGGGCAGGCCTACTACCACAGGGGGATGGAAGCTCCAGCTATCGAAAACTTCCGTCGGGCCCTGATGAGAGACAGCGGCCTTTCCCAGGCATGGTATCACATCGGTCTGACCGAGCTTATGCTGAAAAGGAACAAACTGGGCGCCGTTGAAAACTGGGAACGTTTTCTGCAGGCCGCCCCGGAAGATCCGCAGTATGAAAGCGTCCGCCGGGTTGTGGAGCTGTTGAAGGACCCGGACTTTGTCATCCCCCCCAAGGAAAGTGACGTATCCATTGAAGAAGCCCTTCTCCTGGGAGGAGAAACGCTTAAAAACGTTAAAAGAAAAACAACCGACCGCCAGGAAGGCCATGAAAAGCTCAAGGGAGAACGAAAGATCGAAGGACTTCTCGGTGATGAGGATCTCTAATCATACCGGCAAGGTGTATCAGGAGGAAATATGATAAACCGTCTCTATACCCATGAAAAGATTATCGCAGGTTCCGTTGTGGCCGCTCTTCTGCTCGGCCTCGGTCTCTATTTTTTCTGGCCCTCTGACCCGTCCGCAGACATTGAAGACCTTAGACTTAAACAGATTGAACTCTACACGGAACTACTGAAAACCGACCCCGGAAACATTAGCACACTCCTCAAGATTGGAGGACTCTATAAGTCCGTGGGAGATTACGATGAAGCCATCAGGTACTACAAGCGGGTTCTGGAAATTGACCCGGATAACTATCCGGCTCTGAATGAACTGGGTCACGCATACGCCCTGAAGGGGGATTATGACAGGGCCATCGATACCTTTAAACTCGCCCAGAAGAACAAACCGAAAAACCCGCAGGCCTATAACCGTCTTGGGAACGTTTACGATGACCAGGAAAAATTTATCAAGGCCCTTGAAGAGTATAAGAAGGCCCAAACGGCTGACCCCGCCAACCAGGAAAGCTATAAAAACCTGGCAGACCATTATATGCGCAGGGGAGATGCCCGAAAGGCGGAGGAGATGATCCGTAAAGGCATCGAAAACAGCCCGGATAATCCGGAAGGATACTACAACCTCGGCAATCATTATTACAAGAGACGACAGTATGATCAGGCCCTTAACGAGTATGATCGCGCCGTAGAACTCGATCCCTCCCGTTCCCCTTACCACCGTGGGCGGGGCGAGGCGCTGCTGCGGAAAGACAGAACCGGCGAAGCCGTAAATGCCTTCCAGACCGCCCTGGACAAAGACCCGGCTGACGCCAAAGCGGCGGAACGCCTGGGAGACATCTACGCGAAACAGGGCAACTGGGAAAAGGCAGTAGAGTATTACAAACGCGCCCTCAGCCGCAACAAGAACGACAAGAACCTTCGAGATAAGTACAACACAGCCTATCAAAACGCGGGTAAGGATAGTGAAAAGGTCGCCGGAAAAGGAGGCGATTCCGGCAGCGACTCCGGTTCCACAGGCAAAGGGAGACCGGGCGGCTCCGGGCTGCTGGGCGATTCTTCAGTCGACGGCTCTGACAGCCTTTCCGGCGACAAAAGTGGAAAAGAGACCTCTTCAGACTCTGCCGGCCAAGTCAGCAAGGAAGCCAAGAAATGGCGGGAACTGGGCGATAAATACCGAAGAGAAAAAAAGTATGACAAGGCGGTCCAGGCCTATCAAAAAGCTGTCAGTATCGACAGCAATGACGAGCATTCCCACTACTGGAGCGGACGAATATTCCTGCACAACGGAGTCCTGGGAGACGCGAAGGAATCTTTCCAGAAAGCAGTGATGGCAAATCCTCAGAACACCGATGCCCATTACCGCCTCGGCATGGTCGATTATATGAAGAAGGATTACGAGGGAGCCATAAAGGACCTGGACAAAGCCATCACGCTGGACAGCAATGACGCGAAAAAATACTATACCCGCGGACTTGCTCACTATAACACGGGCAATACGTCAAAAGCAATCAGCGACATGAAGAAGGCGGTTCAGCTCGACCCCAAACTGGCTCAGGGATACTCAAACCTCGGTTCAATCTATCTGGAGAGCAAGAACTACAGTGAGGCTCTGAAATATTTTTCAAAGGATCGGGAACTGAGGCCCGGAAACCAGGACAGCAACCTGAACCTGGCCATCACCTATCATCGTATGGGCTCCTACGGTAATGCCATACAGTTCTATAAAAAGACACTGGAGATAGACAGCAACAACCAGAAGGCCCTCTTCAACCTGGGACTGGTGTACAACATCAAAAGAAACTACTCCGAAGCCAGAAACATGCTAAAAAGGGCCGTTGATGTCAATCCTAATGATCACGCGGCCTTCTACGAACTGGGCAAAGCCTATGAAGGACTGGGGGACAACAACTCTGCCATCGAAAGTTACAAGCAGGCAATTTCATTGAATCCTTCGTATGATAAGGCATACATTAACCTCGGAAAACTCTACTCCCAGAACAGTCTCTATGAGCAGGCCATCGAGATGTACAGGAACGCGACAGCAAACAATCCCCGTTCTTTCAACGCCCATTATAATCTCGCTAACGCCTACAGGCAGCAGAAGATTTACGACAAAGCGGTAGAGGAGTATAAAACGGCCATCAATCTGAACCCGACCCATTATCAGTCACATTTCGACCTGGGAGTGACCTACCGGGAACAGGGAAAATATGATAAAGCCGTCGACTCCCTTGAAAAGGCCCTTAATCTGAACAAGAAACTCTACCCTGTCCATGAAGAGCTCGGGATGATCTACTACCGAAACCTGAAAAAGAATGAAAAAGCTGTTGATCATTTTCAGAGGCTTCTTTCCATGAAGCCTGATCATCCCAGGGCGGATAAGATCCAGAGTATTATCAACCTGATCAAGAAATAGGCGGACATGAAACATATTAATCTGAGAAATGCAACCGTACTCCTGTGCGTAACTTCCCTTTTTCTTGCCTCCTGCACCCTCAGCAGGCACAGGAGGGTCGAACCGGGAGATTACCAGGTAAACGGATTTATTGACGGAAACACCTATCAGGTAATCTACCGGGTGGAGCCTGACGAAAAGGGAAGTCTGGTCAGAGAAAGGGAGAGCGCCTACATGAGAATGAAAGAGGAGGGACGGGAAGAGGCCCTCGAATCATTTCATCACCACATTGTATCCATGTGGGAAAGCAGTTTCCCTGTAATCGCAGCTGATCATAGAAACCGCAGCGCCTTTATGAAAAAGGTGGAAAAGTTCAGGCCGCGGAGTTATATTGTCTTTATTTATTACGATGACTCCAACTCTCTGGTTTCAGGTATACGCTTTCGCCGCTCCGGGCTTCAGAAAGAGGTCGACAGGTTGATGGCGCCTGGTAAAAATGACAGAAATTCAAAGAGAACAGAGTGAGAGGAGATGCAGATGGAGCGACCATTCACTAAAACCGTACTTCTGGTCATGACAGTTGTTATGATTCATCTTTTCACTTCTTGTAAAGGACCTCAAAAAACTTCAACCGTAAAAGAAGAGAAGAAGACCACGCAGCACCAGACGATAGACAGACTGTATCTGAAAGAAGGTTTTATCAACAACGAAACGTACCGCGTGGTAATTGTAACGGCAAAAGATGATTGTGGCAAAGAGGAATCTGAGATCCGGCGCCAGGCAAAAAAACGTTCCTATTCAAGGCTTATCGACCTTCTCCTGTCTAATGACAGAAAGGTAACCTCCAATACCCGCGCCTCAATAACCAGGCTGGTGGAATACAACGGAAATTTCATCCCCAAAAGAGTAGATTGCCCCGGCAGTCGTCTCTACTACTATGAAGTTAAACGAGATAACCTGAAACGATACCTGATGAACATTTCTGAACCGAGGTAAGCAGAAAACTTTTAACAGGAATAGAGATAATTTGAAAGCTTTTTCAGAAGAAAGACATCCAGAGTACTCCGGTCTTCATCGTAAATGCTGCTGAACATGACACCGATTCCGTAATCTCCCTCACCAAGTCGGTCGACCCTCATAACCATTGCCAGGGCCTGAATCTCTTCCATGTTCTTCTCAATGGAGGAAAGGTCAACCTGCACGCGGACAATCGTTGAAATCTCCAACGGCACGGGGGAATGAAAATAGAGACCGCCCCTGCTTATGTTAAGGACATTCCCCACCAGCTCATTGGCCTGTTCGTCATCCCCTGAGGCTTCAATGATAGTGTCAACGACCTTAAGGGGCATTTCGACATCCATCCGGAAATGCTGACGTTTATTGTCCACATCCATTCCGTACTTCTCCAGAAGCCAGCCGTCAAAATGCCTTTTGAACCAGAGGTTCATGCTCTGGCTCAGGTCTGTACCTGAACCGGCCTGCTCCTCATGGAACTTCTGGATTTCTTTCCGTATCTCACCGGAGAGTCGTTCGAAGCTGATTATCTGATCCATGATATCTATTGCTAACCTAATTTCAGGAAAAATGCAAATATTTTCTTGTAATAGTACGATATTTTTACTATAACCACATGAAAACAGCAGGCATTATGAAATCCATTCATCCTATTGTAAAATCTTTATTTATTTTTTTTCTTCTCTTCCCGAATGTTTCTTTTTCTGCGGAGGTGAAGGAGTATCCCTTTCAACTGAAACAGTCTGGAACTGTCAAATGGCTTTACCGGAGGGAAAAGGATGCGGGCCACAGGAAGGGCCTTGCCGAAGTCGTAAACGGGATCGATTCAATATATGCCCGTCTGGATGAACGGGTTCGAGCGGGGGAACAGATCGTAATCTTCTTCGATCCCGCCCATGGAAAACTTGATGACGGAAGATGGCAGGGAGGAGCAGCCACGCGGAGAAGAAGCGCTACCGGGAACCCCGAGGAGTTCTATTCCATCCAATTATCCCGTAAGATGTACAGGATACTCGATTCCAACCCCAGAATCAGGGTAGAAAGCACGGAGGATTATCTGAGGGTCCTGAGGGGCGAAAGCGATTCTTACAGGAACATCCCCTTTACCACAACAGTCCGTCTCGCCCTGGAGAAGAAAGCTTTCATCATTATCTCGGAACATCTCAACAATGTTTCGGTTTTCCATAAGGCCGACGGCCTTTCCAATCTGACAGGAATTCATGTCACCTACAATAAATGGGGCAGGAGATACCTGAGATATATTAAGAACGCCTACCAGGGATTTCTTACCCTCTACAACAGGCTGGACGCCAGCGGTTTTTCCCGTCAGTACGCCCATGCCCTGAGAGATGAACTTACAGACCGGGGAATGATCGCCAATAACTGGCAGAAAGGGGCCGTAGGGGATGACCGGTTTACCTATTTTTCCGGCTATCCCATCTCCGTTATCTTTGAATCAGGATTCATCTCCAATCCCCGGGAAGAAAAGCTTTTGAGAGATGAGGCCCACCAGGAAAAAATAGTCCTGGGACAGTACAGGGCACTTAACAGGGTGCTTCAGGAGTCCTTCGGCGTCTCCCTGGAAGGAAATAGAACCGTGAGACCACGGGGAAAGCCGTCCGACCGGGTAGAGCTTATAAAACTTTCACGTATCGCCGTTTACTATCTCGGTGAGGGTAAAACATCGGACGCCATCATGACCATCCGCGCCATGGAGAAAAAATACCGCAAAACTGAATACGATAACCACCTGGATTACTACAGAAACCTCGTTAAGATTCTTACCCAAAGCGAAAAATACTACCGTATCGGTAAAGCCCACACACGGAAAAAGCACTTACGTACCGCGCGCAGGTACTATCTCCTCGCCCGAAAAAAAGTTATCGGTATACCGGTACTCACTCATTACAAGAACAAATACAGCCGCCTGGCCGGCATAAAAAAAAGAAGCTCCTCTTCCTCCGGGCGTAAGACCATGGATGAAATCAGGGAGAGGCTCTCTGTCGATGTGCAAAAGGCGCCTATGGAGAGAAAGGTCCTCTTTGCTCTGGAAAAAGACCAGGACCTGCGACAGGCCCTTAGGCTTGCCCTCGATCCCACGGAGAAGGTCCTGGACAGGATGGAAGAGGCCATGGAACGGGCTTATGAAAAAAAACGTGCCCGCCGTAGTTATTATTCAAAAAAGAGGGGTCGCAGAGTCTATTACTGGAAAACAATCAGAAGCAGGGTGAACTTCAGGGAGGGGATATACATCCTTGACTTCTCGCCCGACCTTAAGACCGTCGAAGCAAAACGAGTATCCACTGTCCGGCTCGATCCTGACAAATATCAGAATCAGCAGTACCTTAAGAATTCCGCCTTTGCCAATGGAAAACGATCCAGGGCCCGATAGGACATTCTCCCCGGACGGAAAGGCTTACCTTTTTTTCGGAGACTACCTCAAAGAAAAATACGGCCGCCGGGTCCTGAAACTTCCCATAAACGCCGGCCTCGGCTGTCCCCACCGGGAAGGAAAAACGGGTGGATGTATCTTCTGCTCGGAAACAGGTTCAGCATCCCCAACATCAGACACCCGAACATTGATTACGGAACAGATGCGTCAGGCCCGGGATAGCTTCGTCCGTTCCGACCGGGAGACTTCCTATATTGCCTATTTCCAGGCTTATACGAATACCCGGGGACCTCTTTCGGTACTGAGAAGAATGTACGACACGGCCCTGAATGAACCGGACATCATAGGCCTTATGATCGCCACACGTCCCGACTGCTGCGACAATGATGTTCTCGATCTGGTGGCGTCCTATATAAGACCGGGAAGGGAGCTCTGGCTTGAGATCGGCATGCAGACCAGGCATAATCGGAGCCTTCAATGGCTCAACCGGGGCCATGACCACGGTCAGACCCGTGACGCCGTAATACGTGCAGCCGAAAGAGGGATACCGGTTTGCGTGCATGTCATCCTCGCTATCCCGGGAGAAGACTGGAGAGACATGATGGAGACCGCCATGGAGATCAGCTCCCTTCCTGTTTCCGGAGTGAAGATACACCACCTCCATGTTATCCGTAATACTCCCCTTGAAAGAATCCATCAAAACCGTCCCTTTGCTCTGCCAGACTCAAAAGAATACGTCTCACTACTTGTCGACTTCCTGGAGCGACTGAGGCCGGACATAGTTATCCACCGTCTGATGGGTGATCATCCGGAGGATGGACTTGTCGTTCCCCGGTGGGGACTTCACAAGGGAACCATCCTGCGAGACGTGGACACGGCCTTCGCCTCCAGGGGAACAAGCCAGGGATTTCTCGTTGAACGGGACAATGCCTCTTGACATAACCGCCGTTTTGGCAAATATGGCGGCATGACATTCAGAAAAAAGCGGGCCGCCGTGGCCATGAGCGGCGGTATAGATTCATCGGTTGCCGCCCTCCTCATGAAAGAGGAGGGCTTTGATGTGATCGGGGTTACGGAGAGAATCGTCAGCGGTATCGATCCCGATCGGGAAGACCTCTGCTTTTCTGAAAAGAGCGTGGAGGACGCCCGTCAGGTCGCCCTGAGAGGAGATTTCGAACACCATGTTGTCGACGCCCGTATCGATTTCGAAAAACTGATCATTGATCCTTTCTGCCAGGCCTATCTTGAGGCCCGGACACCCAACCCCTGTATCTACTGCAACCGACTGATCAAATTTGACCGCCTGGCCTCCTTTGCAGCCGGAATGAATTGTGACCTTTTTGCAACGGGTCACTACGCTCGGAAAAAAGGGAATGCACGGCGCTGGTATGTTTCTGCCGGCAGGGACACGCAGAAGGATCAGTCCTATTTTCTCTACCAGCTGTCCCAGGAAATTATTGCCGGGTCATACTTCCCTCTTAGTGAATTCACCAAGGATCAGATTCGCCAGTTGGCCAGGGAATGGGATCTCCCCGTCGCTGACCGACCTGAAAGCAGAGAGATATGCTTCGTGGATGCGGGAAGCTACGCCACATTCATTGAAGACAAAACAGGCATCACGCCTCCTCCGGGTGAGATCATCGACACGTCAGGAAAGGTCCTCGGCAGACACCAGGGCATTCATCGCTATACAATCGGACAGAGAAAAGGTCTCGGCATCGCCGCCCCCCATCCCCTTTATGTACTAAAGCTGGACCCGGATAATAACCGGATCATTGTCGGCCCCTGGGACGAGCAGCTGAGTGAAGGCCTTCTGGCTTGTGATATACACTGGATGAAGGCAACAGAATTTAAGGGAGACGAGGTTCTGCTCAAGACGCGATCCACCCAGCCTCCCCTTCCCGGTGTGGTCTATCAGGATGGGGAATCGCTTATGATACGATTTAACGAAGCGATGACAGGGGTGACTCCCGGCCAGGCGGTCGTTCTCTATGACCGGGAGATGGACATCCTGGCCGGAGGGACCATACTGAAAAGCATTCCCCGTATGGGTTAATCCTTCTTCTTTTCCATTGAATGGGGATGGGAGGACCGGTAGACCTTCTTAAGGCGTTCCCGCGTTGTATGGGTGTACTTCTGGGTGGTGGATATATTTTTATGCCCCAGCATCTCCTGGACCGCCCGAATGTCCGCGCCGTTATTTAACAGTTCCGTGGCAAAGCTGTGCCTGAACGTGTGGGGTCCAAGGGAACCGTGCATGCCGACATCACGAAGCCTTCCGGAGACAATTCCGTAGATACCCCGTACCGTGAGCCTCCCGCCCCGGGCGTTCAGAAAAAGGGCCTCGCTCTCTTGCCCTTCCTCAATTCGTTTTTGGATATAGGCCTCCAGATATTCCTGGGCCTCTCCAGTCAAGAACACGATCCGGTCACTCTTTCCCTTGCCGGTTACGCGAATTCTACCGGTCCTCCTGTCCATGTCGACCAGGTCCGCGGCGGCCAGTTCCGACACCCTTGCCCCCGTGGCGTAAAGGACATGAAGGAGCGCCCTGTCACGGTAATCGATGAGTTCGGAACATTCGAATGTCAGGACCTGTTCAACCTGGAACTCCTTTAGGAACCTGGGAAGTCTCTTCTCCTTTTTCGGGTAGGTAACTCCAGAGGCCGGATTATCAGGTATTACATCCCGGTTAAAAAGGAAGCGGAAAAAGCTCTTGAGACAGGCGATCTTCCTCTCGATTGAGGCCCGTTTGAGCCCCGTGTCATAGATATATTCAATATATGCGCGGATATCTCCTTCGTAAACCGTATCTACGAGAATATCATCGTCCCTGATTTCGGAAGCTGTGTCATAGGAGAAACCGGTATCCTCCCTCTTTCCCATGAGAAAGTCCGTAAACTGCCGCAGGTCCCTGGAGTAGGCTGCTGCCGTTTTTTCTGAAACGTTCCTTTCAACCGCGAGATAGTCCAGAAATGAATCGATTTCTGCGAACACCTTACTTCCCGTTTCCGTTGTCGTCCAGAATCTCCATGCGGAATCCGCACTCTTCATTAAGGCATCGGAGCTCTTCACCCCTTTTCTTAATACTCTTTCGGAAAAGAAGGCGTCCGCATTTTGGACAGTCCTTGTCCGCGGGATTCTCGCGACTCAGAAATTCGCATTCAGGGTAATTACTGCAGGCATAAAATGTCCCTCCTCTCCCCTTGCGGGAGCTCTTCTTAACGACATCGCCTTCTCCACACCGGGGGCAGGTCCCCAGGGGAAGGGGACGGGCGTTTCTGCATTCAGGAAAACCGGAACAGGCCAGGAAAAACCCGTATCGTCCCAGCTTCTTAACCATCGGGCTTCCGCATTTTTCGCATTCGATATCGGTCTCTTCGTCCAGGACACCCTTCATCTCCTCGAGATGTTCCTCGGCATGGTCCACGGTTTTTTTGAAGGGGCCGTGAAAGTCCTCAAGCATCTTGACCCAGTCAAATTTTGATTCCTCAACCTGGTCGAGTTTTTCTTCCATATCCACGGTGAAATCGATGGAGACCAGGCTCGCAAAATACTTCTTCATGATATCATTGACAAGGCGGCCCAGAACCGTGGGCGCCAGTTGACGTCCCTGTCGAACAACATAATATCTCCGCAGAAGGGTATCAATGGTTGGAGAATAGGTTGATGGACGTCCGATGCCCGACTCCTCAAGAAACTTGACCAGGGAGGCGTCATTAAACCTCGGAGGCGGCGTGGTAAAATGCTGTTCCGGAAGATATTTTTCCACCAGCACCTCGTCTCCCTTCTCAAGCTCAGGAAGGATCTGGCGGCTCGTCTTTGTATCTTTTTCAACCAGGGTAAAGCCCTTGAAAAGGATGCGACTGCCGGTGGCCCGAAAGAGATACGTTCCCTGCTGGAGATCGACCGTGGTTACCTCGGAAACTTCCGGCTTCATCTGGGAGGCGATGGTCCGCTTCCATATCAGGTCATAAAGACGGTACTGGTCCCGGGAAAGGTCTTTCTTTATCGATTCGGGGGTCCGGGTAATGTCCGTGGGCCGTATAGCCTCGTGGGCGTCCTGGGCTCCCTTCCGGTTACTGTAGATATTCGCTTTTTCAGGAAGATTCTCGTCAGAATATTCTCCTGAAATAAAGTTCCGTACGCTGGAAAGTGCCGCGTCCGAGAGACGGGTAGAGTCCGTTCGCATATAGGTAATGAGACCCACCAGCCCCGTGCCGGCAACATCTATCCCCTCGTAGAGCTGCTGAGCCACGATCATGGTCTTCCGTGAAGTGAAACCGAGACGATTCGCGGCGTCCTGCTGGAGCTTGCTTGTTATATAGGGTGCCTGGGGCTTACGTCTTCTCTCCTTCTTTGAGACCTTCTCCACGTGAAGCGGCTTACCTTCAAGATCGCTGACGATGGAGTCCATTTCATCAGAGTTCTTGATATCGGTCTTCTCCCCCCCAACGGAATGGAGTGAGGCCTTGAAAGATTTCTTGCCTTTCAGGCAATCCACGTCAAGGCTCCAGTATTCCTTCGGGATAAAGGAGTCAATCTCCTCTTCACGGTCACATATCACTTTCAGGGCAACGGACTGTACCCGTCCGGCCGAGAGGCCCCTCTTGACTTTTTTCCAGAGGATAGGGCTGATGTAATAACCGACAATCCTGTCCAGTATACGGCGGGCCTGCTGGGCGTTGACAAGATCGATATCGATCTCCCTGGGGCGCTCGACCGCTTCCCTGATCGCCTCCTCGGTTATCTCGTTAAACTCGATTCTCTTGATGTTCGGGTTCTTCGATGAAAGTGAATTTGAGAGGTGCCAGGAAATTGCTTCCCCTTCACGGTCCCGGTCTGTGGCGAGAAGGACCTGGTTTACCTTCGACGCCTGTTTTTTCAGTTCATTGAGGATTTTGGCCTTACCCCGAATGGTAATATATTCCGGCTCAAAGCTGTTTTCTACGTCGATGGCGAGCCTGGACTTGGGCAGATCGATAATATGTCCCACGGAGGAGGATATAATATAATCCTTTCCCAGGTATTTATTGATGGTTCGGGCCTTGGATGGTGACTCTACGATAACCAGGGTCTCGGCCCCGGAGGATTTCTTTTTCTTTTCTGCGCTTTTCTCTTTATCCATAGTTAAATCCTGTCGGAGATTAGGCTCAATGGAATTAAGAACCGTTATTTGTCAAACAGTTCTTTAACTTCCCTGTGCGGATCCCACTTCAGGAGTATAATAATGAGAACGGCGATAACGATTGATATAACTGAAAAGATAATAATCCTTTCCGAGGAGTAATAGATCCGGGCGTTAAAGGTCCGCTCAAATTCCATGGCGCCAAGCATTTTCCCCTCGGGTCTGTCATGGCAGAAGGCGCACCTCTCCCTCCAGGGAACGGGAAGAAGAGCCCGGTACGTTTTCCCAGAAACCGTTGTTTTAAGGCCACTGTTGTCTGAGTCAAGGAAGAGGGCCACGTTGGCATTGACACCCCCTTCCTTTCTGCCCGGGGCAGGCACCCCGCGTCCATCCCCGTCATAGACCCGTACGCGGATATCCTGATCTTCTTCAATATCTTTCAAAAAAATCCAGGCGTGTTCCGGCCGGGACATGGTCTTCAGATCAATAAACGCTTTTCTGATAAGCTGAAACTGGCGGTCAAGTTCGACAAAGTAACCGGACCTGTAGAGTGAATAAACGTCACCAGCGTAAGGAGGCACATTGAATAGCTGCAGGATGGAAATTCCAAGCAGCAGAAACAGTGAAAAGATAATAACAAAACGTATCTTCATGCAGTCAATTCAGGATACAATTATTCGTCCCTCCCTCCGAACGATTCTTCCCTGCAGTTCAAGGAGTGAACATATACCAGCCAGTTCTTCAGGGGGAAGTCCCAGCTCGAGTGCCAGTTCATCCTGGCTCTTCCCCTCCCCCGCGCATAGACGAATCATTCGAGCTTCAATATCAGTATCGTCAGGATGGGGCAAATGACTTTCCTTCTTTTTCTCAGCCTCCGGGAAGAGTAGTATTTCCCGTCCCAATCCCTGAAGAACGTCCCCTGTCTCGAAAACCGGTATTGCCCCGTCCCTTAGAAGCGCGGCGCATCCCCGATACTTTTCATCGAAAGTGTATCCCGAGCAGGCAAAGACGTCCCGACCCTGTTCAAGGGCGTGGCGGGCCGTTATCAGGGCCCCGCTCTTCTCCCCGGCCTGGACAACCACGGTTCCCGCGGCCAGACCGCTAATAATCCTGTTCCTTCTTACAAAAGTCCACCTGTCCGTTTCACTGGCCGGGGGAAATTCACTGAGGCAGGCGGAACCGGGAGTGGCGACGATTCTCTTCGCAAGGTTCAGGTTTGTGGCCGGATAAACGGCGTCCAAACCACGGGGAAGCACGGCGAGAGTCGATCCTCCTCCGTCCAGGGCCCCCATATGAGCCGCCGTGTCTATCCCACGGGCCAGGCCGCTCACCAGGACGACACCTTCCCGGGCCAGTTCCCCTGCAAGCCGGCGGCTGACGGCCAGGGAACGATTATCCGCACGCCGTGTTCCAACCATGGCGATACGGGAAGCCGGGTCCAGAAATCTGCCGCGAACATAAAGCACCAGGGGAGGATCGGGTATCTCTTTTAGAAGCGCCGGGTATCCTGACTCCCAGAGGGTACGGATTTCGATTCCCGATTCTTCGCATCTTGTCATAACCCGCTCGGCCGCTTCTTCAGGGTCCGCAGGATAGGCGGCGCTGTAGGCGCCTGATACTTTCAGAGGCTGGTTCCTTTGTAATGAAAGAAGAATACTCTCCAGACCGTGGGTTACGGCCCGGGAACGAACGATCTTCCGCAGAGAATCAGGTATCAGTGACAGGGCGACGGCCGCCCGCTTTTCATGGACACTCACCGACGGTTCAGCTCACTCATAATGCGGGTAATGTTTCCACTTGCCTTCTCTTTGTACTCCCGCAGACGGGGGGAATCAGGCTTTTTCTTCAGGTCCTCGTAGAGATTTTCATAGACCGCAAGGGCGCCGGGAAGATTTCCAGATTCGTACCTCATCCTGCCGAGGGCGAAACGTGCGCGATAAAAAGTGGGATCCTGTTCAATGATCTTCCCTGTAATCTCCATGGCTTGCTCCTTCCGGTTTTTCTCGTAGTAGAGGAGAATAGCGAAACCGTACGCGGCGTTTTTCATATCTGGGTTTATCTCCAGGGCCCGGCGGTAGTGCCGGAGGGCTTTATTGATATCTTCATCACTGTCCGTCTCCCCTCCCCGGTTGGCGTAACCCACGGCAAGACCGTAATGAACAGGCGCGCCGGAATTACCGTACTCAATAGCCTTCTTAAAGGAATTAACAGCCGGAGTCCAGTTCTTCTGCTTGAGATGGCTGTCACCCAGGTTTTCCCATACCTCACCGGCCCGGTTGCTTTTGGCCGGATCTTCCAGAGCCTGTTCCTCAGCCTTTTCCGCTTTCCGGGCAAGGCTATCAAGGTTCGATTCCTGCTTAACTGTACGAACAGCCGAGGGAATAAACATATTTTTAAATCCGATCTTGTAGGCGGCCAGCACGAAGAGGGCCAGAATTAAGAGAGGTAAGACAAACCGACGAATCATAGGGACTCCTTTTCAGATGTTCTCCTGCAGGGTACACGTATAATCTCCCCTGAATGAGAAAAAAAACAAGAAAAAAGTACCATTCCCGCTATTTACTCTACCGAACCTCTTCCTTTGAAGCGGCAGGCACCTTATTAAGGGACTGGAGTTTCATCATATCGCCAAAAGAGGCCTTCAAGCGAAGCAACCGCTTCAGGTACGCCTGTTCTCCGCTCAATTCACCGTCGGAAATGGCTTTCAAAATTCGGCTGTCCATCTCGTAGGTAATCTCCGGCTTTTCCAGTGGACCGCCCAGCCTTTCAGGCTGCTGTGCCTCGCCGTCGACAAAGCGTATAACATAATAACTGTCCAGGTCCGTGAAGTAATAGAGCATATCCTTGTTCCACCCTTTAAAGTTGTGGGTAATGGATGGATGACCGTATTTCCGGACATCATCTTCCAGTATGGAGATAAGATCATCATCATCCAGACTTTCCCTCTCCATGAAGGGATATCTCTCGTTCTTCTCTTTCCTGTTAGGGCGGATGAAAGATGCCAGCCGGTCCAGGGAACGGGTAATCCGTGTAACAGGCGGGATCCCCCTCTCCCTTCTGACGGCAAGGCCCCTTTCAATAAGGTCAAGGGCCACATCTTCCATATCCAGACGTTGCAGGGTATGGAGGGAAGGTAAACCTGTGGGCACGTCCCATCCCCGGAGTTCATAGAATTCGTCCCTGATACGAAGGAAATCCTTTGTCTCTACCACGGTTCCCACGGCGGACGTTATTGCCCCCTTCCCATCAGGCACGATAACCTCCGGGTCTGCGACATGGGTCTCAATCGGTTTTTTGTGCCATTCTTCCGGAAGAAAATCGTCCTCCCGGGCGCGATGACCTTCCCGGAGAAGGACAGCTCTCTGCAGATTGAAGACCCGTTCACCGATACGGTAGAGGTCCTCCTCACTGTAATCGACACCCGTGGCAGCGGATAGGATGCGGCTTTCTACGCCCGGGTCGCCTACGTGATCTTCACCCGCGGGATTGTCTATAAGGGGAAACATCCAGTCGCATACCCCCATGCTCTCCTTGGCCATCTGTCTTTCCTGGATCTTTTTCGCGGCGCCCGCCTTCCCATCCAGGGTGGTCATGTCCGCCGCCTCAGCGCTCCCCCAGAAACGTTCCCCGATACCGCGGATAACATCGGATGATATATGGGCCTCTTCTACCCCCTTGGCCCAGCTGGACCACTGGGAAAGGACCAGGCCCGCCTCGTGAAGTTGCTGAATCGGTTCCCGCGTATCAAAGGGGAATAGAAGGGTGTTCACGCGGCAGTAACGGGGATCATAGGGATCGGTTTTCGTGAAAATGGAGTGCATCCGTCCTCCCAGTTTCCGGGCCGCAGTCTCTGCTCCCCCGGCCAGTATATCTCCCATGCCTTCACGCAGGGAGACCCTTCGAACCAGGCTCTCGATAAATTCCAGGCTCCCCACTTTATCCAGTGGGATACCTGTCTCCTTCTCAGAAAGGATCCCTTCAGCGTGACAGAGAAGAAGCCACTCGATCAGGGTTTGTATTTCCCAGGTATCAATCCCGTATTCATCACATGTCCTGTTGGCCAGAAAAGGCACGTCGTTATCCTCTCCATAATATCCCCAGGCGTGATGCATGTAGAAAAATCGGGACTGGCACATGAACTTTCCCCGTACGCCGTTGTCCGCCTCATAACTGACCCTGAGACAGCTTGCCATGCAGCCGAAACAGGGGAGCTTACGGATCTTCAGCCCATGGGCCATAAAGTCCAGTCCCCAGACCTTTACGTTACCCCGTCCGTATCCCCGTATATCTTTTTCTATCTCCTTTAACCTTTCCCGATCAGCCACATCAACCCGTCGAAGAGAACCGCGTACTGTGATCGCCTTCAGGTTCTTTGCCCCGAAAACCGATCCCACGCCTCCGCTGCAACTGGCATCCCCCTCGGCAAAGACCGTGGCCAGGGGAACCCTGTTTTCTCCCGCCGGACCGATGGCCAGGGTCCGGACCTTCGACTCGGCCTCATCTTTAAGGATTTCCCTTGTCTCCACCGTGCTTTTTCCCCACAGGTGTTCGGCGGAATGAAATTTCACCTGGTTATCCACGACCTCTATCCAGACCGGTTTCTCAGCCCGGCCCTGTATGACTATACCGTCCCAGCCGGCGAACCGGAGTTCGGCTCCGAAGGTTCCACCCAGGTTTCCGTAGCAAAAATGGTCTCTTCCCCTTTGACCGGCCGGCAGGGGAGATTTTGTGAATATTCCCCACCGGGAACCGCCCAGGCCTCCCGGTATTCCGGAAAGGGGTCCCATGGAGATAATAATTCGATTCTCTTCATCAAAGGCGGAGCACTCCGGTGGGACTTCCTCATGATAAAGGGCAGTAGCAACGCCGCGGCCCCCCAGATACCTCTCCGCGTAGTTCATTGTATCAATACTATCTGTTATGCCATTGGAAAGATCCACCCTGAGGATTTTTCCGGCATATAATGATGGTTTGTTCATGTATCCTCCTGCTTACCCTGCTCCATGACTATTTTATCAAAATCTCCACAAAGGACAAGAATTTTACACTTTTCCTATGGATCCATCTCTCCCAGCATATAACATTTTTTTATGAATAAATATGGAAAATCTTGACCTTTTGTGTCGATGTACTACTATGACATTGTGCTTAAGCACAGGGGGATAGCAGTACAGTAACTTCCGCATTTCATACCTCATAAAAGGCAGCAAATCCGGTAAGGTAAATTCGTACTATTATCTCGCATAAAACTTTCATGGCAGAGCCATGACGTAAGAATCAAGGAGTATCGTTTCATGGAAAGAGGCGTAGTTAAGTGGTTCAATGACAGTAAAGGGTATGGTTTTATCCAGCGCGAGAATGGTGGTGACATCTTTGTTCATCATTCAGGGATCAACTCAGATGGTTTCAGGAGCCTGACCGAGGGAGCTACGGTTGAGTTCGAAATCGAAGAATCTCCCAAGGGACCCCGTGCCGTCTCCGTTGCTGTTATCTGACAGAGGGGACCACAGGTAATCATCACCCCATTCGGGGTACAGGTAAGGGCCGCTTCTCAGCGGCCCTTGCGTTTTCTTTCAGACTCTATCCTGTTTCGCCGGGCATGCTTTCCACATGGATTGTCTGAGTGGGAAATGCGAATTCCACTCCCATCTCTTCCGCCTTCTTCTTAACAGCAAGAAACACCTCCTGCTTTGCCTGGAGTTCCTCGGTCCAGCTGGCCACATTAACGAAGAAGTAGATCATAATATTCAGGCTTGAAGCCGCGTACTCCACGAAACTCACCTGCATCCCCTCTTCAACGGCAAAGCGGTTATTCCGAATAATATCGCCTATCTCCCCGACAAGCCGCTCGATTTTTTCCGCCGGTGTACCGTACGTAACACCGACCGTTGCATAAACCCGCCGCAGAGGCCGGGCGCTGAAATTTTCCATGGATGTGTTGACCACCGCGCTGTTGGGAAGGGATATAAGTGTCTGCTTGAAGGTCCGGAGACGGGTGGTCCGAAGCCCGATATCTTCAACAATACCTTCATGAGTCCCGCTTATCCGGACCCAGTCGCCCAGCTTGAAGGGCTTGTCCATGAAGATTGTAAAGGAGCCGAAGATATTGGCGGCCGTGTCCTTGGCGGCCAGGGCAAAAGCGAGACCCCCGATCCCGAGGCCGGCAAGGGCGGATAGCACATTGACACCCAGGTTTTGAAGGGCGATCATGCCTCCAAACACGATAACCAGGGTCTTCAGGGTCTTCTCCACTACCGGCATGAGCTGGTCATCCAGGTCGGTTTCAGTCTTCTCCGCCAGGGAGCGGAGAAAAACAATAAGGACCTTTGTGAGACGATAAAAAAGAATAATCAGAGCTATACTGGCGATCATCTGAAGGATATTGTCCGTAACGCCGACGATATTCTCTCCCAGGTTTAAAATCCTGATCGAGACATACCATACTCCCACGGCCGCCAGGGTACCGGAGGGCCCCAGGAAGGCCTCGATGATTCTATCATCCCACTGAGATGAACTACGGGTTCGGGCGATACGCAGGGTCCCCTTGAGAAGGAGGCCTACCATCTTCCTCACGATCAGACCCAGGAGGATTGCTCCTCCGATGCCGATCCATTGCCAGACCGTGAGAGTCAGGAGAGGCCGGGTGGACCACTCGGGCAATTGCTGAACAATTGTAGTAACCCAGGTCTCCGTTGCGGCCGCCAGGGTTGTTACGGCCGCCAGGAGTATAATCAGCACAAGAATGACTCGTTTCATCGGTTTTCTCCAGTTCATGCCGGATAACCGGGGTCTCCCGGTACGAATGACGCAGTAACCGTTACCCGATCCGGCAAAGGGGTTAAGAAAGGTAAAAATATAATACTGTCACTGTCATCACATGCTTTTTCCTGGATCAACCCTTTTTCAGCCGACAGGCCCCCTTATCAATCCCCTGTTATCACGATACAATGCGCTGTTATCAAATAAATGAGGAAATATGTCTTGAAAGAAAACGCCATCCTGCTTATAATTCAATAGTACAAATTAATATTAAAGGATAAATCATGAAAAGAGCCATCTCTATCACCCTATTCACAATAATGACACTCTTCTTTTCCGTGACCGCTTTCGCTGACAAGGCAGGGTTATCCATAAAAGCTCCCCGCTCGGCCCAGAAGGGAGAAACCGTTACTCTTATTCTCCAGATTACCCATGACGGGAACAATATTCTTCACTATGTCGATTACGTCACCCTCCTGGTCAATGATCAGGAAGTCAAACGGTGGGAATACAGCGCCTTTGATCGGGCCGAGAATGAAGACTTTTCAGTTTCTTACGAATTGAAGATCACGGAGACCATGAATATTGAGGCCGAAGCCAATTGCAACATTCATGGAAGCAGAGGAAACAAAACCCATACTATTAACGCCAAATAGGAGGATCCATGACGATCGGTAACCTGTCCATCATTCTTATCCTGGGTATAATTAACGGTCTGCTCGTACTTTTCCAGCTCCTGACAGGCCTCCGTCTTGTTAAGGTATCCTTTATCGTTCACCGCAAAACCGGAATTATCCTGGTTATAACCGCCTTTTTGCACGCGGCCCTGGCTTTTCTCTCCAACACCCTTTGAAGGGAATCAAATTCTTAGCATTCGTTATAGCCATGGAGAATACGTTAACACATAAAGCCTGTCGTCTACTTGCCTGACCCCATTTTCCGGGCTATGGCACGGTAGACTTCGACGCTTTCCACTTCCATCCTGCCCCCTTCCTGGTTATAATCCGCGTAGGCCCCGTTACGTGCTATGATAATCCCATATTTCGGATAAATATAAATGGCCTGTCCATAAATCCCTATAGCCATAAAATCTCCGTCAGGGTTTATGGGTATCCACCACTGGTAGCCGTAACCCATGGGAGACGTGGACATCGGGTTCTTACCCGGTTTTAGATGGGGACCATCGGGAGTAATAGACGACTTGACCCATTTTTCAGGTACAATCTGTTTCTCCTGCCATCTCCCCTGGTGAAGATACAACCGGCCAAAACGGGCGTAATCCCGGAGAGTGGCGTTCAATCCCCCAAAGACAGCTTCCATCCCTTTACCATCTATAAGCCAGAATGCGTCCGATTCCATACCGAGAGGCTCCCATAGTTTCTCCTTCATGTATTCACTTATGGTCTTTCCGGTGGTCTTCCGGATAATCATGCCCAGGACCTGGGTGTCCATACTGACGTAATGGTGCCATGTCCCCGGTTCCTTTTCCCGTTCCAGTGTAGCAACAAACTCATCCATGGGAGTGTTCAGGGCGAAGACCCGTCCCATCCTGTTGATATCAGAATGAAAATCTCCATAATCTTCATTGAACCTGACCCCGGAAGACATCTGCAATACATCCTTGATAGAAACATTGTCATAGCCGGTACCCGTCAGATAAGGAAGATATTTTGTAACAGGATCTTCAATACTATCGATATATCCTTCATGATGAGCTATGCCCAGGAGGGCTGAGATAAAGGACTTAGCCACAGACCAGGATATATGCTGTTTCGATTCCGAATGTCCCAGATAGTATTTCTCGAAAAGAATTGTATCATCCCTGAGTACCAGAAGTCCCGTTGTTTCGACCTTTTTCAGCCATTCTCGTATTTTCTTTTTCTCCCCCTGGAAGAGATACTCCTCAGGAAGTTCACCCATGTTTCTCTTAAATATAAACGGAGACCCGCTCTTTTCCATTTTTCTGGAATCAAAGATAGCCCCCATGTTCTGGAAATTCTGAACTATCTGATCTTCGTCGAAAAGATGAATCACACGGTACAATCGAAGAAGACGATCATAATTCATCACACCCGCAATCATCACTCCCGCGAGAATGACAAGCGCGCCTGCGAGAATTATCTTACCGGTCCTGGTTTTCATAGACAGCCCCCCGGGTTTCCATAGTATCATTACATTATTTCATTGTATAAATATAACAAGCGAATTATTAAAAAATCGCCTTTTGTCCGGGCATAGCCCGCTTTTAAGGATGGGAAAAAATCATTGAGTATCGCACCTGTCTCCCGACAACTTCAAAAGAATCGATTTACAAGTAAAAGGGTATCCCATTCAATGACATTCCTGAAACGAATAAAAAGAAAGGTTGCCTGTTGAAACATCTACCTGACATCATCAAGCCGGAGAGATTTCCGTTCTTCTACGGATGGCTCATCCTGGTCATGGGAATCATCGGGACAATCGTAAGTACCCCGGGGCAGACCATCGGGGTCTCCATGTTTACGGAGCCTCTAATATCTCACCTGGAAGTTTCCAGAGTCGGCTTAAGCCTGGCCTACCTCATCGGAACAATAACCAGTTCACTCTTTTTGACATATGCCGGCACCCTCTACGACCGTTTCGGCGCACGGGTGGTGGGGCCGGCCGCTTCCGTGTTCCTTGCGCTTTCCCTTCTCTATATAACCCGTATAGGTGAGATAAACGCCTTCCTTACCGGCATCTTCCCGGTTAGCGCTCCTTTTGTCATCTTTCCCCTCATCACCCTCGGTTTCATGGGAATACGATTCTTCGGCCAGGGAGTTCTCACCATGGTCTCAAGAAACATGGTGATGAAATGGTTTAACCAGAGACGTGGCCTTGTCAGCGCTCTTCTCGGCATCTTTATCGCCTTCGGGTTCTCTTACGCCCCCAGGATATTCGGACTTCTTATCGAGACGTATACCTGGCAGAGGGCCTATCTAATGATAGCCTTCTTCGTGGGCGTGGTTTTTACCCTTTTAGCCATTATCTTGTTCCGGGACAATCCCCAGCAGCACGGACTCATCCCCGATGGAAGGGAACTTCATCTTGATACAAAAGGTTCCGGTCCTCTCTACGAACCGATACGAGACTACACCCTCGGTGAAGCGGTGAAGCATTATTCCTACTGGATCTACATTCTGTCCCTTGGCCTCTTCTCTTACCATATAACAGCCACAACGTTCCATATCGTCAGTATTTTCGAAACCAGCGGGATGAACCGGGACGCTGCCATCGCCATCTTTCTCCCATCGGCCGTAGTCGCCGTTGTTACTCATTTCATTGCAGGATGGGTCAGCGATTACATCCGACTGAAGCTGCTTCTTTACATTCACATAGCGAGCATCATGCTCTCTGCCGCCGGAGTCATGTTTCTCGGAAATGAGGTTCCGGTGTGGATGCTTATTGCGGGGAACGGAATTTCCCAGGGAATGTTCGGTATTCTCTCGACCATCACCTGGCCCCGTTTCTATGGGACCCGGCATCTGGGCGCCATCTCGGGATTCGCGGCCAGCTGGATGGTGGCGGGAAGCGCCCTGGGTCCCTTTCTCTTCAGCCTCTCACTCAGGTGGTTTGACAGCTATTTCCAGGCCGGATTCATGAGCCTTGTCATCGCGGCGATCATGTTTGTACTTTCTTTCAGGGCAGACAACGTGAACGAGAAGGTTCGGGGCAGAGATAAGCCGTCCTCTTCTTCCGAGTAATGTCCCGCCACACGGCCCCGCCTTATCTCCCGGAAGAGTCTACCCGGGCGGCGCCAGAAGACGAATTTCCTCCCTGAGCACGGTTCGTGTGTCACCGTCATCAAACTGGATGAAATAGCGTCCCCTGTCGAGCTCGGCAATGATGCCGGGATAATACCTTCCGTCGGTCCAGAGAGCCAGGACCCTGGCGCCCACGTTCAGTTTATCTTCGGCCGGAACCCTGTCCGCGGCGATATGATGGCGGGAACAGCACTTCCTGTCCCCGTCATCGAAGAGGACCTCCCAGCCGACAGCACACGTGCCTT
The DNA here is from genome assembly GCA_964645775.1 of uncultured Leptospirales bacterium. Lineage (GTDB taxonomy): Bacteria > Spirochaetota > UBA4802 > UBA4802 > UBA5550 > CAZYBU01. Next base: position 53,806 of record CAZYBU010000007.1, on the reverse strand, counting down.
CGACTTTGCCCGCATACCATGCGTTAGGCTTCCACTGGGCGTATACCCTCTCCCCAGTGCTGAAAAAGGTCCCGGAAAATGCAACGGACACGGCGAACAGGGCGGGAAGGATAAATCCAATCGTTGCATAACGGGTTTTTATCACAGGCTCCCTCCGGTTCTTTATTTCCTCTATTTCTACTGGATTCTACGGTAGCTGTTCACATTTACAAGAGGAAAATGCTTCCTGAAACCGGCTTGACCCTATCCTCCTTATATGGAACTTTTTAATCTGGAAAAGGAGGTACCCATGGAACTGTACCTGGAAAATAAACGGGCCATCGTGGGAGGTTCAAGCCGCGGCCTGGGATATGCCGTGGCCCGTTCACTCCTCATGGAAGGGGCCCGTGTGGCCTTGGCAGCGAGAAACAAAAAGGAACTGGAAGCTGCAGCCTCCCGATTGAAGGAAGAGACCGGCAATCGTCCCCTGCCCCTTCCCGCGGACCTTACGAAGCCGGATGATAGGGAACACCTCGTGGAAAAGGCAAAAGAAGAATTCGGTGGTATCGATATTCTTTTCTCCAATGCCGGCGGTCCGCCTCCCGGACCCTTCCTTACTCACGGCCCGGAAAACTGGCAGCTGGCCATCGACCTGGCCCTGGGTTCCCTCACCCATCTCTCGTCCCTTGTGATCCCCGGCATGCAAGAGCAGGGTTTCGGCCGCATCGGCCAGATCGTCTCCATCGCCGGCCTGGAGGCCATGGAGGGTCTCATTCTTTCCAACGCATCCCGCCCCGCCGTCCTGGGCCTGGCCAAGGCACTGGCCCGGGAGATGGCCCCCTTTGGAATACTGGTCAACAGTATCTGTCCCGGTATATTCATGACCGATCGTATCCGCGAACTGGCCCGGGAACGGGCTGAAAGCCGGGGAATCACCGTGGAGGAATACCTGGATGAATTCGCGGGAGACATTCCCCTTGGACGTCCGGGAAACCCGGAGGAGATCGGAGATCTGGCCGCTTTTCTCTGTTCGCCAAGAAACACGTACATCACAGGCGCGGCAATCCCCATAGATGGAGGAAAGACTCGACGGCTCTTTTGAGAATACCTTAAAAAAAGGCTTTTTATTGCCAAAAATGATTGACATATCAGTCAATTTTTGTAACTGTTTATCCGCAGCATAAAATGGCAAGGATACTCTTCCCGTTTCTGCTGCCAGCATACCTTTTTCAGCCTCCAGGGATATGCAACCATAATCCTCAGCTAACATGAGGATTGTTATCCTGACCCGGGAAACCGGGTCTTTTTTTAAATCTTAAGGCTTTCCCTCGATATCCCGGAACCGCCGCTGATGACTCCACTGACGCTTAGAAAATCGATAAAAATATTATAGAGGATCGGGTCTATCCCGGGGTAGGATCCGTCCAGGAAATCGTTCTTCATGGCCTGGACGGCTTCTTCGGGGGAAAAGGCCGATCGCCTGTATTTTTTCCGTTCATCGGTCATGGAATCGAACACGTCTATAAGCTCAAGGACCTTTGAAGGAAAATAGCCGATAGCCGCTCCGTATCCTACATCATTGATGCTATGGGACATGAGGTATGTTATGCTGGTACCGGACCTGTCCTGAGTACGTCGCTCAGGAAACTTCTGTTTGAAGGTATCCAACTGCCGGTAACCGTAGGGGGCGTTATAGTAATCATGGTGAAGAAGACAGGCACCCACCGTTCCCCATGAAAACTGTTTTGACTGGAGGAGCATATTATAGCCATCGAAGACGTGCCGGCTGGCCTTCCGCACATTGTATCCTTCTCCCCCGTCATGGTAATAGATCTCAGGGAGCTTACCGATATCGTGCATCAGGCCGCTCATACTGTACTCGATAAAGGACTTCCTGTCCTTAAGCGGACCGATACCGCCCCTGAAAACAACCTCCAGGGTGGTATTCTGGGAGCCCTTTACGATCTGGTCATAGTAGGGAAGAAATCTCTGGCGAAAATAGGCGCGGAATTTCTGGACCTCTGTAGAGTATTTTTGGAAATAGCTGTTATAGAAAAAGAGGAAGGCCACCATGCGAATGAGCATCCGATTCATGTGGTCCAGGGTGGTGGAACCTGTGTCAATACTGTTAAGACGGGCAAGGTCCTTGAAGGAGGCCTTACCCCGGCTGAGCATTAAAAGAAGGTGCTCTATGAGGCTGTAGGTCTGCTCCACAAGGTGTTTCATTCCATCAGGTGGCTGGGATTCGGCCAGGTTGTCCTCAAAGGTGGCCTTGTTCATCATGAGAGAACTGGAGAAGACCTCCCCTGCCAGGGCCATGGCGATATCATCAAAGTGTTCGATGGTCTCGGAATGGCTCTTGAGCTTGTAGTTGTTGTTCATCAGGGCCTGGATACGTTCACCCAGGTCCATCTCCCTGGCCATTTCCAGCTGCTGCTCAAAGATCTTGTCCGCTTGGGGGACTTCGACTTCGGCGGACGGAGCCTCTTTCACCGCTACGACGCTATCCTGCTCTTCCAGCTCATTGCGCTTTTTGTGGTCGTGACGGGCCTTTTGTAAACTTTCCGGGTCAATATAAAACTCTACATGTTTCGACTTCAGGTAAGCGTCAAAATCTTTGGCCGGTATAAAGCTGAACGAACCGTCGCTCTTCTTTCTTCTGAGAGGTATTTCGTTCTCAATTATTATGGGCAGCAGGTCCCGGATCTCTTCCGAGGGTATCTGTACCAGATTCTCAGTAATCATCTCTTTCTCTCAATAAATCAGCTCACGGGAGCCCAACACCTGTTTCACAAAACATCCCGGTCCTTCAGTGTCATAACAGAGAGGATTGCAAAACTTCGGTACAAGTTTCAACTATTACAATAGTTAGCAGTGAGCATTACACTGTCAACCAAATGACAGCATACGCCGATTATTCTCCAAACAGGTGGCGAAGTTCCTCACGGATATCTTCCTCCATCTTCTCCCATCCAGATGTAACGGCGAGATCCAGGGCAAGATTAATCTGTTCAAGGGCTTCATTTTTTCTTTTTTGGTCTTTAAGGAAGTGGGCATAGTGATGACGGGCAGGTATAAGAGTGTTGACGTAATTCGCTTGGGAAGAGACTTCGATGGCCTTCAGATAATAGTCCTCAGCCCCGGGTTTCTCAAGTCCAGCCTGGCGGGATATGACATCAATTCGTCTGGAGAGGTCATCATTAAGATCTGGTTCCTTCTCCATAATGAGAGCCATGGCCAGCCATGTTCTGCCGTTCTCCACGTCGCTCCCCGTCTTCTGCATGTTCTGTATATGAAGATAGGCCGTACGGATGGCGAATTCCAGCTTTCCGTCCCGGGCATAAAGAGAAGCAAGATAGGAGAGGGCATATCCAAAATATCCCAGGGCGTTTATCTCTTTCATTAGACGATAGGAGTCTTTCAGATAAGCCAGAGCCTTCCTGTAATCGTATAACTTGTAATAAGTGGAACCTATACTGAAGAGCGTGTACGCTATGGCCAGGTCTTCCTGAAGCTGCTGGGCCATCTCCAGGGACCGGCCGAAATATTCAAGGGCCTCTTCAAAATGTCCCCTCCTGTCCCGGAGGACCCCAAGGTTAAGATGGGCAGCGGAAAGACCGCTCATGTAAGCTATCTGCTCATAAATTTCCACCGTCTTCTGGAAGTATTCCTGAGATTCATCGAGCTGTCCCTGGTACTGGTAAACCACGGCAAGATCATACATGGGATAGCTCGTCAGCCGGTCATTGTCCAGCTCCCTGAATATCTCCAGGGAGCGGGTATACTTCTCGATAGCCTTATCATACCGGTTCGTGTCCCGGAAGACGACACCTTCGTAATAGATGGCCAGAGCCTCCCTCTCACTGTCACGGAGTTTTTTGCTGAAATAGACGGCCTGGCGAAGGGCATTGAACGCCTCGTCATAATTTCCCACGCTCCAGAAGGCCCTTCCCATGGATGTGTAGGCGTCGGCCAGGACAGCTCGGTTGTTCTCCTCCATGGCCAGGATGATGGCCCTCTGAAGAACATCAAGGGCTTGTTGAGAGTTCCCCTGTTTCTGGTATATGGTGCCCAGCCGGGCCAGAAAAGGGGGCTGTTCATGTCGCATACGGCCAATAAATGAAATCCCCAGTCCATAGGTCAGGCTGTCAATGGCCTCACTCCATTCTCCCGTCAGTTCATAAATATCTGCGGCGGTGCGGTACATCTCCAGCCGTCCCTGGTCCTCCTCGGAAAGATCCAGGTATCGGCCGATAAACTCCAGGGCCTTCCTGTTCTTGAAATTGTAGGCCGCGTACTCAACAGCCCCTTTCAGGGCCTCCAGGGTCTCCTTCTTCATGCCCGCTCTGTCGTAATGATGGGCCTGGTCGGCATAGTAACTACTGTCGTCCCTGAATTTTTCGCTTATCAGCCCGGCTACCTTGCCGTGAAGCTCTTTCAACTCCCCCTGGAACTGCATCTCATAGGCGGCCTCCTGGATAAGGGGCTGGTTAAAGACATAGATCTCTCCATGGAGCTGACTCCAGATACCCTTATCAAAGGCTTCCTTGAAGTTCTTTTCAAAATCACTTTCTTCGGACATCTCCCGGGACGCAAGTTCTCGAAGAATTTCCCGGTTAAACTCCCTGCCAATAACGGAGGCCAGCCGCACAAGGTTCCGGACACCTTCGGGAAGACGGTCGACCCTCGATACCATGATAGAGGAGAGGGTCTCGGGGACCCTGCTGTCTTCTCCGCTCAGGCTGAATTCCCCTTTCCTCTCAACGATGAACCTCTCAGCTCTCATATGGCGAGCCAGTTCCGTTAAAAAGAGAGGATTAAATCCCGACCTCTCTTCAAGGTAGTTCATCAGTTCATCGTCGGGCTCACCTCCAAGGGTGCGGCTAACCAGTGAACGTGCCGCCTTGCTCCCAAGGGCGCCGAGCGTCAGGCTCTCAGATTCTGCCTGGACCCGATAAGTCAGGGTAGGCAACTCTCGAATGTCCCCCTCACGGGCCAGGGCCAGAAGAGCAAGGGGAAGGTTCCGACCGCCGCTTACGATACGATCGAAAACCATCCGGGAATCCTCGTCCAGGGCATGGGCCTCTTCCACCACGAGAAGTAAAGGAGAACGGATGGCCAGTATAAAGAAGACATGGGCGATGGCCGAGCGCTGCATCTCGAACCGACCCTGGGGGTCAAGTTTCTGCCAGCCCGGATCCTCCACCGGAAAGTCCAGCAGGTCGAAAAGGGCCGGCAGAAAACGCCTGAACTCTTCAAGCAGCCTCCCCTCCTCTTCGCTTCCTGTTGCGTTCTTCATGAACTCATCCAGGGAAGCATCGAGATCGGAGAGAGTTTGTGATTTCCCGGGAAGCAGGATGGCGGGTAACGCTCGAATAAAGGGATTCATGCTCTTTCTGAGTATGGTGTCACTGAGCAGATGAATGACTCTGAAACGTTTTGAAGCTTCCCGGGCAACGGACTGACCCAGAAGGTGTTTCCCTGTGCCAGGCGCTCCGTAAACATAGAAAATCCCAGCCGCAGCTTCAAGACGTTCATCCAGCCACCGCTCGATTTGTTCACTCTCTTCTTCTCGGCCCAGAGGCGTTATCGACTCTTCATGGGTAAAGGAAAGCTCTTCTCCCAGGAGAAAAAGGTCCACAGCTTCAGAGATTCCCTTGAAGTCCCTTTTCCCGGCATCGCTCATAGTGAACCTGTCTGAAACACTTTTCCGGGTATGGTTCTCTGTTTCTGCGGCTCCCCACTCAGCCGACATGGAGATACGCGCGGACAGGTTTACCACCGAGCCCAGGGCAGTATACGTTTTTCTTTTTTCTCCCCCGACCAGGCCGGTGTAAGCGGTCCCCGATGCCAGGCCGATGCGGACCTCCTCTCCCCTTCTGTCCAGCAGAGACCTTGCGAACCTGACGGCCCTGAGGGTGTTGTTTTCATACGAGATGGGAGCGCCGAAAAGCAGAAGGATAATCCCCCCCTTGTCTCCAAAATCGAGTAAATTAAAATAACCTCCGAATTCTACGGAGAGGGAACGAATCTCTCCCACAAGGTCCGCCAGTCCTCCCTCCTTCTCCGGTTCACGGAAGGATATGAATACGCTGGTTATGTCCCGGAATTCGCCCACCTGTCGTTCCGGGATAAGGTCCAGGGATACGTACTCATTTTCTATATCATTTCTGTTCTTCAGACTTTTACCTGGCCGGACCGTTCTCCCTTTCGGTATCGACGCTGAATCAGAAGGGGAGCGGAGTTTCCGATATCCGGGATCCATTTTGTCTTCAATAATGGAACAGTTTTCAGGTATAGTAGATATGGAAGAGGTGATCACAATATCACGGCTGGCAGCCCTGTGCTCCGCTTCCGCCGCTCCCACGATTCCTTCACCCCGGACATAATATACGCCGCCACTTCCTGTCTCGAATATGCCCCACTCCACTTCCCCACGGTCGATACCCGTCTTAACGTCCAGAGAAAAGTCTCCCAGGCTTGTTCGCTGAAGATGATTTTTATCAAAGAGCTCGTTTATCCGCAGGGCGGCGCGCCAAACATTATTCGAGTATCTGCCCTCAAAGATGCCGGTTGCCGCGTCTCCGGCAAAGGTGGAGACCCATCCTCCCTCCTCCATGATGATATCCACCACCCTTCCAAAAATATCCCGGAGAATACCTGAAAGGACCTCCGCGCCCTCTTTCCCGTGCCGCATGAGAGAAGAGGTCATCTTCGTGAAACCCGATATGTCGAGGAAGATTACTGAAGCGCTGAAAGCGCCCTGCCGTTCATCCGTAAGATGCTTTTCAGCTATGAATGTCGGTATGTATCCAGCCATAAATTGAGTATACAGACTTCCCGCGTTCAGGCAATGATATTTTGTATTCCTTCAAAAAAACAGCGGACCAAAGACTCAGCCCGCTTCAATAATCGATACCGGTCTCTTCAGCGATACGGGCAAGGGGAAGCGTTTTATCCGGGAGGATAAGGGATGCTCAATCCCTTACATGATCGAGAACCTTCCATCCCCGCACGAGAATGGCAACGGCCAAAGCGGGATAAAATGTTTTTTCCCGGCCTGGAAAAGCAAGGGGTAGAAGCCCAAGAAGAAGGGCCATCTCCATGACCCGGAGAGAATATTCCTCCCCCTCCAGGGAGATGGCAACATGGTCTCTGTACCTCATCTCCCGTGGGATGGTAATCAGTCTGCCCACGTCCCAGTCCAGAGGCCGTACAGAGACGGCCCTGTTAGTCTTTCCTCCGGTACCGCGGACCGTTCCCCTGGAGAAGATCAGGGTCTCTTCCCTGAGGTTAAGCTTCACAACGGTACGGTAGGTAAAATCGATGATACTGGAGGGTACACCGGCCGCAAAGAGGCAGTTTTTCCTCTGAAAACGTATCTCCTTGATCCGTTTCTTTTTGCCTTCTTTAATGGTACCGGGCACAACGATCCATCTCTCCGAATCATGGACCCTGCCAATGGGAACCACTTCCTGTTTGTCCTTACCGGCCACTTTTTCCGCCTTTTATATCTCCTTTGTATTTCCGGACGGCACGCACTCGTAACGCATCAATAGACAGACGGGCCGGATAATTGAAAGCCCAAAACGGCCCGTTTCCCATTTAAAGCTATTCCCTTCCCTCTCTCCACCGACGATATTCATCAAGGTAACCAGGGGTCTCCCGGTCATCCAGGTCATGCCATCTTTCGTAGACCTGGGCCACGGCCCGGAATCCGGGAGGAACCTCGGTCGCCACCACATCGTCGGCCCGGTTCCTCATAAGAGAGACGGAATCCTCGCCTCCCACGGGCACGACCACGATAATCTGGCCCGCGTCGAGACGGTCTTTAAAGATTCTTTTCTCCATAATACCATATGCTTCAGGAGTCCCCTCTCAGGGCCTCATACCCGGAAACAATATCCAGTATCTCCGACGTTATAGCCTCCTGGCGGGTCTGGTTGTACTGCTTCGTCAACTCGTCCATGTGTTCCTCTATATTGCTCTCCGCGGCCTGCATGGAAGCCAGTCGGCTGGCATTCTCCGCGGCCAGGGATTCTACCAGGGAGCGGAACAGCATGATAAAGATATATTCTCTGAGCAGAGAGGAAAAAAGTTTCTCATAATCCATTGTGTAGAGAGGAACCTTCCGTGACTCCCATTCCCTGGCCTGAATGTTTTCCAGCCATTCCCTGGCCAGCGGCATAACCTGTGTCACGGAGGGGTAATATGAGCTCCTGCCCTCTGGCCTGTTGTGAAAAAGAAGGACAGGTGAAACCTTCCCCTTCAATCTCCATTCCTCCAGGCAGGTGAGCACACCGGAAAGAAGGGGGGTAATAGTATCAATGAACCCGGCCAGATCGTACTCCTCCTCCACGGAAAACCGTAATCTTCCAGCACCGGGGTTATCCGTTCTCCCAGGGATATAACCCGGAAAGAAGTTCCTTCATACTCTTCCCTGCCCGTCACCTCCCTGGCAAATTCAATCACTCTGTCATTAAAGCGACCGACCATGCCCTGAACGGAACCGCAGAAGATGCAGCCGACCGATTTACCTCTCTCCTCCGGCTCATGGCGTATATTCCTTTTTCCCAGGGCGATCTGCAGCCCCATTTCAACGGTACGCAGGTATCTCGAAAGAGAATCCACGGCCTGCTCGTAATGCCGGATATTCACGGCTGCAAGGGACTTCATGGTCTTAACCACGGAGTGGATCTCACCCGCGGTGTCGAGTCTTCGCTGTATCTGCTGTACCTGTTCCATTACTTATTCCTCTTCTGCCTCAATCATCCTCTTGTTCTCTGCAGGATTGCCCATGCTAACCGGCAGCGCGTTCCACTACAGTTAACAGTTTTTCCCTGTCTTCTTCCGTGAGTTCCTTTCCGCGGCCAATATCATTGTACAGATCCTCACTCTCCCGGATCTCCTTCCTGATCTTCTCACGAGCTTCATCCATCTCCTCTGTCTCCATGTCGTCAAAGATACCGTTTGTCACGGCAAAGAGGAGGGCTATCTGCTCCGCCACGGGAATGGGGGAGTACTGCGGCTGGCGAAGAATCTGGCGTACCCTTTCCCCCCGGCGAAGCTTCTGCTCAGTCTCTCCGTCGAGCCGGGTTCCGAGCCGGGAAAAAGATTCCAGCTCCTCGAACTGGGTATAGGAGAGTTTAAGGTCCCCGGCCACGTCACGGTAGGGCTTAAGCTGCGTCTTCCCTCCCACACGGGATACCGATTTTCCAACGTCCACGGCCGGGAGCAGGCCCTCCTGGAAGAGACCCGGATCAAGGTAAATCTGCCCGTCTGTAATGGAGATAAGGTTTGTGGGGATGTAGGCTGAGATATTCTGCGCCTGGGTCTCGATAATGGGTAGAGCCGTCAGGGAGCCGCCCCCCAGTTCCTCTTTCAGATGGGCGGAACGTTCCAGCAGCCGTGAATGGACATAAAAGATGTCTCCCGGATAGGCCTCCCGGGCCGGAGGGCGACGCAAAATCAGGGAGAGTTCCCGGTAGGCCCGGGCGTGGCGGGTCAGGTCATCATAGACAACCAGCACGTCCTTACCCTGTTCCACAAAGTACTCTCCCATGGTCGTGGCCGCGTAGGGCGCAGAAAAAATCATGCCGGGCGTACTCTCGCCGGTGGCTGCCACAACGATAGTTGTGTCCATGACATCATACTTCTCCAGGTCGGCGATGACCTGTGCCACGGATGAACTCCTCTGCCCGATAGCGCAGTATATACATATCATGTCAGTATCTTTCTGGTTAATGATCGTATCCATGGCAATGGCTGTTTTACCTGTCTGCCGGTCTCCCAGGACAAGTTCCCTCTGACCCCGTCCTATGGGTATTAGTGCGTCAATGACCTGAACTCCTGTCTGCACAGGCTCTTCCACCGGGGCCCGATCCATAATGGAGGGAGCATCTCTTTCTATGGGCCACCGATCACCGCTCTCCAGTTCACCTTTTTCATCAAGGGGGCGTCCCAGGGGATCGACGACCCTTCCAGGGAGAGACTCTCCCACCGGCACGCTCATGACTTCTCCTGTTCTACGTCCACGGGCACCGGCCCGAATCTCTTCGCTTTCATCCAGGAGAATGACCGATACCTCGTCAGGTTCCAGGTTGAAGGCTATGCCGTAACAGTCGCCCGGCAGAGCTATGATCTCGAAATAGCGGGCATGGTCCAGGCCGGAGAGACGGGCAACACTTCCTCCCGTAGAACGGATGATGCCCACCTCCTCCTCGTGGAGCTCGGCTTTCTGTTCATCCCTCGCCTTTTCCAGACTGTTGAAGGTCGATTCCAGGGTCTCCCCCAGGCCCCTATCCTTACCCATTACAGGCACCTCCTCCGGCGGAATACATCATTTCAGATCTCCCTTATTTGTTATCAGTTCACGATAAGTCTCTTCCATTTCATTGATATATCGATCCATACTCCATCCTGCCTCAAGACCATTTACGTACATGGTGATACCGCAGATCGTATCGTCAGAGAGTACAAACTCAACCTCCCGTCCGGTCATCGTTTTCATAAGCTCCTCGATTATGGCACGTCGCTCATCATCCAGGGCAAAACTGCTCTCCACAACCACCTTCTCTTTCGTCTCTTCTCCCGCTTCCTCGATCTTCTTCTTCTCGTCACCTTCAAGATTACGGACCTTTTCTATGAATGTATCCGTGACCTTCTTTTCCAGGTCGTGGTCCGCGAGGTCAGCGAGGGTTTTCCGCGCAATACTGTAGACCTCCTCGCCGATACGTTTTCGGAAGATATCAAGAAACTGTTTCTTCTCTCGTTCCAGGTCCTCTTCCCATGAGCGCCGGTTCTCCTCCACTTCCTGACGGGCCTCACGGAGATAGCGGTTCTTCTCCTTCTCCCCCTCTTTCCGTACCCGGGACATCTCCCGCTCCCGCAGGCGATCGATCTCCTCCAGTTTCTCCTCGTACTCAGCGCGGAGATTTTCCGCCTCCTCTCTCTTCTTTTCTCCTTCCCGGAGCCGGGAGGCTATCCTCTCCTCCCGCCGATCCATGACTTCAATGACCCGGTCATAGATCAGTATTTTCAAGAGAGCCAGGAGTACGAGAAAGTTGACGGCCTGGGCCGCGAGGGTGAACCAGTCTATCTGCAAGACTTCTTCTCCTTACCCGGCCCAGAATGGGTTGGCGAATATCAGAATTATGGCAATAACAAAGCAGTAGATGGCCGTTGACTCGATCATGGCCAGGCCCACGAAGAGGGTCCTGGTAATGGTATTCGACTCATCCGGCTGCTGGGCCATCGCTCCCATGGCCCTTGCCAGGGCCATACCTTCGCCTATGGCCGGGCCCACGGACCCGATGGCCATGGTTATGCCGGCGGTTACGATCGATACGACAGCAATGATATTCTGTTCCATCAGTAACTCCTTTCATGTTCAGTTTGTCCGGTTTCTTCTTCCGATTCGGGAGAAAGACCGGTTGCGATATATATCATCGCCAGAAGGGCGAAAATGTAAGCGTGGATCTGTCCGAGAAGAAGGCCCAGGGCCTCCATAATTACGGGAAAGAAGAAGGGGGCTATGAAGAGAAGGACAGCGACGATCATGGAAGTGCTCATAACGTTTCCGAAGAGACGAACCGCAAGGGCAATGGCCCGGGAAAACTCGCTTATCACGGTAAAGGTAAGAATAATGGGCGTCGGCCTCAGATAGTTCTTCAGGTACTCCTTCAGACCGTCCGTTGTTATGCTAAAATAGGGAACCGCAAAGAAAACGACAAGGGCAAGGGCCCCTGTGGTATAGAGGGAACCGGTGGGAGCGTGAAAACCGGGAACGACTTCCATCAAATTGGAAAAAGAAATAAAAACAAGGAGGGTCCCTATAAAAGGAAGATATCTTTCCGGTCTGCGTCTCATGACCTCTCTCCCCTGTTCACGCAGCACCTTAATCAAGGCCTCCAGGAACATCTGGCCACGCCTGTAAGGCGGATCAGGCCGCAGCAACAATCTAAGAACGAGGGCGCCGGTGAGTATGATAGCCATTACGATCCAGGTATAGAAAATCGTACCGGTGACAGTGAGAGGGCCGATTTCGAAAAAGACGATCTGGTCCGGGGTAACATTAATCTCAACCGCCATCTTCCACACTCCTTCGAGAAGATGACGCCAGCTCTCTCCTCTTCCATCGAACCATGACCATACGGACAAGGGTAAAGCCGATCAGCATAACGGCAGGGACATACCATTCACCGGTAAACCGGGCGGCCAGGATGAAAAGCGAAAGGGCCAGGAGTAGCCTCAGAATGTAACTTCCGAGCGCCCTGATGGTGAAACGGCCCCCTTCCGGCAGGGAGCGAACCGTTACCCACAGGCCTGCGAAATAGATGACCCCGGCCACGGTTCCAAGGAGAAGAGCTCCGATAACGTATAGAATAACAGTGCCTGTCATGAATCATCCTCTCCCGAAAAACCGTGATTTACCCCGTGCCCTCGTTCCTGGACGATCTCCTTTCGCTCCTTTCTGAGCCAGAACCAGGCGCTCGCCATGCCGAGAAAGAGTCCGCCTCCGAAGAGCGTAAGCGTCCAGGAGATGTTACTCTCAATCCTTCCATCGAGCCAGATACCCGCGGCGATCCCGATAAGCGTGGGAACGGCCACGGACCATCCGATGGCGCCGAAATGTCCGAGACCGAACCAGACACTGTAGTCCTTCTTTCTCCCGGATTGTATCCTCTTCTCACTCTGCCTTCGAATCTCCTCTGCGAAACGGCGATTCTTCTCCTCCCTCAGTCTTCTATTCCGGTTCATGGTCCGTTCAACTCCATCAGGTTTCGACTCAGGTTCGATTCCAGCTTCGTTATGGCTGTCCGCATCCTCTTTTCACGGTCATCCAGCTCCAGAAATTCCTCCTCTACGGTCCGGGCCAGGCTCTTCAGGTCTTTCCCTTCCACTACTCTTCGCACCGACACGAGAAGCTCATTTTCCCGTTTAACCAGAACCCCCCGATCGGTCGCCATGTAATGGCTCCCTTTTCCGTCCCTGTATTCCAGTATGCCGGGAACCAAAATAGTTGTAAAATCGATATGCCTGGGTTCAATAGCGAAAGAGCCGTCAGGCGCCGATGCGCGAAAATAATCCACTTCCCGTTCATCAAGGGCTTCCCGGGGTAAAAATATTTTAAGCACCACGTCCCTTCACCTCACTTATATCACCTATCATGTAGAAATCATTTTCATTGTAATCGGAGAATTGGTCCTCCAGAATCTGCTCGAAACCCTCCAGGGCCTTCTCAAGAGAGACAAGACGCCCCTTTTTACCCGTGAACTGTTCGGTGGTAAAAAAGGGCTGGGTCAGGAACCGCTCAACGCGTCGGGCGCGTCGCACAACGGCCTGGTCATCCCTGGAGAGCTCGTCAAAACCGAGCATGGCTATTATGTCCCTCAGGTCCTCGTACTGAGTCATGGTTTTCTTGATCTCCCGGGCCACACGGTAATGCCTTTCACCCACAACGTGGGGGACAAGCATCTTGGAGTTCGACTGCCTGGGATCAATAGCAGGGTAAAGACCCTGACTGGCCCTTTTGCGGGACAGAACAATAGAGGACGAGAGATGGCCGAAGGTATGGACCGCCGCGGGGTCAGTGAAATCGTCGGCCGGAACATAAACAGCCTGTACCGAGGATATGGCGGCCGACGCCGTGCTGGCGATCCGTTCCTCCAGTTCAGCAAGTTCCGTGGCAAGGGTCGGCTGGTACCCGACACGGGAGGGAATCTGTCCCATGAGTCCCGATACCTCCGCGCCGGCCTGGACAAAGCGAAAAATATTATCCATGAGAATAAGGACGTCCTGCTTTTTCGTGTCCCGGAAATATTCCGCCATGGTAAGTGCTGTATGGCCCACACGGAAACGGGCTCCCGGCTGTTCGTTCATCTGTCCGAAAACAAGAACCGCGTTGTCAATGACACCCACGTCCCGAATCTCACGATACAGTTCCTCTCCCTCTCTGCTCCTTTCGCCGATACCGCAGAACAGGCTCACGCCCCCGTGGTGACCCGCCACGTTATTGATCATTTCCATGACAAGCACGGTCTTACCGACACCGGCGCCGCCGAAGAGTCCGGCCTTCCCCCCTCGCTCCAGTGGGGCCAAAACATCGATTGCCTTGATCCCTGTTTCGAAGATCTCCGATGTGCTGGTCCTTTCAGAGAGGGGAACAGGTTTACTGTAAATCGATCGGCGTTCCACGTTATCAGGCGGATCTTCCCTGTCCATCGGTTCTCCGAAGACATTGAAAAGACGGCCCAGAATAGTATCCCCCACGGGGGCCGTAATTGTGTCGCCCGTGTCTACTACTTCCGCCCCTCGCTCCAGGCCCTGGGTTGACGTGAGAGCTATACCCCGGGCCAGATTCTCCTCCAGATGAAAGAGTATCTCCAGCGCGACGTTACCATCCTCGCCGGCGCGAAGCAGTGTCCGGACAGGAGGCATTTCGCCGGGAAAGCGGACATCGACCACGCTTCCCCGGATCGATTCAACGTTACCCGTGTTCTTCTGCTCGTTCCCTGCCGGGGCTTCACTCATCTCATCTTCCTCTCTCATCCGTCAGGTCAACCTCCCTGAACATATAATGCATCTGTCTATACACGTCCGTATATTCTGGAAAAGTCCGGACCGGGAAAACATTTCTTTGACGAACAGTGCAGATGTACATCTCTCTCACGAGGCATGAATAACAGGGTATCGGGTAACGCAGGCACAATCCGGTCTGTTTGCCGGCGATTATCTTTGCCTGCGGGGCGGATATTGGGTGGACAGTGAAATTAATAAGGAACCTCACCTCCTGAAACAAAGTTTTCTACTTATCAGGATACTGACACCGGGTAAGGAAGTCAAATTCCCCGTTCGACCCATAAACAGTAAACTGCTTGTCAAAATAATCCGCCCGGGTAGAATTCTCTTTTATACCGATACTATAGATAGAATGAAACCAGAATTGAATATTTCGGCAACAGGGATAATCATACCATGAGATCACCCATAAACATCTACCTGGATTACGCCCTGGCTCACTACGATTTCAAACGATACGTAACCTACAAAAAGGCCCAGTTCGTAGCGATCCTCTCAATGGTACTCTTTATCCTTCTGCTTCTCCTGACTATATATGCCGCGACAGCGGGCAGGGAGATGTTCTTTGCCATAGTCCGGACCACAAGTCCCGTCATGGTTACGGTATTTATCCTCATTGTCCTCATACGAAAAGAGAAGGCGGATATCGCCGCAGATGTTCTGGCTATAGTGGCCTGTCTTGTGGTCTCACTGGGATATTTCGGCCGCGAAGTACATCTGGTGGGTGTAACCCTCGGTTATTTCATGTTCGTCGATGTGGCGTACAGCGTGCTTTTCGCCCGAAGATGGGTCTCCTGGCTGGTTTATATCAGTTTCATGATCGTCCACCCCCTCTATTTTATCCTGATCGCCCGTCCCTCAGCCGAAGGTCTGATCCTTGAAATGGCAACCATGTCGATGATAGAGGGTCTCATTACATTAACCATGGTCTTCGTTACCGTTCTTTTTACCAGCTCCTTTCTCAGGCAATCCCTTTTCAAAACCAAGGAAGACTCGGTCAGAAACCGGTCACAGTATCAGCGAATCAGCAACATGATGAAGGCCATCAGGGAAACCTCCGACAAGCTGACTGATTCGGTGAAAATAACTTCCGGGGTTATCAACACCTTCACGGATAATGCCCAGTCCCAGGCCGCCTCCGTGGAGGAGCTCTCGGCCACCGTGGAAGAGATATCGGCCGGTACGGAAAACGTTGCTTCCGCGACGGACAGCCAGAATGAATCCATTCAGGTGCTGGCAAATATCTTCGAGGAACTTTCCGGTTCCATCGACAACCTGGAACTGAACGGGAGGGAGATATCGGAACAGTTCATCTCCTTCATGGAACTGGCCCGGGAAGGGGAACAGTCATCCTCCCAGCTGGAACAGATCAACCAGAAGATATGGGAGAATTCCAATAATATACAGTCCGTTGTCACCATGATCGAGGAGTTCTTCGACAAGATTAACCTCCTCTCCCTGAACGCCTCAATTGAGGCGGCCCGGGCCGGTGAGTTCGGCCGGGGGTTCGCCGTCGTGGCCGACGAGATAGGGAAGCTGGCCGATACATCATCCCAGCAACTGAAACAGATTACAGATTTTATTACCCGCAACGACCAGGACGTCAAGGAGGCCAATACCATCATAACGGGGATGATCGGATTCCTTTCCAACCTTCTCACGAAGATGACCGAGATCCAGGAGAAGTCATCAGCCGTGCTGGATGAGATAAACCGTGAAAAGGGACTGAAAGAAAACATGAGTGAACAGACCGGTATCGTGAAAGAGAAGTCTGAAGAGATCGAGATTGCCATGAAAGAACAGCAGAACGCCATTAATGACGTGATGCAGTCCATAGAGAACACCAACCGGATCGTTCAGGACAACACATCCAATATTGAGCACCTGAGGGACAACTCCTCAGACCTCAAGAACCTGGCTGTGGACCTGGAGAACAAGTTCATTTCCGGAGAAGAAGAGGAGACCGGGGACCTCGATTCCGGTGAAGAACACACCGATGAAAGTATGTAAATATAATCTCTGTTGAGGTCACGTATCCCGGTAAGGGATCAGGCATGTCTGGATTATTTCTTCTTTAAAAATCTCGCCAGTTCCGGGTCCCCGCTCAGGTCATACCGTTTCATGATCGCTTCAAAGGATTCCCGAATGTACTCAGGCATCTCCTCCAGGGAGTTGTATCTGCGTCCCTTCTCCAGAAGAAATTCCCGAATATTGCGGTGAAGGGGCAGCCAGCCTTCATGATTCCCGTTCCCGATCATAAATATGCTCTACCTGAAAAGTCATTATAGAGCAAGCAAAAAAGCACTTTTGCCGCGCCTGCCGCTGTATTTTTGTTCCATACCAAAAAGAGGGTGCCCTTGGGGGACACCCTCTTTTAGATTCATATTCAGTTTAATCTCTTACTCGTCAAGAGCTCCGGTAAAGGTAGCGTCAGTCGACTTGATAACGGCCGTTTCACCGAAATGGATGGCTTCAATTCGGCCAAAATACTTCGGGAACTCGGAGCCGATGTAGAACTGCCCGGAGAGGACCTTACCGCTGTAGTAGGCGGCCTCGTCATTGTCATTAAGGAGGGCTTCACGTTCGGGGCCCTTCAGGTCTCCCACCAGTTCCTTCATCCTGGGCGTGGCAACGGTCATAGACCAGAGATGCGCCCAGGCCAGAACCAGCATATGCATGGCCTGTTCCAGGGGTGTGGCGTTCATGAAAAGATGCATGAACTTGCCCTCTGCCATCTGCTTTTTCAACAATTCGATGGTTTCATCGAGCTTTTCCAATCCCCGGGCGAAAATGTCAACGTACTTGTCCGCCACAACACCACGGGCCTCTTCAATGGTCTTTTCCATCCTCTTCTTCATGACAGAGTAGTTATACTGGTTCTCGTTCATGAGGATCTTTCTCATGGTAAGGTCCATGGCCTGGATACCGTTAGTACCCTCGTAGATGGTGGTGATCTTGGAATCCCTCATCATCTGCTCAACAGGATAATCCTGGGTATAGCCGTAACCGCCGTAAACCTGCACGGCCTCCGATGTGACCAGTACTGAAGCGTCGGTATTACCCGCTTTACATATGGGGATCATGATCTCGGCCAGGGCGCGGGCCTCCTTCGACTCATCCCCTTCAGCCATCTCTTCAATGGAGAGCTGGTGAGCCAGGAAGTAGGTAAGTACCCGCATTCCTTCCACCTGGGACTTCATCCAGAGGAGCATTCTCTTCACATCAGGATGCTGTACAATGTTCACCTTTTCAGCTTCAGGGTTCATCATCTGCGTAACATGAACTCCCTGGAGCCTGTTCTTGGCGAAGGTAACGGCGTGCATGTAGGCGGCACTGGCGATGGCAAGGCCCTGGAGACCGACCCCCAGACGGGCCTCGTTCATCATGTGAAACATGATCTTCATCCCCTTTTTCTCCTCGCCAAGAAGGTATCCTACACATTTGCCCTCGTCACCGAAGCTTAGAGTAGCGGTGGCGGAACCCTTGATGCCCATTTTGTGCTCGATACCGGTACAGGTAACGTCGTTGAATTCGCCCATGGAACCGTCGTCATTGACACGGTACTTCGGAACGATAAATATGGATATACCCTTGGTTCCGGCAGGGTCTCCCTCGATACGGGCAAGAACAGGATGTACCATGTTGGAATAGTAATCGTTATCTCCGGAGGAGATAAAAATTTTCTGTCCGGAAATCAGGTAGGTTCCGTCATCCTGCTTTACGGCCTTGGCCTTAAGGGCGCCTACGTCTGAACCAGCCTCGGGTTCGGTCAGACACATCGTTCCGCCCCATTCGCCTGCCAGCATCTTTTCGTTAAATTTCGCCTTAAGATCATCGGTCCCGAACTTATCGATAAGAAGCATGGCTCCGTGGGAAAGGCCGGGATACATCATGGCCGGAAAACATCCGGCGCCCAGCATTTCCTGGACACTCACGTTCATTTCGATAGGCATACCCATGCCGCCCATCTCAACATTGTCAGAAAGGCTGATAAAACCGGCTTCATAATAGGCGTTCAGGGCGTCGTGAAAGGCCTTTGGGATGGATACCTCCTTGGTGTCCGGGTTCCAGGTGCAACCTTCCCTGTCTCCAGATTCGTTCGCCTCATAGAATTTTTCGACACCGATCCTTTCAGCAAGATCGAGTATCTCGTCGTACGTATCGCGGTCAAACTCCGCCAGCTCTTCAAACTTCTCACCCATCTTGTCGGTTTGGAGCATCTCGAAGAGGACAAACCTTTGATCTCGCGAATCAACCAGTGCATTTTTTCCCATGGGTACCTCCAGGTAATATATGTAGTAAATACTTATAGATACCGAAACAGTCTCCCGGAGATGCGGGGGGGCCGGTCCGGCTCATCTATTTCTGAACATTTAATTTGTTGTTGATTATAGAATTTGATATATGTATGTCAACGCAAATATATACGTATTCAGTAATTATTCCTAAAGATACGTTCACGTGCAAAAAAAATTATTATCCCCCTCTCTGGAGGGGTTGAAATACCGGAGTTCTATTATAGCAAATAGAGTAGCTGATGAATTACTATTCCCGTCGCCGGAGAGAGCGGGGATAGTTACGTTTTTTGGCAAAGAATGTTAAGGAATCACCACAGAAACGTATTTTTATTTTTCCGACCGTCATGTATGCTATTTCCTTTACCGGATGGCCTGTACGTGCTATCTTGCCTGCAAAGAGGGTACCTATGACTGATCATACCTACTGGATAGCCCTGAACCAGGTAAAGGGCATCGGAATCGCGCACCTCAGGGATATATACAGGGTACTGGACGGCCCCGGGCTCTCGGCCGTCGACCTCTTCGACCTTACGGAGGAGGAAATTCGCCAGGAATTTGCCCTCCCGGACCGGGTGGTGAAGGGTATTATGGAGGCTCATCTCCACCTGGAGAAGGTGGAAGAGACCCGCTCCACCCTCCTGGAGGCGGGAATCGAGGTAATCCCCTTCTTCTCCACCGCCTATCCTCCCCTTCTCATGGACATCATGGGTCACCACGCCCCTCCCTTCTTCTACACCCTGGGAGAAGTCTCCCTTCTTTCACGTCCCGGAGTGGCCCTTCTCGGAGACATGAACATCAGCAGCCGGGGGGAGGCGAATGCCTTTATGGCCGCACGGGAACTGACACGGCACGATATTACGGTCCTGGGAGGAATGAGCCGCGGCGCAGGGATAGCCGCCCACAGGAGCGCCCTGGAAAACCGGGGCACGACAGTGGCTCTACTCCCCATGGGCATCCTCAATCTGAACATTCCGCCCGTTCTCCAGGAGGTATATGATCCGGAACGTATTCTTATTGCCTCCCCCTTTTTCCCCGATCTTGATGCGGATAAATACAGGGCCTATAACAGGAACCGTCTGATCTGCGCCCTTTCACGGGCGGTATACATCATTGAGGCCCCGGAAGAAGGGGGAATCTTCGAAGCGGCCAAATCGGCCCGGGAACTGAATGTGCCCCTCTACACGACAGAGTATTCCCGCTACCCGGACGGGGCCTCAGGCAACCGTCGCATCCTCGAGGAGATGGGGGGGAAACCTGTGCGGGGCCGAATGGTCAACAACATGCTTACCCCGAACCTGGACAGCCTCATAGCAGACGTAAAGTTCGGTTCCTGATATTCATTCATTCTTTTTGATTACAATGCAGGTGGTATCGTCACTGGCCGGCTCCTCCGGCTGACATCCCTTGAGGACGTTCATGAGGATACTGCCGGAATCTCCGTTACCGACCGACGCGAGAATATTCATCAGCTCCCTGTAAGGATAGGGGTTGCCCGGTCCCGACAGGTTCTGCCAGAGACCGTCGGTGTAAAGGAGAAGCGTATCGCCTCCCTCCATGATAAAACTGTATGAAGAAAATTCGCCGTCAATGCCGGTCAGACCCAGAAGGACGCCCTCCATCGGCACATCTTTACCGATACGTGTGACACTTCCATCTGATGAGCGCCGTAGAAGAAGGTCCGGATGGCCGGCATTCACGTAATCCACCTTACCCTCTTTACTCAGCCTTACGAGAATCCCGCTCAAATATTGTTCCACGTCACCCATCTCCTCCTTCAAATCCCGGTTGATTTTATCCATGATCACCTCCAGGGGAGTGTGGGGACTCCGGCTGAAGGCCCGGAAGGCGATGGAGCGGGCCAGCATGGTAATCATTCCCGAGGCGATTCCATGACCTGAGACATCGAAGAGAGCCACACCGTAAAGCCTCCCCTCCCGCACATAGAAGTCGTAGAAATCCCCGGAGAGACCTTTCATGGGGGAGAAATAGAAATCCACGTCCCACAGCTCGCAGGATGGCGGGTTTTGAGGCAGGATATGTTTCTGCACCTGTATGGCAAGGTTCAGGTCTTTCTCCTGTTCACGTCCCCTTCTCTCCAGATACTGGTTGTTCTCTCTGAGAACGTTCAGGGTCAGGTTCAGGTCCCGGGTCCTCTCTTCGACCTTCTCCTCCAGTTCCCGATTTATGGCCGCTACCTGGTAATGAAGGGTCATGAAACGGCGCAACAGAACATAGGACATGGCCAGGATAAGGGTCATGTACATGAACTCCATGAGAAAGACTGAAGATAAATAACCTGAAACAACAAAGAAGTCATGGATAGACGCCAGGAAAAAGAGTATAAGCGCCAGCATGACAGAAAGGAGCATCCTGTTACCCCTGCGATATTCCCGGATGATCAGATAGAGAATCCAGGCAAAGATGACCAGGAGAACCGTATACTGTAACTGGTAAAGAAAACCGATCCTTGCCTGCATGAAGGTGGCCATGACCAGGTCCCCCACTTTCAGGCTTCGAGGAATGATTCTTTCGGGGGAAAGAGTCATTTCATTACCCACAACCAGTCCCACGATAAGCATGATCCCCAGGTAGGCTGTGAATACCTGCATGGTGTTTCGAATTTTTTTACGCCCCGTGAGAAAGACAGCGTAATAATAAACGAACCAGATGATCATGATCGAGAGTATCCCGAGGCTAATATACTGGTTCTGCTGCCAGCAGATTGTGTCCCCTATATCATGCGAGTTATAGAGACCGGCCGCGGAAATGTCGTAATAGGCGATGGAAAAACAACTGAGAGCAAAGAAGAGTTCTTCCCTCTGCCTTCTGAAAAAGAAGGACCAGAGATACATCCCGCCGACGAAAAAGGCCAGGGAAGCCATGATAATGACTGGGAGGGTAATGAGAGACAAGGAATCCTCCATCCCGCAGAATGGTACTATTAAATACTCTTACTACCCTTTCGTCAATACTTACTTGCCGGTTGAACTGTAAATCCATTGACATGAAAATCTGTTCCCCTATTTTGAATCTGAGGAGATATACCTTGATACGATTTCTTGCAATAATTTTATCAGTCCTTATTCTGACCGGCGCTGTGCTATATTATTTAAACACCCCCCCGGCCGGCATGCGGGACAGCCGGGTCACGATTGCGGAAGGCCTGTCACCCGTCCAGGCAGGACGAATATTACAATCGGAGAACCTGGTAAAAAGCGGCCGGTTCTTCTCCCTGCTCTTCCGCATACAGCCTGACGCACTGCTCAAACGTGGAAGCTACCGCGTCAGAGCCGGGTCCACGACCCTGGAGATCATGCGGCAGTTATCGGGAGGAAGGGTCATACCCAAGGAAGTGACCCTACCCGAGGGATTCAACCTGTACCAGACAGCGGAACGTCTGGACAGGAAGAATATTATTGACCAATCGAGATTTCACGACCTGGCCAGGGACCGGCAGTTCATTTCCTCTCTGGCCCTGGAGGCCCCAACGCTGGAAGGATACCTCTTCCCGGACACCTATCGCTTCGCGCCGGGAAGTCGGCCTGAGAAGGTAATCCGGGTCCTGATCCGCGCGATGAAGAAGGTCCTGGACCAGGAGGGCGCCCCCGCGGACCCGGCAGACAGGCACAGGTTGCTGACCCTGGCCTCCCTGGTTGAAGAGGAAGCCCACGTCCCGGGTGAAAGGCCGGTCATCGCTTCAGTCTTTTTAAATCGTCTGGAGAAAGGGATGAGGATGGACTGCGACCCGACGGTACGCTACGCCGTCAAACGGTTTAAGGGACCCATCCGGCAGAGCGACCTGAAGTCGAACTCACCCTACAACACCTACAGGCACAGGGGTCTTCCCCCCGGGCCCATATCTTCGCCGGGCAGAAGTTCCATCCGGGCCGTACTGCATCCTGCGGATACGGACTATCTCTATTTCGTGGCCCGGGAGGACGGTTCCCACTACTTTTCCCGGACCCTTTCGGAACACAACCGGGCCGTCAGGTTTTACCAGAGAGGAGTAGATAACGGATTTGTCGACAACCAGCAGAGATACCGTTGAGATAGCGGCCCCGGCCGGAAACCTGGAAAAACTGCGCATGGCCGTTCTCTACGGAGCGGACTCGGTCTACTTCGGTGGAGACCGGTTCAACCTGCGCGCCCGGGCCGGAAACCTCTCCATCGAAGAGATAAAAGAGGGGACCGTTTTCTGCAAAAATCGCAGGGTGAAGACCGTACTCCTGCTCAACTCTTTTCTCCATGAAACCGACATCCAGGAGGCAAAAAGCCTTGTCCGGGACCTGGTCGAGCTGGAGGTGGACGCGGTCATGATATCGGACCCGGGCATGCTCATGCTCCTCCAGGAGGAGAATCTCCCTTTCGAGATATACCTCTCCACCCAGGCCTCGACCCTCAATCATCTTGCCATCCGGTTCTGGCAGCGTAACGGCATCAGGCGTATTGTTCTGGCGCGGGAGACCACCCTTGAACAGATATCCCGTATCCGTCAGGAGACGGACGCTGAACTTGAAGTCTTCGCCCATGGGGCCGTCTGTATATCCTATTCAGGACGATGTCTTCTGAGCCGCTACCTTTCGGGCCGTGACGCCAATGCCGGAGACTGCTCACATCCCTGCCGGTGGGAGTATTCCCTCATGGAGAAAAAACGCCCCGGCAATTACATGGAAATAGTCGAGCACAATCAGGGCACGGAGATCCTCTCATCAAAAGACCTGAACATCCTTCCCGACCTGCCGGATTACATAACCGCCGGGGTCGATGCCTTCAAGATCGAGGGGAGGATGAAATCGATCTACCACGCGGCTAACGCCACCAGGATATACCGGCACGCCGCCGACCTTTCCGGGACGGATGAATTCGAGAAATATCTTCCTTTCTGGGAGGAGGAGCTCGATCTTATCAATCACCGGCCCTACACCCGTGACCTCTTCAATGAGTTCGGTCAGCTCGGATTCAACGGGATCCCTTATGTGCGAAAAACTCTCTTTCTCGGTTACGGTGTCCGGGACGGCCGCGTCAGGGTCTTTAATCCGATCTATCCGGGTGAGACAGTAAATATCATCTATCCCATAGAAGAAAAAATCATTGATCACAACGCCCGGGTAGTAAGCATTGTCAGTTCCCATGGTTCAGAGGCTGACATGGCACGCCCCGGGGAGACCCTGGAGATAATGTTTGACCCTCCCCTGGCTGAAAACGCCATCCTCCGGAGAATTCTTCCGGATGAGGAAACCCCTTCACAGGAGAACGAAACTTCATGATTAAGCGCCCACCAGGCATCGAGGATATATTCCCGAACCGGGTTTATCGCAGGGACTTTCTTCTCGGCAAGGCCCGGGACGTATTCAATCTCTTCAATATTCACGAGATTATCATACCGGTAATGGAATACACGGAGGTCTTCGCCAGGGGTATCGGTGATGATACCGACATCGTATCGAAGGAGATGTTCACCTTCGAGGACCGCGGCGGTAGAAGCCTTACCCTTCGCCCCGAAGGGACCGCTTCCGTTGTACGGGCCTACGTGGAAAACGGTGATTACAACCGCCTGGCTATGACCAAGTTTTTCTACGTCGGTCCGATGTTCCGGGCCGAACGTCCACAGAAGGGGCGACTCCGCCAGTTCAACCAGTTCGGGGTGGAGATATTCGGAACCGGACATCCCTGGCACGATTACGAGGCCATGGCGATCATGGACAGAATCATACATGAGATCGGCATCGATACCTATGAGCTTGTCATTAATTCTATCGGATGCCAGGAATGCCGTCCACTCTACCTTGAGAAGCTCCGTGAATTCTACGCCGATAAGGTAAAAGAACTCTGCGAAGACTGCCAGAGGAGATACAGGACCAACATCCTCCGCCTCCTGGACTGCGCGAAGAGCGACCACTGTCACACGGTACGGCAGGACGCCCCCCGGATAACGGACCATCTGTGCAATGCCTGTCATGATCATCATGAAAACGTCAAGGAACTCCTCGATTCAGATTCCATCACCTACCGGGAAGATCCCTTTATCGTCCGGGGCCTGGATTACTATACACGGACCACCTTTGAGTTTCTCTCAAGGGACCTGGGAAGCCAGAGCGCCTTCGCCGCAGGCGGGAGGTACGATAACCTCGTGGAGACCTTCGGAGGAAAGCCGACCCCTGCCGTGGGATTTGCCGCCGGGATCGAACGGATACTTCTTCTCCTGGAGAGAGAGGAACTGTCTCCACCCACACTGGATATCTACGTGGTACACAGCGGCGAGACCGCGGTTTCGGCGGCCCGTGAAGCGGCGAGACGCCTGCGCAAAGCCGGTTTCAGCGTGGACCTGGATCCTGACGGGGGAAGCTTTAAAGGGCAGTTCAAGAAAGCGGACAGGGAGAAAGCCCGCCTTGCCTGTGTTATCGGAGAAGATGAGACCTCCAGCGGACAGGTAACCCTGAAAGTCATGGGTAGCGGTGAACAGATCCAGGTTTCACGGGAGAACCTTCCTGCGGAGGCGGAAAAAATCCTCAGAGATTAGCCTCCCTGCCGAAGTTGGCGTATTCCTCCTGTGCCAGCGTCTGCTCTTCTCTGCGGAGATTGTCGATCTCCTGGAAGTTTTCCCTGAGACGGGCCACAACCATCCTGTCGATCTTTCCTTTTTGGGCCAGATCTTCAAGCACATCAAGTGCGCCGGAGGGCGCCAGACCCTTCCTGTAGGGTCTGTCTTCAGTCAGAGCCGTGAAGATATCGGCCACGGATACGACTCTTGAACCCAGAGGAATATCTCTTCCTCGAAGGTGAAAAGGATATCCCTCCCCATCAAGGGTCTCATGGTGGAAAGAGGCCCACTCGGCAACGGTCTCAAGACTGCCGACCCGTTCGATTAACCTGTAGGAATAAAAGGGATGCCGGTTTATGATATTCCTCTCTTCCGTGGTCAGGTCCCGGGGCTCGTCAAGTAACTCTTTTGGAACCGCCAGTTTTCCCAGGTCGTGCATGTAACCGGCCACCTCGAGCAGGGCGCACTCCCTCTCGGAAAAAGGAGTTTTCGTCAAGAGCTATGGCGAGGCGGTCAGGTTTAGAGCATATTCCATCCTCTATCCTTTCATTTTTTGCGGAGCACAATAATTATCATTGATCTGAGCCGGAACAGAGAGTAAGATATTAAGAAATCATGAAGGATCGACCACGCATACAGACTATTCTCTTTATCATACTTCCCTCATATCTGGTGGTGGTCCTTTTTATATTTCTCATCTTCAGCTTTCTTCTTCCCAGGATGGAAGATGCCGTGATGAATAAGAAGAAAGAGATGATCCGGGAGCAGACCAGGACGGCCATCTCCCTCGCACGGCAATACCACAGAAAATCATCGAGCGGACTGATGACCGTCAATGCAGCGAGGGAACGGGTCATCGGCCACATGGAGGAACTGCGCTACGGCAGTGACCGGAAAGATTATTTCTGGATCATGACCTTTGAACCGAGGGTACTGATGCACCCCTACCGGGAAGACCTGGAACTAAGGAAACTGGACAATTTCGAAGACCCTGCCGGAAAGCTTCTCTTCAAGGAGATGGTCCGGGTCTGCCGTGAACAAGGTTCCGGTTTCGTAAAGTATCACTGGCAATGGAAGGACGATCCTGACAGGATCGCCCCGAAACTCTCCTACGTCCAGGCCTTCCATCCCTGGAACTGGATCATCGGTACTGGCGTATACGTAAACGATGTCCACGAAGAGATCGACAGTATTACCCGGGGATTCATACGCATATCAGTTATAATGCTCATCCTGGTGACGCTCCTGCTCTCCTTTGTGGTCTACAGAGCCATCCGCGGAGAGAAGGAACGGCTCAAGGCGGTAAACCGGTCCCGCAGAGATTCGGAACGGATCAGAAGAATACTCGACACAACCAATGAAGGGTTCTGGATCATAGACCGAGAAGCCATCATACTGGATGTCAATCCTGAGCTATGTTACATGCTCGACATGGATAGAAGCAAAATCATTGGAACCGATGTCTACGACCTTGTTCTCCCTGAAGATAGAGACCTGCTCGATTATGAGCTTAACCGCAGAGAACACGGTTACCACGGCGCTTATGAACTCACTCTTCAAAAAGAGGATGGCTCCTTTCTCTACTGTATCATAAAGGCCACACCCTATTACGATGAAGCTGGGGTACATACGGGCTCCTTTGCCCTTTTAACAGATATTTCCGAACTCAAGATGACAGAATCAGAACTTGTAGAATCAAGAGAACGGTACCGGATAACCAGTGAAAAACTGGAAGGAGAGCGCCAGAAACTGCTCGGAACACTGGAATCTATCGCCGAGGCTGTGATCGTAACTGACAAAAGAGGGGTCATAGAACTGTTTAATCCCGCTGCTGAGGCATTAACGGGGCTTTCAGCCGGGCAGGTCATCGGTCTTCCTCTGGACGATATCCTCCAGGTTGATAAGGAGAAGAGTGACGAGAACTGCCTGGATCTGATTAGCCGCGTCTCCTCAACCGGCCTCACAGCCCGATGCGACCGGGAACTGATTGTCCTGAAGCAGGACAAAGATGAAAGGATATGTTCGGCTGTAGCTTCCCCCATTTCAGACAACGGACAGTTTTTCGGCGTAATCATGGTCATTATCGACGAAACGCGCCGGGTCATGATTGAGGAAGAACTCCTGAAGGCGAACAGAATCGAATCCCTGGGAATTTTCGCCGGAGGTATCGCCCATGATTTTAATAACCTTCTGACCTCCATAATGGGTAACGTATCACTGGCCCGCACCGAGTATAATCACGATGAAAAACTGATTAATATCCTTAATGATATTGAGCAGATATCAGGCACCATACGCGACCTTTCCCGGCAACTCCTGACCTTTTCCAGGGGAGGCGAACCGATACGGAAACCGGTCAATTTGAAGAACCTGCTGAAAGAAACGGCAACCATGACCCTGAGCGGCGCCTCTGTCACCTTCACACTCGAATACCCGGATGACCTGTGGAACATCCAGGCTGACGAAAGCCAGATGCGTCAGGTGGTTAACAACCTGATTATTAACGCTCTCCAGTCCATGGATTCTGACGGGAAAATTCTGATCCAGGCCTGGAACGGGGAAGGAGAAGCGGGTGAGGAGAATTCTTGGGTCTTCCTCGCCGTGGAGGATAACGGATCCGGCATATCTCCCGAAGTAATGAGCAGAATCTTCGATCCCTATTACACCACCAGGGATAAGGGCCACGGTCTCGGTCTAGCTGTCTCCTACTCCATAATCCGAAGACACAGCGGGGATATACGGGCGGATTCTACCCCGGGAAAGGGAAGCCGTTTCACGGTGCGGCTCCCCTCCTGCGCGAGAGACGTGGAACCGGAAAGAGACGAATCAGATTTCACTCTACCGGGCGAATCGACGGTTCTCATTATGGATGATGAGGCTCATATCACGTCCGTCCTTGAGAAGATGCTCGCCCAGATCGGTTACGATGTTGTATCCACGGCCCGGGGTGAAGAAGCCCTGGAGGCGGTCCGGAAAGCCGTGGAAAACGGGGTTACTTTTGACCTTGCCATCATGGACCTGACGGTCCCCGGGGGGATGGGAGGGGCCGAAACGATGAAGCGAATCCACGAAATATCACCTGGGATAACGGGGATCGTTTCAAGCGGGTACTCCAATGACCCCATCCTGGCCAACTACAGCGACTATGGCTTTTCAGGTGTCCTTGAAAAACCTTACCGTTTCGAAGACCTGAAAAAGGTACTGAGAAGCGTCTACTGAGAGAGGAGGCCCATTATTATCCAGGAAATCTACCGTGTCCAGAGCCTCAGGGTCACAGAAGAAGAATGCTGGAATTTCTTCTCGGACCCGGGCCGTCTGTCAGAAATAACGCCTCCCTGGCTGAACTTTTCCCTGCCAGGGAAAAAGCCGGAAAGAATGTACCCGGGTCAGATCATTGAGTACAGGCTCACTCCTTTTCCCGGAATCCGGGTTTCATGGATTACGGAGATTACTCATGTGCGGGAACCCTGTTATTTCGTGGATGAACAGAGAGCGGGCCCCTACCGTCTATGGCACCACGAGCACCTTTTCCGACCCGTCGATTCTGGAATAGAGATGACTGACCGGGTTAGTTACATTCCCCCTTTTGATCTACCCGGCCGTCCCGTTGATCGTATCATCGCCGGTCGGCTCGAAGCCATATTCGATTTCAGAAGAGACAAACTTATTGAAATATTCGGCTGCATCCCAGATCAATCCTTCTCATCCATCCGGTAATTTTCCCGAAAAAGTCGCCGAAACTGGGAACGATCAACAGGACGGCTGAAAAAATATCCCTGGTATTCATCACAACCCTTATCCCTGAGCAGATCCAGATGCCGCTCATCTTCCACACCTTCGGCGATGACCTTCATGTTAAGCGCCCTGGCCATGGAGATAATGGCCAGAACAATATCCGCGCTCTGCCTGTCCGAAGGCAGGTCGATGACAAAGGACCTGTCTATCTTGAGTGTGTCGATATCGAACCGTTTCAGATGGGCAAGAGAGGAATTTCCTGTCCCGAAATCATCAATGGAAATCGTGAAACCGACCTCCTTGAGCTTCCGCAGTTTTTCCCTGGCCGTCTCAATATTCTCCATGAAAATCCGCTCGGTAAGTTCAAGCTCAAAAATGGCCGGATCAAGTTCATGAGAACGGATGATTCCGGTTAGTGTTTCCGCGAAATCTTCTTTACGGAACTGATGATCCGCTACGTTAATAGAGATTCTGATCCGGGGAAGGCCACTATCCATAATGACCTCCTGGTCGCGGCAGACCTGGTCGACCAGCCAGTTGCTGATCGCATCAATAAGTCCCGTTTCCTCGGCCACGGGAATAAACAGATCGGGGGGCACATTTCCCCGTTCCGGGCTTGACCAGCGGAGAAGGGCCTCAGCCCCGACTATTTTTCCGGTGGTAATGTTAATCTGGGGCTGGTAATATACACTCAGCTCGTTGTTCTTAAGCGCGTTTCTGAGTCCCGACTCAAGCTCAAGTTTTTCCCTGACCATGGTGTTCATGTCGACATGATAAAACTCAAAGCCCTTTCGACCCGCGGCCCTGGTCCGGTAAAGGGCCGCGTCGGCGTTTCGCATAAGGGTTTCCACGTCTTCACCATCCTCCGGGTAGAGACAGATGCCTATGCTGACGGTGACGTAATATTCTTTTTCATTCAGGATGAAGGGATCATCCAGAGTATCCAGTATCTTTTGGGCTACACTGGAGGCACCCGAAGAATCACCGATTCCTTCCGTGATAAGGGTAAACTCGTCTCCCCCCAGCCTGGCAAGTTCATCGTTCTCCCGGATTATGTCCTGTATTCTTTCTGACATCTCAAGGATAAGCTGATCTCCCGTTCTGTGCCCCAGGGTCTCGTTAATGGTTTTAAAATTATCCATGTCGATGTACATGAGAGCGAAGGTTTTCCGGTTCCTCCTTGAGCGCTGGATAACATGTTTAAGACGTTCATGAAAATTGTCCCTGTTAGGCAGGCCGGTCAGTATGTCATAAAGGGCCAGGTGATGGATCCTTTCCTGATCACGTTTCTTCTCCGTAATATCAATGAAAACACCGATATAGTTGGATATCCTGCCGTCCCGGTCACGGACAGATGTTACGGAAAGCCAGACTGCGTAGAGCTCACCGTTTTTCTTCCTGTTCCACAGCTCTCCCTGCCAGTGCCCTGGACTCTCCAGTGCATCAGCCATGCCCTCCATGCCGGGGGTCTCATGGTCCCTCTCCCTCAGGGAGTCCAGCTTTCGTCCCGTCACCTCCCTCTGGGTAAATCCCGTAATCTGCTCGAACGCGGGGTTTACCCGTGCAATCACCAGCCGGCTGTCAGTAATGACTATTCCCTCCTCGATGTTTTCAAAAACCGTTGCTGAAAGAAGCAGGTCATTTTCACTTCTGAGTCTCTGCGTAATGTCCCGCATTATCACGAACATCACGCTTGTGTCTCTCATCATTGCGCTGATGGGTGTCAGGCGCAGGGAGAAGACTCCCCCCGCCGTTTCCACGAAAAAATCCCGGTTCTCCGGTTTTCTTCCCTCATCCACCGACCGCACCATCTCTTCAAAAGACTCTCCCTGTCCTTCGGGAAAGAGGTCCGTGAAATGGGCCAGTTTCAGATCCATGAGGGACTTCCCGAAGAGGGCGGCAGCCCGGGAATTGGCGTCGATAATAATATAATTTTCCGGGTCAATAACCACCACCGCTTCTCCTGAACGGTTGAAGAGTGCCCTGTACTTCTCTTCCTGCTCGGAGAAAACATCGATAACCACCCTGGAGATGCGATTAATGGTTGAAGAGAGAATATCAACTTCCTGGATACGACTGCTTTTCCACTCAAGGAGGGGTCTTCCCATACGCAACCGTTCCGGCAGTTCCCGGGTTACGTCAGCAAGCGATTCCAGCGAGCGGGTTAGGTTATTTCTGACAACCTGCACGAGAGGAATTATCAAAAGCACAATAGAGAGCATCATGATAAACTGCAACATGTAATACTGCTGGAGCCGGTCCACGAAACCTGACAGGGAAACGGCCGTAACCAGGCTTAATCCCCTGTTCTCACCCGGCAGGGGGACCCGGGATATGAAGTGCGAATCTTTCCATCGGACCATGGAGGGAAGACCTTCACCGGGGAGAAGATGATTAATGGTTTCCGGTTCGATTTTCATCGCGCGTTGTAATTCTTCATGGGAAAGAATCCGGGCATGGGCATTGAGATGGTGAAAGAGCTGATCACCCCGGGGATCCAGTATATAGTGAGATATCTCCAATTCCTCAATATCCACGAAAAGATGATTCATGAACCGTGTTATTGTCATAGCGGCAATCAGGGTATAATTCTCAATTCTCTGTATATGATAGACATGGGCGGGGTCTTCGGAGGGAAAACAGAAACCCCGAGAAGGTATTTCAGATTGAAAAGGGGGGATGTCATCTCTTTCCAGTCCCTTCCGCAGGGCCATGAGTTCATTTTCGCTGTCGTTCCTAAGATAAATAAAATCGGGCAGGTCATCATCTACCAGCTCCAGAGGACCTCCCCTCTCACGGTGCAGTTCCAGCAGGTAATGGTTCCCCGTTTCCAGATTTCTATCCAGATGACGGATATGAGAAACAAGGCGGGTCTCCGTTGAGAGCAGCCGGGAACGGAGACTCTTCCGATGGTCCTGGAACATCATCCTGCTGTTTATAACCGTAACTCCCAGAGTGGTAATCGTGACCAGCCCCAGGGCCATGGCGAAAACCACTTCTCCCAGGGCCACCTTTTTATAAAGACGGCCACCCATGGTAAGGGGAGAGAACCTGAGGAGAAGAAGCAGTACCTGGGCCATTATAGCGTTGGCCAGACCATTCGCCGGCTGTTTTAGATGTATCAGCAATACCTGGGTAGTCTCCATATCGAGAAGAATACCATAAAAGGGCCATACCAGTGGAACACCGATAACGATCCAGTAGAGAAGGTCGGCCAGGAAAAGGTTTTTGAAACCGCGCCGGATGAGGATGCCCACAAAGAGGGCCTCAAGGACAAAACTCAATAGCGCGTAGGGATGATTCCACAGAGTGACCGTAAAGCTGTGCGCCAGCAATCCTGTAAGCAGGCCGTAAACCGGTCCGAGAATCGAGGCCGCCAGTAATACGAAGATACTTCCAAAGACATAATCCACACCGAAAAAAAGAGGGACATGGAGAAAGTTGCCCAGAAAGCCGAGCAGCGAAAGGATAAGTGTCCAGATTATAGCATGTTTGGATGGCATTAAATAATTATTTACCTTAACGTATCATGCTCCACCAATGGTCGTTGCATTCAGCTGCCGTTGCAATAAGATTTTCATGGTAGCTCTACTCGTAAAAGACAAGACCGGGAAAAAACTGTCAACGAAAAAGGAGGGGCTCATGATACTCTCAGGCAGAGAGATACGTTCCCGTCTCGGAAAGGAGATTGAGATAGAACCCTTCAGGGAGGAACAGCTGAACCCCAACAGCTATAACCTTAAACTCCATGAAAAACTTCTGACCTACTCCTCTCTTCCCCTGGACATGAAAAAGGAAAACCCCACCCGTTCCATCGAAATCCCTGAGGAGGGACTCCTTCTGGAGCCGGGCCGACTTTACCTGGGAAGAACAGAAGAATATACAAGGACACGCAACCTGGTCCCCATGCTGGAAGGCCGTTCCTCCATAGGCCGCCTGGGTCTTTTTATCCATGTTACGGCCGGTTTCGGAGATGTGGGATTCGCCGGTTTCTGGACCCTGGAAATTTTCTGCGTCCAGCCGATACGCATCTACGCCGGCGTGGAGATCTGCCAGATATACTACCACTCCATCGAGGGGGACTTCGAGGAGTATCACAGCTCCAAATATCAGAACAACCAGGGTATTCAGGCGAGTCTGCTGTATCGTGATTTTGAAAAGTAAGGAACCCGTCATGAACTCCTCTATTGTTTCTTTCTACCTGAAACACCTGTTTCTGCTTCTCTCCCTTTCCTTCATCTCATGTAATCCGAATGGACCCTCCGGGAATATCGGGCATCACCTTCCGGAGCTAAAACTTATCCAGGTCCTTCCGGTATCCGGATATGATAATCTTGAACCTTCAGGTCTGGTCTGGGATAAAGGAGTCCTCTACAGCGTTTCGGACAATCACGACGACATCATCTTCCGGATTGTTATGACGCAGGATAAGGCGGTCTTTATCCCGCATCGCACCTTTTCCCCTCCCGATAACCGGGGGAAAGATCTTGACCTGGAAGGAATAGACCTCACTCCTAAAGGAGATTTTCTCCTGGCCTGCGAGGGAAGAACCAGGGTACTGGAAGTCGATCCAGCGGGACGATCACGATGGGCGACTCCGTTTCTGAACAATTGCTGCCGTTCAGCCGGGCTCTGCGCGAAAAAGAACGCAGGACTTGAAGGAATCGCCCTGAGAAAAAATCGGCTTTACCTGGCAGCTGAACGGGAGGTTCGCGGGTTTCTGGAGATCCCCGATTTTGGAACGTCCAACAGCAATAATGATTCTGCCGCATGTGACGCTCTTTCCTTTCTCCGGTCACGCTATCCTTTTCTGAACAAAGATGAACTCGATTTCAGCGGACTATCCACCCATGGGGGCAACCTTTACGCCCTCTCCCGCAACCAGTACCTGGTGATTCGAATGGCGACAGAAGGAGAGACCATCCATGAAGGGGAAGCCTGGTCTTACAGAATGTCAGAGACCTCTGAAAAATACCGCTACAGGACCATGAAATACGGCCGCGCAGAGGGCCTTGCTGTAACCGCCGACCGGGTCTACATCATACTGGACAACAATGGTGACAGGCGGACCGTCAATAATGAGGACAGGCGGCCCCTTCTC
Organism: uncultured Leptospirales bacterium; assembly: GCA_964645775.1. Taxonomy (GTDB): domain Bacteria; phylum Spirochaetota; class UBA4802; order UBA4802; family UBA5550; genus CAZYBU01. Next base: position 19,572 of record CAZYBU010000007.1, on the reverse strand, counting down.
TTTGTCCTGAAATGGCCCGCTGGAAAAAAGAATTGATTCCGTCCCCTGTCCCGTGCTATAAAGACGACAGAGGAGACCCATGAACGTTCTTATGCTTATCACACGAGAGGGGGCCGATGACAACTTCTCCCCCTCCCTGGACCGGTACAGAAGGGCCCTGGAAGGGGAAGGCCATGCTCTGAAAACCATGGATATCGACTCCCTGAGTATCCGATACTGTACCGGCTGCTGGACCTGCTGGTGGCAGACCCCGGGCAGATGCCAGTTCTCCGATGACATGGACGATGTCTACAGGTCCTCTCTGGAATCGGACCTGGTCATCCTGGCCTCTCCCCTGGTCCTGGGTTTCCCCTCCGCAGCCATGAAAAAGCTCCAGGACCGGCTCATTCCCCTTATACATCCCTACATTGAACTCGTAGAAGGGGAATGTCATCACAGAAGACGGTACGACCGGTACCCGGAGCTGGGACTCTTTGTCGGTCTCGAGCAGGATACCGATGAAGAGGACCTTAATATCATCAGGGACATCTACAGGCGTTTTGCCCTGAACATGCGATCTTCTTTACGTTCCTTTGTTCACAGCGGGATGACAATCCGGGAGGCTGTAGATGCGACTGCTTGAGATTAACGGCTCCCCCCGGGGACGAAAGAGCAACACCCGACTTCTCATGGAGGCCTTCAATCGGGGTCTGGTGGAAGCAGGCGGCGCTGAACCGGACACGCTCTACCTGGCTTCCCGCAGGGAGAGGGAGGAGGCCCCGGAGAGACTGAAGGAATACGACTCAATCTTCCTGGCCTTTCCCCTTTACACGGACGCCATGCCCGGTATCGTGAAGGAATTCATCGACTCCCTGAAAGAAAAGAACCACCTTGAGGGAAAAACCGTGCTCTTCCTGGTGCAGTCCGGCTTCCCGGAGTCGATCCATTCGGAATACGTGGCCCGCTACCTGTTCAAACTTTCTGAAAGACTCGGAATGAACACGCCCGGAGTCATCATACGGGGAGGCGTGGAGGGGATCCAGATGATGCCTCCCGCATGGACGAAAAAACTTTTCAGAGAGTTCCAAGACCTGGGACGCGTGTACCATACCGAAGGTATCCTTGACCCGGATATTTGCAAACGACTGGCGCGTCCTCGAAGACTGGGCCCGGGAAGAAAACTATTTTACCGTATCGGAGCGGTGACAGGGCTGGCGAATTTCTACTGGAACATGAAGCTTAAAGAGCACGACGCCTTTGAAAATCGATTCGACAGACCCTATGAGCGGAACAACTCGCAGATTTGATAAAAACTACTTGTCATGGTATCGAATTATTTCCAGATTAACCGTAGAGAAGCGAATGATAGGTATGGTCTATGAAAGAGTTTCTTGAAGAAACCCTGTTGAAACACTACAAAGACGTGAACTTCTACAGACAGCGGCAGGCCCGTGCCCTGGCATATGTCTATTTTATTCTCTATTTATTTCTGATCGCCATCTTTGCCATCCTGTCCATGGTTCACACAAATATTTTCGTGCCCCTGGCGACCGTCGGCGCCATGTTTACCGTCAATACTCTTGGCCTGTTGCTCCTCGTGAAGGGACGTTACTCCTTCTCGTCCAACATGATCGTAATAACCGGTTCCCTGATCATAGCCGCTACCTTTGCCTCCAAGTATTTCACCTCTCCCTTTCCCGAGAGCGCCTATTCAACGCTCCTCTTTTTCTTTTTTATGATGCTTGCCCTGGGAACCCTTTTCGGAAGTTACTGGGCCACCCTGCTGGTTGGCGGGATATTTCTCGTTGAGATCGTGGGCTACGGATTTTTCATCCTGCCCGGCCTTGAAGCAGTCAGGCAGGAAGCGGTCAGGCTCTCCATGATCGAAAGCTCTTTCTCCCTTATGGTTGTCCTGGCCATATCCTTCATGATTAAGAAGATGTCGGCAGACGCGATTAAATCAGCTGAAAAAGAAGCTGAAACTAACCGCAGGCAGGTTGTAAGCATGCAGAGGATGATGAAGACCGTAGAAGAAGCATCATCCCACTTGACGAAATCTACCCATACCCTTTCGGAGACCTCCGATCACTTTTCCGAGAACTCTCAGAGCCAGGCGGCATCCGTTGAAGAGATCACGGCTACCATGGAGCAGATGTCCGCCGGTCTTGACACGGTGGCCAACCAGAGCCACAACCAGGATGAGACCATGGGTCATATCATTGAAAAGATGGATGAACTCTCCAACATAATAAAACAGATGACCTCCATGGTTGAAGATATGTCTGACAGAACCCACCTGATAACAGATAACGCCCAGAAGGGAGAGACCATGCTGAAATACATGGAGACCAGCATGGAGAAGATCAGCGACAGTTCTGGAGAGATGACGAATATCATCAGTATAATAAACGACATTTCCGATCAGATCAACCTCCTCTCACTGAACGCATCCATTGAAGCGGCCCGTGCCGGAGAGCAGGGCCGCGGTTTTGCGGTTGTTGCCGATGAGGTTTCCAAACTTGCCGAACAGACGGCCGGCAGCGTTAAAGAGATAGGGCGGCTGATTATGACCAATGATGAGGAGATCAACACCGGCCGCCAGAACGTGGGAATCACTGTAAAGACCATCAGCTCCATCCTTGAGGACGTGGCCACCAATAGAAATGTCATGCTGAAGATACGGGAGGAAATGACCATGCAGTACGATACCAACCGGGAACTCTACGATGTTATAGTCAAGGCCCGAAACATATCCGGAGAGATCCGAACAGCCACGGACGAACATCGAAAATCCTCCACCGAGATCGTAAACTCCGTCTCCACCATCAACGAACTCACCCAGGCGAACACTTCCGGTTCAGAGGATATCGCCAACACGGCCCGGGACCTGGCCCAACAAACAGAGGAACTTGGCAAACTGGTCGAGTCGGCCCGGAAAGAAAAATAACCCTCTATTTCTTATTCTCCCGTCGATTTGTAATTCTTCACAATTTCCCGTATGGTTTTTATTGTTTTTATGGGAGAGTTAGCAAGCATCCAGTTAATGATATCCGGAGGGATGGTACCGCCCGGGTCAGCCAGAGACTCCGTAATAACCAGAGTTTTGTCACCCTTCCGGATAAAGATGTGTTTCTCACGCATCTTTGTCATGCGGATATAACCCTCACCGGAAGGCGCGCCCGAATGATGCGGAAGGCTTAATGAAGAGGTGACCACCCTGTCCTTTCCCCGGGTCACCCTTACCTCGAAAATCACGTCACGGTCCTTCGCAGGCCAGGGGACGTCAATCACGGCGTAGACGATCTTATGGTTCGGCCCCCTGTCTTCCAGAATACGGTATGACTCCATGTTCGAGTTATTAGAAAAAAACCTTTCAAAATCGAGCCGGGCCGCGACGGTCTGTTCGAAGGGAACGTTAACGTACCCGACCCCCCGGCACTGGTGAATATCCCAGCCAACAACCGGCCGCGTATAGGAGCGTATACCGTCCTTCTCTTTTTTCAATACCCATTCTTCCTCCGCTCCGGAAATAACGGCCAGCAACAGAATAATAATCAGGATACCCAATTGTTTCATAGTGCTTCCTCCTCTTCCCGAAAGGTACACCGGGCCTCGCCCGCGTACATGGTCCCCATGCAGCGATTACAGGGTCCGCAGCGAAGACATCCCGATACGTGATTCCTGTTATTTCGCACCAGGTTAACAAAATCGCGTTCATAGAAAAGGGCCCGGGCGATCTGGATAAAGTCAAAATCTTCCGCCAGAACCTTTTCCATATCTGGGAGAGAGAGTACTCCTCCCACGTAAATAAGGGGTATATCGACGCCGCTTCTGAAGGCCATGGCGTCCTCCAGGAAATATACCCGTTCGTACGGGAACTTCTTGATCGCCAGGTTTCCGAAGAGAAAAAGACCCGCCTTTATCAGGGGATCGCTCTGATAGCGTATAAAGTCCCTGACGGGCGTCTCCCCCCTCATAACGTACATTGGGGTCCTGCTGACGAAACCTCCGGAGAGGACCAGGCCGTCAGCCCCGTCCCGTTCCAGCCACCGGGCCACCTGCAGGGCATCTTCAAAGGTGTACCCGCTTTCAAAACCGTCCCGCATATTCATCTTCACCACCACGGCCATCTTATTTTCCGTGGTTTCTTTTACCCTTCGGGTAACTTCTCCCAGAAAACGGTATCGGTTCTCAAGGGAACCTCCCCACCGGTCATCACGCCTGTTCGTATGAGGGGATAGAAACTGGCTCAGGAGGTAACCGTGACCTCCATGAATCTCGATACAATCGAAACCGGCTCTTTTTGCTCTCTCAGCGGCCGTCACGAAGGCCACGATAAAAGACTCGATATCTTCCTCTTTCATGGCCCGTGGGAGTACAAGGCCGAAAAGATTAAATACAGGAGAAGGGGCGTAGACTGGATACCCGGAGACCTTGCGGTCCGCCATGTTGCCGCAGTGACCCAGCTGAACGGCCGCGGCCGCTCCTTCTCTGTGAACGGCATCGGTGAGTCTCAGGAAATGCGTAACGTTCTCCTCGCTCATCCAGGCCTGATGAGGGAAGGAAAGTCCGCTGGGATGGACGGATACGTACGCAACTGTTGTCATTCCTGCTCCGCCCCGGGCGACATCCTGGTGATACCCTATAAGGGTTTCCGAGGGCACCCCACCGGGACACATACCCTCAAAGGCCGCGGAACGGATGGTCCGGTTGCGAAGGCGAACCGGCCCGAGCATGGACTGCTCAAATACCTGCTTCATGATTGTTTCTCCCCGACGATCCATGATTCTCAAGATAGATACCCGGCAGTCAATCACTATTACCTGTATACAGGAAAGTGGAAACTCTCAAGATCGGAACGTTTTCCGGTTCTTAACTTCCCGGTATGGGCCATCCCAGATATTCCAGAACTTTCTTGATATCCTCCCATACATCCCTTCTCAGGGGACTTTTCTCCCCTCCGTTACGCAACACATAACTGGGATGAAAAGTCGGCATTACCGGTATTCCCCGGAACTCTCCCCATGTTCCCCTCATCTTTGTTATGCCGGTGGAGGTATCGAGAATATACTTCGTGGCCGGACTTCCCAGGGTAATGATCACTTTCGGTTGAATAATATCGACCTGTCGAAAAAGAAAGCTGGAACAGGCCGTGAGTTCCTCCTGGTCCGGTGGACGGTCCTTCCTGAAGGCCAGGTCCACCGTGGGCCTGCACTTGACCAGGTTCGCGATAAAGACGCTCTCCCTCGATACACCCATCCCTTTTTCGATAATCCTGGTCAGTAATTCACCCGCCCTTCCCACAAAGGGTCTCCCATTAAAATCCTCCTGTTTACCGGGTCCCTCACCGATAAACATCACGTCAGCGTCAGGATCGCCCTCCCCCGGCACGGTCTTGGTGCGTGTACCCGCCAGCCGGCACCCTCGACACTCCGCGATCTCAGATTCAATGTATAATAATCTGTCTCGTTTATCCTTCATTTTAACCTCACGACCACAGAAACAGAGAAATGCAGGTAAATCAACAGAATAATCTTTGACCCCTGCCGACTGTTGTGGTATAATCGATGGAACTACAGAATAATGGGGCATCTATGAAAAAAGACTACCATGCCATAGTTATCGGTGCCGGCAGCGCTGGACTGGTGGCATCCGCGGCCCTGTCCAGCCTGGGAGCGAAAGTGGCCCTGATCGAGCGGGACAGGATGGGCGGGGACTGCCTGAATACCGGCTGTGTACCCAGCAAAGCCCTTCTGCGAAGCGCTCACCTGGCCGGGGAGATCCGTGAATCTGCCCGGCTTGGACTCGAGGCCGATTTACAGAAGATTCGCCTCAGCAGTGTCATGAAACACGTTCATGACAGCATACGCACCATTGCACCCAAGGATTCCAGAGAACGCTTCGAGTCTCTGGGAGTCAAGGTAATCCATGGCAACGCCCGGCTCACCGGAACTCATGAAGTAGAGGTTTCCAGCCAAAAGATTACCGGAAAGAACATTGTCCTTGCCACCGGTTCAAGAGCCGTGGTCCCCCCCATCCCGGGACTGAGAGAGATCGGCTGCCTTACCAACGAAACGATCTTTTCACAGAAGAGACTGCCTGAGAAGCTCATAATTCTCGGCGGAGGTCCCATAGGCTGTGAACTTGGCCAGGCCTTCAACAACCTTGGAAGTGAAGTCCATATCGTAGACATGGCCCCCCACCTCTTCTGGCGGGACGAACCCGAGGTTGCTCCCATCATGGAATCGGTTTTCGTGAGGGACGGCATCCATCTTCATTTGAATGCGAAGATTATAAAAGTTTTCAAGGTTAAGGGCAAAAAACAGGTTATCCTCGAAAAGGAAAAGCATGAGTACGCCATCGAAGGCACCCATATTCTTGCCGCCCTGGGAAGACAGCCTGAGACCGGCGATCTGGGACTTGATGAAATTGGCGTAAAACGGGATGAGAGGGGCTTCATACGCACGGACGCTTCCCTGAGAACAAATATTTCCAACATCTACGCCTGCGGCGACGCGGCCGGGCCCTGGCTTTTTACCCATATGGCCGGATACCAGGGAGGAGTTGTGGCCCGGAATATTACCGTTCCAATCTTTAAAAAAAAGGTCGATTACCGTGCCGTTCCCCGGGTCACCTATACAAAGCCTGAAGTGGCCCATACCGGCATGACGGAGCAGGAGGCGCGCGAAAACTCCTCTCTGAGACGGAGCATATCCGTCCCTCTGAAAGAGAACGACCGGGCCTGTACGGAACTGGACACGCGCGGCTTTCTTAAGCTGATCCTCGGATCAGGCGACCGTCTTCTTGGCGCCTCCATGGTAGGAGGCCGGGCGGGAGACATGATACCGATGGCGAGCCTGGCTATCCAGAAGGGAATGAAATCAGGAGACCTGCTCTCCATCATTTATCCCTATCCCACGGAATCGGAGATATTTTCCTCCGCGGCCATGGTGCCAGTCCGTGAGAAACTGACCCCCGGTATCCGTACCCTGCTAAAGAGACTGATTTTTAGATAATCACAGGTGATAATGTTGATCCGGAAGAAAAGGCCCCACTCCCCCAGCAGAATAAACAGCCGCACCTACCTTTACGTGAGCCTTTTTTTTCCCGCCAGTATCCGGGGGATGATTCTCATTCTGTTCAGTTTTATCAGGAAAGCCGAACGTTACACCGATGGACCGGAAAGTGACAGGGAAGGTTTCCTCTCTTTTCGGAAGCGTTATGAAGATGCCCTGGAGGGCAAGCCGTCCCATGACGCTGTAATCGATTCCTTCATTGATCTGATGCATCAACAGGGTTTTACCGGCGAACTTACCCGGGCCTTTCTCGACGGATGCGAAGCGGACCTGGAGAAACGTACCTTCAGGGACATCCAGGAAGTAGAGAACTTCCTAAACGGATCTGCGAAAGTAATCAGCATGTTACTTGCCCGTATCCTGGATATTCCGAAAGCTATCTGGCCCCATGCAGGGAAACTCGCATCCGCCCTGCAGTTTTTAAATCTTATCAGGGACATTCATGAAGACTGCCTGAGAGACCGTATCTACCTTCCCATAAATGAAACGTCTCTGAAGGAACTTACACCCCGGTCTGCCCGAGCCAATCCGGATGAGTTTAACCGCTTCATCCGGGAACAGATCAGCAGGTACCGAAGCTGGCAGGAGGAAGCGGAGACAGCTTTTGTCCATATTCCCAAAGAGTACCGTTTACCGATACTGATCCTTGCGGATATCTACGCGTGGATGGCATTAAGGATAGAACGGAACCCATATCTGGTGTTCCATACCCATGTTACCCCTTCCCTGCAGAGAATCCTCACTTCGGCGACAGCCAACACCATCCGGCCCGGGAGGTTAAAGGGATATCCCGATACAGACATATCATGATATGGCGGGTGGAATCATTTAAAACAGATAACCGGAGAAGCGACATGAAACAGAACGAGTACTTCACAACATTTTCAGACTGCGTTATAACCGGGGCCTCCGGCGGAATCGGGTCCGCCATGGTCACTCTTCTTAAAGAGATCCAACCATCCATACGCTTTATAAACCTTTCCCGGGGAGAGGCTTCGGTACTGGATACAGATAAACGGGATGTCCATATCTCCTGCGATCTTTCAGACAGTAAATCCCGCAAACAGGCCTGGAGGGAGATAGACAGCATCCTGGAACCATCTTCCGGAGCCGGCAAGCTTCTCCTGGTAAACAACAGCGGATATGGATTCTACGGCGATTTTCCCGCGCCAGGCGTCTCTGAACTTTATAATATGATTGAAGTAAACATCCAGGCCGTCATCGAGCTTACAGGCAATCTGTTCCCCAGGCTGAAAAGCCGGGGTGGCGGAATCATAAACGTCGCGTCCAACGCTGCTTTCCAGCCCACGCCGCACATGTCCGTTTACGCCGCGTCCAAGACATTTATACTGAACTGGAGCGCGGCCCTGAACCATGAGCTCAATCAAAGCAGCGTCCGCGTTCTGGCCCTCTGCCCCGGCCCTACCCGCACCGGATTCTTTCGACGGGCAGACATGAACGAGAAAGGGTTCGAGCGTTCCATGCAGCAACCGGAATCTGTTGCCCGGACCGCGCTGGATGCTCTCGCCCGGGAAAAGCCGATTGCGATGACTGGTCGCGGCAACGCACTCTTTGCCCGTCTCTCACGACTTCTCGGTCTGATGCTTTCGGGTAAACTGGCAGGAACGTATATGAAGGAGAAAAAGGGGAGCTACCAGGACCATGAACTTCCCTACAGCCGATAGATCATCCCGGACTGTCGGTATGTTTTACATTGTATGGAAAATTTCCGAAATGTACCCCTTGAAAGATCCTGCCTTCTCCGGCGGTATTCAGGAGAAAAATTTTCCTCCACCGACATCATGCCGGTTAATCCCGTGAACGAATCATGGCAATAACAACTTGACAGTTTTATTCATTTTATTACATGGATAGTACATTTATTATATTCACGCGGGCGTAACTCAGCTGGTAGAGTGTCAGCTTCCCAAGCTGAATGTCGCGGGTTCGAGCCCCGTCGCCCGCTCATGAAAAGCCTTACTATGAAATACATTTTACTCCCCTTTTCATGACAGAGCCACCGGGATAAATAGACCAATGTCCTTTTTAGAAATCCTCAAGGAAATCACACGGTACGGAATCCGGGAAGAGACCCCGCCATTACTCGCTTCGCGTATTATAATGGCCAACCGCATAAGCCTTCTTTTGGCCCTGGCCGGTTTGCTCTATTTTTTTACTATGGTCTCCTTCATGCCGGAACCGGCCTTTCTCGCCCTGGCCGGATCAGGTATCGGTATCATAAATATTATTCTCAACCGTTACGGGCATCATCGAACGGTGCGATTCATTCTTTCCACGACTCCTGTACTTATCGTTACCCTCTATCACGCCATGGTGGTACCGGGAAATAACCCTCCCCTGAACTCCCTTCTTTTTATCGGATTCATTATGGCCCTGACACCCTGGCTCCTGAGCGATCTCGGTGAAAAACGTATTTTTGTCCCATCTCTCCTTATAGTAGGAACATGCTTTCTCCTGCTGCCCCATCTTATCGACCTTATCGATTACACCTCAGCGGTCCGTTTCTACGGAAACCGGTTCCTTGACATTGCCCATTACGTGACTGGGACGATTCTGGCCTTTATCTTCCTTATGTTCATGCAGGTAAAAAACCTGAACCATGATGAAAAAAATGAAAAGATCATTTCACTTCTACGAAGACTGTACCAGACCGAGACTCGGGAACACCGTTCAACACTGAAAAGACTTGAGGATAGTCAATCCCTCCTCCAGCAGATATTCACCGCCGTGGACAGAATATACCTGGTACTGGACCGGGAAGGCAACATCCTGGAATCGAATCCCACCACGGAAATCATACTGGAAGTCGATCCAACCGCCCTGAAGGGACGCAACCTGGTGGAGATCCATCCCTGGGGATCATCGGAAAAAGGTAAAGAGCTGGCCCGGGAGGCCCTGTATCTGGCCAGGCGGAACATAACCTACCGCGGATTCATTAATTTCCGTGACACAGAGGAGATAGAACATACCCTCGATTTTACCCTCAGATCCATTCAAGACGCGGATGGGGGTATCCGGTTTCTTTTTCTCAAGGGTCATGAGATAACCGAGCGTCTCGAATCTGACCAGCCCCTGGTTGATTATGATATATCCCTCAACCGTATCATCGGTTCCGCTCCCCTCGGAATCGGTATAGCCCGGGAAAGGATCATGGTCTGGGGGAACCAGGAACTGGGCAGACTGCTAAGGTATCGTTTTGATCAGCTGGAAGGGAAAAGCGTGAGTGTTCTCTACCCGAATAAAGAAGAATTCGTGCGCGTCGGACTTGAACTCTACGGGGAGATCGCAAAGAAAGGTGCAGGAAGCGTCACCTGTCGCATGAAACGTGGAGACGGGACCATCTTTGACGCTGAACTGCACGGTTCTCTCGCCGATCCCGGCAACCCGAATTCACCCCTGATTATTATGGTAACGGACATCACCGACAAGCTGGAGAGGGAGAGGGAGCTGGTACGGCTTAATGAAGAGCTGAACGCGGCCATGGAGGAGATGGAGGCAGTCAACGAAGAGTTCGATGCCCAGAACCGGGAGATGGCTCAGGCGATTCATAACCTTGAAGAGAGCGAGGAAAGGTTCCGGAGTATAGCTGATAATCTCATGGACGGCATCACCGTTATCCAGAAAGGCAAGGCTATCTATGTCAATAAACGGATGACGGAAATTCTTGGCTATTCCCGGGAAGAGCTTCTTATAATGCCCAGGTTCAATTTCGCGGCTCCGGAAGAGCTGGAACGACTTCAGGCTTTCCACAAAAAGGCCATAGAGGAGCAACAGGCGCCCGGGCCTGTCAGTTTCTGGATCATACGAAAGGATGGCGCACGAAGGTTCGTTCAGAACAGATACCGAATTCGCTTTAACTGGGATGGCAACATTACATGGTTCGCCGTAACAACGGACCTGACCGATGAGATCAAGGCGGAGGAGGAACGCAACCGCCTTATAACGGCCATAGAACAGTCAGAGGAAGATATCATTATTACAGACACGGAGGGGACCATAACCTATGCGAACCCGGCTTTCGAGCGTAACACCGGGTATACCCGGAAAGAAGCCCTGGGGAATTCGCCCTCCATCCTGAAAAGCGGACAACACGACGATTCCTTTTACGAGCATCTCTGGCTCAGGATCCGCTCAGGCAGGGTATGGTCAGGACGAATTATAAACCGGAAAAAGAACGGTCAGCTCATGGTTCAATCCGGGACGATTTCACCCATCCGGGACCGAAATGACGTAATCACAGGCTTTGTTTCCATCAAAAGGGACGTGACAAGCGAATCAAGACTGGAAGATCAACTCGTCCAGGCCCAGAAGATGGAGGCCATAGGCACTCTGGCCGGAGGTTTGGCCCACGATTTCAATAACCTGCTTAGTGGGATACTGGGGGCCACCAATCTGATTGACCTGACCCTTAAAAAAGGTGGCCCCGAGATGAATGACAGGATCCGCGGCTTTCTGGATACCATAAAGGCTTCCTCCCGCAGGGCCGCGGACATGATTCGCCAGCTTTTGACCCTTTCCAGAAAGGACGACGCCAGTTACGTTCCCGTTGACCTGAACTCATCACTCAGGCATATCGAAAAACTCGCAAAAAACAGCTTCCCAAAATCCGTAACGTTACGATTTAATTACCAGGATGAACCGGTTATCGTTCACGCTGATCCGACCCAGATTGAGCAGGTCATCCTGAATATATGCCTGAACTCATCCCATGCCATGACCATCATGCGTGACCCCGGGGAAAAACCGGGAGGCATCCTCACCGTTGATCTGGAGAAACATCCGCCCGGCAGCTTATATATGCAGGAGCCGGCCGGCGCCTCAGGTAATGAATCCGTCGCCCTGATACGCATTAAAGACACGGGAATAGGCATGGATGAAGAGACCCGCGCTCACGCCTTTGATCCTTTTTTTACGACCAAAGACAGTGACGAGGGTACCGGGCTTGGTCTTGCCATGGCCTATACTATCGTGAAGCGACATTCCGGCGTCATCGAGATAGAGAGTGAACCTTCCTTCGGAACAACCGTGAATATTCTGCTCCCTGTAGACGAAGAGTCACGGGAACCTTTCCGGAGCGATGACCAGGATATCCTGGTTCCAGGGAGCGGCCACCTTCTCGTAATCGACGATGAAACAATCGTCCTTTCCGTAACCACGGATATCCTTAAGGAGTGCGGATACGAGGTTACGGGAACCTCAGAGCCGGAATCCGGAATTGAATTCTTCCGTGAAAACCGCGAAAAACTGGAAGCGGTTATCCTGGACATGTCGATGCCCCACATATCCGGACTGGATGTCTACCGGGAACTGAAGACTATTGATGCGAGAGTCCCGGTCCTGGTTGCCTCAGGGTACGCCCGCGATGAAAGGGTACAGAAGGTTTTGAACGAGGGAGCGGCCTCCTTTCTTCAGAAACCCTTTACCTCTCACTCTCTGAGTGAAAGTGTGGCAAAGGTAATCAGGGAACGTACTTCCCGATGATCGCGAGATCCCGTGCCCTGAGCCGTGCTATCTTCCTTGTCTCCAGTGATCTCTTCCCCAGAGCCTGGAGCGACCGCCTCCCGGCCCTGTCCGCATACCGATCGGAATTCTCATGATTGCCGGGACATTCCTGGCGGGCCGATATTAATGTACTTGCCATTGTTATCGCGTCATGTTTTGTTTCATGAGAGGTACGGTTGATGATCGACAGAGAATTATCCGAACAGTCAGTTCCGCTTAATAGCGGCCCGGGGGAATTATACTTCGACTCGGTATTGCGTCCCCAGGCGGCCCATCATCTATGGGAACACCTGGACAGGATGGGAAAATACCTGGATACCATCGATTCCCTCAGGGAAAGGTACAGGTTCTTTCCGAAACTGAACCATGAGTTATCGGATAGTTTCGCCCACGGGAATTACACCGTGGAACAGATCAGCCGGTTTATTGAAATGTATTACCTGAAAATGGATCAGTTCGAAAGTAAGGACTGGACTCCTTCCCTTCTTATCGTACCGGAGGCCTCCTACCGGCAGGGAGAGCTGGCGGTAGAGTTCCGCATACTCTTCGACCGGTCCCTTTCCCGTCACAGCATGGCCGTCCTTCAACCCTATATTGACATGTGCTGCGAAGAGAGTCATGAAGCCGTTCTCCAGTGGCTCGTGGAGCGAGTCGATTCTACCCCTTTGATCTGTGACCCGGAGAGCACCCTTCCGGACAATCGGCTGACCGAAGCCGGGTTTCGCATTCGCCGCAACGAGTTTCTTGAAGATGAGCTCAGGTACCATCTCTTCGAAAAACCCCTTCAATCGGAATCTATCGCTTTTAACCGGGACCATGCCAGAAGATATATCGTACCCGGGATTATAGAACGTCTCGTCGCCCTTTTAAAAGATGAAGAACGAAACAGGTCCGTGATCAAATACTGCCAAATCGACCATACCCGTCCTGAACCTCTCTTTCTGACTGAACTTTCACCGACCATCCACATTCTCCTGGCGCCCCGATTTTACCGGAACCGGTTAGGCGGCGACATCTGCCGTCACCTGATATCACAGACCCTTGCACTTATGGATAACCTTAAAGTCTCTCTCTCCCTGAACCATCCCCGGGCCTGCAAAGAGATAGGGGATTTCTCTCCTGAAGGGAGCGCGCTTACCGGAGAGAATATCCTGGAACTTCCCGGTCTCATCGAGGGGTTTCTTAACTCCGTGGAAGACCTGCTTCTCAAGAATAAAGAGAATCCAGAGGACCCCATTCTAACGGATACTGAGAACCAGGTCAGGCTGATCAGGGGACTACTCGAGATCCTCGAAAGCGAACGGGCCACCCGGTGTCGTCTTTTTACGCATCTGCGGCAAGAGGAACTCGCCCTTCAAACCATACGCTCCACGGACGACCTGGTGGCCTGCGCCCCTCCACTTTTTCCGCAGGAGGAATGGTGGGACCATGATCGCCTGGAAGAGGGGACGCCCGGTATCATCAAGGGGTTAAAAAACCGAAAAGGATTCGTCCACTGGTGTCAGGAGGGGACCGACTATTTTGCTCTGGAAGAGAACCTTTTCAGAATATACTCCTCCCTGAAAAGGAGTGAACACAGGCTCCGGAGGGAGATTACCCGAAAGATGCTCGGTGAGCTGAGTATCAGGAAAGGAAAGGACATTAACACCCTCATGGATGAGATGTCCTACAGCGACAGAGAACAGGAGACCTTTCGCAGGGAACTGAGCCGACAATCCCGAAAATCGCGGATCACGGACGAGGAAAGCCGGCAAATACACCAGACCCTGGCCACCCTTCTCATGGGTCTCGTAACCGGACTTCTGGCCGCAGTCCTCCTGGTTGTGCTGACCTCCCTGCCTGTCCCCTGGATCGTTCTCATATCCCTGGTCATGGGATTTCTCGCGTCACTTACGGTACGGAGACAGGTTTTCCCCCGGAACGTTCAGGAAGAATACCTGAATGAGAGGAACCACCATCCGCCACGAAAGAAGGAAGAGGACCTGAAGCCGGAGACCGGAAGGCTGGCACGTGAAATACTTCCCCATGAGGCTGTTCGGGGAGAAACCATTATTCGAACCCTTAAAGATTCTGAAGAGCTTTCCGCGTCCTTTCCCCGCCGGAAAGATGAAGACCCCGAAGAGTGGGCCCTCCGCCTGCTGAATCTCCTTTTAAAAAAGGGGGAGATCATCGAACTCCCAATCTCACGAGACCTGAAATACTACGTCTTTCCCGAACGATGGGGGAACCACCTCGTCCGGGCCTCCTTTGAACAGGAAGTCAAGCGGCTCTATGACAGAAAGGAGAGCCAGGTGACCTTTAACGAATACAGGTGGGCCCGGGAGCTGAGCCGAAGAGCCACATCCGTGGCCCAGGTGAAAAAGTTTATCCGGGAAGGCAACCGGTAATTAATCGTCTCTTCACCGTTTCAATTCAAGGATGACCCTGTTTCCCTGATCGTTAAATTCCATCCTGTCAAAAATGTTCATGGCCATAACCAATCCCCTTCCATGATAGAGCATCTCAGCGTTTGCCCTGTTTCCCATTTCAATCAGTCCTTTATGATCAAAGCCTTCCCCTTCATCTTCGATTATAAAACGGGCTCTCTCCTCTTCCAGCTGGAATTCAACGTTAACGTATTTTTCCCTCCCCCTCCCCTCTGCCTGGCGTTGTTCCAGAAGCTCAAGGTAGACGCCGTTCTCCTGGGCCCGTGTCTTTTCGTCAAAGGTGATACCGAGGTTGCCATGTTCTATGGCGTTAAGGATGATCTCCCGAAGAGCCACCCGGGCCTGGTTGACCTTCTTTCTGGGAAAAAATTTCACCATATTCCGGGTGATTCGGTGACTGAGGTCATCGGCCAGGGTCAGATAGTTATCCAGCCGGTATGTCTGATTTTCCCGGACAAAATATCGGAGAAGCTTGTCATCATCCACGGGAGAAGCGTTCCCTATGATTTCGCCTTCCCCATCCTGCCGAATATACTCCATCCTCAGGCGGACGTGCATCGGCTCGTTCAGGAAGCGGGTCTTAAAGGGGAGGGTAATGATTACCGGTTCTTCCTGGCTTTTAAGAAGGGCGATGCTCTCCTCAAAGGACTCACGGGTTATCCCGTCAGAATTTTCACTGAAGAAGACCAGCTGGTAGAGGTCCCGGACATCCTCTTCAATCCTCAGTACCTGCTTCATGGATCGGTTTACCGTGATAAACCGGAGGCTATCATCGAGAGAAAATACCATCTCCGTGGTCCCCTCTATAATGAAACGATATTTCTCTTCCGATACGGCGAAAAGTTCATTAGAGACCTTCAGGTCTTCCACCTTCTCCTCAAGATCCCGGTTAAGCTCCTCGATTCGGCTATGGATGTAGAGAAAACGATTGGAGAGAACCAGCACGATACCCAGGACAAAGGCAAAAAAGGCATACTGACTCAGGATGATGTTGTAGGACCAGAAAATGGAATCCAGTATATCAAAGACCGTGCTGAAGATAACAAGTACGGCTCCAATAAACAGGTTGCCCGGCACTGTATCCCTGAGAGTAATACCGAGATTCCGCAGAAAGCCGCGTAAACCTCTTCCGCTCCCTTCAAGCTGGAAACGGAGTTCTTTGTAGAAATGGTATCCTATGATGCCAAAGGCCACATAAGGGAGCATAACCAGGAGGGCCGTCACCTGCCATACTCGGAGCAGATCGTGGCAGAACCCGAGAGGAAAGGGTATGACAAGGAGGGCGAAAAACCCGTTGATAATGATAATAATTCGGCTCAAAATAGTTCGACCACGGTCGAGAATAGTGTCAAAGAAGAGGACCGCGATGGGGATGATCATGAAGAGGGAAACATATTCCATCTTCTTTATGAAGAGGGAGGATGGGATAAGCTCATAAACAAGGTGACTCCGGGAAAAGAAATAGATAAAAAGAATAATAGCCAACAGGCTGAAAAAGAGATTATATCTTTTCACAGGCCAACGGAGGAAAAGAAAAAGGAAATAGATACCAATAAAAAGATAGATGAAATTGAAAATCATGGCCACGTTCTCAGACTTCCTGTTCAGAGCGGCGGCCAGTTCCTCCACAAGGTAATATCGCTGTCGTTCAAATCCGGTAAACTGCAGGGTCGGGTCCCCTATGACCCTGAAGGAGAGTATATTATTATCATACCTCAAAACATCGGAAGGAAGGGGGACCACAAGGTTATATCCGTTTATTATTCTGTCGAGTTCCTTCTTCGGTCCGGGATGCATCTCTCTGTGAAGAACGACACCGTTCAGGTATATCTCCCAGTTCAGCCCGATATGACCGATGAAAAGGGCCAGAGGATTACGGATATAATCCACGGATTCATGAAGAGAGAAGGAGGTCTGAAAGGTGATTTCCTCAGGCGGATACCGGAGGGGTGAAAGAAAACGCCTCTCTGGAAGATTGGGCAGATCGATCTCCCTTACCAGAAGGCGACGCTGACCCGATTCCACTCCGGGAACCATGACCCATTCCCTCCCTTCCGGCACTTCCATGGTAAGGGAGGGGTCGAAACCTCTGCGAACATAGACATCCTCCTCCGTCAGGTCGATGGGAAGCGCCCCGGCAGGAAGAGTGATCGTCAGAAAGAAAAAGAGAATAAGTAACCGGCCCATGTCACCCGCCTGTACAACATGGGATTATGGTCCCGGTGACTGAAATGTCAATTGATAAAGGTTTATCCTGTTTTTATTTTTCCTTCAGGCGGGCCATAATCAACCCGAAAAATTCATCCTTCCCCGTATAGAACCACCCCAGGTGAATCATACAGCTGTCACAGAGAGCTACCTGCCACCTGTAGCCGGGAAACCATGTGAACTCGCTTGTGGGAAGACCATGAAGGGTACAGCCGGGAGCACGGCTGAAACAGCCGATCCTGAAAGGCAGACCGGCCGGATTGATAAAAAGGTGCCTGAACGCGCCGGAACGTTCGACTCCGTGGGAGCTGTGGGTAATTTCATTGGAACAATTCATGCAGAGCAGACCCGACTCCTCTTCCTCTTCCTTCTCCTCTTCAACCGTGAGAGTATCGGTCTGGCCGGAGGTATAACTCTCCTTTTTCAGAAAAATTCTCTGTTCCCCGGGAAAACGGTCTATTAGATTCCGGGGATCGAGATTTACCTCCCTGTCAACTTTCATCTGTATCCAGGGGCCTGTTATAACCCCGGTTCAGGGCAAAGCCGAATTCAGACATTCCGGAACCCCGGGCTGTTCCGACACGGCATCTGCACCCGGCCTCGTTAATCTCGAACCCTCCATTCTGGGTTACCCAGGGATGCTCAATGAAAGATCGCCTGTACTTAATCTGCATGACCGGTCCTCCCCGGGCGCGAAAGCGCGTGAGAAAAAACTCCGGGATCGTACCATCCACGGCAAGGGACGACATGTCACTCGCCTCCACGATAGGAAGCACCGAGCTTTCCCCTCCTATCCAGCCGCTCACAAGATGACGAAAACTGGAACCGTAATCGACTGTTGTATAGACCAGATAGCGGTAGGCTTCGTTATTAATCATAATGTCATGCTGAAATGAGAGAATATTCCAGATGTACCGGTTAATGTATGTCCAGTCACGTTTACCCCAGGAATGGTCCCGAATGCCGGGAAGGTCGATGGGATGCTTCTTACGATTTATTGTGATTTCTCCCCGGAGCACGCCTCCCTGCTCTATTCTGGTCTGGTTTTCCGAACGTAACCGGTTGAAGTACTCCCTGGACCATTTCATCTCCGACATGGCCTTCGCGAATGACCAGGCGCTCATGTGCAACCCGGAATGGTAAATCATGCTCCGGGGAGTAAAGATCAGGTCCACACGGCAGTCGATTTTCCCACCGTTAAGCCCGCCTTCATAGGTGATTTTCCAGAGACTCTTCTCCCTCTCCAGGCAGGTATAGGTCAGGTCACCGGCGGATATCGTCGACTGGTCCTCAGGGTCGAGTTCAACGAGGTCCCTGTCGATGACATATTTTTCCCCATCCAGGACCATCCAGAGCCAGGCTTCTGCCTCTCTTCCTCCTTTCCTGAAGCCGAGGCGGGTCATAAAGAGACTCCCCTCCCGGTCACTCCCCTGAAAAACGAAGGAGTCGTTGTAATTCTCGACATCCGTTCCCGGCAGGGGAGGGACTCTGACATTGGAATACTCCAGGCCCAGTCTGTCCTCCCTCTTATGAGAACCGAGTTTAATGAGAAGCCAGGCAAGGAATGTTTTGATTCTCCTGCCTCCCACGGGCCTCATGGTACTCTCCCGCGGCGAGGAGAAGAGCCACAGGACGCCCCCTCCCAGAAGAACAATTCCGATAATCCAGTAAGGCAAGCGGGAACCTCCTATAGCGCGAAATAGTACTCCTCATCATCAATTACATAGCGATAATCCATGACCCTGGGCCAGAGGGGGTCAATGAGCCCCTTCTCCCACTGTTTAATTTCATCCCTCAGACGCTGTACGACTTCCGGTTTTTCTTCCGCGAGATTGCGTGTC
Organism: uncultured Leptospirales bacterium; assembly: GCA_964645775.1. Classification (GTDB taxonomy): domain Bacteria; phylum Spirochaetota; class UBA4802; order UBA4802; family UBA5550; genus CAZYBU01. The sequence continues at coordinate 519 of CAZYBU010000007.1, read as the reverse complement.
TCCCCAGGGTCCTCCTCCATGTTATAGAGTTGAGTACGATTCATTTTGTCATCCAGGATCATCTTCCAGGGTCCCATGCGGACCGCCCGGTTGTACACGGAACGCCAGAATAGAGCCCGGTGAGGCGCGCCCTCCTTCAACCCCTTCAGCCAGGGTATGAGGTTCACGCCATCAAACTCTCTGTCTTCCGGGAGCGGTGTCCCTGTTGCCGCCGCGGACGTGGTAAATATATCCAGGAGACTGACCGGATGAACAAATCTCTGACCTTCAGGGATCACTCCCGGCAACCGTGCCGCGGCCGGTATCCGGATTCCTCCTTCAAAGTTCGTAAACTTGCCTCCCTTCAGCCTGCCGTTATCCGTACCCTCCGTATAGGTGGCCCCTCCGTTATCACTGACGAAAATCACGAGGGTCTTTCCTTCAAGACCGAGTTCCCGGAGCCTCTCCGTAATCATACCGATCGCGTCATCCATGGCGGAGATCATGGCGTAATAGACCCGTTTAGGCTTTTCCTTCACG
>CAZYBU010000006.1:0-124612 GCA_964645775.1 uncultured Leptospirales bacterium | reverse complement strand
CAGAGTATCATCACCAGGGTGGCAAAGATACTCTGCTAAACGTTATATGAAACGGGGGGCCTGGGTTGTTCTTGTGTTACCGGGCGTCCGTGCCCGGCATTACTGTGAATAAAAATATTTATTATATTTTCTGTTTAGAAATAATATGCTATGATTTAAATACCAATAACATAAGATAAATTGTCATCATCTAAAATGCCATTTTCAGAAACCCGAAATTAATTTTTTTATGTAACATCATCAGTCTAATCCATCCATAGTAAAGCATAGCTGTGCGTCAAGTACCACGAGTTTATACCATTATATTTAATAGGTTATGTAATTATATGAGACACATTAAAAAAAAAGATGTTATACGAATTTTTAAACAGTATTTTCCTTATAGCATTAGCTTAATTACGATAATAGTTCTTCTGGTTACTCTTTTTCAAGTCAACAGAATCGAAAATGATACGGCGCTCAGGCTCAACCTTGTTGGAAAACAGAGGACGCTGATTCAAAAAATCGTAAAAGATGTACTGTTCCATAATGCAAACATCCAGAAGGCTGACTCGATAAAGCGATCATTGAATGATTTTGAAAAAACATTTAATGCCCTTAACTCTGGAGGACAAGCTGTAACTACTATTCAGGGCGACAAGTCAGAAAATATCTCTGCAACAAGTGCCCCAGGTATTGGAAACCGCTTTTCTGATATACATGAATTGTGGCAACCCTTTCGGTTACATATAGAGAAATATCTTTATACCAAAAGCCGTAACTCATTTGAATATATAACAAACAACGAAAAAAAACTTTTGCATAGCCTCGACAGTTCCGCATCGATAATGCAAAAGCACTCGCAATACAATAACAACCTAATTAACAATATCACTCTGTTAATTTTTGGAATCATTATTATTACATTATTAGCTGCGCTAGCACAAAAGGCTTTTTTTCTTAGACGTGCCTTCCGACAAATGCAACAGATGGAGAACCTTCTTGGAATCTGCAGCAACTGCAAACGAATCCGCACCGACAATGATAATCCAGAAAATCAAGACTCATGGGTGTCAATTGAAAAATATCTGGATTCGGAACACGGAAAATCACTTACCCACGGGATATGTCCCGAATGTATCTGTAAACTTTATCCTGAATTTGCGCAAGAAATAACAAAGAAATAAATTTAGAAAACAGAAAAGTTTTGGAAAATTGATAAAATAATGGCCCTGTTAAGCAAAGCCGCAACAAAAAAGTTTCTAGATAGTATCAGATGCTGACTCCAGTAACATACTACATATACGAATTACCTTTTTCAAGAGTATGGTGAAGACATATAAGACGGAGGAGAGATTTACTAATGTTTCATGAGATTACTGGATTTGGTGACATGGAAAATTATCTAAAGCTAAAATACACTTTTTTTTAAAAACCCGACCTTAAAATTTTTAAACGGAGTACTGCACCCCCTCCAATGGGCTACAGTACTCCGTTTTTATTGACAGTCGATGTACGTGTAGACTGTTATTAACTGACTCTGCTCAGAAATCAGGACTTCGAAATGAGTTTTTCTAGTCTTTGAGTTTTTCTAGTCTTTCCACAAGTCCGGGGTTCTGCTTAAGCGACAGGAGAATTGACTGGTAACGATCTATTGTGAGTCCACAATCGGTGATTGCTTTGATCATCTTCTGCTGTGTGTTTTTCTGAACAGTTTCAACTTCGGGTTGAATTTCATCCAGCTGATCCTTCTCACTGTCTTTGATGTCTACCTCTGAAGCAAGCTGAGGATTCTGAAGTGCAGCCATTATCTGCTGAAAGCGTTCGAAGTTCATCTTTTTCTTTTCGACGATATCCTTTATCTCTTTAACTGCCTCCTGCTGAATAGACTCCATCTTTCCTGATGCATCCGCAAACTGAACAAGTTCTGAGTCTTTTATCTGCTCTGGTGATACTACCTGCTGTTGCTGTTGCTGCTGCTGGGCAAAGAGATTTGCGGTAAAAATTCCTGCGGCTAAAAGCAAAAAGATTGTTGAGCGGAAAAAAAACATAATTGTCCTCCTATTTTCTATTAGAATATAATTTAATAGAAAATTATATTCTAATAGAATCCGTGTGCAGCAAGCCGGGTTTGTTACAATTAATATTATTGAATTTTTCAGCTTATTAGTTATATACTGGCCTCGGAAAAGGCGGAGATAATACGAAAAAAACTGGAAGAGATGGCCTGGGAAGAGATATTCAAAAACCCGGCCATGGCCTTTCTCCTTATCAGGTACGCCCTTATGAGTCAGGAGATGCAGGACACCCTGGTCACGGCAGCCTCTCTTGTCATCGATTCCAGGAGGGGTCAACTCCACTACTCCACGGCCGGCCATCCGCCCCCTGTGCTTGTATCTTCCAGCGGAAAAAGCCGTTATCTTAAACGAAGCGGGGGGCCTGCCATGATATCAGGTTTTTCGGCTCCCTACGGCTCGGCCTCCATAGACCTTCAGCCCGGCGACACCCTGCTGGCCTACACCGACGGCTTCTGCGAGCTTGAGGGGCAGGATGGCAGTATGCTCGGCATGAATTTCGATGAGAATTTACTTAACTGGATAGAGAAATCCATGCGCGGGGAGAGGACCGAGAGCAAGGGAATATCGTTGCTTCATTCTCTGCGGGAATTCAGGGGATCTGACTCCTTTGATGATGATGTGTCATTTATACTGGTAAGATACGGAGAATAACCTGGAATTCACTGTAATTGAATGACGGTCAAGTTTCTTATGTTCATGGGGGTTATTTCATCAGATCAATACTTTGTGATATTTCACCATTATTTCTCCACTCCGTGGGGCTGATCCCCTTGATCCCGGAGAAGACCCGGTTAAATGTCCGCAGGCTCTCGAAGCCCACCTCGTGGCAGATGGTGATGATCTTCTCATCGGTCTCACTTATCAGCCTGGCCGCCTCCTCTGTTCGCAGCTCATTTATCACGTCATTGATCCGTTTACCGGTATGCTTCTTAAAAGTTCGGCTCAGGTGGTCCGGACTCATCTCCACGGCCGCGGCCAGGCCTTCCCTGGAGAGGTCCTCCCGGTAGTTGTCCCGGAAAAAAGAAAGAACAAGGTCGATCTTCTCCCTGGCCTCCTCCGTAACGTTCCGATCACGGCTTTCACCTTCCCGTCTGATGAGACTCTCATGGAGCTGCTTCAGCTTAAGGTGGGAACTCACCCGGGCCATAAGCTCTTCCCGGTTGAAAGGCTTGGCTATATAATCACTGGCGCCTGTTGTTATACCGTAGACCGTGTCCTCCACATCAGCCCGGGCCGTAAGCAGAATAACAGGCAGAAACCTCCATTCCAGGTTATCCCGGATCGCCTCCACCAGCTCAAACCCGTCCATTGCCGGCATCATGACATCGGAAAGAACAAGATCGATCTTCGGACCATACTCTTCCAGAAGGGCCAGCGCCTCTCTCCCCTGCGTGGCCTGGATAACCCGGAACTTCTCCTCCAGAAGAAAGGTCAGTAGATTGCGCATATCATCGTTGTCCTCCACCACCAGGACCGTACCTATGGTCTCCCGCTCCATTGAAGCCGGATCAGGTTGAACCTCCTCTTCAGGCTCAAGACCGTATACGTCCTCAGGTTCTTCCTCGAATACGACCAGATCAAGGTCTTCACTCTCTTGCGGCGACAGCAGCGGTATCTCCAGGGTGAAGAGACTCCCCTTCTCAGGCTCACTTACCAAATCTATGGTTCCATCGTGCATCTCGATAATCTCCTTTGTCAGGGCCAGGCCGATACCTGTACCCTCATATTTGCGGGTTGAAGAGTTATCCACCTGTCCAAAGCGTTCGAATATCTTCTCCTGAAACTCCTTCGGGATGCCAATCCCGGTATCCTGCACCGAAAGGGAGAAACGGGTATCGGTATTTGTTACACGTACCGTTACCCTTCCACCTTCATGGTTGAACTTGATGGCGTTGGAGAGAAGGTTCAAGAGGGCGTTCTCCATGAGCTCCGGGTCCACCAGGGTCACGACCCTCTCCCGGGGCAGTTCGGCTGTAAGCAGGATACCGGCATGCCCGGCAGCGGACTGGACCGAGGAGACACAGTTGGTAACCAGGCTCCCGATATCCACCGGCTTTTTCGTTATCTGCATGCGTCCCGCTTCGATCTTTGAGAAATCGAGAATATTGCTTATAAGCTTAAGGAGCCTGCGTCCGTTCTTCTCCATGGTCCTAAAAACAGGATTCGACGCCGCCAGGGTGGAACCGTACCTACCCTTTCGGATCTCCTCCAGGGGGGCAAGCATAAGAGCAAGGGGTGTACGAAGCTCGTGTGAGATGTTCATGAAAAAACGGGTTTTTACGGAATCCAGTTCCCTGAGTTGTTCGTTTGCCCTGGCAAGGTCGGCAGTCCGTAATTGAACCCTCTCTTCCAGCATATTCCTTTCGATTAAAAGGTCATTGGATGTTTTCTCAAGGGACTCAAGTTGTTCGGTAAAAACCGTTACGTTCTCTTCCAGGCGAACGGCGAGGTCCTTCTTCTGACCAACCTGAACATATAAGCCTCCGATAAGCAATGCTGCAAAAAGAGATAACGATAGAGAATCAGCCAGATGATGGTTTCTTCCAAAGAACAGGATAACAAAGAGAAACAAAGCTACTCCGATGCCTGCGAAAGCTGAATTCAGCCAGATGCTCTTTTGCCGGGCCGGCCATAGATAGGTAATGGCAAACTCCACAGAATCACCAATAGCCAGGTCATATCTTTCTTTGATTCTGGCAGATGGACGATAAATAAGCTCAACAGCACCCAGAAAGGCACCCAGATTTGTAATCAAATTATTGTTAATACAGGAGCGAATATGTTTTCCGTATTGCTGACGGTTAAAATCATCTTTCAGTCGGGCATTGAATCTGAAATTACCATCCCTGAAACTGATGAAATTATAGTCAAAAACATTGTTCGTCTTTGAAACCAGTTTCTTAAAGGCAAAAACCACAAGGCTTCTTGGTGCGTTAAGTAAAACACGTGATGTTGTTGCCTTCCTGAGTGTGGTATGATAGCCGGCCCAGTATGAGAAACGCATGTTATTAGATAGTATTTTAAAAAACTCATATCCATACTGAATCATTTCACCACTGACCCAGTAGGTCTCGCTGTCATAAAAATCACGGTCAACGGAATAGGAACCCGGTATGGAGGCATTTATGAAGTAAATGAAATCAGTTGTGTCTATTTTGAAATCCTTTTCAAGATAATAAAGGGGCCCTGAATTATTGACTATGGAATAATCATGTATGAATTCATCTCCTTTACCAGCTTTCCATGGATCCTCACTCATCCACCCCTTTTCATAAATACGATGGTAGTTACTAAGAAGATTATCACTGCCTTCACCGAAATGAAAATCATACCTGCCCATGATCTTCTTGGTAAACATGATAAAGTAGAAATAATATTCCGCTGTATACCAGCGTGACTCGTCGAGTAATTCATTCCGGGTAATATAAAATCTTTCATCCAACACATGCCGGTTCAGCAAATCGATAAGTCTTCCAGCAGGATCAGAAACGCCGGTTAATTCTCTTGCAGCGCATTCTTCGAGATAAACAAGGGATTCGGCTACTGCTTCTCCCGAACAGCCATATGTTTCGGCTATTTCGTTACTATCCGGTTGTCTATAATCTCCCGCTGAATCAACAGGCCAGGCTTCGTACCACATCTTCCGGCCTTCAACATCGATTCCCCATTCAAATTCATGTCCATCATCAGTTAGCCATTCACTCATGTCATCCTCCACAGATGACGCTCGCTTTGTTAGATGGAGCTGTCACGCTTCTCACATCCCGGAAAAAGGGTCCTAAACGGGGTTCAGGACCAAGACAGGTTTTGCACATCCGGTTATTATTGTGCATGAACAATCCTCCTGCCCAAACCTGCATCCTGTTCTATATACACGTCGGACCATTCTGGAACAAACCATGACCGGACGTTTTCCGATATATTGAACCAAAAAAGGAGTGTTGTCCATGGTACCGTAGTACTAATCAGGCGCTTTTTTCTGTAGCAGAAAAAAAACGAGGTTTTCAAACCCTGAAATCGATGGTTTTGGAGCTGATAGGTATGTCTCCAGTAAAGCCTTCCAGAGGGTACCGATAACTATCGGCCCCGGTAGTGAGGATACCATATTCAATTGACAAATTTAATATTATATGTTAAATTTACAGCATGTACTGGAACCGAACACTTGAGGAAACCATCCGTCGGGCAGAGAAGACCTTTCCGGTCATTGTCATAACCGGTCCCAGACAATCGGGAAAAAGCACTCTTCTCCGAAACTATATTCCATGGGATACAGTCACCTGGTTGACTCTGGATGATCCCCAGACAAGGGACCTGCTCTCCAGGTCTCCCCAGGATTACCTGGAATCGCTGGAAAAACCGGTCGTCATCGATGAATTCCAGTATCTGCCGGAACTCCTGACCACGATCAAACTTCTGGTAGACAGGGACCGCTCAGCCGGGAGCTGGTACCTGACCGGTTCACAACAGTTTACCGTTATGAAACATGTGAGTGAATCCCTGGCCGGCAGGGCCGCTCTGCTTGCTCTTCCCACGTTTCATACAAGGGAATTTCTGCACGATCCCGGTCTACCTGACCGGTTTCTCCGCGGAAGTTTTCCTGAACCGGTTGTTAACCCGGAGGTAGACATCTCCCTCTGGTATGGCAGTTACTTCCAGAGTTATCTCGAACGGGACCTGCGTTCCATCATCAACATCGGGGACATGAAGGCCTTTGAGCATTTCTTCCGTCTTCTGGCAGCCCGAACCGGCCAGGAGCTTAACCAGTCCGCCCTTGCTTCCGAAGCAGGGGTTTCTGTGCCTACCATAAAACGGTGGATCTCCGTTCTTGAAGCGAGCTACATTATTCACCTGGTCTATCCCTATTACAAAAATTTTGGGAAACGGCTGGCAAAGGCCCCGCGGGTATACTTCATGGACACCGGTATTGTATGCTACCAGACCGGTATTCGGGATGCAGATCACGCCCTCAGGGGTCCCATGGCGGGTCAGCTTTTTGAAACACTGGTTGCAACCGACATTATTAAGAAAATGTACGCCAACGGGCTTAAGCCTGAAATTTATTTCTGGAGATCCCATGGAGGACTGGAGGTCGATCTTCTCATTCCCTTTGAAGACACCGTCAACCCGATTGAAATAAAACTTACTTCATCCATTCGCTCAGGTCATTACAGAAACCTTCAACAATGGATGAAAACCACAGGACAGAATAACCAGGCGTGGCTTATAACCGCGGACAGTAAGGAACCTCCACTTCCGGGCGCAATAAAAGCCCTCCATTATTCCCGGGCATCAGAAATTATATGAATTTCATCAAAATCATAAAGAGTTTGTCGGCATTTACCCATTAGTTGGAATATTAGAGTTTTTTAACGCAATTAAAGTTAATGAATTAATCCTGATCAAGAAATACATCGTTTTGTGGGTTCAAGCCGTACCGATAGTTATCGGTACCCTCTATTCCGTTGTAGTTTGTTTTTCCGCGAGATTGTTCAGAAAAACCGTGAGTCTCTGCATTTTACCTGAGGAGAAGGCTGATTCCTCCTGGCCCAGGTCAATCGTCTTGGAATAGATCGATTTCATGTGGTTTTTAAAGGTGTTTTCCGAAATACTGTGCCTGTAACAGATATCCTGCCTTGCAAAACCGCGAACGATATCCCTGCATAGAGAGACTTCAGTCCTTGTAAGCCTGTACTTCTCATGAAGAAGGGAATCCAGGCCCTCCTTAACCTGCAGCTCCGGCAGGGCCTGATGATAGTTGGAATACCATGTAATGGAAGCAAATAGATAAAGAACAAGGCTCGAAATGATAAACAGGGTTGCCATAGTCGAAAACAGAATCGTCTGGATCTGAAGAAAGACGATACCTGTCACGAACATAAGTATGAAAAGAACCCTGAGCCAGGCCTGGCGTCGTATAACCGTGCGGAATGTACCCGGTTTCTCCCTGGAACCGGCCCGGAAAAATCGAACCATGGCCACAGTAAAAAAGATGATGCAGATCAGAGCGATGTACAGGGTACCCAGCTCATAGAAGATCTTCCACGAACTTTCCATGGGACGAACCAGCATAAGCAGGATGATAATGCTGTTCACGAGAGGATGCGTTAGAATCGCGAGAAACGTCCACAGGTGTCCCCCGGCCCCCTTCTGTTTCGAGAGAGAAAAGTCATCGAAAATTTCCCTGTGATAAAGTATGGTTATAAAAAGGAACACAATATATATACCGATGGAGGGCCCCCAGAACCAAAACGGTTCCCAGGGTATCAACACATACTTCCATGTCAGCCTGGACAGAATAAGGATCAGGGAAAGAAATGCGATACCAATATTCAATGTGTACCAGAAGGCGAGTTCATGGATAACCGGAAAGGTCTTCCTCTTTTCGCCGCTGAAAAAGAATCCGATATTAAAGGATGATAACAACATGCTGAATATAACCCTCCAGGAACCCTCTGTCATGAACAGCCTGAGGCGGTACATATAGAGGGCAAGGAGAAGTATGAGTACCCCCACAAAGAGGGTACCCGGGACATTGACAAGGATATCCAGGGCGGTGGACCTCCCGGATAGAGTGGAATAGCTGCCGATGACCGGGTTATTGTCCAGAACAAAGCCGCCGTCCCCTGCGATATCGAGGACCCTTATCTCTATGCTGTTCTTCTGGCCAAACCGGATGATACTTTCAGGTATAATATACATCCTGGTTTCATGAACCGCGGACTGGGGAGAATCACCCTCCAAACCTTTACCGCGGGAACCTATCCTTATGCCGTTAAACCGGGTTATATCCGCGTCATCAATACTGTCGCAGTAAAATGCAAGCGTGGTGCCCCTGTACCGTTCCGGTATCACTACTTCTATCCGGTAGGTTCCGACTCCATTTTTATTGACTCCGGCCCCTCCCGCTTCTTCAGACCACTGCCAGGGCACGGAACGGACCTCCTTTCGATATTCACCCATGGTAAAGGTCCACCGGTTCAGGGTAATCATGGATTCATTATTAAGTCTCGGATCCTTAATGCAGGTAAGAAAAAGCACAGGTACAAGAAAGCCGAGAAAGGGGAGAATATATTTTTTTGGTATCATTACCTGCATATTGATAATTTGTCTATTTCCTGATCCCTCTAAAAAATGCACATTTCTGTATTTTACACAGATTTTGGCCTGCTATCTGGCCATTTTCTGTCCAGAACAGATAATGACCGAATAATATGGCAAAAAATTACCGGCTGCCCGGTTTTTATGTGTAATATCTGTATTCTATCAAGAAAGTGTGTTATCATACCACAAATCTCATATTTACATTGACACCTGGGAAGTCCAGGTGTCAATGTAAAATCTCGCACTAATCATATAGCACACACCCACGGAAAACACTATTTCACAATTAACGCCTGTTATGTTGTAATTGTTGAATTTCCCGGTGAAAGCAAGTACGCCCGCTGTAGCCTTCAGTTCTGTCCAAAACATGGTAAATGGCACCGATAGTTATCGGTACCGACATGCTCAGGAACCCCTTATCGCCTTATTCACCCTTCCGATCACCTCAAGGCTGGCCCGGTTAACCTCTCCTGTTATGCACATCCGTTCCGTCAGTTCTATGGCTGTGGCAACAGGCAGTTTTGAGAGGACTATACCGGCTGCTTCCGGAGGCAGGGCAAGACCGATACCGGAGGAACCTCCCGTAATAAAGACCCGTCGATCAACAAAGTGTTTTTTCAGATCAGCATACCTCTGCTGGTAAGAATATCATACTATTCAGGCAGGATGGATCAACTATCAAGTATTGTATCCTGTCTGTCCCGAGAAGGCGGTACTATCCTAAATGGTGAATTCCAGTACACAGCGGGTACCGCCATCCTGCTCGATACTGAATGAGCCCTCCATCTGGCCGGCCAGGGCCCGAACGAGGTCAAGACCGAATCCTCTACTTTCTGCCCCTTCAGGAATACCTTCGCCGTTATCGGCAATCATTAGCCGAACATTTGATTCCCTGACCGCCGCCCTGACCCCAAGACGGTTATCCTTTCCCTCGCTGAAGGCGTATTTCATTGCGTTCGTAATCAACTCATTGACCAGAATACCAAGGGGAGCCGCCTGGCGTTCCGAAATATCAATATCATCAATCTCAGTAACCAGGGAGACATCCGTATCAAAGGTATCGACTATTTCTTTCACCAGGGAAGTTAAATAGTCTCTGAGGGAAACCTCCTGGATGGATTCCCCCCTGTAGAGTCTGTCATAGAGGACCATCATTCCAGTCATACGGTTTTCCGCGGTCTCCAGGGCCAGGCGTACCGCAGGATCATCCGACCTGTCCGACTGGAGGGAAAGAAGGTTCTTCATGGTATTCATGTTGTTCTTAATGCGATGATGAATTTCATGGAGAATCAGATCCTTCTCCGCGAGGAGGTTCGCGATTCTATCTTCATACAGTTTACGTTCTATATAGTTGCCTATCATCTCGGCCCCGACCCTGAGCAGGCGGACCTCTTCCAGATTCCACTCCCTCTTGCCCCTGAGTTCGTCAAATCCCACGAAACCGAACCACTCCCCTTCCACCAGAATCGGAATGACAAGCATGGAAACGATCCCCTGGGGCTCAAGGACCTCCCTTTCGCTTTCGGGAAAGGTCTCGATGTTCCCGCTCACAGACTCTCCCCGTGACAGCTCCCTCTGCCATCTCAAAAAACCGTCTTTACTATAGGATACATGCTGTAATTGTTCGTTATCAAATTCAGAAGGGACGCCTTCCGCCACCGCCTCGTGTGTCTGGCGCATACAGAGACCGTCTTCAGGGCCCTCAAAGTTTTCGAAGATATAGACACGGCTGACATCCGCGGCCACAAGGAGCCTGCCGAGAGCGCTTTCAAGGGAATCTATTTCTCCTTTTAGGAGGTCCCGGGAACAGAGAGCGAGATATTCCTCATGGTGATACCGTTCCCTGAGTTCCCGTTCCGTTTTCTTTCGAAAGGACAGGTCCCGCACATGGGATATGGCGGTCTTTCGGCCCTGATAATCAACCAATCTGGAACTGATCTCAACCGGAACAACGGTCCCGTCCTTTTTCACGTGCTGGCTTTCAAATATATGCTCTCCCTTTCCCATTATCAGAGGAAGGAGCTCTCTGTTCCTTTCCCACGCTTCCGGGGTATCAATATCAGCGGGACCAAGCTGCAGCATCTCCTCTCGACTGTAACCATACCACTCGCAGGCTACCTGATTAACTTCAATAAATTTTCCATCCGGCTCATGCAGCAGGATCGCGACACTTGCGCTCTCCACCAGCATACGGTACAGGTATTCACTTTTCACCTGTTCCGTGATGTCCTGGCCGTGCACAACAACCCCGGAAACTATACCTTCCCTGCCATGGTAGGGAAAATACTCCCGCTCCATCCATCGCCCCCCCCTCCCGGGAACCTCCACCTGAAACCGGTATCGGACTGATTCTCCGGCAAGACATCTGTCGAGCCTGGGGCGAATCTCCGTTTCGAATAATTCGATGCCTACAACATCACTCACACGCTGACCCTGGATATCTTCAACTGGAAGATTGAAATAACGACCGTAGGATTCATTAACAGAGAGATACCGGTAGTCCGGTGAAATAAAGGCAAGAAGATGCGGCATGGTTGAAACGATATGATTGCTGTAATGCAACTTCTCTTCTGTCTCTATCCCCTGAAGAGCAAAGGCAAGATCATCGGCCACTTCATGGAAGAGATTCTGGTCGTCCCGGTCAGCCGCAAATATTGCAGGCATAGTCACAGTGAGAATACCCAGCAACCTTCCCTCGCTTTCCAGAGGTATACTCATGACCGCACTCCCCTCGAACGTATCCCTGAGAAAACAGTCGCCGCAGGCCTCGGACGATTCATCGACAACTGTCATGTCCATCGATTCAAGAACCTCCATAATGCAATGGGGCGGATCCCCTTTTCTAAAACTATCAAGAATACGGTTGAAATCCTCACCTATTCCGGCCTCCGCGGAGACGGTCACCTCTCTTTCTTCATCCAGTAGAAGTATCCACGCATTGTGATAGCTGCGGCTCTCCATCAGGGCATCACAGGCCTTTTGGATAAGCCGGGCGGCATCCTTCTCCTGAGTTATAAGCTGATTTACGTTTCGTATGGCCTGAAGTATCCGGTTTAAATGCCTGATCCTCTTCTCCGCTTTCAGCCTGTAGATCATGAGGGAGGCATGCCTTGCTACAGTTTCGATCCCGAATATATGCCGTACTCCCCTGTCACCGGGTAAAAAGAGGGTTATGCCGCCGGAAGGCCTGTCATCGAGTGAAAATCCCACCGTGTAAACATCACTGTAACCGAACATCTTCTCAAGAGCGGCGCAAACGGGCTTCGGGACCTTCCCTTCCAGAATGTCATAGATGCCGCCGGGTAACTTTTCCATTCTTCCGGTTGAATAGAGAGATGTGTCACTGATCATCGATTCCCGGCTGAAATGAATTTTAAGGGGATCAAATCCGATTATCCTGACCAGGTTCTCCAGAATGCCACTGATACCCTGGATGTCCCGAATTCTGATGGCATTAATAGATTCATCAAAGAGAGATACAATGACAATCGCATCTCTGTTAACGGATTTCACCTTTTCCCCGATCATCCGGCATATGGTACCGACATCATCCATCTCTCCTGTTTCGAGAAGGGTTTCATTGATAAACTCAAGCTCTCGCAGATACTCTTCCCTCTCTTTCTCGGTTCGCTTACGCTCCGTAATGTCTCTCACGATAGCGAGCAGATAGGTCTCTTCTTCCAGTTCCAGCTTATTCAGGGAAATTTCAGCGTCAAAGGTGAGCCCGTCTCTGGTCCGGTGCTTCCATTCGAAGTAACGGATTCGTTCATTCAGTGCCTCGTTGACCAGTAACTTCGCTTTGTCTTTGGAGTCCTGTCCGTCCGGTTGCGTATCCGGTGAAAGGTCCCATGGCGTGCAGCCGACGATATCACTGTTCGAACCGTATCCGAACAACCGTACGGCAGTTTCATTGCAGGAGATAATTACATTATCATCGATTATCAGGATCGCGTCATTGGCCGTATCATAGAGTGCCCGGTATCTCTCCTCGCTCTCCCTCAGGGCCTTCTCCATCCATCTTCGTCTTGTTATATCACGGAAAACGGCCTGGATGAGTTTTCTATCACCGATTTCAACGATGGCGGAATTAACCTCAATGTAGAAATTTTTACCTTGCTTTGCCGTAAATTCCGCCTCAAACCGGACCTCACCATATTCAAGGAGTTTGTCGAGAGCGTTCCTCGCAATCGATTCATCCCCCGTTGTAAGAAGTGACGCACTGAAGAGGTTCATTTCCAGTAATTCTTCCTCCGCGTAGCCGGAGAGCTCACAGAGGGTCTGATTAACGTCCAGTATATTCCCTTCCAGGTCATGGATGAGCACCCCGTCACCTGACTGCTCAAAGAGATTGCGAAACCTCGATTCGCTCTCTTCAATCCGCTGGAGCATCCTGTAATCTTCCGTCACGTCCCGGAAAACGAGCACCACTCCGGTTATTGTACCGTCTGAGTCCCTGATGGGAGCGGCGGAATCGGCAATCTGGAATGTACGGCCATCCAGGGCAATAAGGAGAGTATTCTTCCCCATTTCGATGGCATCATCGGCTTTAAGGACTTTTTCCACGGGATTATCGGCCCTCTTTCCCGTGCTCCCATCCACGATATGGAACACATCCGTGAGGGGATATCCAAGGGCATCGCCGTTTTTCCAGCCTGTTAACCTTTCCGTGACCGGGTTGATATGCGTTACCAGGCCTGAAACGTCCGTGGCGATTACGGCGTCCCCGATGGAATTAAGTGTGGTGGCCAGGTGCTGTTTCTGCTCCTCCATTCGCTTATTGGCCTCGAAGAGCTTGAAGGCCATCTTGATGGAGGCGTCCAGAACTGTGATACCGGTATTCTTTACCACATATCCATAGGAAGTGATCTTTTCTGTTTTTTCGACGACCTCCTTTTCCACGTGAGATGAAAGAAATACAACGGGAATGTCTCGAATCTCCAGGATGACGCTGGCCGCTTCCGTGCCGTCCATTCCCTCGCCCAGGTCTATGTCCATAAGCACAAGATCGCTATTCTCGTTCTGCTGAAAGACGCGGACCGCTTCCTCTCCTGTAGAGACTGTTTTTACGCGGTACCCGTACTGTTCAAGTCGTTTCTTTTCAAGGAGTGCGGTGGCCCGTTCATCTTCTACCAGGAGTATGCTTCGTTTTTCCGACTTTGAATTCATTTTAAATACTATTCAGATAATAATTTATACTACGAATATACAAAATACCAGGCAAGCACTCAACCAGCAATAGGGCAGAATAATGGAAATATATTTATATTTATACACATTATCCTTTTACTCGGCATCTATTAGCTACTCCTTATCTATCATTGCAGAAAAATAGAGTTCAAAGGACGCCGGCTTTCCCATCACAGAAAAAACATCTATATGAAAAGGTTCCTGGTGCCGCAATAAGCGCACCTGTAATCTCTGTCCCCGATTTTCTCGAGATGACTGCTCCCACACTTCCTGCAATCCATTGCGTCAAACCTCCGGAAGGTCAACCGGTAAAATAACCGTTGTTCTCAGAATAGAGCATAGGGACGAATTCTGGTTTATCAATGAAAAATTCAAAGAAATCGATGATGTTTAATACTTGAAAAGAGAGTATTCTTCCGGTAGTACCGATAACAATCGGTACCGGGGAGGTAACCATCATGAAACGCGTTATCATTGCCACCCTTTCAGGGCTTCTCTGCGGTGGTATCTGCACAGGTTTCGCCCTGAGCGGAGGAGGGGAGATGCCCCTTCCTGTTATTCTGCAGATCGTCTCAAGCCGGACCCTTATCGGTTTCGCCATTGGCATCAGTTCCCTGAAGATGAAACACTGGACCATTCACGGACCGGTCATGGGGCTTCTCTTCGGGCTTCCCCTGGCCTTCTCGGGTCTCATGGCGCCGGAGACAGCGGAGTTTTCAAAGACAGCCATGTTCACCAGTACCCTGGTCATGGGTGTTATCTACGGGCTACTCATCGAGGTGATCACTTCTGGTATCTTTAAAGCGAAACAGGCCTGATCTTCCAGGACAGATAGCCGGGATACTCCTGCTTCTTGCCCTCTTCGCCTTCACCGGCTGTGGGCACGACCGGCAGAGGGAGGGACAGGTACAGCCTCTCCCTTCCCCATCGGGCCGATACGTGGCAACCATGCCTGTCGGGAAAACCAATGACAACCTCTACTACCCGGTCTGGACCCCGACAATCATGGACACGGAGGGGAGGGTCCTTTTCCGGGACGAGTCCTCCACCCTCTCCGGGTTTCATAACTCCTACTGGCAGTGGAGTGAGGGTCCGGATGAAAAAGATATCTTCTGGATCTATGACAGCGACACGGGATACGTCTTTTTATACCGTGAATCAGAGGGTAAATGGATAAAGCGTCAATATTTCGGGGAACCTGACGATCCCGGTCCGCCAAAAATCATAAGGGAAAAGCTTTCACCGTAAGCTTGTATTCTATCATCTGTTACAGCGCATTCCCGGTATAAACGCAATTATCGGTTATCCATTTACCCGGATATTTTTCAGGGAACGAGGAATTTAAACACGGTTATGAGTACCGTTATCATGCCAAAGCCGGCCGTAATAAGGAGAGTGATGCGGTTGAACTTTGCGTCAACGGACTCGAACCGTCTGTCAACTTTTTCAAAGCGCTTATCAATCTGTTCAAAGCGTTCTTTCATGTCTTCGCGCAACTCTTCAAAACGCCTGTCTACCTGATTGAAACGCCAGTTCATATCCTCCCGGAGCTCTTCAAAACGTTTGTCTACCTGTTCAAAACGTTTATCTACCTGTTCAAAACGTTTATCTACCTGCTCAAAACGTTTATCTACCTGCTCAAAACGTTTATCTACCTGCTCGAAACGCTTCTCCATAAGGTCGAAGCCCTGCTTCATCAGTTCCCTCTGGGTCCTGAGTTCCTCTTCGACCCTCACCTGTCTCTCCATGAGGTTGGCGGGCACGAGGTTCTTCTCGGCCATCCACTCCGGAAGGCGTTCTTTCACGTAGTCCCCTATGCGGGCAAGGTCCTTTTCCTTAAGTTCCATGGTCGCTCCACCTGAATGATTAATCATACCCTTTTTTCCTCACGGTGTCAAGGTTTATGCCGTCACAGGGTACACGTCCGAACAGGGGAATTTAAGAAAATTTTTTCCGCGCCCGTGAATTCAGGTCAGGTCGGGCAAACAATCCTTTCTGGCCGCACCCGTAATGGGCCGTCCGGGTGGGCAGGATGATAACGGCCAGGTTTTTCAGACCCTGTTTTCCCTACATGAAAAGGAGATACCTGAAATGACAGGTGTGGCTATTGGCCAGGCAGGATACCGGTCTGGAGTCCCGATACTCTATTCGTACGTTAAAATCTTCAGCCTTATCTTTTTTTTACCCAGAACGGAAATATCCCCCGTGGAATCATACTCCAGGGAATAGAAGCCGTTAAAATCTTTCGGATCCCGGACTTCCCCGGGAGGGGCAGGCACCAGGAAAACCGGCTCCTCAAGCCGGGACTTTTCCCTGAATTCCCGGAAATCTTTTTGACTTTTCCCTTTTTCGCGCTTAATCAATATAAAGATGATCATCCATGAAATACCGAATTATGCGATACTTCTTTCAATCCATCCTGCTGATACTGGCAGTCTTTTCCCTTTTGCCCGTACCTGCCATGATGACCTTGCCATCCGGTTCCCGGCCCGGAGTGGTACCGATAACTATCGGGATCATTTTGACTGATTCATACTCAGGAGGCATACAGGAGAGTGAAAAATATACATATCAGCTATTATGACTACAACGCCTTTATCGTAGAGAAGGCCCAATACAGGATAGCCCTGGATCCCGGCACCAGCCTCTACCTTTTTAAACTTGGATCTCTTATCCCGCGAGAACTCTGGAAAGACATCACTCACATCCTGGTTACCCACGGTGACCCGGACCATTACTGGCACACGGACCGGGTGGCCGAAGCCTCCGGCGCTCCCCTTGTCTGCGGATCGGAACTGGTCCAGGTCCGTAACGGGGAGAGCTTTATTGTCTCCCCCAGGAAAAAGAAGTTCCAGCACGCCACCCCCCTCTCCCGGGTCTATCCCGTCGACCCGGGAGAGAGCATCGACGTGGACGGCATATCCGTCACCGCCCTTCCTGCCACCCATGGCGATCTTACAGTCTCTCTTCTTTTTGGACTGGTAAAAAAGACCATCACCCGGAGGCCGGGCGAACATTTCGCCGTAGGGGAAACCGGTTTCCTGATCAATATAGATGGAGTGACCGTGGCCAACCTGGGGGACACCCTGCTGAGAGATGAGTGGAAAGGGCTAAAACCGGATGTTCTGATGATTCCCATCGGAGGAAAAACATCGGGCAATACAATGAATGAGAAGGAAGCCCTGAAGGCTGTTGAAATGATTCAACCTGGTGTTGTCATCCCCTCCCATTACGACTGCGGATTCCTTTTCACCAGGCAGGCTAATCCTGCTGATGAGATCTGGTTCAGGGACGAGGTTAAAAAACAGGGGAGGGAATGCGTACTGATGAAGCCGGGGGAGACCTTATCTATCTGAAGACCTTATTCAGACAGTATCAATATTCCTCATTTACCTCGATAAGAAGCGGTGCTGATTATTCTGCATCCCCCAGGCTGTATATGCAGGGCTCGTTTCATCGCTTTAAAGACGCAGTGCAGGATACCGGTTCGGCGACCTTTTTTCTCTTGCATACCAGCAGCACATACCCTTACAACAGGACCATCCCCCTTCCCGCAGGAGGTCACTTGATGCGAACATGGCTCATTCTACTTTTCATGATAGTTATCGGTATCCTGCCCGCGTACCCGGCCATGATCGACGGCCCTGCCGTCATATGTGACGGAATTCGGGGTAACAAAATCGGCATGCTGGATGACGGGGCGCCGGCCCGGGTCCTCTGGAAGAAGGACGGCTGGGTGGCCCTGGAATTAAAATGCGATCCGGTCCAGCCTGTTCCTGTCTCCCGTACTCCCATTGCAATAAAGTATAATCTCAAGCGAAACATCTACGGAACCTACGGGCACATCAATGCCGGTGCCCGGGTAAGCCTTCGCCATGACGGCAAGGAGATGTACATCACCGTATACACGGTAACCGGTAACCTCAAGGAGAAGATACGGTATTTCAGGGATTACAGCGCCCCTTTCACGGATTTGAACCGGGTATCCTTCAGCTTCACCGGGAAGATGGAGAAAAGTGAAGCCCTGGCCTACCTTAAAAAGCATGAAAAAGGTTCTTCACCCGGAGAAAAGACAGGCAGGCTCTTCGTTGAGGTGGGATACTACAACAGCATCCCGACGGTCGTCCGCTCCTACGAGATGGCATCCTCCGCCGGAACCCCTCCTTCCCTGGAGATAATCGATTTCTACCTTGTGAACGCGAAAGGGTACCTGAAGAAATACAATATCGGGCACATCCAGGTAAAACAGGGAAACTACAGGTACTATCAAAAGGGGGCCTACCGTTTCGTAAAAAGCAGGTTCGATGTTTTCGCCCCCGCTTCTCTTGAAACCGAGATATCCTGGATCATCCCCCATGATGCAGGATACCACCGGGTATCCTGCACCGTCGGCATGACCCGCACCATGGAGAAAAAGGTAAAGTCCGTCTCCATCCGGACCCGTAACGGGAACTCGGAAAAGGAAGTCTTCACGAGCAAAGCTTCAAGTGTGGATGACGCCTTCCGTAAACTGACGTCCCATTCCCTGTACGCATCTCTGTCTCCCGGAACCTTCGGAATCGATTTCGAGAAAGAGAAGGCCTGGCTCGATATAATTCTGAATCAATAATCCCGGAAAAAAAGTCTATGATCAACCATTCAATCCAGGGTCTGTTTGACACGAAAAAAGGGGTGTGATAGATTTGGCAATCCTTTCCCGGGAGACCGTATATGTTCAACACCGTTCTTATCCCGCTCAACCTTAACGAGTCGCCGGCCGAGGTTGAGTCCCTGGTCTCTTTTCACCGCCATTTCGACACAGACACCATTTACCTTTTTACCGTGATACCCGGTTCACTGCGGGGAGAACGCCACGCCCGTAAAAAAATGGAGACCCTTGCCGAAGCCTGCAATGAGACAGGCATGGACGTACATATTGAGATACGTTTCGGCGCGCCGGCCGTGGAAATCATTAACGCAGCCGATTCCCTGAAGGCTGACTTTATCGCTATTCCGTGGGAAAGAAAATCGGTTCTCCAGCATGCCCTCATGGGAAGCGTAACCAAGGACGTGATTCGCCTGAGCGACAAACCGATATTTATCTACAAACAATGGTTGCTGAAAAAAAGTGACAAGCTGACCACGGTAATTTTCGCGGCGGATTTCAACCCCGTAGAGGAGGGGATACTCCCCTACCTTACCTACCCCGGCCTGGCCGCGGAACACCTGATGATCCTTAACGTGGGTGACCGGGCCCCCGATCCGAAGAGTGAAACCCTGCGCCTGGAGAAAATCGAAGAAAAGATGGCGGGTATCGAAAAGAAATGCGATACCTTGTACGAGCGGATAGACAGGTTGATCATGACCGGTAGCCCTGAAAAGGCTATCCCCAGGCAGGCTCGAAAGGAGGGGGCCGACCTGATCATCATCGGAAAACATGGCGATGGGTCCACGCGCCAGAAGGTGCTCGGTTCCACGGCGGAGAACATCGTCCACAGAGCAAGCTGTTCTGTCCTGGTCATACCGGCGAAAGAGAGGGGAATCATCGGCTATGAAACAGATTAACCTCGTATTCTACATTTCACTGCTGATCGTCCTCTCCCTGGTGGGATACGGCGTTTACGATCATGAAGGCCTCTACAGATTCGCCTCCATGATCCACAGTGTCATCATCAATAAATTCGGTTGGGGTTACCTGATTTCCGTACTCGGGTTTCTGCTTTTCAGCCTTTGGCTGGCCCTGGGTCCCTACAGGAACGTCAAGCTGGGCAAAGACTATGAAAAACCGGTTTTCAGCTACTTCGGCTGGGTAAGCATGCTCTTCGCGGCCGGCATGGGAATTGGTCTTATCTTCTTCGGCGTGGCGGAGCCCCTTTCCAACTTCATGAACCCTCCAGAGTATATCACGCGGCAATCGGGGGAAGCGGCCCGTTTCGCCATGCAGTACAGCTTCTTCCACTGGGGATTCCATCCCTGGGCAATCTACATAATCATGAGTCTCTCCATAGCCTACTTCTGTTTCAGGAGAGACATGCCCTTCCTTATATCCAGTGCATTTTATCCTCTCATAGGGGACCGAATATACGGACCCATGGGAAAGCTCATCGACATACTCGCGATCTTTGCCACGGTTTTTGGAATCGCCACATCCCTGGGACTGGGCGCCCTCCAGATTAACAGCGGCCTCGCCATGGTCTTCGGGATACCGAATAATATTATCACCACCCTGACGATCATAGGCGTTGTGACTATCCTGTTCATGTTCTCCAGCCTCTCCGGTCTTGAGAGGGGAATCCAGATGCTGTCCAAGACCAATATCACTGTTGCCCTGGTCCTCCTGGCCCTCATGTTTATTCTTGGACCATCCTCCTACATACTGAACATCCTGAGCAGTACGGCGGGACATTACCTTTCCAACATTGTATCCATGAGCCTGAACACCAATCCCTTCGAAGGATACCGGTGGACCCGGGCCTGGACCCTCTTCTACTGGGCCACATGGATCGCCTGGTCCCCTTTTGTCGGTCTCTTTATCGCCAGTATCTCCCGCGGGCGGACAATCCGGGAATTCGTTACAGTCACTCTCATCGTTCCGACAGCGCTCACCTTCCTCTGGTTCTCCGTCTTTGGAGGGTCCGCCCTGCACCTTGAACTTCACAGGGGCATCAGTATAGCCCCACAGGCCGTGGAGAACGTACCCACGGCCCTGTTCCACATGTACAACCACTACCCCCTGACTATGGCCCTTTCAATAACTACCGTGCTCCTCCTGGCCGTCTTTTTCATCACGTCGGCCGATTCCGCCACCTATGTCCTGGCCATCATGACCTCCAGGGGAAACGTCAAACCGCCGGCCACAAGAAAGATACTCTGGGGGATTATTCAATCCTCTACCGCCTCCATCCTCCTCGTAGCGGGAGGAATCGAGGCCCTGAAGAAGATGGTTATCGCCGCGGCTCTCCCCTTTACCGTGGTCATGGTCTTTCTCTGTGTGGCCCTGGTAAAGGCCCTCCGTTACGAACGGGAGAATGAACCGGAGGAGATGGAGATCACGCCTGAGAGCCTTGAAAGCTGAAAATTTAATACCCATAATTCAGCATAAACAATACGAAGGTACCGATACCTATCGGGGCCCATGGTATTTAAGTTCAACAACGCCTGTCTCTGTATCAATGGACAGGTACATTTTTCTCTGCACGCAGTCCCCTGTATTGATATACCTTCCGCCATCAAGCTTCAGGTTCCGTTCGACGTGTGTATGTCCCATGACCACGAGACGGAATCCTTCCCTGACCTTCACGCGCGCGAATTCCCTGTAGGCGGAGTCATCATCCATATTCAACCGTTTATCCGATTCAACGCCCAGGTCGTATAAATACGAAAGGCCGGCCTGTTTCAGTTTCCAGGCGATCCACATGTAGGATCGGGACAGCCATGACCGGAAGGATGAAGAATAGTTAGGGTCACAGATTTCACCGTGAGTTATGTATATCTTCATGGAGTCTTCTTCAATGATTAGTTCACCCGGGAAACCCTTTCGGGAAAGAACCCAGTCGTGGTTGCCTGCAAGAAGGGTATAGGGAGGATGGAAGAAGCGGTCCGTAATACCCCGGTACGTTTCCCGGATTTTACGAAACTCTCTCCAGGGACTAAGGGGAAAACGGGGAAAATAGAGCTCGAAAACGTCCCCTGCCAGAATAATCGATTCGTGGTCACGCTCCAGGTGATCAAGAAAATCAGCAAATCCTGGAAGGTTCTTCTCGAATTCAACGCTTCCGATATGCAGGTCTGAAAGGATGACGATTTTCATCGGCTGAATTTACCATGAATGGTTACACTGTCAGGAAATAAACAACCGGGTTACTGTAAAAAATCTTATAATAAGGACTGAAAAGATGCTGAAGTAAACTATCACACAACAAAAGACGGATTGAGTAACTCGCTAAGCAAAACGGAATATAATTCAGGAATCCTGTTCCTGGTCGGGAGATGAATCCTCCTGGGTTTTCTCGAGCTTTTTATTTTTTTTCATCTCTTTCTTTTTCTTTTTTTCCAGTTCTTTCTGACGTTTGGCCGTCTCGTAGGGACTCTTTCTTTTTTTTGACATAGAACCTTCTTGTGAATATTGTATCTGGCCAGAGGATTTTCAGACAGCAATATATCTGCCCGGCCATATTGTTAGCCGGGCAGACATGTACTGCATGATAGAATCCGGTTATATGACAGATACGGATATGGCGCGTGGGCCCTTAGGGGTATCTTCCACGTTGAACTGTACGCTGACACCTTCATCAAGGGTCTTAAAACCCTCACCGTCGATTCCGCTGTGATGGACGAAGATATCACCACCGCTGTTCTTTTGGATAAATCCATATCCCTTGCTTTCGTTAAACCATTTTACTGTTCCCTGTTCCATTGAACTGCTCCTGAAATTGTATGAGTCTGGACACAATAACGAAATGCTGCCGGATATAGCAACATAACACTGGTAAGCCGTTTTTTTCACCTGGAATAATGCAACAAGGAAAGAAAATCGGGGTTAACTGATTCTGATACTATATCGGTGATGCATTTTTCGCTGCATCCTGTTTAATAGACCCTTATACGGCATGTCTTATTTATGTCAAGCAAATAACGGGAATGCTTCATTTTTTTACTGTTCTTTTTAAGAGGATGCAATGGCTCTTAGGCCTTAAGGCCCAGCAGCGATAAAAACATCACCCCATCCTGAATAAAGTGAATAATCCAGGCCCAGAAAACACCCCTGGTTTCAAGAAGCGATTTTGCCAAAAACCAGCCCAGGAAACCTGTTCGCTCTCGAACATAAAACGGAACAGGGACCTGTCCGTTGCATAGATCAGTTCCGCCAGGTGACGACCTGTTTCTTCCGGAAGTAGCTGTTGGATTGTTTCTATCATCAGGCTATCAGTACCGCTGACCTGCTTTTTGGTAATATCTCATTTTGAATAAACGATTGAAACATTAATCTGTATAGAATCATCTTTCAGAGTATCAGGAAAAGCTGGGAAAGGAACCGTAGTATGAATAAGCTCAAGTGCAGCCTGGTCAAGAATTCTATAGTTCGAAGAACGCTCTATCATAAGATGGCTCAATGATCCATCTGAATTAAGAAGAAAAGAGACCTCCACAATCCCATCAATATCACGTTTTTTCGCAATTAAGGGATATTTCTTTCTTTTTTCGATTTCCTTTCGTATCAGGTCTTTAAAACGAATTAATTCGGTCTCATCTTTTTTGAAATCACTACTCGAAGATTTTTTTCCGAAGGAATCGGGATTATATCTATCTTCTCTTTCTTCGTTATCCAGAACAGTTGTTTTATCCGCAATAATTTTGTTCGATGGCATTTCCGCAATAAAGGAATGTGTGTCAATCACAACCATTTCTTTATTATTTTGCTGAATCACCTGCTTGTTCCCCGATATGGGTACTGATAACGCTGTTATCAATAACAAATGCGATAGTATAGATATGACAAAACTCAAATTATTTATCTGACGCAGCTTTACCATATTCCTTCTCGGTGGAAAGAGTTACCACATCCATACCAGCTTTTTTTACCCTGTCAAAAATCATAACCGCATACTCCAGTTCTACTTTTCTGTCCGCTCTGATTACAAGGCTGGTAATATTTCTTCGTTTCTTAATTAACAAGAGTTTATTTTCCAAAGAATCAATTTCAATAATTTCGTCCCCTAGATAGATTTCTCTGTCCCTATTAATTGAAACTATGACAACATCTTTCTCACCCGGAGAAGCGGTTTCAGATTCAGGAAGTGAAATTTTTATCCCATGGTCGCTAGAAAATTGCCAGGTCACCATAAAAAAAATCAGCAGAATAAAAATAATATCGACTAATGGGGCAATGTTTAAACCCGTAAAATCCTTCTTTTTTCTTACTATTGAAATTCCCTTTTCTTCCATTATTAACTTGTTGACCTGTGCAGAACGTATTGTAATGATTCACGAACAGCATGAGAATAATCATCCGCTTTTGATTGAAAGTAATGGTAGGCGACAATAGAAGGAAAAGCTACTATCAACCCCGCTGCGGTCGTGATCATGGCTTCCCATATTCCGCCGGCAATCATTGACGGATTCACGCTCGATATCATTGATTCTATGGCCCTGAAAGAATTAATCATACCAAGCACCGTACCAAGTAACCCGAGCAGAGGCGCCACGCTGGCTATAATATTTAACCAGAACAGATTTTTTTCCAGACCGCGAATTATATGACTACCCGCATGAGACATCCTTGTCTCCAGTTCCTTATATGAAATCTGAGATTTTTCATAATCCCTCAGACTGTCCTCTATAGATATAAAAACAGGGTCCATTTTCTCATTTTTGTAATCAGCCGGCTCAGGTAAAGCCTGTTTCCCAATCAGAGGCAACCTCTGGATTATCTTTCTATCTATATAAACGAAAGTAAAAGCTCTCTCGATTATCAGGGCAATGGATATAATTGAACACATGAGTATTACCCAAATTACTACTCCTCCCTTTAACATTAAAACCAGCATCACCAAGCCACCTTATTCAGGGTTTCTTTTATCATTCGAGTAACAGAACCGGCCTTTAATTCATCCACCGAACAATAGCGACCGTTAAGGATCTTTGAAATACGTTCAAGATTTCGAAATCGAACAAAACCTCTCTCAGTATCAACAATCAAAGAGTCAGCTCCCATTTTTCTTATACCTTCAGCAATCCCACAGGCCTCCTGCAAGGGATTATTATCAAGATTAACACTGACGTTTGCCTTTCCATCAGAAATCAATACTAACAGCAGTTTTCTTTTTATGCCACTTGATAGTTCTTTTTTAAATACTTGCGAGCAAGCCATCAGACCTGAAGAAAGTGGGGTTTTACCCCCTGTTGGCAGGTTATCAAGATACTTCTGGGCTATCTCAACATTTGAAGTGGGAGGAAGATGTACCTCCGCAGATTTTCCTCTGAAAGAAACCAACCCAACCTTGTCTCGTTTTTTATATGCGTCCTTTAAAAGAGAAAGGACAGCACCTTTGCTTTCAGACATTCTTTGAGAAGCTCCCATAGAACCTGACGAGTCTACAAGAAATAATATTGTATTCCCGGTCTTCTTTTCACGAACTTTTGTTCTCAGGTCTTTTTGTTTAAGAATAAATGCCATTTCTTCTTTTTGTTGTCTAAAAACCTGATAAGGCGCGGCAGCCCTTAGCGTGGAATCGAAAGCTATGTCCAGGCTATTCGGATTAATCTGACATCTGCCTCCATATCGACCTCTTTTGTCATCGCTTTTCACTTTGCTTCTTCTTCCGGAACCGCTTTTTACCTGTTTATCCTTTTTCGATTTCAGTTCTTTCAGTAAATAACTGTCAGCCGATTGGAAAACCTTCTCCTTATTCTCAGTTTTTTCCGATGATTCATCTCCTTTGTCACCATGGTTTATTTGTGATTTCCTTTTATCAGTTCCTGATTCACTTTTTTTTTTCTTTTCAAGCGACTCTCGCAGGCTATCGCTGTCCAAACTGCTATCCTGAAAAGGTTGCTTTCTCATCCTGTGTTTCAGAACAAGTTCCGCCGCCTCATGAACGTCTTCTTCAATCACGTTTAGCCTGTTATGGTATGCTGCCAGAGTCTTGGCTGTTTTCAGCATGAAAATATCCGCCCTGTGACCATCAACATTCATATCCAGAGAAATATTAACTATCAGTTGGTACATATCATTACCATAACTTACATGAGGAAGCATTTCCCTCGCTTTGACTATTTCATCCGCTAAGGATTTCTCTTCGTTTTCCCATAATCGATAAAAACTCTCCGGATCATTCTCATATTGCATGTAACGTTCAATAACAGAAATCCTCTCATCAGGCTTGTCAACACCCTCCACATCGATGCAAAGCCCAAATCTATCTAAAAGCTGTGGCCTGAGATCACCCTCTTCAGGGTTCATGGTACCAATCAGTATGAATCTTGAATCATGAGAAAAGGATATGCCCTCTCTTTCAACATAGTTCCTTCCCATTGCCGCCGAGTCCAGGAGAACATCAACAATATGATCATCGAGAAGATTTACTTCATCAACATACAGTATTCCTCTGTTGACCATAGCAAGAATGCCTGGTTCATACGCACGTTCTCCCTTGCCAATAGCACGCTCAATATCCATGGTGCCGACCACGCGATCCTCAGTCGAGTTTAGAGGCAGATCCACTACTCTCATCTTTCTTTTAACTGAAGAAATTGTCTTACCAGACATTCTTTTCTCTTCACACCAGGAACAAAGCCCATGGAGGCCGGCGGGATCGCAGTTAAATGGACAACCATCTATGACCTCTATCTCAGGTAAAAGACGCGCAAGCGATCGGACAGCAGTTGATTTCGCCGTTCCCTTTTCCCCGCGAATTAAAAGGCCGCCCAGATTCCAGTTTACAGCATTAAGAATAAGCGCCTTTTTCATTTTTTCCTGACCCACAATTGCAGTAAAAGGAAAGACTGTTTCTAAATAACTCATTATACGCACCTTTTAATAATCTATGAGCATAGTTTTTTCGGAACAATAATTATGGAATCATCATTCTGTTCATGAATGATGTCTACATCGACATTATATATTTCCCTGATGGTCTTTTTTGTAAGAACATCAATCGGTTTGCCAACAGAATGAACAGTACCATGATTCATGATTATGAGCTCATCAAAGAATCTTCCGGCCATATACAGATCATGGGATACCATTATGCTGATCATATCTTTATCCCGGGTCACCTTTTTGACAATATCCAGAAGTTCCAGTTGATGCCCCGGATCAAGATGAAGGGTGGGTTCATCCATCAAAATTATCACAGGTTCCTGGATTAGTGCCCGTGCGATGATGACTTTTTGGAATTCACCTCCACTAATCTCATTTATATTCCTGTCTAAAAATGTTTCGAGATCAAGGAGATCCGATACATAGTCTATCATTCTGAAGTCTTCTCCAGTCATTTCCGAAAAAGGTTTCATTGAGTGATATCTGCCCATTTTTAAGATATCTAAAACTGTAAAGGGAAAATCAATCGACTCTTTCTGGGGAACAAAACCTATCATTGCCGCGAGTTTTTTCCTCTGCAAATATGCCAGATCTGTCTCCCCGTAACTGACCTTGCCTTCCGGCTCCAATATACGATTGATGCATCTAAGGAGAGTCGTTTTACCGGAACCGTTAGGTCCGATTATACCGTATATTTTTCCTCTGTTAAAAGAAACGGTAATGTTATTTAGAACCCGCGTCTTTTCATAGGAAAAACAAAGATCATGTAAATCAAGTATCACCTGAAAATCCTATTTTCTTTTTTCTACTTTTAAGTATGTACAGGAAAAATGGAACTCCAATAATCGAAGTAATGATACCCACTGGTAGTTCCACCGGAGCGATTATGATTTTCGCAATAGAATCTGCCATAATCATGAATATCGATCCTGCCAGGGCAGATGCAGGTACAAGCATACGATTTCCCGGCCCAATCAGCATTCGCATTATATGGGGCACTACAAGACCGACAAAACTTATTACACCTCCAATGGCAACAGCTGTAGCTGTGAGCAGAGAAACCAAAACAAGTATAGTTCTTCTAATTGCTGCGGTATTTACACCCAATGAAGTGGCCGTTTTGTCACCTAATAGCAATATATCAAGTTCTCTGGTAAGCATGAAAACAGCAAAGATCCCGATGCTTATTATCGCTGATCCGTATAATACCTTTGTCCAGTCGGCTTCCCAAACCCTGCCCATGCTCCATAGTACAATTTCTCGAAGCTGACGCTCATCAGCTATATATTGAACAAAGGAGAGCAAGGCTGAAAAAAACAGGGATACGGCGATACCGGCCAGAATCATCGTTCCCACTGGAACGTTACCGTTTGTCATAGCAAGGAAGTACACGAAAAAAGCCGTTATAACAGAGAAGATAAAGGCGGAAGGACCCGCCAGTATCGCGGGCAGTCCAAGTATTATTATAAAAGCCGCCCCAAAAGCGCCGCCCGAGGCGATCCCGGTTACGAAAGGCGAAGCAAGGGGATTTCTGAAAATTGCCTGCATAGCACAGCCGGAAACCGAAAGTGATGCCCCCAGAAGAATATCCATAGCAATCCTGGGAAGTCTGATATCCAGGATGATTTTTTTTATTTGTGCATCTACTGGTATACCAAATCCCAATCCGGATAGCAGGGCCTTATAAATCTCAAGGTAATTTGCATCAATCCATCCAATACGGATTGAGATAATTATCATAAGAAACAGAATTATTACGAGGATCGGAAACAGATAATAATTCTTTCTCCTGGAACTGCTCTTTGATGTGATTCTATTATGATCTCTGACATTCATAGTATCCAAACAATTACCTGTTTTTGTTATAGACCTCTGGATGT
The DNA here is from genome assembly GCA_964645775.1 of uncultured Leptospirales bacterium. Taxonomy (GTDB): domain Bacteria; phylum Spirochaetota; class UBA4802; order UBA4802; family UBA5550; genus CAZYBU01. Next base: position 95,864 of record CAZYBU010000006.1, on the reverse strand, counting down.
ATCCACCTGGCATACATCTCAAGACCATCAATACATCGATATGAATGATGTGTATACCAGGGCTTCTGAATGAAAACTTTACCTTTTCTGACAGCAGAAATACCCGACCACCCCGGTCTGTGATCAAATTTCATATTATTGCCCGTTGAATTGTGTCTGAGATCCATAATGATAATATCAGGATTCTTTTTAATTACGAACTCGCTGTTCAAAGTGGGGTATGGCACGGACAAGTCCCCGGCGATATTCCGCCCTCCGGCAATTCGTATCATTTCATCAGGTAAAGTCCCCCGTGATCTAGTCCAGTAAGGCCTCCAGTATTCTATATACACGGAGGGTTTTGTTTTTGCGCTTGACACTTTCTGTTTTACATCGTGCAGGCGTTTCTCCATATCATTTGTTATTATACGTGCTTCTTCAAGACGACCAGTTATCTCACCCAGCCTTTTAATCGTCTCAATTATCTCCTCAACCGTTTGAGGAGTTGTAATAAGAACGTTAAATCCTCTTCTTCTTAACTCTTCCGCCGCGCGACTTCTCCATGAGATAATCAGATCCGGGTTAAGTTCAATAATCCTCTCAATATTGATATCATTTAACCCCCTGCCTCCCACAAGCGGTTTATCATTGATTCCTATCTTCTCTTCACAAACACTTGTTATACCTATTACCTGGTCTGCCGCGCCCATTTTATAAAGATTATCCGTCATGGAACATGATAACGAAATGATTCTGAGACTATTATATTTATTCCCATTCAGCACTTCTTCGGGACGGTAATCATTTTTATTGCACGCCGTAATGAGAATACCAAACACGATAATGAGAAGGGTTCCCTTTAAAAGCCCAATATGAAATGGAAGATATGAACAGGTTCTCATTTTATCTCTTCCCGGTTATTTCTGAATAGTTCCGGATGTATCCACCTGGCGTACATCTCAAGACCATCAATACATCTATATGAATAATGTGTATACCAGGCCTTCTGAACATGAATTCTTCCTGATTTTACTGCCGGAATATCAGACCATCCGGATCTCTTCATTACACTCTCCTTCGCGGCAGAATTCTCGAGTATAACAACCTCCGGGCTTGCCTCAATGACAAACTCGCTGCTTACCCTTGGAAAAGGTATTCCCATATTTTTTGCGATGTTGTAACCACCCGCAATCTGAATCATATCATCCGCCAGCGAACCTTCAGATCTCGTAGAAAAGGGGCGTCCGTTTTCAAAATAGACCTTTGGTCTTTTTGCAGCACTGGAAACAGTCTTTTTCACATGTGATAAACGTTTCCTCATCTTATCGGCGAGTATGCCTGCCTCTTCGGTTTTTCCCGTAATAACACCCAGCTTTTCTACGGTTCTTATTACTTCACGCAGGTCATGAGGTCTAATAAGGTAGAGTCTGAATCCCCTGTCTCTTAATACTTTCTCATCTTTTCCCTGCCAGCAAATAATCAGGTCGGGATTCAATCTTATAACAGCCTCAATATTGATATCGCCGAATCCTCTACCTACAACAGGTTTGTCATTAATACCGACGGACTGCTTGCAGTAACTCGTGATGCCGACAACCCTGTCGGCCGCACCAATTTTATATAATGTGTCCGTTATCGAACAAGACAGGGATATAATTCGTTTTGCCTGCTTCGTTTCATTCTGATATTCATCATGAGCCCTGCAGCCCATAAAAACCAAAATCAACGCGATAGAGATGCATCTTTTCCACATATTACTTTCCGGTTAATTTGTGTATCTTTTCCATCATTTGCTTCCAGTCACCAACATCCTCACTTGCCAGGACATCAATTGAACCACCCTGGAAATCACCGGATACATCCCCAAGTTTTTCTTCAATCCAACCTTCAACCTGCATGTAGATTGATTTTAGATCATCAAGAACTTCGGGATCAGCATCCCACAATCCTCTTTCATGGGCCTCAAGTAATCGTCGTCCGATTTCTTCCAATGCCCATGGGTTCTTCTCCTCAAATTCACTGCGCATCTCCTGATCAACCACATAGGTTCGGGTTATATCATCAAATATCCAGTCATCGACCGCCTGCGTGGTAGTTTCCCATCCGTAAACGCGCCCTATAATTTTTGATATATCTCCAAGTCCTTTATAGCCATGCTGTTTCATCCCTTCTATCCATTTCTGATTTAACAGTTTCGATCTGACCACACGTCTTATCTCGGCGGAAATATCCCTGACGCCAACGTTCTCCGGATCACGCGTATCCCCATACATGGTTTTTACATCCTTTCCCGAAAGACTTTTTGCCGCGTTGGTAAGACCTCCATGAGTGGAATAATACGTACAGCAACCAAAAAGATCATATTCGTCTGTATAAGCCTTATTAAAGGTCACATCTACCTGTTTTAAATTGGCTATCAGATCCTCAGGAGCTTCTCTACCGTAATATTTTTTTCCATAGGCGTACTGATTCCAGTAGAGATAGATATCTGTAAGATCCTTCTCTTCCTTCCATGCGGATGCATATACTGCGTAATTTACACCTGCGGTATAGGTTCCGGGCTTAGAACCAAAAACCCTGGTAGCAGCCTCGTCCCATCTCTCTTCTGAATCGGGGTTTTCTTTGTCCTTCCATCTCTCAAGTGTATTCTTTCTTACATAATTCATCTCCTCAGGTTCATCAAGAAGAGCAATTGAACGAATGACATCGTCCATGTATTCAACACACTCAGGAAAACTATCCCGCAGAATACCGCTTATCCGAATAGTAACATCAATTCTTGGACGGCCCAGTTCTTCCAGCGGAATGACCTCATGGCCATCGACCCTCCCAGATGAAACCCATCGTGGCCGGGCTCCCACAAGCTTCATAATCTGAGCCATTCCTTCTCCATCTGCGCAGGTAATATCTGTACTGTTTAAATAGAATGCGATATTATCGGGATAACCACCCTCTTCCCGTAAATATGAATCGATCACTTCTTCTTCCAAACGGTTTCCAATAATCCAGGCAGCCCTTGTCGGTAATGTCTGAATATCGAGTGTGTAAAAATTTCTTCCGGTTGGCATAATTTCATACCGTCCTCTAGTCATTTTCCCTGAAGGACCGACCGATAGAAACTCACCATTAAATCCCTTTAGCACTCCTCCAATTTCGTCTGATGCGTCAATACGCGCGTCTATCTCCCTTATGATATCGGAAAAGAGGAACAGGTTTTCATTTGCAATATTGTCTGCGTAAGGAAACAGTCTTTCGACCACTTCCTCTACTCTATTTCTAATAATGATTAGCTCCCGAATGAACTCACGAGATTTTTCTTCGAGATCATCCAGAATAGCTCCATAGGATATGTTCATTTCGGAATGCACCTCTCCCTGATTCATCAGGGCATAGTCCATGTCGATATCATGTATATCACAAAGGACCCTTCGAAGGGTTATTCCATTCAGAGAAACAACCCTCATTATTGACCGTACATAATCCACTCGGTCTTCCAGCTCGGGAATCTCTCCAAACACATGCATACCATAATTCATCTGGCTCCCTTTAAGCAGAGATATGGCCTCATGAGCGGACTTTACTACAAGATTAAAAGGCTTGTTATCTATTCCTCCAATTTCATTAACAAGATTCGTCTTTTCAATACTTTCAATGATCATGTGCTTCAATGTATGCGCCCTGGTTTTATTTACACCGCTGGCTGTATTATACTCATCCAGCAGTCTCTCCAGTTCCTCAAGATCCAGTGCGAGTTCACTTTTTATCATCACAGCCTGGAGATGATCGACCAGGACAGCATAGCTTCTCCTTTTTGCTATAGCGCCTTCAGGAGGATTATCCGCATTGTAGATATATAAATGCGGAAGGTCTCCGATAGCAATATCAGGATTGCAATCAGCTGAGAGAGCGTTACTTTTCCCCGGCAAAAACTCAAGATTTCCGTGAGTGCCGACGTGTACAAGACAATCAGCCCTGAAGTCGTGTTCTACATACTTATAGGTGGCAAAATACTGATGGGGAGGGGGTATATCAGGGTCATGGAGAATTTTACAAACTCTTCCATCACATCTGGAACCGGAACAGCCCCGTTTAGGCTGAGCGCTGATAATTGCGTTGCCAAGATTGATGCCGGTTATCACAATCTTACCTTCATGAACCATGGATGCGGGCACACCATCCCGCGCAACACCGGGAGGTTCACCCCAGACTTCTGTTATACGTTCGCGAAAACTAATTGACTGTTTATCAAACCATCTCCTGTAAAAATCGACCTCCATCTTACGAAGACACCCACCCTTCTTGATTATTTCATCCACGGTGGTCCATCGGAACTCCGATATAGCTTTTCGATCCGTGAACATTTCGGAAAGTTCTTTCCCGCTTTCAGGGACAACATCAATATTGTAACCTGTCTCCTTCATGTTTTTTAAGATCTTTGACATGCTTTCAAAAGAATCGAGGTGAGCAGCCCCGCCAAGAGAGGCCTCAACAGAAACACATGGATTATTATGGAGAATGAAGGCGATTTTTCTTTCCTGGACCGGTTTATGGGACAATTCGATCCACTTAATTATACGGCGGGTTATTTTTTCGACTCTCTCCTTAACAGGTACAATCTTTTTGATACCATTCTCATCTCGAGTATTTGAAGTGGCCAGGGGAAGTGGTTCAATAACTCCTTCAAATTCCGGCATGGTAATATGCCATGCAGTCATAGACCCGAGACCATGGGGATCTTCAAGCCATTCCTGATAATTTTTTTTCGACAGGACTACCGGTTGAAAAACCGGCACATTCAGTTTCTGGTAAATTGAACTATTTTTCTCTACAGAAGACGTATTGTTCGATGTCTCATGGTTCTCTCCTGGGAGGAACACCAGTTTGATTAACGCGTTTATCCGCGAAAATCCCTCCTGATTCATATAAAACGATTCAATGATTTTTGGAATACTCATCGTTCCGAGGGCATCATCTTTAACCGGCCATGTAAAAACCGGAACGCACCCAATTCCCTTTCTTTCAAACTCTCTGACAAGAGCATCGATCATCTCCCTATTCTCGTTCACCCAGTAACTGCGGCTGAATAGAATCCCTACCTGAATTTCCGAGGGTCCCTCATACCATTCTCTGAAATTCCGGTAATCATTAAATATTTCCGGAGCATCGGGATGATACAGACCCTGCCAGGGCAATGCCGCAGGATCTGAAGGGATTTTCCTTTTCCCATCGGCCAGATAACATATATAGCGAATCAGGTTGGAAAAATTATCCGATCCTCCATATACAAAATAATCGTTACATCTTGATGCCTGTTCAGTCGAGACAGACGATAACGACCAGTAAGCGGGATTGGAAGATACGCATATAACAGGTTTTTCCATTCCAATGCTTTTAAGGTCCGATTCGATTTCATCCCAAAAGGACTCAGTCGATCTATAAAGAAGGATGGCATCCGATTCACGAGCGGATGCGATGGCCTCTGCCCTTTTATCCTCATCACCACTGAGAACCCTGGATGAGAACAACCTGAGATCAGCATCCGGTACATTCACGGAGCTCTTCACTAACATCCCGGAATAAATATCCCAGATAATTGCTGTTATAGTGATCATATTCCTAACCCCAAAAATTGTAGACACATACTATCCCCAGAATATTAAACCCATGCCGAACAGTGAAACTCATACTCATAATTTGTATACCGAGTCGGGTACCGTAAATACCCAGATAGTAATGAATATGTCGGATCATCACGGATACACCCGCCAGAACCTGCGCCGTCATCAACGTAAGAATAACCTCTTTTAGCCCCAGAGCATTTTTTGAAAACAGAGAGCCCGCCAGGGTTAAACCCGCTACATGATGACCGAAATAAGCCGCGATTACCCCAATACCTTCACCCGGAATGGGAAAAAATCCGGCAAAATTTTGAATCGTATCCGTTAATTGCTGAAATATACCGGCATTCAGCAACAACATGGAAATGAACGTCACAGGTGCGCTGATCACCAGTATTCTTACAATCGGCGGAACAGTATCTCTCAGCGCCGAAAAGAACAGTTCTTTACCATGCAAAACAGGGTTGTTCTCTAAATTATTATAACCATCCCCTTTCTCTTTACTCATAATTATTCGGCTAATCAGCAGTACCACAAGAGTTTGACTCAATCTGAGTAAAAGCATTATCCCGAAGAGTATGGCCCCTGCGTATGACAGGAAGGACACCAGCTTGGGAAGCATTACACGCGCTTCCATTACCATTACAGGAAATGCGTTCAGCAGAACCGCGATGTTTATCTCTTTACGGGATAATGTTTTTGCGTCATAAAGCTTTCTCAGCATAGCGCTGGCCGCGGAGGGGGAGCCGAAGGCAGTTAAAAAAGTAATGCCTACCGGTTTACTCAGACGGCCAAAACTGATAATGGGCCCCGTAATCCAGGATATACGAGCAATCAGGCCCCGGTGCTGTATTACATTCATCGTAAAAACACCCAGGGCCATGACCGGTAAAACGCTTCCGAGGTACTCCATTGTCATAAAAAAACTTTCATTAACCATGCCGAAGCGTTATTCCCTACAATTGTATTTTTGCTTCGCCATAGAAAGTTCTACCCGGAGACTTATAGTACTGGTAATACTGATAATCCAGAATATTATCTATACCAAAGGTCAGACTGACACCTTCATAAGGCTTACCGGTAATCTTCATATCAAGCAGATAGACGTCATCGTATACCCCGTAGGTCCCTGTGGCTGTATCTCCGTTATCAGCATCCGCATATATCTTATCCACATACCTGAAAGTCACACTTCCGGTAATATATTTCCAATGTACGTTTATACCAGTATTTGCCATATACATTGGGACTTCAGTAAAAGCTTTCCCTACATGTAAAGGATCAAGTGCCTCCGTAATTTCCGTATAGGTGTACGTGAAGTTACCAAACACTTCAAGGAAATCGAGAATGTAGACTCGAACATCACTTTCGAATCCATGAATAACGCCTGAACCTATATTCTTTTCCTGACGTAATTCAGGTGGTCCGGTTGCAATTACAGTCTTTTCCACAAGGTCCTGTATTACACTTCCGAAATAGGTTCCCGATACAACAATCATCTTATCCAGAAACGAGAAGGATACGCCTGCTTCCCAGGAGTGACTTGTTTCAGGCTGAAGTTCAGGATTCGCGAGGTTCGTGTATGACCCTCCACTCCATTGTTTATAAAGCTGATAAATCGTGGGTGGATTAAAGGCCATGCCGTATGAAGCACGGACGGTATCAAGACTGAAGATGTTATCTCCCAACTTTAAACCCGGTTTATATACAACGGCTATTTTGGGAGAGACCTGGAAATCATGAGTCGTTTCATAATTCTTTGTTGTTGGACTACCGGCAGAATCGTAGGCATAACCGCCAAAATTTACCCAGTGATCGTATCTTACGCCGGTATAGATGGTCAGGTAATCTTTAACAAGACCGAGTTCAAGTTGCGCAAACAATGAAGGGAATATCTGATCACCTTCCATCGCTTCATGCTTTGTGCCCCAGTTCTCAAGCGGGTCGGTCCAGTCCGGTACATCGCGAGATTCAGACTCCGAATGATCGTAACGCACGGAGGTTCCAATTGTGAGAATATGTTTCTTTGCCATGAATCCGGCCCCGAAGGCAAGGGGAATATCAAACTGAGCGTCCCCCATGATCATTCGGGTAGGAGATGTATAATTAATCTCCCCGTCTCCGGTATTATAATAATCACCTGATTTTACATACCAGCTTGTCTTCTCATGCCAGCCAACTTTTGTTTTAAAATCGATATCATCAAATTTCGTTTCAAAGCCGAGCAGGTAATACATGTTAAAACGTTCACCACCGGCGAAGTAAGGGAGAAAATCATCAGGCTCGACATCCAGATAATAATCGGTTCCTTCGTAATTGACTGTAACATTACCCTCGGTTATCGGGGTTCCATTTGAGTCTTTTAAATAGCTTTGCGCGTCTCTGTAACCGTAGGTAAAGGAATGGATATTATAATCCAATGAAAGCTTAGTGGTCGATGTGAAATCGTACGTAAGCTTTCCGCTGGTGATCCACTGATCTACATAGTTTTGCCCCTGATCGCCAATAATGTAATATGGATGATTGCTTCCGGAAAACTGGTTGCCGGCATCATCCGTGGTTTTTATCATACCACTTACCGGAATAGCCGATCCCCCGTCCGAATCGTCAAAATCTTTGACAATGTGATTTGTTCTTTGTCCATCCGTTGATTTGTAATCGAAAGAAAGGTAAACTCCCAATTTGTTTTTGAAGAATCTGTCCGCTACATGGACATGACCGGCAAAAGTATTATAGGAACCATACGAGGCCTTAGCCGTAACGTCTCTCTTTTCAGGGACTTTTGTGATAATATTTACGACCCCGCCCAGAGCGTTTCTCCCGTACAGACTGGAAAAGGGCCCTTTTACAACCTCAATCCTATCAATATTATCCGAAGAGATAGAGGGTATGGTAACGTTATTTGAATAACCATCTGTTAAGGGCATTCCGTTCCACATGATTAAATTATGGGAACTGTCCGTAAAACCTCTGATATTTATTCCCAGGGTTACATCCGCGAACTTTCTTCTGTTTACGTACACACCCGGCAACTTGTTTATTGCCTGATCAAAAAACTGAACATGGTTCACATCCATGTCCTCTTCGCTTACAACAGATACACTGGCAGGTGCCGCTCCCACTGTCTTTTTTGTCCGGGTAGCTGAGACTACAACCTTACCCAGGTGATATCCTCTTTTCTTGTTATCTTTCGCAATAGTCGTTTTAGTCTCTTTATTCTCTTTTGCTGATTCGTCAGAGTCATCATTTTGCGAGAATACCGGTATCGCTATCAACATCACGATAAGAAGAATAAAAACTTCCGATTTTTTCATTCGAAATCCTCCTAAAAAGATAGTACAAAAGATAGTACAAAAACTAATAACTTAACTAATTAATGTCACAATTATCGATTTCATGCCACTGTCAATATTTTTTTCCTGTTAGTGAATAATATCCATTACAGCCATCGTTTAATCGATAGGCCTGATTATCAGATTGCAGTGGAAAAAGATTTGTGAGAGATTTTTGCAGGGTTTATGCTATTTTGTAGACTGGGAGATATTCTATTCATCTATGAATTGCGGCTTTCCACTGACTCAAAGGGAAACCTGCCTGAGCCGGTTAAATGATAATAATCTTCCAGCGTCTTTACATTCAACAAATCATAGTTGCCGAGCCGTCCCCTGAACCAGTTTGTGACACCAAGGCCAACAGCATCCTTTTTCTGTTGATAATACATATTGTAATATTGACTACCTGTGCCTGGAAGATAAAAACCTCCCCTGTTTTGACGGATGTACCCCGCTTCCAATAAGCTAGAACAGGCCATATCAAACATCTCCTGAAGAATATCTGGTCCGGGACATCCTGGTATCATCTTTCGTTTAACAGAACGACCTAATCTGGTATCCGGATAAAGACGAAGGCAGAAAAGCGAGAGGTTTTCTATTCCAAGCTCAATGACAGTTCTGATATCATCTCTCCACATATCCATATTTTGCCCGGGCAGACCGTACATCAAATCGGCTCTAATAATAAACGGAGAAATACTTTTGAGTTTTTCTATGGTTTCAATGCAATCTTCCCCGGAACCATTTCTGTTTAAAAGATTACGCGTTTCATTATGCAATGTTTGGATACCCAGATAAATTCTTGATACGTTCTTTTCAATAAGCATATCGGTAATACTACTATCAAGATTATGAAAGGTGCTTTCGACGGTTATCTCAACGTCGTCCGATACGGGGAAACCTCCGTATATGCGATCAATGATCCCACCCAGTCTTTCCGGTCCAAGCACGGTGGGTGTACCTCCATGAATATAAATAGCTCTGTATTCGCCTGTGCATACAAAAGGTTTCCGTGAATACAGGGCCATTTCACGTTCAAGGGATACCATATATCTTTCCATGTCATCGTTATCCGCAGGAAACCTGTTCGCTCTGCAGAAAGAGCAAATGGAATCACAAAAAGGAATAGTCACATGGATAACTCTTTCATCATTTACTTCCGATGGTGAATCAAGCGTATGTATAAACGATTCTTCCATTTATTGGAAATGCCTTCATAGGAAATAAAAAGTCAACTATATCATAAGCTGTTCCCTTGTAAGAACCCCTACTTCTCCGGGAGATATCCACTGGAAAATATACCGGGGATTACCTGAAAGCAACTCATAATATGCAATAGGCTCATCAGACGCAGCTGGGATGTAATAGGATAATCGAATTTTTATTCGATTTTTACTTGACATTCGAATAAAAGATCGACATTTTGCGTATATATCGAATATAGATTCAACAAAAGGAGAATGACCATGCTTACAAGAAAAGATTTTATGATCAAAAGTGTACAAATCGGTGGAACAGCTTCGCTTATGCTGCTTCCTGTTAAAAATCTGGTAGCTGGTATGGAAAATACCGATAACTATCTCGAAAATTTGCCTTCTCACCTGAAGGAAATACTACCTCTTGCCTTCCGAGCGCCGAGTGGACATAACACACAGCCCTGGTATATAAAAGTCATGACCGATAACTATCTGGTCCTCGGACTGGATAAGGATCGTTTTCTTCCTGCCGTTGATCCAAAACAACGGGAATCGATACTCTCACTGGGAGCACTGGCAGAATCAGTGTTACTGGCAGCAAAGGCCATGGGGTATCGTGCCCGGCTCGTTTCCATATCCGATAACAATCGGCAGGTGGGTATACGCATCTTGCCCGGCGGGTCACCGGAGAAAGGATTGGAAAAGAAAATCCGCAGCAGGATGACCCTGCGGAAAGACTACGAGCCGGAGAGCATCCATTTATCTCACCTGGAGAAGCTCACCTCTCATCTTTCTGACTTCAGATATGTTCCCCTGAACAGCGATGAGGGCAAAAAGCTCTCCCACGCCACTCTTGAAGCGAACCGGGCGCAGGTCTATCGTGACGAGGCCCAGGCGGAACTTTCCCGCTGGATTCGCTGGAAACGGGAAAAAGCCATAAAGACCGGCAACGGCCTCACGCCGGATACTATGGAGATTAACGGCCTGGCGGGCCTAATCGTAAGGTCCTTTTACGACCAGGAAAAAGTTATGAGCGAATCCTTTCGGAAAACGACAATCAAGATGATCGAAGAACAGGTCAGTCAGGGGGCAGGATGGCTCCTGCTGTACAGTCGAAACAGTTCTTTTTCTTCCCTTATCCAGTCAGGGAGGGAATACTACCGGATGCTTCTTGAGGCGAGACCGCACTCCCTGGCCGTGCATCCCATGAGCCAGCTGCTGGAGGAGAAAAAAACCGCGTCCCTTCGAACGCCCTTTGAGAAAAAGAACATGAAACTGCAATTTATTCTCAGGCTGGGACACAGGGAATATCCCGATCCTGTGAGTCTCAGGATGGATATTGATGAAACGGTCAGGCTTTAACAGGTACCGTGCCCGGTACCTCCCGGGGCCGGGCACGGAAAAATGAATTGCGCTACAGGGAAACATGCAATCTATTCTCAAAACGGAGGAGTCAATGAAAGCGAGAGAACGTATTATCGAGGCGGCCATCGAAATTTGCAACCGGGAAGGGGCTCATGTTCTGACTACCAACCACGTAATCGACGAGATAAGAATAAGCCCCGGAACCCTTTACTACCATTTTAAAAACAAGGAAGAGATTATCCGCGCGGTATTCTCACTCATTGAAGATGATTTTGCCCGACTCTGGAAAGAAGCGGAAGACGTGTCAACGCCCGCAGAACTGGTCAACAGGCTCAGGGCCATGTATGGCCTTTTCTACAGGTATCGTTTCTTCTACAGGGATCTCCCCATGCTCCTGGCCCGGGATCCCGTTCTTGCCGTGCAGTACCGCAAGAACCATGACATCAAACAGAAGATGATATCCGGTATAATCGACACCCTGACAGAGAAGGGTTTCATCGAACCCGCTCCCGGCCCTGAAGAAAAATCAAGACTACTGGAAAGCATCTGGATACTCTCTGAATACCGTATAGCCTATCTCTTCTCAACAGGTGAAGAGGTCAGTCAGGATACCGTTTTGCAGGGAGTGAAAAACATGGTTTCTCTCATCTCCCCCTATTTCAGCAGGTCGGGCCAGGAGGATCTCTCCACGATTTCCGGGACGTAACTTCAGCCGGGTAGACATCATATCTCATATTTGGTATCCTGAAAGTATAAAGGCTGTGTGCGGAGAAAAAAATGATCAAACTTCCTGACCCCATATTTGAAAGCAAAGCTGTTCTGGAGAGAGCCGTTCATTCCCGCAGATCCATCAGGTCGTTCCGGGAAGAAGCCCTCACCCAGAACCAGCTATCCATACTTTTACATGCGGGACAGGGCATATCAGGACCGGGAAATCTCCGCACGGTTCCATCAGCCGGGGCCATCTACCCCCTGGAGTTGTATGTTGTCGCATCCCATATTACCGAACTTGAAAAAGGTGTCTACAGGTTCATACCAGGAAACCACTCACTTGAACCGCAGACATCCATACTCAACAGGGATGATTATGTCCGGGCCCTTCTGGGCCAATCCTTTATCCGGAAGGCCCCCGCATCGATAGTTATCGGTGCCTCCTTCCAGAGAATGCGATCCCGTTACGGAGAACGGGCAGATAGATACATATTCATGGAAGCAGGGGCCGCAGCGGAGAACATACATCTACAGTGTGAATCCCTGGAACTGGGAACGGTCATTATCGGCGCCTTTTATGAAAGCCAGCTGCAACAGCTCCTCTCACTGCCGGAAAAAATCGAACCTCTGATAGTGATGCCCGTGGGAAAACCCTACTGACCACGCCCTTACAGAAAGTACCTGAGAAGCCAGTCCGCCAGGGCCCCGGCAAAAAGGGCCGGGGATATAAAGCGATTAAGAAAGAAGACCTTTCCCATGGAGGCTTCAACTCCCCCTTCGCCTTTAAAGGCTATCCACTGCTGCCGTGAAAATATTACGGAGACAGCAAGAACGGCAGCGAAATAGACAAGCCCCATGTAAGCGTAATGGCCGGCCGCAACAAGAGCCACAACAGCCAGCAGGTAGGATACCGATGCGATTCTCCGGGCATTGGCAATCCCAAACCTGACAGGTATGGAGTGAAGGTTTTCCTGGCGATCAAAATCCACATCCTGCACTGAATAGAGTATATCGATACCAGCTATCCAGAACAGAATCGCCGCGCCGGGAAGAAGAGCCAGCCAGGAGAATTCCCCTGTAGCGGCAAGATATCCTCCGATGGGAGCCGCGGCCTCCACCAGGCCCAGATAGAAATGGCTCGTGGAGCTGAACCTTTTGAAAAGCGAGTATGTAAACAAAAGGATAAGAGCCACAAAGGATAGAATAAAGACAAGGGTATTCAACATCCAGGCGGAAAAGACCAGAAGGAGAGAGGCTGATAGAGCCAGAATCCAGGCCGCGGCCCGGCTTACCCGGCCTGCTGGAATAAGCCTTTCGGCCGTCCGGGGATTCTTAGCGTCGATATCGGCGTCAAGAATCCGGTTAAAACTCATACCGGCCGTACGGGCTCCGAAAAGGGCGGTGGTGGACCAGAGCCATACCTGCCAGTCACCTCCTCCCGCGAAGAGTATGCCAAGCCACGCGAAAGGCAGGGCAAAGAGTGTCTGCTCAATCATGATTAATCGGGAGAACGTTTTCAGATTCATTATTATCCCATCTCCACCCGTATAGTGGAATCCAGTTTTTCCTGGAGAACTGATTCAATAAAACTCAGTGTCCCTACAGATGAACTTGCACAGGTAGCGCAGGCTCCTGAATAGCGAATCAGTACAAGGGGTCCCTTTTCAGTATCCCTCAGATCAAGAACTTCCAGATCCCCTCCATCCCGATGAAGCTGAGGGCGAATCTCCGATTCGATAACAGTTTCAAGGGCCCTTACCTGTTTAAAGGGGCTCATATTTTCAAATTCTTCAATAGTCCCGGGCTTTTCGTTTCCCATTTCAGCCCGTGTTTCATTTAATATATCTACAAGATAATATTTTCTGCTTTCATGACCTCCCGGACGAATGCACGACTTACAGAAACCCCCGGCCTTGGTGTAGTCCGTAATCTGTTCAACGGTCGTAAGATCATTCAGGCGGATCACGTCTTTTATCGTCCGAAGAGATACTCGAGCGCATTCACAGACGATCTCTTCTCCTTCAAGGGTATCAATATTGACTCCCCTGTATTGAGCCACAGCTGCCTTTATAACCTCATAGGCCATAACACTGCAATGCATCTTCTGGGGAGGAACAGCCGGTTTGTCGGGAGTGTCCCGGAGGGCCTTTTCAACATCCAGATTGGTTATCTGCAGGGCTTCGTCAACGGTTTTCCCAAGACAGAGTTCAGCCATCATATCGCTTGAGGCGATGGCCGTGCCGCATCCAAAACTTTTAAAGGTAGCTTTCCTGATAACCCCATCTTCCCTTGATACTGCGAGGTAGAGGCGGACGGCGTCACCGCAGCTTTCAGCCCCATGGTCCGCCACCACAAGATCAGCGTTAATCGATTCAGCTTCTTCGGGTGTTATCTCTCCAAGATGCCGGGGACTGTTCATCCTGTCAGCAACCTTGTCAGAATAATTATCCCAGAGGGTTCCCCCTATAAGGTCTCTTTTTGCCATCCTCGTATCCCTTAATATGAGCTTGAAATCTCTCGTAATCGTTTTACAGTCTCATTGATCACGTCTATGACATGATCAATTTCTTCATCCGTTGTAAAACGGGACAGGCTTAATCGCACAGCCGTATGAGCCAGTTCCGGCCCCAGCTTCATCGCCTTTAGGGTCGGGTCCGCTTCCATATCTTCAGAAGAACAGGCGCTTCCGGTACTGGCCGCGATATTTTTCTGGTTGAGATCCCATATAAACGCTTCCCCTTCAATTCCCCGAAAACTTACAAGTATTGTATTCGGTGTCCTGTTCTCCCTTCTTCCGAGAATCATCGTGTCAGGTATCCCGCTGATCGCATCCTCCAGCCTGTCCCTCATCTTTCTAACTTCTTTATTTATCCATGGGAGACTCTCCGCGGCCAGTTCCATGGCCAGGCCCATCCCCACCAGGTATGGGACGTTGACCGTTCCGGCCCTGAGTCCTCCCATCTGTTCCCCTCCATGGAGAAGCGGAACGATGGAAGCTCCGGATCGAACATAGAGCCCCCCGATCCCCTTGGGTCCATGGAACTTATGGGCGCTGAATGTAAGATAATCCGCTCCCACATCCGTCAGGTCAATCGAGATCTTCCCTACTGCCTGGACTGCGTCCGTGTGGAATAAAGCTCCCAGTTCATGACTTGTTTCACAGAGTTCTTTCACCGGATTAATAAGGCCCGTCTCATTGTTCGCCCACATGACACTTACCAGATCCGCTTCTCCCGGTTTAACAAAGTCCCTGAGGATATCCCCTGTCACGAGTCCCTGTTCATTGACCGGCAACCTGACCACTTTGCATCCCATGTTTTCGAGCCAGTCGCATGTCCTGGCCACGCTTGGATGTTCTATCTGGCTTGTCACTATCCTGCAGGGTTTGTCATCCTGGATGGATCGCAACCAGAAGCTCTTCAAAACTGTATTGTTCCCCTCCGTGGCGCACCCGGTGACAATAACATCATCGGAATCATCGGCCAAAATGCCGGCGTAAAGTCTGTCCATGGCTGCAATCATCTCAGGATGAAGCTCCGTTCCAAACATGTGGAGGGAATTTGGATTACCATACCGCTGTAAAAAGAAAGGTTCCATTGCGGTCTTAACCCGGGGGTCCACAATCGTTGTCGCGTTGTTATCAAGATAAATTCGTTCCATACAATTCTCGCTGGTCTTTTTGCCAAATAAAATCTATAGTGAATGATCAAGTTCTCAGAATTGCATCTATAATTCAAGAATTAATTACACCACCTGACACCGGAAAATATCACTTTTATAAACGAAGACAACATAAATGTTGACCGGAAACAACCTTCCATTTAAGGGGTTCCATCCTTCTCATGCAGAGGTTAGCTCATGACCGGTGAAATCTTTACCATGCTCTTTATCTTTTTTGCCTTCGAAATTGAGGGGGTTCGTAAGTACCGGTAGTTTCGAGAACGTTCTTAGAAAGCAGAGGCTTATAAAAAAGAAGTGAAAATCAACTGACAGTATCTTCCAGAACATTGTAGAGTATATCAGCCTTGATCGGTTTTTCAATAACACCGTTCATTCCGGCGTCCTCCATTTTTTGTTTCAGGTCTTCATCCGTGTAAGCGGTCATGGCCAGGACAGGAAGTTCTTCCGGCGAACGCAACTTTCGTATTTCAATTGTGGCTTCAATACCATCCATGCCGGGCATCTGAATGTCCATGAGAACAAGATCAAACTCCTCTTCCCTGATCATTTCGAGGGACTCTTCTCCTCCCATGGCCCAGATTACCTCATACCCCTTTCGTGAAAGCAGGGCATCGGCAAGCTTGGCGTTTATGTCATTGTCCTCAACAAGCAGAATACGTGCCATGTTTTATCTCCCTGAAGCTAATGTACCCATTGGGATGAAAAGATGGATTATTTCCAGCATTCCCAAAATTGTTTTTACGTGCAAACAAATAAGTATTGATATCCCCGCCGCCGAAGGCGGCGTAATATCAGGGTTTTTTTATAGCAAATATAGTTAAGCAATAGATATTGGAATAATTCAACAATTTTGTGCAAAATTTTCACACTTTCTACTTTCCGTTCTCTGCTTGACTCACAGTAATACGTACCACAGTCTTTACTACAGTTACATTCGAATTTCCAGGGAGATTATATGGTATCCATTGAACGAATAAATGACCTTGCCGGTAATCAGCTTGATGAGCTCTTTAACCGCTTTGGCGATGATTTCACAGACATAATGATTAATACGGTTGTTCCGATTATCAATAACGTCAGAGCCAGGGGTGATGAGGCGGTTCTTGATTACACGGAAAAATTCGACGGTACCCGCCCCTCCGGGCTGACTGCCGGCCCCGAAGAATTGAAGAAAGGATTCGAAGCTACACCGGAAGAAGTCGTTAAGGCCTTTGATACAGCACGTAAGAACATTGAAGAGTTCCACCGTCACCAGGTTCGTCATGCAACTCTGTACGACAGGGAGGATGGAACCACCCTGGGGACCCTGTACCAGCCCATCGAAAAGGCCGCCGTTTATGTCCCCGGAGGCAAGGCGATCTATCCCACATCCATCCTCATGGGTGTCATACCGGCCCGACTCGCGGGCTGTGAAGACATTACGATCATCACTCCACCGGCCCCGGACGGCGGTCTCCATCCCGTTGTCTGCGCGGTCTGCAGCATGGTGGGCGTGGACCGTGTCGTTAAATCGGGCGGGGCCCAGGGGATAGCGGCCGCAGGTTTTGGGACTGAAAGCGTTGCTAAGGCGGATATTATCGTCGGTCCGGGAAACATCTTTGTAACGGCCGCCAAGACCTACCTCTTCAGCCTGGGTATTATACAGATTGATTCCCTGGCCGGACCCAGCGAGGTTCTCATAATAGCGGATGATTCGGCAAACCCAAAATGGGTCGCCTGGGACCTTCTATCCCAGGCGGAACATGAAGAGATGTCGCCGGCCGTCCTGGTCACCACTTCAGAAAAACTGGCCCGGAAAGTCGTAGAACACATTGAAGAAGACCTGGCTTCCGGGCGGGGCCGAAGTGAAATCAAGAAGAAGGCCCTCGAGTCGGGAGGAAGGATCCTCCTGGCCGATAATCTCGACCAGGCAATCGATTTTTCCAACCGATACGGTCCGGAACATATGGAAATGATGGTCGATTCTCCCATGAATTATCTCACTCGCCTTAAAAACGTCGGCTCCCTCTTCCTGGGTCACCACGCCCCCGTGGCGGTGGGGGATTACTATTCTGGAACAAATCATATACTGCCCACCGGGGGCGCGGCCCGGTTCTCCTCCGGAACCTCCGTGGAGACCTTCACCCGGAGGACGACCTTTCAGCACCTTACCCCGGAAGCTTTAAACGGGGCCCGGAACGCGATCCATATCATGTCACGCCAGGAAGGGTTTGAAGACAAGCACGGCGGGTCCGTCGATATCCGGTTTGAAAAGTAAAAGACGGCCTCCGGGCCATCTTTTTTGAGCACAGAAAAAAGCTTCTATTGATCTGCCTTCTTTTGCATCTTCTGTAATTCTTCCACCATTTTTTTAGCTTTTTCCTGGTCCATATCCTGGGGCATCTGTTCCATCATTTTTTCAGCCTGTTTCCCGTATTTCTCGGAAAGACCGGTGGCTGCTTTGTAGCAGGTAAGGGAACTAATAACACTGAGAGCCAGGAGAACGGCCAGTACAATGGCTATCACCCGGGCAACTCCCTCTTTACCGCCCAACGCCTTTGTCAGAGCATTGTACAGTAACCAGAGGCCGTAAAGGGAAACAATAAGCGAAACTACTCCACCTAACCAGAGGTTCAGGCCTCCCAGCACGGAGAGAATGGCATTAATCGGCGCCAGGACCATCAGGGAAGCCGACACCCTCAGATTAGCCTCAAAATCGGTGCTCCCGCCACATATGGCCGAAATGATCAGAATAATGACCGCTCCGATAAAAAGCCCGATAACCGCGAAAATAAGCTGAGCCACAAGGGCCATGATGCCGACACCACCGCCGAGCATTGCCCCAAAGGCGCCGGCAGATGAAAGTCCAAGCACAGACCATAGAAAATAGAATGTACCCGCTACAAGGCCATACACCAGCACCTTGATTATCGGTTCAAGGAACCCACCTGTCTTTTAGATACCCGCGAAGTAAGTGGCCGGTGAAAGAAGGGTCTCCTTCGATTCTTTTATTATCTTTCCGATGTCAAACTGGTTCTGTTGTTGTTCCGCCATAGTAACCTCCATTAAGTTGACTGATACAGATAATAAGACATAATATAATGAAAAAAATCAAGCTGTATTTTCAGTATTTTATTCCTTAACTCTATTCGCCATGAAAGCATTAATATCTCCGCCGCCTTTAGCGGCGGGGTTTATCTGCACGTTAAAGCATTTTCAGAAATATTTTCTGCCGTATCTTAAAACTGACAATAGCATTACAGTTTCCCAATTTTTCCAGTGAAACATTTTACCCTTGCCTCATAAGAATAACTTCCGTATATATACCTGGTCTCAGGGAAAGAGGGTGCCCGATCCTGCATGACAAGGAGGCACCAATAAGACACCGGCGAAAAGGCTCTCATTTTCATCCCGGATACCATAAAACCGATGAATTCAAGGTCTACTTCATATAAAGAACGCGTTCTTGTAACCGGCGCTTTCGGAAACCTGGGATATCCCCTGGTACGAAGGCTTATCGCGGAGAATCATCCGGCAGTAACACTCGACCTTCCTACCCGAAAAAACCGGGGGAGAGCGCGGCGCTTTGAAGGGAAGCTGACACTCCTCTGGGGTGACATACTTGATCCTTCCCTTCGGACCAGGGCGCTGGAAGAAGTCGGAACGCTCATCCACATGGCCTTTCTTCTTCCACCCGAAAGTGAAAGTGAGAAAGGGTACAGGGTAAACCTTGAGGGCTCCCTTTCGCTAATCGATGACTTCAGGGATGCGAATCCCTCCGGGAGGTTTGTCTTTGTCTCTTCCTACGCTGTTCACGGGGACACGGAACAGTGCGAGGAACTCCTTACTCCCGAAAGTCCCGTTTGTTGCCTGAACCGGTATAACGAGGCAAAGCTGGCAGTGGAGTCACATCTGCGTCAGTCAGGTCTTCACTGGTCGATTATCCGTCCTGGGGTAGTCATGTCCGAGGATATGATACTCTCCGGCTCCGCCAATCCCCTTCTCTTTGATCTGGCGCCCGGAGCAAAGCAGGAGTTTGTCCACGCGGACGATGTTGCCCTCGCCCTCGTCAACCTTCTTCAACGCAGGGATGCCTGGGAAAAGGTCCTTCTGATCGGCGGAGGAGAGACCGGTCGGCTCAGGTATATAGATCTGATTAATCGCTCGATGAAGGCCCTGGGGATAGGCCCCCTTCCAGCCACTGCATTTTCAACCCGGACACTTCAGGGGGGAGGATGGATGGATACAGAGGAGAGTCAACGTCTCCTGGAATACCAGCAAACAACGTACGAAAGGTTTCTGGAGAACGTTGCGAAGAGGGTCCGTTTCCGAAGACAGATTCTCAAAGTCCTTTCACCTCTGATTCGAAGGTACCTCCTGAGGAAATCACCCTATTACAGGAGAGATAAATGATTCGAAAAGAGCCGAATATTGCGGCCATGAAACGCTTCTATGTAATATCCTTTGCCACGTCCATGATACTGGGCCTCTGGACCCTGGCCGCTCCTTCCACATTCTGGGGAACCATAGGTATTAGCGGGTCAGACCCAATCGTCCAGGCCATTTACGGGGCAGCCATCTGCGGAGAGGGGATTATATGCGGCCTGGGCTTTCTCCAGCCATTGCGGCATACCACCATCTTTCTATACATGGCGGTTTACAAGTCGCTGGTGGTGCTGGGACTGGTCCCCAGGCTTATTCTGATGAGCGATCCACCCCTGGCTGGCTGGTTCATCGTGGCTGCATGGGGCCTGGCCGGCATTCAGGCCGCCCTGGTCTACCCCTGGGGTCAGACCCTGTCTACTAAATAAGAGTGAATCTTTTTTCAGCTATTCCATAAAAGATACAATCCTCACCCAGGACAGGAGGTCATCCATGGGGGCGAAGGCATCTTCCTTCAGGATCCTGGCCTCATTGTGTATATGGTCCCTCCATGATTTCCCTTCCAGGGGCACAAGCATGGCTACCTCTTTGCCGTCCCGTTCTATGGTTACCCGTTCACCCCGGGACACCTTCGTAAGCCAGGAGAAGAGTTCCTTTCGAAATCGAGTTGCAGTAATCTTTTTCATTTCGAGTGTACCTGTACATTTCTATAATGACAATGTACATGCTATCTCAGACACAGTCAACCTTTCCAGGTTCACTCCCATGGTAAAGAGATCTTTTGTAGAAAAAAAGGAGTGGGTACCGATAGTTATCGGTACCCTTGCCGTTCAGGGACGGTTTTCACCCGCTTGCGGAAGGTTTCTGCGAAACGGGCGGCCGTGGCCGGCCGAGCAAGACCTCTACTGAAAGAGCCGATAGATATCATTCATAATAACAAAAACCCCGAGAGAAATAAGGAATATGACTCCCACGGTCTGAATCCACTGCATCACACGGTCACTGAGGGGCTTCCCGCGGATAGCTTCAATGGTGAAGAAGACAAGGTGTCCCCCATCCACCACCGGTATGGGCAGCAGGTTCATTATCATCAGGATAATCGATATCTTCGCCATAAGGAGAACAAAGGCCGGGATCCCTCTGTAGTAGGCAACATCACCGGCAATTTTCGCGATTCGGATAGGCCCGGAGAGATTTTCCTGCACGTTGAGTTTCCCGGAGAACATCATGGCGAAACCGCGGAGGTTCATCACCACGAACTGGTAGGGTTCCACGAAGGACTGGACCAGGGCCCGTCCCGGCCCATGCTTGACCAGAATCATCTCCGGGTTCAGAGCAGGGTAGATTCCGATCATACCTTTCTGATGACTGACCAGCTCGCCTTTAGACCGCCTGTCGCCATGTTCAACAACCACTTCTTTCCCGCGGTATCTCTCCACAAGGTTATCCAGTTCCATCTTTGAATGTACAATTACACCTTCCACCCGGAGCTCACCGCTTCTGATATGTTCCTGTATCATCCGTTCATTCAAAATCGGTTCTTCACTCTCCTCTTTCCTGAGAGAATAAATCGACTTTTTCTCCGGAACCACGGTAATCTCCCTGGTATCGCCACCCCTGTTTATGGTAAGATCTATTTTCTCACCGGGCCGGGCATTGATATAGTTGATAAACTCGTGAATTTTTGAGAACTTATTCCCGTCCACGGTCGCGATCTCATCGAGTTTTCTAAGACCCGCCCTGCTGGCCGCGCTCTCATCCAGCACCTCGGCCACAAGTATCCTCTCACCGTAAGGCATCACCCCGATACCAAAGTGACTGGCGTTACCCAGTTTCTCCGGCTTTACCGTGGAGGTTTTTTTATCTCCATCCCGCACAAAAGTGATTGAGAGTGGCTCACCGTCAGAAAAGTAAACGGTACTCTGGATATCCGTGAAATCGGACACCTTGCTTCCATCTATGGCCACGATCTGGTCACCGGTCCGAAGTCCCGCGGTAAAGGCGGGGGCCACGATCTTGCCCGACCGGTAATCTTCAGGTATATAAATACGGTTCGTCTCCTTCTCGTACCCCACCATGTTCATGGTGAAAAAAAGCAGGATACCGAAGAAGAGGTTAAAGAGGGGGCCCATGGCCACGGTAACAATGCGGCGCACGGGATGAGCCGAGAGGAACTCGTAACCTTTTCCCTGTCGTTCCTCCGATGGGTCCTCGCCGTAGAAGAGACAATAGCCTCCCAGTGGGATAGGCGTTATCTGGTAGGTAGTCTCTCCGATCTTCTTTTTTACTATTCCCTTGCCGTAACCGATGGAAAAAACCTTTGCCTTAATACCCACCATCCGGCCACCCAGCAGGTGGCCAAGTTCATGGACAAAGATACAGAGGCCGAGCAGTATAACCGCCGCCACTATATATATAACAGTCATCATCTGGATTCTCCTGAAATTATCTCGCGAGAGCGGATTCGAGCTTCCCGGTCAGAGCTGATTATCTCCTCCAGTCCCGGTTCCCTGACCGTTCTCCCTTCTTCAAGTATTTTTTCAACAACTTTAGGGATAGTCGTAAAGGCAATCCTTCCCTCGAGAAAGGCCTCCACAGCCTCCTCGTTTGCAGCGTTAAGAACCGTGGGAGCCGTGCCTCCTTCCCTTCCGGCAAGGTAACAAAGCCCAAGGGCGGGATACCTGTTTCTTTCAACGGGTCTGAACTCCAGTTTTCCCACCTCCTCCATTGAGAGCCGCCCGAAGGGAGTGGGACTAACCTCCGGCCAGGTAAAGGCCTGGGTGATGGGAAAGACCATATCCGCCGGTCCCAGGTGTGCCAGCAGGGCTCCATCAACCATCTCCACAAGGGAATGCACCACGCTCTGAGGATGGATAATCACGTCTATGCTGTCGTAATCCACTCCGAAGAGGTAATGAGCCTCTATGACTTCCAGCCCCTTGTTCATCAGGGTGGCTGAATCGATGGTAATCTTGCGACCCATTTCCCAGGTAGGATGGTTCAGGGCTTCCGAGGGATCAACCCTGTGCAGGTTTTCCACGGGTTCGTCCCTGAGGCTACCGCCCGAAGCCGTCAGGATAATCCTCCCGACATGGGCAGGCTCTCTACCTTCAAGGAGCACAAAAATCGCACTGTGCTCACTGTCCACGGGCAACAGTTCTGTCCCGGTATCCCGTGCCATCCTGGTGATCAAAGGACCGGCCGTTACCAGGCTCTCCTTGTTTGCCAGGGCAACTCGTTTCGCTTTACCCATGGCCGCCACCGTCGGCCTCAGGCCGGCCCTCCCCACGATGGCGGAAAGACATATATCCACCGGCTGTGAGGCAAGTTCCTCCACACCTTTATTTCCTGTAAGAAAACGGGTATCCGGGTAGCGGGCCACCAGTTCCTTCAGGTCATCCTCCTTAAGTTCGGCGGCCGCGGCAATCTTTGGCCGGTATTTACTGACCTGCTCCTCCAGAAGAGAGATGTTTCTCCCACAGGCGAGGCCATGCACAATCCAGTTATCCGGAAAGGCGTCAATTACCCGCAGAGCAGAAAGTCCGATGGAACCTGTGGAACCGAGTATGGTAACGTTTTCGGGCATAGAATAACGGGCACTCAGAATGCCCCTCGTAAAAGAAGAAAATAATAAAAAAGAGGTAATGAGTAAATCATGGCATCAAAGGTGTCCCACATCCCACCATGACCGGGGACGAGCGAACCTGAATCCTTGGCCGAAGCGTCCCTCTTGATCAGACTTTCCGACAGATCCCCCAGGGTGGCCAGTAAACTGAGAAGGAGGCCCACGAAGATGCCTTCCTTCAGGGTAAACAGATCAATCTGAAAAAAACGTTCGAACAGGAGATCCTGTCCCACAACCGCGAGGATACTGACGAAAAACCCGGCCGCGTATCCCTCCCAGGACTTATTAGGAGAGACCGCAAAGTAGGTCTTATGTTTTCCGAAAAGAACCCCGCCAAAATAGGCGCCTGAATCGTTCAGCATGACGGTAACGTTCAGAAGAATAATGTAAAACACTCCATGAAGCATTGCCTTCATGAGGATAACATGAGAGAAGGGGATAACTATGATAAAAAGCCCGGCCAGGGTAACGCTTATTGAATAGGTCCCTCCCTTGATGGGACGCATCCAGAGTTCCAGGGCCATAAGGAGGGCAACCAGGAAAGAGAGGGCGCCCAGAAAAACGGGGAACGCAATTGTCTCCAGGTTAACTGACCAGCTGTATCGGGGACCGAAGGCCAGCAGATACATCCCGATGTTTATGATTACACCGTAAATCATCCCCATGACAATAAAAGCCTCACCCGCGGGATGGCGGTCAGAAAGACGATAGAATTCATAGAGGGACACAAGGGTAACGATCAGGGATACCGCGAGGACAGGAATACTAAACCAGAGATCCGTGATCATACAGAAGGCGTAAAGGGGAAGTCCCACCAGTGCGCTCAGGATACGGGGAAGGGTCTGGGATGGCTTCTTCTCGTTCATAGGCCTCCGAATCTCCTCTCTCTCTGCTGAAAAACATACACCGCTTCATCGAGGTCCGCCGGACCAAAATCGGGCCAGAGGGTCTCCGTGAAGTAGAGTTCGGCATACGCCATCTGCCACAGCATGAAATTACTGATCCTGTATTCTCCACTCGTTCGTATAAGAAGGTCCACAGGGGGAAGGTCGGCCGTGGATAGTTCTTTTTCGATACGCTTTTCCGTTATTTTCTGTCCCTCTTTCCTTTTATCGAGCCAGAAGTTTACCGCCTGAACGATGTCCTGACGTCCCCCATAATTCAGGCAGAGATTCAGTATGATGCTGTCATTGGCACGGGTTCGCTCCAGGGCGTTCAGAATAACCTTCCGGGTCTTTCCCGGAAGGCGGGAGATGGAACCTGAATGCATCAAGCGGATACCCTTTTCTATAATCCGGTCAAGTTTCCTTTGGAAAAAATCCTCCAGAAGGTTCCAGAGTCCCAGAATCTCGGGCCGGGGCCGGGTCCAGTTCTCTGTCGAAAACGCGTAGAGGGAAACGGCCCGGATTCCCAGGTCAAGGGCCTCCTCCATGACCGGTTCTATCACCTCGGTCCCCTGTCGGTGACCCTCTATTCTTTGTATGGATCGCTTTTTTGCCCAACGCCCGTTGCCGTCCATGATAATGGCCACATGGGCGGGGATGGGCCGGGGCCGTAGAAGCTCCCGATAGGTTTTCATCGTTTCAGAGATTCAATATCTCCTTCTCCTTGTTATCAGTCAGCATCTGGACCTCCTCGACATATTTATCCGTCAGCTTCTGTATCTCATCCTGGGCAGATTTTGACTCATCTTCAGAGATATCCTTCTCCTTCTCCAGGGACTTAACCATGTCATTCCCATCCCGGCGGACGTTTCGAACAGCGATCTTACAATCCTCGGATTTCTGCTTCGCCAGCTTCACGTATTCCTTGCGTCTCTCTTCCGTCAGGTCTGGTATGGGAATCCGGATGATGTTTCCATCATTGGACGGGTTCAGTGAAAGATCAGATTTCAAAATCGCCTTTTCAATCTCTCCCAGGTTACCCTTGTCCCAGGGTTGAATAACAACAAGTCTCGGTTCCGGAATGGAGATGGTCGCAACCTGGTTCAGGGGCATGGAAGAACCGTAGACCTCCACGAAAATACCGTCAAACATGGATGGATTCGCCCGGCCCGTCCGGATCGTTGAGAATTCCTTCTGGAGATTAGCGATACTCTTTTTCATCCTGTCTTCAACATCTTTCAGAATATCATCTACCATACATAACTCCTTTTGCTTCCTTCAGCGGATTCTCGTACCGACAGGCTCCCCCACAAGAATACTCCGGAGAGCCCCCGGCTCAAACATATTGAACACGATAATAGGCAGGCCGTTCTCCATGCACAGGGAAATGGCCGTTAAATCCATTACGCGAAGCTGATCACGGATTACATCAATAAAATCGAGGGATTCGATCTTTCGGGCGCCTGGAACGAGCTCCGGATCAGCGGTGTAGACTCCATCAACCCGGGTTGCTTTTAGCAGTACATCGGCGCCCAGCTCGACCCCCCGCAGGCTGGCGGCTGTGTCTGTGGTAAAATATGGATGGCCCGTTCCACCCGAAGCGATGACTATCTTCCCTTTCTCGAGATGGCTAACGGCCTTTTCAATGATATAGGGTTCCGCCACCTCGTTCATCTCGATAGCGGTCATAACCCGGGCCGATACGCCCACCTGATCAAGCGCGTTCTGGAGAGCCAGAGAGTTCATCACCGTAGCCAGCATTCCCATATGATCGCCCGTGGTACGCTTGATACCCAGCTTCTCTCCCATGGCCCCGCGAAAAAAATTCCCCGCGCCGATCACCACGGTGATCTGGATACCCATTTCATGGGCCTCCCGAATTTCCAGGGCAAGTCGTCCAATGATATCGGCACTGATACCGAACCGATCCTCACCGGCCAACGCCTCCCCACTCAGTTTGAGAAGAATTCTTTTGTAAAGTGGCGGGGCGTTGTCCTGGTCTGCGGTCATATCAGGAACCTATCTGGTAACGGGTGAATCGTCCAACCTCGATGTTTTCACCATACGTGGTAATCTTCTCCTTGATAATATCCTTTATGATCCTTTCATTATCTTTAATGAAGGGCTGTTCAAGGAGGCAGATTTCAGTGTAGAACTTTTTTATCTTGCCATCAACTATTTTTTCAATGACGTTCTCCGGTTTGCCTTCCTGTTTCATCTGCTCAGAGTAAATACCTTTCTCTTTTTCAATGACGTCTTCAGGCACGTCCTCAGGTGCGATATAGAGTGGATCGGCTGCTGCCACCTGCATGGCCAGATCATAGGCCAGCTGTTTAAAATCGTCGTTCTTGGCAACAAAATCGGTATTACACCTTAGCTCAAGGAGCACGCCTATCTTGGCGTTACTGTGAATATAAGAGGTTACGATACCTTCTGTGACCTCCCGATCCATCTTCTTTGCGGCCTTGGCTATCCCCTTCTTCCTGAGGAGCTCAATAGCCTGTTCCATATCTCCATCGGTCTCCTGGAGCGCTTTCTTGCAATCCAGCATACCGGCCTGGGTCTTTCCTCTCAGTTCCTTTATCATGTCACTCGTTATGTCGGCCACTGCTTCCTCCTTGAAAATAAAAAGTATTTATACAACAATCTTCCGGCTGTTACTCGTTGTGATTGTCTTCCCCGTATTCCGATTTCTCTTCATGCTCTGACTTTTCCTCTTCATCCTCGCCTTCATCCCCGCTTTCATCATCGCCTTCATACTCGCCTTCTTCCTCTTCATACCCGCCTTCACTGCCTTCCTGGCCTCCGCTCTGGCCTTCGATCACGGCCCGGGACATAATATCCAGGAAAAGGGCAATGGCCCGGATAGCGTCATCATTCCCCGGTATGGGAAAATCGATTTCGTCCGGGTTACAGTTTGTGTCGACAACGGCGTAGATAGTGATACCGAGTTTTTTGGCCTCGTTAACAGCGATGGCTTCCCTTTTGGGATCGATAATGAAAAGGGCGTCAGGAAGGCGTGTCATCTCCTTTATTCCTGAAAAGACCTTGTCCTTCTTCTCCAGCTCACGTGACAGCTCCAGGCGTTCCTTCTTGGTTTCGGCGTCCCAAACGTCCTGCTCCTGCATCTTCTCAAGGTCATGGAGACGCCGAATGGAATGGCTGACGGTCTGGAAGTTGGTCAGGAATCCGCCCAGCCACCGTTCCGAAACCCAGTACATCCCGCATTTCCTGGCGTATTCTTCGATAGCAGACTGGGCCTGTTTCTTGGTTCCCACGAAAAGGACTTTCCCACCATCCGCCACAAGGTCCTGCATGGATTCATAGGCTATCTTGACCCTCTGCATGGTCTTCTGAAGATCGATAATGTGGATACCGTTACGGGCCGTGAAAATGAACTGATTCATCTTCGGGTTCCAGCGACGTGTCTGGTGACCGAAATGGACACCGGATTCAAGCAAGGCTTTCATTGATACAATAGACAATGTTCATACCCCCTACATGCCATTCTTGGGCCGGCCTTTTCAACCGTACCCTGGTATAAGATTATTCGTTGCTTTTCACAGGGGAAGAAGCAACCGGTCCCATGGACCGATTTACACTCTCCCGGAATTCTATGCCGGGATTTGATAGCCGCAAGAACGGCCTTAAACCTTACGGAACAGTATTATGCCCGCCACAAGGCCGGCAATAGCCGAAAGATTTAATCGAACCTGAAAGGTTATTATTTCCAGTTGTATACCCAGCGGCCCGGTCAGGTTCCTTGTGATTACCGAGAGGCCGGGAACCACGCTTACCAGTAGACTTCCCAGGGCTGCCCCGAGGAGAGCCCCGACAAGCATGAACGCCAGGAAGTATCCGAAATTACTCTTTTCAAAAGTCATGCGAATCCTTCACTGCCGGGTAAACATAGCCCCGGTTAAGCATATTCTGTCAAGAGATAATTTTAAGCGTAGAAAGAGCTATTCCAGGAGAAAAGCCAGGTCCTTTCTTAGCTTCTCCAGTCGTTTCCTGTTGGTCCCCATATCTGAATAGCCTACCCTCGACGCCGATTTCCAGTGGATCACCTTTTCATCAGCCGGCAGGTAAAATTCCACATCGTCACGGAAACGGAGAAGGGATGTGACAAAGACAGCGTGCACATAAAAACCATCCACATTTAGCTCTTTACATTCTTTACGCACCTTTAGTTCTTCGATCAGCAGATCGAGGGCTTCCTGCCGTTCCATACCGCTGTATCCGGGGGGTTCAATATACGCCTCCCCCTTCTCCATGGATGAGACACAGTTGGGTGAGGATGGACAGGGGAGAAAGGCCCCATCTTTCATTCCGATCCGGTTCTTTTCCATATTACCGCAACCTCCGACGGTGAGAAGACCAGCAGTACAGAGAGCGAAAAAACAAATTTTCATCGATAATCCTCATAGCCTGTGATACAGAAACAAAAACCATCCTTCCGTAAATTACATTTTCCATCATGATCCGTGGATAAAAAAAGAGATAATACCCGATTCCTTTCTGCGGAAAAGACCGTAGATCAGAAAAAAAAGGGCCATGCAGGATACCGCAAGGATGAACAGTAACATCACGGTTTTCACCTGTTCTCTCCCAGGATTGATTCCAGGAGGGTGAAGAGGTTCTTACGATGTATGGGCTTGGAAAGGTAACCGTCCATTCCCAGCTCCATGCATTTCTGCCTGTCCCCTTCCATGGCATGAGCCGTGAAAGCCACGATAGGCAGTTTTTTTATATCTTCCTCCCTTTCACGGTTACGAATGTGCAGGGTCAGGTCATACCCGCTCATTTCCGGCATATTAATATCCGTTATGACCAGGGAATAGTCTCCTTCCTCGATCTTATCCAGGGCCTCTTTCCCCCCGCTCGCCGTCTCCACAATCCAGTTGCCCACGGTCAGGACCTTCTCCAGGAGAGCCCTGTTGACAGGTTCATCCTCCACCACGAGAATGCGGTGAGACCGGGATATCAGGGATTCATCGATTACAACTCCAGTCTCATCGGGCTCCTCATGATCACCGAGCTTCTCCAGGGGAAGACTGACCGTAATCGTTGTCCCTTCCCCGACTTTACTCTCCAGGTGTATGGTGCCGTTCATGAGATAGACAAGCTTCTGCACGATAGAGAGCCCCAATCCTGCCCCCTTGTGAATGGTCTGACCCTCCTCGTGACCCTCCTCGGCCTGATAGAACCTGTCAAAGACCCGCTCCACTTTGTCCGAGGGAATTCCCATACCGGTGTCCCGGACACCCACAGTCAGGCTGATCCTCTCCTCACCCTCAGGATGAGCCGAGGCAAGGACCTCGACCATTCCCCTGTCCGTGAATTTAATGGCGTTATTGATTATGTTGGTAATAACCTGCTCGATCCTGACCTGGTCCCCGAAAACCGTCTGATCCTCCTCCGGCATCTCATGAAAAAGAAGCTCGATATCCTTCTCCCTGGCCGCCAGGAAAAACCGGCTGACCACCTTTTCAAGAAACCGTTTCAGCCGGAAGGGTCGGGGTGTAAGGCGAAGGGCCCCCGATTCTATCCTGGAGATGTCGATAATTTCACTGATAAGTTCGAGGAGCGTTCTTCCCGATTCCCGGATGTGCTCAAGCATCTCCCCTTTTTCCCCATCCTCTTCCATATCCATAAGGAGTTCCGTGAATCCGATAATTCCATTCAGGGGTGTCCGCGGATCATGGCTCATCTGCGCCATGAAGAGGTTCTTCGATTCGCTCGCCTTCTCCGCCTCCTCAAGGGCTTTCCCCAGTTCTCTCTCAGCGTTCTTCCTGGGAGTAATGTCCTTCATGACATGGACGAATCCGGTTATCTCATTCGTATCGTCCCGGACCGGCGAAACCGTCACTTCCAGATAACGTTCCAGACGAGGCTCGAAAAATTCTCTGGTGACCGTCGCAACCCTCTCCCTGCACTCTACCAGGGGACAGTCAGGATCGGGGGTCTCCGTGCCGTGAACAATCCTGTGGCAGGGACCCAGGGGAAACATGTCATCATCAAGATTCATGAGCTCTTTGAAGGCCCGGTTGGCCTGGAGGATATTGAAGTCCCTGTCATGGATTGAGATACAGTCACCTATGGAATTAAATGTCTGCTCCCATTCCAGGGCGATCTTCACGAACTGCTCTTCCATCTGTTTCCTCTTGGAGACATCCCGGATAACTCCTATGGTCCCTCCAAAGCGATCGCCGGCCGGGATATCCGTATCCTCGTAATATCCTGTGGAGTTCACCTCTCCCCATCTATGCTTTTCTTTTTCAGGGGCGGCATCCATCGAAACCTCCTCTCCCTGGAGGGATTCGATACCCAGGACCTGCCGGAAGTCTTTCCCGATGAGGCTTTCCGGTTCCACCCCGAGCTGCCGTATTGAATCGCTGACATGGCGGAACCGCCCATTTCTGTCCACCTTGAAGACCACTTCCGCGGAACGGCTCACGTTGGCGATAAGGATCGAATCATTCTCATCATCTTCGTGGTCCCGTTCCTCTCCCTGACCTTCCGTACGAATGCGAGAAATGACCCCGAAGGTACCCACGAACTTCTTCTCCCTGTAGGTAATGTCCCGATTGAAGAGACCAATAGAATCGACCCGACTCAGATAGCAGGGTGGAGAACAACTCTCCTCCTGTCCCCCCAGAAGTCGCACCGTCAGGTTTCTTGTCTTTCTGTGCCCTGTTCGTCGTTCATCAAAGAGGAGGGGGCTCTCCTCGTCCCCGGTGAGGCGGTTCCGGTATTTTTCCAGGACAGTCGGCCTGCTGACTTTCTCAACCTCTTCCGGGTGCAGGATGGCGGCATAGTGCATTCCAATCAGGGCTTCCGGTTCATAACCGAGCTCACGAATGTTTTCACTTACAAAAACGAAACGTCCCTCTTCGTCCAGTCTGTAGACAATATCAGGCATCCCCTGGACCAGGGTACGGAATTTCTCTTCGGAATCCCTGAGCTTCTGATCCAGCCTGTGCTTGTAGAGACATATCTCGATGGCCTTGTGGAGGTCCCCTTTATCAACCGGCTTAACCAGGTAACCGTAAGGTTCGGTAATCTTTGCCCGGTGGAAAGTCCTGTCTTCTTCGCTGGTGGTGAGGTAAATGACCGGGAGATCGTACCTGTGACGTAATTCTTCCGTTGTTTCCACGCCATCCATATCCCCTTCAAGCTGAATATCCATAAGGATACAATCCGGTCGAAGGAGATCAATGGATGAAAGGACGTCTTCTCCCCTGCTTATGACCGGGGCTACCTGGTATCCCAGGTCCTCAAGAAACGATGTAATAGTGCTGGCTGTGGTACTGTCATCTTCCACAAGAAGAATTTTTACAGGTGGGGATGAGTTTCTGGAAGCCATAGTACACCTCTATACCGGTAAAAAACCAGACGTAACCATTTCTGACAACATATTTTTAATACATAATCCATATCGTAGAAAGAATACAGTCTGGCGTTCCACTGATAAAGCTATTTTTCTTTGCCACTTCCCCTGGTAAAGGGCCAGAAATCAAGATTGAGTTCCCTCTTTTCAGAAGAGAAGGTCACCCGGGTCACGGTCCCCCTGAGGGGGGTCTCCCGTAACTTTCCGGTCCTTTTCCTCTCATTGACATCGGAGTAAAAATAGGCATAATAGGTGCCTTTCTCCGTCTTCCACTTCCGGGGCCCTCCCCGTAAACATAGAACATTACCATCCGCAAGGGTCACCTCAACCCTTGCGGGAAGAAATCTGTACGTGGCGCCCCGGAGAGGCTCCCACTTCCAGGCACGGTATGAAACAGATGCAACCTTCTCGAGCGAAAGGGAAGCAAGCCTGTTACTCTCACAGTATCCCTCCCGCATGGGGGCTTTCAAAACCTCGCAACGGGTCTTGACGGCAGAAAATCCTTCCCGTTCCACAATGCAAGGTCGATAAATCACTTTTTCTTCTGAGTCATCCTCCACCTCAGGTATCACCGGCATTCGGGGTTCATCTATCCCGGCAAAAATCAAGAGGGAGAGCAAAGCCAGTAGAGCTCGTCTCATTTTTCATCCTCAAGCCAGCGGCTTGCTTCAGCGTGTGCCGGGTCTATCTGATGTATACGAATCCAGTGCGTTCTTGCGGCTTCCCTTTTCCCAAGCGCTTCGTTCGACCGCGCCAGGACTTCAAGGGCCTCCACGAAGTTATTCTTAATCTGGATCGCCTTCCGGGATGAATTCTGGGCTTCTTCATATCGTCCCAGGTGATACTGGCACTGAGCAAGATGAAGCCATACCTTGGCGTCGTACTTGTTATGGCTGATATATCGTTCAAAATGCATTATGGCCCTGTCATAGTTCCCATCATTAAGGTTCCCTTCACCAAGGAAAAGGTTGGTCTGCTCGTCCTCCTGGTTGATGGAGAGGGCCCGGTTAAGCACTTCGATAGCTTCAGGATACCGCCCCTCGTTCAGCAAATGGAAACCGGTGGTCCGTAACTCCGCGAGTTTTTCATAGGCGGGATCAATCTCGATGATGATCAGGGTTATGTCATCCTTCTGCTCGGTGCCGCTTGTGAACTCCTGCCAGTTCTGAATAATGCGCTCCCGGGCGTCGGTCACCGGGCAGGATGAGGTCTCCCGGACAAGTTCCATGAGCCGTTCCTCGGAAAAGTTCTCTCCCCCGACGCTTTTAGCTTCCGTGATGCCGTCCGTATAAAGAATGACCCTGTCACCGAATTCCAGCGCGTCTATGCCATCCTGATACATCGGATTGGCTTCGTGACTGAATCCGAGAAGAAGCCCCTCCGTGTCCAGAAGATCGATTTCATCCCTTTTTCTGCGATAGAGAATACCCATCTGGTGTGAGGCGTTAGTATAAAATATCTCACGGGTAGGACTTATAACCAGGAAAAAAGCGGTAACAAAATCATCGGTCTTGATGGCCTGTATCAGGTCATTATTGACATGAACAAAAATATCCGCCGGAAAAAGATAACGCTGGATTGCCTCGGAAAAACTGATTTTTGCCAGGGCCGTAATAAAGGCGGCTGGCATTCCATGACCCGATACGTCAGCGATAAGGATGCCGAGGAAACCTCCCTGCATCCGAAAGATATCGTAGAAATCTCCCCCCACCTGGAGCATGGACCGGTAAAAGGCGTCCACGGTCACACCCTCATGGGTAAAGGGTGTCTGGGGCAGTATGCCTCTCTGAATGTTCCCTGCCAGTTCAAATTCCTGCTGAATCATGATATCTTTTTTTCTCAGGACATCTAAGGCGCTGTGCAGTTCCCGCGTGCGCTGTGTTACTCTGTCTTCAAGCTTCTCGTTGAGGTCTTCCAGTTCAAACCTGAGAAAATGTATTCTGTCCGCCAGGCCCATGGCCAGGAGAATCATGACAAGGAGGGCAGAGCCGCGATGGAAGATCTCTACCATTCCACTGTCAGGAATGATTCCGAAAAGTTTCAGGCCGAGCACCACGGAACCGAACCAGAAGGCGCTCCAGGCGAAGACGTAAAACCGTGCCGGACGATATTTTCTCAGCATTACGACAACGGATACCAGGGAGAGAAGTACGGCCGTGATTATAGCCAGAGTGATAACCGCCTGGATCGCAATCCTGTACCCTATGATCGGATAAAGAAGCATAAGCAACACTGAGGGCACCATGATCGCCGATAGGATCCTGCTCATCATTGGGACCTGCCCTGCGAGATCCAGAAATGACCGTGAGAAGAGAATAATCAAAATGATCGCGAAGCAGACCGAAGAGAGAGTACTGAAATGAGTGAGGTGATGGCTCGCGGAGTGAGTCAGGAACTGTAAATGCCCGCTCATGGAAGCGTGCATTACAGCCAGCGAAAAGAAAAAGAGTGAATAGTAGAGATAACTTCGTTCCCTCAAAAAACCGAAGAGAAACAGATTGTACAGAACCATCACGATAATCGCGCCGTAAAAAAAACCGTACCAGAGATGAGATATCTGGGAATGTCGAAGGAATTCCGGTTCTTCCCACAGTATCATGGAACAGTTTAGAGAACTCCGGGAATGAATTGAAACATACCATGTCGTTTTTTCACCGGGAGGTTGCTCCAAATGAAAGAGAATAGCGGGTGAACGCGGGCGGACCGGGCGGCTTTCATACGTCAGCCCTCCTCTCCGTCTCTCTGTCACTTCACCTTTCCTTACGGAATAGACCCTCACGTCATCAAGGAGGGGATAATCGATCTCAAGGACCCAGGGCAGGGATTTCCAGGAGGAATTTGTGGTAGTAAAGCGAAACCAGAAGGTTGAACGGCTATAACCGAAGGAGGGACGGCTTGAGTCGTTTCGGGTAAAGGGGAGCACTTCCTCTTGCCGCAGGATATCATCGATGGTTAGTTTACTCTCTCTGTCTTCATAGTATTCCAGGTTCTTTCCAATGCTCTTTTTACCGAAACCGGCAAAGAGGTTAAGGCTGGCGGATTCGCCGTGGCCCTCCGGCACCAGGATCAGAACGATAAAAAGCAGAGAGCCAAAAATTGATCTATAGTCAGGCATTAAACTCTGCCAGTATGGGAGTATGATCAGATGGCCGTTCCCATCCTCTCGGCTCCCGGTCTATCCATGCCTTCCGGGAGAGACGGGCCGCTTCTCCCGTTCCCAGGATATGATCCACTCGCCATCCCAGGTTTCGGTTAAATCCTTCGGGAGCCCTGTAGTCCCAGAAGGTGAACTCCCCTTCCCGATCCACGTGCTTACGAAAGATATCAACAAAGCCCCATCCCATAACAGACTTCAGAGCCCTGTGCTCGTCAGGATGAAAACCTACCTGCCCCAGAAGACGTTTCGGATTATGCACGTCCCTGTCCTCCGGGGCGACGTTTAGATCACCGCACCAGATCAGTTTTTCATCCTTTGAATAATATTTCTCGAAGAGTGCGTGAAGCATGCCAAACCATCCCAGCTTTTCAGTGAAAGGTTCCGTGTCCGGCGCCCTGCCCTGAGGGACGTAAGTGTTCACAATGGACCATCCCCGGTATCGAAGCCTGATCAACCGGCTCTCATATTCACCCTGATTAAACCCGTAATGGACATCCTCAGGTTCCTGAAGAGAGAGTATGGCAACACCGTTGTACGATTTTTCTCCCCTGAAAACCGGGATATATCCGAGTTCCCGTACCTCCTCAACAGGAAAATCCCGGTCCTGGACCTTGGTCTCCTGGAGACATAGCAGATCCGGTTTTTCCCCGGTTTCATCAAGCCATCTCCGGAGAACAGGCATTCGAGCACGAATGGAGTTAACGTTAAAGCTCGCAACAATCATCATCTCCTCCGACCGGCAAGACGAGTATACACCTGCAGCATTGTATAACTCATCGGTTCGTCAAGAGATTTTGGCGTACCGGGTACGGAGGATATATGTCGATTTTTCCGCTCTCTCATCCAGTATTTTCAGTATGCTCTTCCTTTCAAAGGATTGAATTTCTTTTCCGTTTGTCTTTTCTTTTTCGGTTTGTCCTCATATCTCTCGTCTGAAGGCTTCTGCCTGTACTTAAGAGGATCGCTTTTGTCGTCCCGGTCTACGGGTTCCTGGCGGCGCATCAGGGGATTGTCCGACTTACGATCAGGAGGTGTGAGGCGACGCTCAGGACTGTCACGGTACTCGTTCCTCTCGTCTGAAGGCTTCTGCCTGTACTTAAGAGGATCGCTCCTGTCGTCCCGGTCTACGGGTTCCGTTTTTCGTCTCATCTGTCGATCTTTGTGACGTGCGTAATTCAGGTCCCGTTCATAACGGCTCGTCGCGGATGGACACAATCTCCTGATATCTGAACGGACTCTGGTTATCTGCTTCTGAGCAGAGGGGTGAGCCTTCCGATGTTTATCGTAATGTCTGTCCTCCAGCTGGAGACTGTTGCTAAGATAATTAAAAAAGCCTCGGAGACGATTACAGTCTTCCTGCCTTTTAACCCGGCACTCTCTAATGCACCGTTCTTCCCACTGATTAAGTATAATTCTTTCACTCTTCGAAAGGGTGAAGGCGGCCGGGGCAAGTATAAAGATACATAGAACTACCAATATCTTTTTCATGCGGAATATCTCCATACCGAAACAGATTCGTGACAGAACAAGTATAGGGGAACCAGTGCCAGGATGACAACAAATTTAGCGGAAATTATATTATTGTTTCTTATTGTTCTGTTTACTGAACTCCGATTTCATCGAGAGCAAGCTCCGACTTCGTCGGGTCTTTCATAAATCTAATTCCTTCTCCTCTGTCTTTTCATCGTCCTAAATAGAGCCATCTCTGCGAGACCTTGTTCTCCTCAAATTTATTTTCAAGGGCCTTTGCTCGCCCAAAGGCCCTTGACCCAAAGGGCTCCGCTCAATCGGCGCGGGTCCTGTCCGGACGAACTCGACATGTCCACTTCGTGGAACGCGTCTCAGCGTCGAGCGCTTTTTGTACCTCCTGTACGCGCTCGACACTACGGATTCCATGCCGGGCGCACAAAAAAGGGCCGCTGTGATTGCGGCCCCTGTAGATATTCTTGTTATACGGAAATTATTCCGGTACTTCGTTAAAGTAGATCACAAAGACCAGTTCAATCAGTTTTTTTGAAATCTTGATATCCTTCTCTTTCAAAAAAGCCTCAACCTGCTTTGGACTGAAATCTGAATGGTCTCTCTTCACCGAAATAATTCTTTCTATGTCCTTTCTGCTTACCGGTTTTATTTTGCCAAAGCAACCGCGATTAGCAAGCACCACCATGTTGTACTTGAGATTCTCGATCTCTTCTTCCTGTCGTTTAAGCTTGTTGACGATATATTTAGGATTATTCGCCTCCAGATATTTCATGGGATCATCCAGGGCGGAGAATATCTTCTGGTTCAGCATGTTTTCGGAAATGAAGTCACCTTTGATCCGAATAAAGAAATCATCTTTCACGATCCTGAAGTTATATTTTTTCACATCTCCCAGGTTAAAGATCATTCCAGAAGGAATATGAGGAATGAAATCGGTGTTCCTGTAACTGTATCCTGAAGGAATAACAACAGCCGTAAGGTCCTCTCCCCGTATTGTTATGCTGATCCTTTCCGGCTTCATTGTCTGCCACTCCTGAAAAAAACGATAGGCTTCAACCACTGAAGCGGCGTCTCCATCAGAGAGTTCACCCATGAAATCAACGGTAACCTGGACACCCTTCCCATCTTTGAGGATTATCCGATTTTCGCCATCGATTTCCTTCTCTTCCGCGATATTCAATCCGGTGCCGCTCCAATCGTAGGCGAAGAGACCGGAGAGGGAAGTGAGTACTATGATGATGGTCAGGGCTATCGAACGTCTCATTGCTCGGTTCCTTTCATTTTAAGTAGTATTTTATCCAGGGGCCGCATGGTCTTACCCGGGGCCACCTCTACCACAGATGCCCGGAATACGCTTCCGCTCCTGTCGAGCCGTATCTTGCCGATAAACTCGTCGTCATCCCTGAAGACAAAGGCCGTGGTGCCGGATGTAACGTTCACGTACCGGTTCACGTATACCTGGATGTTCTTTGGATTCCTGGGATCGATGATGTATCCACTCTCCGGCCTCGTCTTCATGATAAATTCAAAGGCGTAGCTGTAATGGGACAGCCTGGTGGCAAGGCCGGACCATAAAGTCTCGTAATCGTGAACGATACCGTCAGAGAGGTTATCGATCCTTTTGATGGAGGGTGGGATGGAATTTTCATAAGGTATCCGGTCCATCCTTCGAACAATAAGATCACGATCTTCGATACGTTTATGGAGGATTTCAAACCTGGATTTGCTGAAACCGACCTCCTGTTCAATAACCGGGTTGTAGGGCTTCAGTTCCGGCTTCTCAGGCACGTCATCTGTCTCACTGATGATCTTCCTCAGTTCGTAAGAGCGGTACACAGGATTATATTTCAGGATAAGATTGTTGATGTAACGCTCGTAATAACTCTTCTGATCTCGCATTTCCTGAGCGTGTCTCTGCTTCAGGTTATCGATCTTCATCTTGTAAAGCTTATCAACGTTACTTGCAGCCTCGCCCTTTTTATAGACCTCGGAATCGAGTTTTTTCTCCAGCTCCTCGATCTCCTTTTCCTTGTCTTCAATCTTTCCGTTATATTCGGTCCTTACTTCCGCTATCTCACGGTTCTCAGATCTCTTAAGGGTCTGTATCCTCTGATCCGTCGCGTCGCTCGACAGGTTAGCGGCAATAACTTTTTCTCTTTTGACCCTGTACTCGTTCTGAATAGCGAGTATGGCCTTCTCCTTCTCGAGCCTGAGGTCTGTCAACTCCGTACGGAGCTGATCAAGGCGTTCTTCATTCTGCTGCGCCTTGTCGAGCAGATCCTTTAGCCGCAGGTCCTGGAAATCGTCTACCTTGACCTCAACCTGCCTGTTCTTCTGCTGCATCAGGGCGCTGCCGATAATCGTGGCAGCCAGTGCAGCAGCGATAAACCCTATCATGAAGAAGATAAGTCCGAGACTCCTGTTCTTCTTCGTACGGGCGAATTCCTTCTCAATGGAATACTCGGTCACCTGGGTTTCGGTATCCCGTATCTCCTCAGGAAGAAACTCCGATGATGAGGCCTCGTTGGTATCCTTTTTTATTTCGTTGTCATTTCCCATATGCCATTCCACTTCTTCGGCGGTTTACTTTTGGTCCTCTCCTTGAAAACCTCGGCCAGGGGGAGCTTCACCTTGGCGAAATGCTTTCTTGCCAGGTTCCAGTCCCCCATATAGTACAGCTCCAGACCTGATTCAAAATAGGTCATGTAACGCTTAATCGATGTTGTATGATCTTTCTTGAGAATGGGCCAGTAGACCTTCACACCCTGGGTCTTCCCTTTGACCTGAACGGTGTCAATTTCATAAAAGATAATTCCGTGATCATCCACGTTCTCTTCGACGTCGTTCCTGATATTTTCCGAGCAAATAACCGGTACCTTGTACACCCGGGTCAGGCCTTCAAGCCGGGCAGAGGAATTTACCCGGTCCCCGATGACCGTATTGGTCATCCGCACATAGGAGCCGAGGGTCCCGTAGAAAACCTCCCCTGCGTCAAGGCCTACACCGATCTCCAGAAGACACGCCTTGTATACGCCTAATTCCTTTTTCGTAAGACGGAAACCCCGCCGGTCTTCAAGCTCCTTCTTGATTTTTGTCATCCTCTCTCTCAGAGAATCAACAACATCATGAAGCCTGTAGGCGGATTCAATAGACATTAGTGACTTGTTTTCCGTGGAATCGTCAATGGCGCCGTAAACGGCCAGCAGAGCGTCTCCGATAATGGAACCGATAACACCGTCATACCGGACAATCTCCCGTATGGCACGGTCATAATGGAGGTTCAGCAATTTGATGATGTCCGTACCCAGAGTTTCCGTTATGAAAGTAAAACTTTTGATATCGGTAAAAAGGATGGCCAGTTCACGACGAGACCCCTCCAGGCGCACCTCCTTCTCCTGATAGGCCTTGTTTACGATATCCTGGTTGGCGAACTTCTTGAAAATACTCACCAGGTTATCAACCGTGGCGGAGAGAGAGTTAAAGGCGATACCCATGTAGGATATGTCATCGTTAGTGGCGCCGGACATATCAATAAGTTCAAGCTGCTGGCTCTTGATCATCCTCTGAATGGAGTTGGTCATGATTCCGATATATCTCAGGATGTAGTTTATTACATAGATACCGATCACGACCATAATAATCGTTATAAGAATAATTATGGCGCCTACCTTGATGAAATTCATTTTGGTAGGATGATTAAATTCATCAACTTCTTCGCCCCGGATTATAAAGACGTTCCACCGGCTGTTATGCTTATATACCCCAAAATAGTCTTCTCCCTGAAAGGAGAAGTTGAAATATCCCTGGTCCTTGTTCTTTGTAAGACCGGCATTGAGCTTCTGCAGTGTCTCCTGATCGCCAAACCCCGCCTTTCTGGGGACCTTGTCAGATGAAGCCTGAAAATAGATGCCCCCGTCCGGCTGTACACCCAGGACTACGGCCTTGCTGTTCTTGAGCATGGCAAAGCCCTTCTTCTTTATGCTCTCCAGGGAAGCTTCCTCATTTTTATCGAACCGGTAAATCTCGTACTGGTTGTTGCAATAGGTGTGCATCTCAGTGAGATCCTTGATGAGGAGCTGAGTCATCAATCGGATCTGTTCACCCTGGTTAAACAGAAGGTTTACGTAGTTGGTGCTGAAATTTGATAGAAGAATAAAGAGAGTAAAAATGAAGACGATCTTAAATGTTACAGGGACTACCCGGGTCTTTTGGACTTTTTTGCCAAACATGTCACTATCCTGAATATTTTAGGAAACACTCTTTCTGTCTGTCATTGGCCATATCATGACGCACTCACTTTTGATTGTCAAATGAATAATATTTTTTTATACGGTAAGACGTTATTTTATTTCTTCCGTGTCATCCCGCTGATCATCTCAATCGTCTCTGCCAGCTTCATGTTTTTACTGGTTTCCCGCCTATAATTATACTATCTTCAAGACAGGATCGGTCCGATATTTCTCATATAAAGGATGGAATATTTCCAATTGTTATATAACCGCAGACGAGGTCAGATATGAATACAGGTGTACCAAAAGAAGCTATAAACATCTACAATCGTGCCCTTGAACTCACTAACCGAAATCAGATAGCGGAAGCACTCGAGGAATACAAAAAAGCGGTGGAGCTCTATCCCGATTTTCTGGAAGCCTATACGAATATGGGACAGCTCTATTCCCACATGGAGGAGAGGGATGAGGCCATCGCCTGCTATAACCGTGCCCTGAAGATTGACCGAAATTTTCGTGTTCTGCTGAACATCGGGGTAGAGCATTATAACCACGGCGACATGAAGAGTGCCCTTGACTTCTTTCTGGAAGCCGTAAAAAAGAAGAAGGACTTTATCGAAGGAAACTTCTACGCCGGCCTTGTACATTACAACCAGAAAGACCTGAAAAAGGCGGAGCCCTTCTTTAAAAAGGTCACCCTGTCTGACCCGAAGCACCTGAAGGCTCATTACCTTCTATCCTATATCTATTACGAATGGAAGGATTATAAAGCCACCCTGGAATGTCTTGACATCATTGCCGACCGGTCAGAGGACAGGCATTTTATCAACCGTTATTACGGTTTCTGTTATTATTACCTGGGAGATTACGACCGGGCAGTAAAATATCTTCAGGAAGCCATCGAAAGCCGGCCTGAATATGCCCGTTTCAAAAAATATCTGGAAAGCATCAGTTACGAAAACAAGGTCAAAGAAGTGGGAGACGTGGACAAGGCCATCTCAGAGCTCGAAGGAACGATCATGCATGACAAGCCGGTCCTCTCCGAGGTTACCCGGCTTTCCATGCTATACATATTCAAGGGTGAGAACAAAAAAGCGGAAAAACTTCTTCTTGATACGAAGAAACGGATAGCTTCCTGATATTAATTGCCCGGGACAGGCAAAAAGGTTTGACGCTTCCGTATTGACCTGCTATCATCCAGACCGCTTTGTAACCATTTACAAACAGTACCATACCATCTTTGACCGGTTACGCAATCTTCTACTTGACTCTGGAGCAAGCCCGGCATGGGAGCCATAGACCAGTACCCGGACCTGAAAAAGTTCCGGGGAAATTACCGGAATCGTAAGTATCATCAACGATATATCGGAACAGATAAACCTCCTCTCCCTGAACGCCTCCATCGAGGCGGCCCGGGCCGGGGAACAGGGGCGGGGATTCGCGGTCGTGGCTGACGAGATTTCCAAGCTGGCTGATCAGACAGCCCAGAGCCTGAAGGAGATAGACCGGAATATCCGTCAGAATAATGAAGAGATCAGCCAGGGCCTCTCAGGTGCCTCTGATACCTCCCGTTCCATGCAGAGCATCATCCATGGAGTGACGGAAATCAGTAGCATGATGTCATCTTTCTGTGCCACCATGACCTCCCAGCTTGAGGCTAACGAAGAGGTTAACCTCAAAGTGGAGAAGGCCCGGGGCCGCTCGGAAGAAATTCGGAACGCCACGGAGGAACAGAAGACCGCCACCTCGGAAATCGTCCGCTCCATAGGGACCATTAACGAACTTACTCAGGCCAACGCCTCCGGCGCCGAGGAGATGACCGCAAACGCCCACGGCGTATCAAACCTTGCCGACACACTGAAACAGGCGGTCGATTTCTTTACCCTGGAGAAAACGGACGCTTTACCTGACAGGAAGAAAAATAAGCAGGATGACTGAAAGGATAAAGGAAGCCAGAAAAAATTCACCCGGCACGGTAACCATCTTTCCGGGCGAAAAGGATATCGTCGGGGAGATTATAAACCTTTCACCCATGGGAGCCCTTCTCTCCGTGCCTGGAGGAGACTACCTGGAAGGGGAGACCATTGAGTTCAT
This sequence comes from uncultured Leptospirales bacterium, assembly GCA_964645775.1. Classification (GTDB taxonomy): domain Bacteria; phylum Spirochaetota; class UBA4802; order UBA4802; family UBA5550; genus CAZYBU01. The sequence continues at coordinate 52,759 of CAZYBU010000006.1, read as the reverse complement.
TACCCATTTTACCGCGGCCCCCAACCTGCATTGCCGGGGTACCGTAGTCCGAAAGGATTTACGGGGTGATATGACTCTTCTGGCCTGTTCCATCGGAAAAAACGTCCCTCTCTGAAAGACCGGGAAGATGGATCTTCCAGTAGGGACCCTCCTTCCGAAAAAAGACCCGAACACCGGTATCCAGGGTAAGGGTCGCCCTTCTCTCCTCCTTCTGAAGAGATACCACCTCTCCATCCAGAAAGCCGGTCAGAATAGATTCCGATTGAGGGAGGATAAATATCCTGAGATAAACAGGAACATCCAGGTTCTCAAGGTTTTCAGCTTTTATACCCATTGCCCGGGAAAGAGACAACTTCCTCTCCGGCGGGAGGGAACGAATCAGGGTTACTGCCTTCTCGATCCTTTCCCTGTCGGGCCGGGCCAGCAGTTTCTCCATCAGGACCGGATCTTCCGCGCGAATGGCCTTTCGCAAAGCCTGCCAGGCCCCTTCCACCGTGACCGGGGCCCGGGGCGTGCATCCAGGGAGAAAGAGAAACATTATGAGAAACAGATTCAGTAAACGCATCGAAAAGACCCATCCTGCTTAAGAATAATCATGTTATCTATAAGACGTGCCATACCGAAGAAGACAGCGAGGGCGATAACCGCGTCCTCTTCGATTCTTTCTACGGGCTGGAGATTATGATAATCGACGGCGGAGATGTAGTCGATCTCGTTGGGACCGCCGGAATTGATGATCTTTTCCATGCCCTGTCGTATCCGGGAAACATCCCTCTCTCCCTCGGCGATCATCTCTTCAGCCTTTTGTAATGCCCCGTAGAGAACCACGGCCCTTTTCCTTTCATCCCCGGAAAGATAAGCATTCCGCGAACTCATGGCGAGACCATCCTCTTCACGGACCGTTGGGGCCGTTAGTACCTTTACCGGAAAGTTAAGATCATAGACCATCCTTGTAATGGCTATGGCCTGCTGAATGTCCTTCTGGCCAAAGACTGCCACATCCGGCTGAATGATATTAAACAGCTTGGACACCACGGTAAAAACCCCGCGAAAATGCCCGGGACGGGCCGAACCGCAAAGATGATCGGTCAGGAGTTCCATCTCCACAGAGGCAAGACGCTCCTGATACATCTCCTCCGCTTCCGGGATAAAGACCAGACCGGCTCCCCGCTCCCGGGCCAGCTGAAGGTCCCTCTCCTCGTTTCTGGGATAGGCCTCAAAATCGGCGCTCACGTTAAACTGCATGGGATTCACGAAGATACTCATGACCAGAAAGTCCGTCTCTTCGGCCGCCAGGTCCAGGAGGGCAAGATGTCCCTCGTGGAGGTATCCCATGGTGGGAACAAACCCGATGGAGAAGCCCTCTTCCCGCACCCTGGCAAGCTCTCTGCGGGTCTCGCTTATGGTCTTTGTTACCTTCATTTTTTTATCCTTTCATCTCTTCTGTTCCGAACGTTCCGCGGCCACGAGCATCATATCCCCCATGAACAGGTTCCGGGCCAGCCAGTCGGCCCATCGGCGGACGAGGGTGCCGGGCCGGCCGGTTCCGCTCCCATAGGTCCTGTAACCGGTTATACGGAAACCCTTCTTCTCTAAAAGCTGGAAAATGTTCTTTTTTGTAAAATAGAAGAGGTGCTCGGGCACATTATAGTATCGCCACTCTTTCCCATGGAGAGCCTTGAAATTAACGCCTCCGGCCCGGCATGTGGAGATATAGAGCCTTCCTCCCGGCACCAGGTCGGCATGGATCTTCTCCAGGAACCTCTCCGGGTGATGGAGATGCTCGATGGTAGCCCAGAGGGTTATCAGGTTAAAGGGACGTTCGAACTTCATCTCGAGGTAATCTCCCTCCACAAGGTCAAGGCCCTTTTCCCGTCCGAAGGTAACACATTCAGGGGAAACATCTATGCCAAGCGAGTTCCACCCCCTTCCATGGAGGTACCTTACGAAGTACCCGGCCGCGCTTCCGATATCCAGGCTCAGACGCTCAGCCAAACCTTTCTCAAATGAGAAAAAATCAAGGTCCTCCAGGTTAAGGCTGATTACCCGTTCAATCTCCCGGGCGGTCTCCACCGAGAAATAGTTATCGTACCCGCGCTCCGTCCTCGTGGTAAAGTAATCCTCTGTATAATACCGGGCCATCTCGTCAGGCACGGGCCTTGGGGAGACATACTCCAGCCCGCAGCGACAGCATCGATTAACCATGAAAGGTTCTCGAAAGCGGGATTCCTTTTCAAAGAGAAACTTCCGTTTCCCGGAGCCGCAGAGGATACAATTCACAGTTTCCATGCAGAATCTCTCTCTTTACAGTTGACGTATGAAATAATATTCTTGAAATAGCTTTAAGGCTATGCAGAACTACGGGCGACCGTCACCCAGCAGGACATCATTCATGAATATAAGCGCGTCAAACAGAATTTTAGTGATCACCGACAATCATCGGAATATTGTCCCCATTCGTGCAGCGCTGAAAACCCATGAACTGGTCATAGAAGAGAACCTTAACCTTCACTCACCCGATATGATCCGGAAAATCTTACGAAACACGAAGAACACCACATTTCTTCGCACGGAACTCTTCAAGTTCATTCAGGCTCACGGATACCCTTTTTTGATAGCCATCGATTACAGAATAGACTGCGGTCTTCCGCCGGAACTGGACCCGGAACAGATGAAGGTTTTAAGGACCCTCCTCATATCCTTCATTATCCTGAGCCGGGGGAAGGGATTCGAAAACCTGCAGGGAAATTTTCTTATTCTGGGCAAGGAAGACCAGATGGAGGAGATCCAGAGCATCGAACAGGACCCGACCCTGATACTGGACAACCTCACGACCCGGGATGAAAAGGTTAATACCTTCATAAAGCAGATCAGGGATGACAGAGCCCTGTTCAACCGCACCTTCCTTATACGATCCATTGCCGTTGAGACCGCCTCGGATGAGGTTACCCGTTCCGTGGACAATTTCATCCAGGCCATCAAGGCCAGAGAGAAGCTTCTTAGGCCTTCCGAGGAGGACACCTCCCGGACACAGCATGACAGGGGAGATTACGAAGCCGCATCAGTGGTTTATCCCATCGATGAAGACAAGGTCTACGTAAACGGGGAGATTATCATCGACACGGAAGGCAGATACTCTTCCCTGGAACGGGAACAGTTCTATATCCAGGGATACTGGACGAACAAGACACAACTCCGGGTGGCGGATAAAATCATCCACGCAATCAAGGGGAACCTGAATGGAAAGATCCCCTTCTCTTCTGAAGAGGAAATGCCTCTTGTCCTGGGTGAGGATTGTATTATTGACGCCACAACCGCAGCCTCCCTGGCCCAGATCACGGCCAAGGACCTCTACGAGTACCCCGGTATCCGGATATATACCACGGAGGAAAACCGCCGAAAACTTGAAAACTCCACCGGTTACGGCATGATACAGAAGATCATCGAGCCCCTGATCTGAACCCCGGCGTTCTTTACGGAATATTAATAACGTCCCAGGGAATAACGGACAGCGTCCTGTCCAATAATCTCGGCGATGTCTTTGACCAGATTGTCGCTGGGGGCGATATTATAAGTAGAATGGGCCTTGACGATTTTCTCCCCTTCCTTTTCGTCTATGTGGAAATAGATGGGGCAGTCCCCGTTATACCGGACAAAGACGTTGCGGAGAGTCTCCAGAATATCCTCGTCAAGACCGATAGGATCAAGACGAATATGAAGTGAAGATACCGATTCCCGGCGCGCCTCCTGCAGGGACTTAACGCCTGAAATGAGAATCTTCGTGGGCTGCCCCTCCTCTCCCTCTACCCGCCCCGTAATCATGAGAGGTTTGCCGGAGAGGATCAGTTCTTCGTTCTTATCCAGAACCCGGTGAAAAACCATGGCGTTGATGGTTCCTTCCAGATCCTCCAGGGTGCCGACCGCGTACCTTCGACCGTTCTTCTGCGCCCTGCGGATCTGCATGTTATGAAGCATCCCCACGAATGTCCGTTCAGTACCAATATCTTCTTTGTCAAGGTCCGGTATGGCCTTCGAAGAGTAGAGACGTATCTCGCCGGCGTAACGGGAGAGTGGGTGTCCGGAAAGATAGAGACCCAGGACCTGCTTTTCACGGCTCAGTTTCTCAAGATCGGACCATTCCTCGCATGAAACCAGGCCGATCTTATCAGGGGTCCCCCCGTTCATCTCTCCTCCGAAGAGGTTCCCCTGTCCTGATATGCGGTCCTGCTGCAGATGCCGGGCGTCGTCCAGCATGGAATCTATGGAAGCGAAGAGTTCAGCCCGGTTTCCGTGAATACTATCCAGGGCCCCGGACATAGCGAGAGCCTCCAGTACGCCCCGGTTAAGGACCGACAGGTCGATCCGGGTGATAAAATCATACAGGTCGCTAAAGGGTCCGCCCTCCCTGCGCTCCCTTATAATCGATTCGATGGCCTTCTCTCCCATACCCTTGATGGCGCCCAGGCCAAATCGGATACCTTTATCCTCAATGGTAAAGTCGTAAAAGCTGTCATTTATTGAGGGTGCCATGACCTGTATGCCGTTTGAGCGGGCGTCGTTAATATACTGTATCACGTCCTCCTGTTTGTCCAGGGAAGCCGAGAGAAGGGCCGCGTAATAGGTGACGGGATAATGGGCCTTAAGATAGGCGGTCTGATAGGTCACAAGCGCGTAAGCCGCGGAATGAGACTTGTTGAAGCCGTACTCGCCGAACTTCTTGATGTTGTTGTAGAGGTCAACAGCCAGTTCCTCATCGATGCCCCGTTTTTGGGCGCCCTTGATGAATTTTTCCTCCAGATCATCGATGATCTCCATCTTCTTCTTGCCCATCGCCTTACGGAGCTTGTCCGCTTCAGGCAGTGAGAAGCCGGCGATCTCACGGGATATCAGCATGACCTGCTCCTGGTACACGATTACCCCCATGGTGTCTTTCAGAATGGGTTCCAGCATGGAGTGAGAATAGGATACCAGGTCGGGGCTCCTCTTACGCTTGATGAAATCGTCGGTCATGCCGGAGTTCAGAGGTCCGGGCCGAAAGAGTGCGACGATGGCTATGATATCTTCGAAAGTGGTGGGGCTCAGTCTGCGGATGATATTCTGCATGCCGGAGCTTTCCAGCTGGAAGACCCCTCTGGTGTCCGCCTTCTGAAGAAGATGATATGTCTCTTTATCATCCAGGGGTATATCGTCGATATCAAGCCGTTCACCGATACTCTCTTCGATCAGATTCAGGCAGCGGTCTATAATCGTGAGGTTTTTCAGGCCGAGAAAGTCCATCTTCACAAGACCGGCCCTCTCCAGGGTCTTCATCTCATACTGGGAGGAGATGCTCCCTTCCCTCGGATCTTTGTAAAGAGGAACATAGTCCGTAATGGGACCCGGGGCGATAACCACGCCTGCCGGGTGTTTTCCTGCGGAACGGGTCAACCCCTCCAGTCGAAGGGCGATATCAAAAAGATCATTCGGTACATTATGTTTGGCTATGGCGTCCTTAAGGTCGCGGTTCTTCAGGGAGAGTTCCAGGTTCTTCTCGGTCACGAGGTTGGTAATCTCGTTGGCCGTGGCGAAAGGAATCTCCATGACCCGGGCCACGTCCTTTACGACTGCCTTTGCCTTCATCTTCCCATAGGTGATGATCTGGCTAACGTGATCAGCCCCGTATTTTTCCCGGACGTAATCTATGACCTCCTCCCTGCGGTCCGCGCAGAAATCGATATCCATGTCCGGCATCTCGTTCCGGTCCGGGTTCAGAAACCTCTCGAAGAGGAGATCATACCGAAGGGGGTCCAGGCTGGTAATCCCCAGGCAGTAAGAGACGATTGATCCGGCCGCCGAACCCCGACCCGGACCCACGGGGATCCCCCGGCTCCTGGAATGGTTTATGAAGTCCCATACGATAAGAAAATAACCGGAAAACTGCATACTTGTGATGACTGCCAGTTCGTAATCGATTCGTTTCTTTACCTCCTCGGAGAGGTCGTTGCCATATCGTTTTTTTGCGCCCTGATAGACCAGATGACTCAGATAGGAGTCAAGATCGAAGCCCTCGGGAACTTCAAAATGAGGCAGAATCGGTTTACCCAGTTCCAGTTGCAGATCAATCATCTCGAATATACGATACGAGTTATAGAGGGCGTCAGGCACCTCGGCGAAGAGCTGGTACATCTCGTCCGTGCTCTTCAGGTAAAACTGGTCAGAGTGGAAACGCATCCTTTTCTCATCCTGAAGCATTTTGCCGGTTTGGATGCAGAGCAGAATATCATGGGAATAAGCGTCTTCCCGTTCCACGTAATGGGCATCGTTGGTGGCTACCAGGGGAATCTCCAGCTCGCCGGAGAGTTCCACCAGGGCACGGTTGACCTTTTTCTGTTCCGGTATGCCATGGTCCTGGAGCTCCAGGTAAAACCGGTCCGGGCCGAAGAGGTCCCGGTACCATCGGGCCGTTTCCCGGGCCCTCTCCATCTCTCCCCGGAGGAGATAAACCGGAATCTCACCCGCGAGGCAGGCTGAGCAGCAAATTAATCCCTCGTGATACTTTTCTAAAACTTCCCGGTCTATTCTGGGCTTATAGTAAAACCCCTCAAGGTAACCTATGGATGAGAGTTTCATCAGGTTCTGGTAGCCGGTTCTATTCTCAGCCAGGAGAAGCAGGTGGTATCCCTTATCGTCCCCGGTTTCTCTGGCCGCTTCCTTGCTGAAACGGGAACCGGGAGCCACGTAGAATTCCTGGCCGATGATAGGTTTTATTCCGGCGGCCATGGCTTTCTGGTAGAAATCGATGGCTCCGAACATGTTTCCATGGTCCGTCATGGCTATGCCCGGCATGCCCAGTTCCCGGGCGCGCTCAACCAGGCGATCAACGGTTATGGCGCCGTCGAGTATGGAATAATCCGTGTGATTATGAAGATGTATGAACTGCATGATGCCTTCCCGTGGTTATGTCACGTTATAGTCTGAACCCCTTGTCTCTCAATGCAAGTAATTATTTCCCCGTTCCTGAAAAACCTTGTTAATCCTGTAAACGGGGTGAGAAAAATGAAAAACAGACATCAAAACAGCAATTATTCCTGAAGTTGTTTTTATGAGCGGCCAAAAATAAATTATTATTCCCGCCATCTTCTACGGCGGGGTATTCTGGCGGCCCGCTTTCAGATAACCGGTGTACCTACCACCATCAACTTCAGGGGAACCCCCGAGGCAGGTCGAAAGGCAGGCGCGCTGCCCCGGGTAGACCTGATCCAATGGATCCGCTCTGTATAGAATTTACACTCGATATCCCTGAAATTCTTGACAGAAACAGAGCTAATAGAGGTATTATGTCCCCATGGCTATATTTAATGAAAAAAGCGTGGGTCTGGCCCTGGGTGGAGGGGCAGCACGAGGTTTCGCCCATATCGGTGTCCTTAAGGTACTCCACGAGGAAGGTATTCGGCCCGCATACGTGGCCGGGACCAGCGTCGGCTCACTGGTAGGTTCCCTCTACTGCGCCGGGTACGAATGGTATGAAATTCAGGAAATCACCCGTAAGCTCCGCTGGAAGGACCTGGTGCAGATCACCTGGCCCCGAAGGGGACTGGTGAAGACCGAAAACCTGGAAAAACTGGCCCAGGAACTCCTTGGAGGCAAAACTTTCGATGACCTGGCCATTCCCTTCAGGGCCGTCACAGTCGATCTTGCCCGGGGCGAGGAGTTCGTTATTAAAGAAGGTTCCGTTGCTCGAGCCGTGCGGGCCAGCTCAAGTATTCCGGGAATATTCGAACCCCTTATCTACGATGATCGGGTGCTGGTGGATGGTGGCGTAATGAACGGCGTGCCTGCCGACGTGGTCCGCGACATGGGAGCGGATGTGGTTGTAGCCGTAGACCTGAACGCCGACAGCAGAGGGTACCATCCCCTTGACTCACTTCTGGATATTATGCTGCAAAGCTTCATGCAGATGATCCATAACAACAGTCTGAAAGGAAAAGAATTCGCGGACTACCTGATACAACCCGAGCTTACAGACTTTTCCTACTACAACCTTTCCCAGGTGGAACCCTGTATCGAGCAGGGTGAGAAAGCCGCAAGGAAGATCGCAGGTTCCCTTCGTAGAAAGGTCCACCCCCTGTTCTCATTCTCAGCGTGAAAATCTCAGCGTGAAAATTATTTCTTTTCGCTTATTATGCAAATCAATTCCACGGGTTCAATGTCATTCCTGGCGGCGGTCTCCCTGAGTTTCTGGTCCCCTTCCGCCCGGATGCCGGCCTTCTCCGGGCGCACCAAAAAAAAGCCGGCGCTCGGACGCCGGCTGATGTGATGCTGTGATGTTTGCTCAGGATTACTGCAGAAGCTGCAGGACCGTCTGCGACTTGGTGTTCGCCTGGGCGAGCATGGATGTCGCAGCCTGGGTAAGAATCTGATACCGGGTAAAGGATGACATCTGTTCCGCCATGTCCGTGTCCCGTATTCGACTTTCTGAGGCCTGAACGTTCTCGTAGGCGTTCATGAGCCCCTTGGCCGCATGCTCCAGGCGGTTGTAGTAGGCGCCCAGGTCGGCCCTCTGCTTGGAGATCGTGCGCAACGCCTCGTCAGCGAGACCGATAACGGCATTGGCCTTACCCGGGGTTGATATCGAGATAAAGGTCAGGACCGTGGGGTTCCTGAGGCCCAGAGCGGCTGAGGTCATGGTCTCGATAAAGACCCGCTCCCTCTGGTGCATATTCGGTCCCATATGGAACCACATGGAAGCAGTGGGGTGGAGCCGTGCGAAAGAACCGGTCAGCAGTTTCATCTTGTTGAACTCGGCCTGCGAGCTGATTCGGTCGATCTCGTCAACGAGCTCGGAAACTTCGATCTGGATCAGCTGCCTGTCTTCAGCGGTCCAGATACCGTTGGCGGACTGGACAGCAAGGACACGTATCCTCTGGAGAATAGACTGGGTCTCAGCCAGATATCCTTCCGTTGTCTGGATAAGAGACATGCCGTCCTCTGTATTCCTCTCAGCCTGGCGAAGACCCTGGATCTGAGATCTCATCTTCTCGGATACGGCAAGACCGGAGGCGTCATCCCCCGCTTTATTGATCCGCAGACCAGATGAGAGTTTCTCGATATCGCCGTTCATTGCCCAGTTGTGGAACTTGAGGGTTCGGTGAGCGAAAATTGCCGAAATGTTGTGATTTATAACCATCTTCTTCCTCCTTGAATTATACGGCCATCTTCCTTGATAACCGGTATAAATTCGATTGTATACATTGTCAGAATCGACCTTTTAAAGAGAAGGGCGTGAAATCGTTTAAAGCCATATAAATATGTTTATTATAAAATATGTTCATTTATCATGATATTTTGGCCTGTTTTCATTATTTTTGCATTTTTTATCCCGGAAAAAAAATTTATTCCCTCCCCTCATTTATTCTTGCATTAAAACCCGTCAGAACAGAATCTTACCGCCGTCAAACTTTCAATCAGCATACAGGACGTTACGTTTTTATGACCAGGAAGGGCGGATCATTCCGTTATCGCAAACCGGGCCGCCGACGCATATCCGTGTCTGGACATCTGCCCGATATCGCGGGGCCCCTGGGCAGGCTTGTATCCTTTATCACGAATTACGGCTTTGAATTCAGGATCGCCCTGGCCGGTATTTTTTTGGGGTTGGGTATCGCTTTTGTCGTAATCATCCTATCTGATTTCGATAAGGTCCGCTCCCTGGCCGACTTCAAACCGAATATCACGACAAAGATCTATGATAAAAACGGCATCCTCATCTCAGAGATATTCACCCAGAAGCGTGAGGTGGTTCCCTATGAAACAATGCCGGAGGAGCTGACCCAGGCCCTGATTGCTATTGAAGATAATGAGTTCTTCGAACATCACGGCATCAGCATAGAGGGGATTGTCCGGGCCTTCTTCATAAACATCCTTTCAGGGCGAATAAAACAGGGTGGAAGCACCCTTACCCAGCAGCTCTCCAAGATACTCCTGACATCCCGAAAACGGAACATCTACCGAAAGATAAAAGAAGCCTTTATCGCCCTCATGATAGAGATGAACTACACAAAAAAAGAGATACTGGAGCTCTATCTGAACCAGATATACCTTGGGCACGGAACCTACGGGGTGGAAGCCGCCTCCCAGCTCTACTTCAACAAGCACGCCCGGGAGCTGAATCTGGCCGAATGCGCCCTCGTCGCGGCCCTGCCCACGGCACCCAACGGCTATTCTCCCATACGACATCCCAAACGGGCCATGGCCAGACACAAGATCGTACTGGCAAAAATGGTGGAACTCGGCTTCATCACCATATCGGAAGCGGAGAAAGCCTACCTGAACTTCTGGCCAGATTACCTCGTCTACATAAGCAGTATCTCCCCTTCCCAGAACACCTGGAGCAACCGCGTTGACAGGGCCCCCTGGTTCACCGAGTATATCCGTCGGTGGCTGGTGAACAAATATGGCCGGGAAACGGTCTATGAGAAGGGGCTGCTGATCTATACCACCCTGGACGTAAACAAGCAGGAGATCGGGCAGAATCTTTTGGAAGAACATCTGGAGAAGCAGACCCGTATCAGCTCCCGCATGATCTTTCAAAACGAGGATATCTTCGCAAACCGTTTCAGCGAGGAGGTCAGCCTGCTCTCCTATCTTTTTGACCTGCCACGTATCCGAAGGACCGGTTCCCGCCAGAACGAAAAGATAAACGACTATATGCGCACAAAACTCGTAGAAGAGCTGGAAGGCCTGAACTACCTGGCCGGCATAAATCCGGTGGGAAAATTTATCGATGAATTCAAGAAGATCTACACCGACGACCGGCTTCTCCAGCAGGTGGAGGGATGCCTGGTATCCATCGACCATCGTACCGGTTACATAGAAGCCATGATAGGAGGAAGCCGATTCTCCAGCATTAACCAGCTGAACCGGGTAGTCCAGAGCCGCCGGCAACCGGGCTCTGCCATAAAACCGATCCTATATGCCGCGGCCTTCGAGAAGAGAGAGTTCACCCCGGCATCCACCATCCTGGACTCGCCCGTGGTCTACCTGGACCACGAAGGAGGGGAATGGCTCCCGGAAAATTACGAGGGAGAGTACTACGGCCTTGTCCGTTTACGTCACGCTCTGCGTCTCTCCATAAACGTTGTCTCCATTCGCATCGCCGAGGCCCTGGGCATAGATTATGTTGTGAAATTTTACAAACGGCTTCTCCAGATTGACGATGACCGTATAAAAAGAAACTTTTCCATAGCCCTGGGTACCGTGGAATTGAGCCCCATGGAATTGACACGGGCCTACGCCATAATTGCCAACGGCGGGCAGGATGTGATGCCTTTCAGTATACGGTACATTAAGGACCGGGACGGCAAAATAATCGAGAACCCGGAAGCTGAGATTAAAAAGAAGCTGGAAGAGAAACGCGGGGACGGTTCGCTCCAGGTCATCCGGCCCGAAACGGCCCAGATCATGATCAGCATGCTCAGGTCCGTGGTGAAGGGCGGTACCGGTCAGTACGCCGACCCGGGCCGACCAGCCGCGGGCAAGACCGGGACCACCAACAACTGGAAAGACGCCTGGTTTGTGGGGTTCACCCCTCACCTGACCACCGGCATCTGGATCGGGTACGACCGCATGGGACTCCCTCTGGGTCAGGGACAGTCCGGAGGAAGCGTTGCCGCGCCCCTCTGGGGAAGGTACATGATGAAAGCTCTGCGGGGATATCCGGCCGACGGATTCCCATCCTACGCCAAACTCACTACTCTGGAAGTCTGCGCCCGTTCCGGCAAACTTCCCGACAGCAACTGCAACGAGCGGATCACAGAGGTCTTCATTCCCGGCACGGAACCTGAGGATACCTGCGATATCTGCATCAATATTGAAAACGATATAGACCTGGCCAAAAAGGGGCCAAAAGAGAACATCGTGGAAAGCCAGAAACGCTCCGTGCTGAAAAAACTCAAAAGGGACGACTCCGGAGAGATACTCGATGACCTGGGTAATGATCTCCTGAGATAAAAAGGGGGAACTATGATATACCAGCCTGATTCAGCCGATGATATGCTCCTTCTGTCCGTGGACATCCAGGAGCGTCTTTTTCCATCCATGGAAGAAAATTCACAGAAGAGAATACTGGAAGGGATTGAACTCATGGGGCTCGTGTCTTCGATCTTCGAGATCCCGGTCCTTATTACAGAACAGTATCCGAAGGGACTGGGTTCCACCCTTCCCGGTGTCGAAGAACATCTTCCCGGTGCCACGATCCTGGACAAAACAACCTTCGACTGCATGAAGAACGAGGGTATCCGGAAACATGTCCGTTCTTCCGGGAAAAAGACCATACTCCTTGCCGGCATGGAGACCCATGTCTGCGTTTACCAGACCGCCGTCTCTCTCTTAAATGAGGGTTACCGGGTAATTCCGGTCACCGACGCCCTGTCCTCCCGACGGGAGATGCACTGGCAATGGGCCCTGAAAAGCCTCTCCGAAAAGGGATGTGATCCCATGCCGGCCGAAACCGTGGCCTTCTATCTACTGGAACAATCCGGGACACCGGAGTTCAAACGGGTATCCGCCCTCCTTAAATCCCGCAACTGAGGCCCGCGTTATTAAAACTTTGCATTACAAGGCACAGTCCTGTATCTTAAAAGTGAGAGCATGAATCCATTGACTTTATTTGCCGTAATAAATATCTACTATTCCCGCCGCCGAAGGCGGCGGGAATAACAGCTCTTTTTTATTTGAAGATAAAAACATCTTAAAAAATAATTACTGACACTATGAGAGCATGAATCCATTGACTTTATTTGCCGTAATAAATATCTACTGCCCCCGCCGCCGAAGGCGGCGGGAATAACAGCTCTTTTTTATTTGAAGATAAAAACATCTTAAAAAATAATTACTGATCTTATATATAATTACAGGAGGATAAAACATGGGTAAAGAAAACCGTGAAGAGCGGAAGAAGAAAGTTATCGAGGTACTGAACAAGGCGCGGGCCATGGAACTCCAGGCCATCCATCAGTACATGAACCAGCATTACAACCTGGATGACAGGGACTATGGTGAATTCGCTAAAAACATAAAGCTCATAGCCATTGACGAGATGCGTCATGCCGAGGAGTTCGCCGAAAGAATCAAAGAGTTGGGCGGTGAACCGACCGAAGAGCTTGACGGTCCCGTGACCAAGAACCAGGACGTAAAGCAGATGTTCCCCTTTGACAGCGGACTGGAAGACGATACCATCGATCAGTACAACGAATTCCTGAGAATCTCTAATGAGAATGGTGACAGCATCACGGCCCGCCTCTTTGAGCAGATCATCGACGAGGAACAGGAGCACCTTAACTGGTTCGACAGTGTGGATGATCACATTAACACTCTGGGAGATTCCTACCTTGCCCGGATCGCGGGCACGTCCGCCTCAACAGGAGGCTACACCAAGGGCTTTAACACAGGTTACAGCGGTGGTGAGGCCTGATCCTATACACAAACCCCGCCCCTCCCCCATGGGGAGGGGGCTCAGGGGCCTTCCTTAATGAATATATCCTGCCTGAGAAAACCGCCTGCCGTAAAGGCCCGGCGCAGTGAAAAGAGTAGACCGAGAAAGGCAGACAGCAGGGAAGATGAAAAGATGGTGATCATGATCGTTATCTGATACTTAACCGATGTCATGGCGGAGGCCCCTCCCAGTATCTGACCGGTCATCATCCCGGGAATAAAGACCAGCCCCGTGGTGGCCATGGTCGCAATGGTCGGGGCAATGGCAGTGTTCAGGGCCCGGCGGAAAACCGGCATGACAGCTTCCCTGACCGTGGCTCCCATACCGAGGTGAAAAAGATATCGTTCCCTGCCGGTCTTCATTCCAGCATAGAAGGAGGAGAGGGTCACGATGTTGCTCTTCAGGGAATTACCGAGCATCATCCCTCCAATAACTATAAAATACCGGGCCTGGAAGATGTTCTTCATGTCAAGGATCACGAAATTGTAATAAAAAAGCATGAGACCGGCTGTAATCAGTATGGCAAGAAAAACAGGAAAAAACATGACCCTCAGTTTAAGGTCGCTGGAACGGACCACGGAAAGGGATGCGAAAACGAGCATTCCGAGGACCCAGAGAACGTTAACCCAGGCCAGATCCCACCGGAAAAGATATTCCAGAAAAAAGCCGATAAGAATAAGCTGTCCGGCCATACGGACAATGCCGATGAGGGAACGTTTCACGATTCCCAGCTTTACATAGAAACTGATAACCAGTGGAATGGCAAGGAGCAAAAATCCCTGCAACAGGGAAATGGTCGATATATCCAGGGTCTTCATATCCGAAGCTCCTCCATGTTGACCACGCGGCTTTGATCAAAGCCTTTCCATTCCCTGTCATGGGAAATAACCACAACGGTCCAGGCAGGATGGGTCATAAAGTGCCCGGCCACGACATCTTTCAATCTGTCGTCAACACCGGCTGTAACCTCGTCAAGAAGAAATATCTTTCTTTCAAGGAGCATGGCCACCAGGAGGGCGAAACGCTGGGTCTCCCCTCCTGAAAGCCTGTCCGTCTTCTGTTCCAAAAGGTGGGGAGAGAGTGAAAGGATACCCATGAGATCAATGGCCTTCTCCCTGTCATATTCAAGATGCCGGTTCGCCCGGTACGAAAAGATATCGCGAATTATGCTCTCCGTAATCCCCTCCCCCAGCTGAATGTTCTGGGGCACGAAAGCTGTGTGCCTTCTGAGTTCATGGTATCTCTCCCCCTTCAGGGGCTCCGACATAAAAAGGACCTCTCCCCTGTCAGGAGCAATCATCCCGGTCATGATCCGAAGAAGCGTGCTCTTGCCAGAACCGGAGGGTCCCCTGAGAAGGACCTTCTCTCCTTCCCTTACCGAGAAGTTCATTTCCCTGAAAAGAGGCTGCTGCTGAAGCGTGAGAGTGACACCGTTAAGTGAGATAATTTCCATTGCCAGATAAATACTTCTCTTAACGAGGTGTGGCAAACCTTTTTTTATTGATTTCCCTTTTTCAACTTTATAGGTTTGGCCAATGAAAACATTATGTCCTGGATCCTGTTTTCGGAAGTTTTTAACCGCATACACCCTGTTATTTGCGCTTGTTTTTTTCCCTGCGACGCTTTCATCTTCCTCCCCCGGGCACAATGTCCTGATCATTCATTCCTATAATCCGGGCTTCGCCTGGACAGACAGGATCAATCAATCGGTCCAGAACCAGCTCAGCGGCATGAATCATCCTCCTGAAATCTTTATCGAATACATGGACATGAAGCGGAACGATGAGAAGGAAATCTTTCCCGCTCTCTGCAGGCTGTTCCACAGTAAATACCGTAACGTCGATATGGACGTGATCATCGTCTCAGACAATTACGCCTTCGAATTCTCCCGCTCCTTCTGCCGGACAATCTTCGGGGATGTCCCCATTGTCTTCTGCGGAGTAAACAATTTCCTGGAAGAGATGATCAAAGGGCATCCCCTTATTACGGGTATTATCGAGAACCTCCCGGTGGCCCGGACCATCGATCTGGCTCTGAAGCTGAACCCCCGTTTGAAAAACATGGTGGTCATAACTGACACACGCTACCAGACAGGCAAAGCTATCTACAGTGACTATCTGAGGCAGAGCCGAAGATACAATCAGAAGATACATTTTATTCACTGGGAAAACGTTCCCATCGAAACCATGGCCCGCAGCCTGGCCCTCATGAATCCCGAGACCGACGCCGCATTGGTTCTGAATACCCACATGAAAAACCTCTACGGCGATTACATGGATGTCTCCGCCGCTTCTTCCCGCTTATCACCAAGAAGTAGCATCCCAATCTATACTCTCTGGGAAGATTTCATGGGACTGGGAATACTGGGGGGAAGCATGATAAGCGGCTCAGAACACGGCCGCATGGCGGGGAAAATAGCCATTGATATCCTGAAGGGTAAACCGGTAGCTGATATACCTATCGTGCAGGACGGAGGGACCCGCACGGTCGTTGATTACAGGCAGCTAACCCGCTTCGGTTTTCGAGAATCTGATCTGCCTTCCGATACAAGAATCATTAACCGTCCCCCTGACTTCTACACCCTGGGTAAAATTGAGATCTGGGCCTATGTAGTGGGCGGCCTGGTTGTACTGGCTGGACTGATTTTCATGGTCCTGGCTAACCTTGCAAGGGCACGGGCCCAGAGAGAACTTAACCGGAGTCAGTCCCGGCTCATGGCCCTGTTCAATAACGCGGCGGCCGGTATCGTGACCATGAACATGAAAGGCCGCATAAATGAGACCAATGAAACTATCAGCCGGATGTTCGGTTACTCTGAAAAGGAGATGCTCCAAATGGACGGTCTTGATCTTTTTCTGGGCGGAGAATGGTCGCTTAAGGCCGGAACGTTCCAGAAACTGATTCGAGGCGAAGAGAAGGAGATTAATCTGGAGCGGGAGCTTTCCCGCCGAAACGGCAGCACATTCTGGGCCAACATCGCCCTTACGGCAATCCCGGAGGGTAAAGAAGAATTTGATTCCTTTATCGCCATCATTACGGACCTGAGCGAACGAAAAAGGATGGAACGAGCGCTTATACGAAGCGAAAACATGTTTCGTAGTATCATAGAACAGTCCATGGACGGCTTCGTCCTCGTCGATAACAGCTTCATCGTTGTGGAGTGGAACCAGGGACAGGAGGAGATATTCGGAATATCCAGAATCGAGGCCCTGGGCAAATTCATCTGGGAGGTAATCGCGCCGGTCATTGCCCAGGGAATCACAGGGGAAATAATCCGTGATCGCATCACCTCGGACCCGGATCACTGGTGTCACCGTTCTCTCGATTTTGACATCCTCCATCCTGACGGAACAATAAAATATGTTCAGGCCCTGAATTTTCCCATTAATACAGACCGTGGACGATACCTCGGCGGAATCTACAGAGACATCACACCCCGGAGGATCTACGAACAGAGCCTTGCCCGGGAAAAGGAACTGCTGGCCTTTACCCTGAGGAGTATCGCTGAAGGAGTTATCACCACGGACAGTGACGGAAAGATAACCCTCATAAATGACCGGGCCGCAGCCGTACTCGGTATTTCACCCGACCAGGCGAGGAACCAGCCCCTGGAAAAGGTACTGATCTTATATAACCAGGAGAAGAAAGAGTATCTGACTGATCTGAGTGAAACCATACGCCGTCTGGGCTATTACTTCTCAGAGGAAGGTCAGCTGCACCTTATCTCTGATATTGTGGGAGAACGGATCATCTCTCTGAGTGCCTCGACCATCCTGGGTGAAGACAGCGAAAGTCTGGGGCTGGTTCTGGTAATCAATGACATCACCGAATCGGTCATACTCAGGGAGGGAATGGAAAGGATGCAGAAGCTGGAGTCTCTGGGAGTACTGGCAGGCGGAGTAGCCCATGACTTCAACAATATTCTGGCCGCGATTCTGGGCAACGTGAGCCTGGTGAAGCAGTACCTTGATGAAGAGAACGAAATCCTTGAAATAATTCGGGACGTGGAAAACGCCTCCATACGCGCGCGGAACGTGACCAACCAGCTTCTTACCTTCTCCAAGGGAGGCCATCCGGTAAAGAAACCGGGAAATCCGGGTCGTCTTGTCAGAGAGTCCGTCCATTTCAACCTCAGGGGATCAGCCCTGGGCATAGAACTGGATATCGAGGAAAACCTGCCCTCTGTGGAATTCGACGAGACCCAGATCGACCAGGTGCTATCAAACCTGGTAATTAATGCGAGGGAAGCCATGAACGACGAGGGGAATCTCCGGGTTCGGGTCTCACCAAAAGAGATCCTGGAAGGTGACGGCCCTTCCCTCTCTCCGGGACTCTACGTGAAGATATCTGTCGAGGACTCGGGTCCAGGTATCGACATGGACGTGTCATCCAGAATATTCGACCCCTTCTTTACCACCAAGAAAAACGGTTCAGGTCTTGGCCTGGCCAGCAGTTACTCCATTATCCAGAAACATGGCGGCCTTCTCATGGTAGAACCGACTGACCTGGGGGGTGCCTGTCTGAGCTTTTTGCTTCCCGCCAGGGAGGGAGAGAGCCATATTCGGGTCGACAGCGCCAGAGACATCATGAGAGGCAGCGGACGGATACTGTACATGGATGACGATACCATGATCCTCAGATTCGCGAAGAAATCCCTGGAATACATGGGATACAGGATCGATTTCGCGGAGAAGGGAGAGGAGGCCCTTGAGTTATATAAAAAGGCCATGAAAGAAGAAGACCTCTACAACTGCGTTGTACTGGACCTGACGGTTCCCGGAGGAATGGGAGGCAGGGAAACTCTTGCGGAGCTCAGGAAACTGGATCCTGATGTCCGGGCCATCGTTTCCAGCGGTTATTCGAATGATCCTGTCATGGCCCATTACCGGGAAAACGGTTTTCAAGGCGTTGTAGTCAAACCTTACAGGATAGAGGAACTGAGCGAAACCATCCACGCCGTTATCAAAGAGAAAGTGGATCAGTAAAGGGTGTCCCAGAGAATCTTTCTCCCGTCGTATACGGGACCTTCCACGCAGGAACGGCTGAAACCATCAACCGTCTCCACCGTGCATCCCGCGCAGAGACCCACACCGCAGCCGAAATAGTTTTCCATGGAGACCTCAACCGGCAGATCACCGCAGAGCTTTGCCACTCCTCTCATCATGGGAGTTGGACCGCAGGTATAGACACGGTCAGGACGTTCCCTTTCCAGAACTTCAGGAAGATAATCGGTCACAAAGCCCTTAATCCCGCGGCTACCGTTATCCGTGGTGAATTCCAGTTCATGGGCAAGGTTCATCAGAAGTTCTTCCCCGTAGATATATTCCTCCGCCGTGGTCCCATAGATAAACCGTACTCTGTTACCCCTGTCATAAAGAGCGCGGGCAAGGTAAACCAGGGGAGCGTTGCCCACTCCTCCACCGATGAGAAGACAGTTTCTGTTTTCCGTAAGGGTAAAACCCCGGCCTGACGGACCAAGTATATCAAAAGAATCGGACTCGCTCAGGCAGATACGTTCCGTACCGGGTCCCACCCTTCGGATAACACAGTCAAGCCGGCCTTCGACATGATCATACACGGAAAAGGGACGACGGAGAAGGGGATCCATGGAGCTGTCCGGTTTTATGGAGATGAACTGTCCGGGAGAGGATGGGATATCCACGTTCAGGGAGACCAGACAGTGTTCCCGACAGATCTCAGTAACGGGCGCTGCGAGTTTAGCTATCATTCATATTCTCCAGGTCAAGAGTGGCGAATCTGTGATACTCTGCCCCTCCCGGCTTCAGTACTGAACGGAAAAGGACAAGCTCCCTGAAAGAAGAGGCTCCGAAGTCTCTTTCCCTGTTCTGCCGCAGATAGTCAATCAGTTCCCTGGAAACCCTTTCCCTTTTCTTTACACGGGCAAGGGTCAGATGAGGGTGAAAAGGCCGGGTGTCTTCCGGAAAACCGGCCTCCAAACATGTTTTCTGGACAAACGTATATATCCTCTTCAGACCCTCCCCCGGCGAATCAATCCCGGCCCAGAGAACAGAGGGGTTCCTGAGTCCGGGAAATGCGCCAAGACCCCGGAGGATATAATGTACGGTTTCAACATCCGTTCCCTCCATAGCATTTCTGATTTCACGGGCTTTCTCCTCTTCAGTCTCACCCAGAAATTTCAGGGTCAGGTGATAGTTCTCCGGCGTCACAGGACGACAGTTTGTACAGAGACCCCGCATCTCCCCGGTCTCATTGTAAAGTCGTTCAGCGATTTCCCGATCAATGGGGAGGGCGAAAAAAAGTCGCATTATTCGTTTTCAGATATAATACGGGGCACAACAAAATGCCCCCTGGCAAAAGAGGGGGCCGTCTTTTCAATCTTTTCGCGTTCAATGGATGAGACAGGGGTATCTTTCCTGAAGACGTTGTTCAGGGGAACGATATGGTCGGCCGCTTCCACCTGGCCGGTATCCAGCTGATTTATCTTTTCAACGTATTCAATAATATCTGTTAGCTGCCTGGAGAACTCCTCTTCTTCCCTGTCTGAAATTTCCAGGCGGGCCAGGCGGGCCACATTCTGTATCTGGCTCCTGTCTAGTTTCATGGAATACGTAACTCCTCCGAGCGATTTTCCGCGAATCTATTCTTCTTAGATTGCCTATAATCGAGACGAAGGAAATCAAAATCAATGATTTTTTTCCCCCTGGGAGTGGCCATACGTATCCGGATACGGATTGTACCATATCTCCACGGTTCAATATCAAGGAGGCTGTAACGCACGATCCTGTCACCTGGAGGAATAAAGGGAAGGGCCAGGGGCACAAGATCATTTGTTTCAATCCTGTCCTTTTCCAGTACCCCTTCTTCCAGGTATCGGAAATTCGTTTCCAGGCCCTCTCCCCGGCGTGGACCTTTTCCCGGTTCCCAGGAGTCCACTACCCTCTCACCGGACCGGACCTCCCATCCCGCGAAGCTGATAGGATATTCCGTGGTATTATAAATAAGACATTCCATTCCCATGGTCTTCTGACGCTCAGGATAGCGGGGAGGATAGCCCGGCTCCGGTGGGAATTCGTACCTGTTATCACCCGCGTATATACGAATACGGATATCGCAGCAAAGAGTTCGCAGTATGGCCCACTTCCCTTCTTTCTGAACGCGAATCGATTTTGCCGGCGTAAACTCACTGGAAAGGGGAGTTCCCGCGCATGAAAGGAGAAGGGCGGCCAGTATAATGGGGATCGACTCACGCATAACAATAATCAACTCCCTTCTTCGTTTCAAAAAAACTGCGGATGCGGGAAAGATGCCTGTAAAACCGTCTCGCCGATCTTGAAAACGTACTTCTCGCCCCTGATCAAACTCAGCTTTTTTTCACAAAGAGTAGCTGAGATACCTTTTTTATCATATCGTCAAGGCGGAAAGGTTTGGGGATAAAGAGGTCGATGACATTCTGGTACGCGTCGATGTCGTTCAGCATCCAGCCGGAGAGAAGAACCGTGGTGACCTTCTCGTCGATCTCCTTCACCCGGGCAGAAAGTTCAATGCCGGTTATTCCCGCCACGTCATAATCTGTGATAAGAAGATCATAATTTCCCTTTCTAAACTCGGCCAGCGCCTTGCTTCCGTTTTCCGTAATGTAAACACGGTTCCCCATCCTGTCAAAGACCTCGAAGAGGACTTTCTGCAGAGCCCGCTCATCTTCCACAATAAGAATGTCCAGGTCACGTATCCTGTAGGGTGGAATCTCGTCCCTGTCCCGCTTTCGGGACTCTATCATCCTGGAGAGAATCACCGCCTTTAAGGCATAAACTTCCGAGGACTCCTCTTCAAAAATCTTTATGGACAGTTTCTCCGCGAGATGACGGTAATTGAGTCCGGAAAGGATTCCTGTCTCATCTTCCGTCGCCATCATGTGAACCTGGTCCTCCGGTTTCTTCTGATGGCTTACGGTAATGACGAGGTCTTTGTCCTGGGAAACGGTTATGGTGATGGTACCACGCCTGTGAAGAGTAAAGGCGACATTCAATATCATGGCGATGACAAGCTGACGCAGGGAACGGCCGTTCAGGTTTACGTCCACGTCACTGAAATACTTCCGCTCTATCGCGATCTCCTTGCGGTAGTTTCGCTCGCTGACCTTAAACTGCATGCGGGCGAATTCTATGGAATCCTCGATCAATTCAATCAGGGACTGGCTCGTTTCACGGCTTGCTTCGCTGCTGTCACTTATGAAATTCTGGAAACGATGGATTTGAGTAACGATGCCCGTGGATGATTCCTCGATTAATCTGACCCGGTCCAGGACTTCCTCTTTCTCCGTAATCTGAGAGAGGAGCTGGGTCTGGCTCAGTATAATATTGATGGTATTGTTAAGGGAATGAAGAAAGCCCCGGGTGATATCACTGATCAGCCCGATCTTCTCCATGGTCGCGATCCTCTCCTCAAGATTCTTAATGGTCGTCAGATCCTCCATGAGTATCTCCACGGCCTCTATCTCGTTCTGAACGACAATGGGATAGAAAACCATATTAACAATTCGCTGCACCTTCTCCTGGGACTGGATCTTCACTTCACCCATACGGTAGAATGGGAGACTTCCCGACAGTATCCCGAGAATGGTCTTTTTCACCCGATCAAAATCATATAGAAAAAGAGATCGACATTCCTCACTATTCTCGATCAGCTCTTTGCAGTTAAAGCCGGTCAGAGTCTCAAAGGCGTGGCTGCACCGTATTACCTGGCACTCCCCGGCCACCCTGAGAATAGCAAGGGGAGAGAACTCGAAATTCAGGTTTTCGTAATAATCATCCTCATCGATCAGTGAGGATGTGGTCCGATCAAAGGAGATGAGACGATTATCAACGGGACGAATAAGGGCCAGGATGGCAAGGACCTCGTTCTCTTCAAATAGAGGATAGAGATGTATTTCTGCCGCCATCGGTTCACTGTTCTTCAACTGGAGCATGGCGAAACTCCGTGTGTTGTTTCCTTCCAGTGCGTTCAGGTAGGATTGGGCAACCTGTTTCCGATATTCCGGATAAAAGGGGTGTCCCAGGTCGAGCCGGATATCATTCTTCTCCGGCGAGAAGAGCTGTAAAAAATGACTGTTGCTTTCCTTCAGTGTGCCATCAGCACCCAGGATACAGGCCGGAAAACCGAGACGATCGATGATGGTTCCATTGAGAGTCCGGATATCTTTGCTTCTATCTCCACCTGGATTCATATCATACTCAAAAGAGTGATCTCCGGTTAATAAAAACCTTCCGATCTTTCTCAATTTTGACCGGGACTTCTTCCTGGAAGCTTACCTCGCCGTCCTTCGCCACATATTCAAGAGTCAGGGTGTACTCGCCCGGCTTAAGGAAAATGCGCCCCAGTTGCAGACGGGCCGGCAGGGTATGCCAGCATCTAAGGTCAGGTTTCATGGATGAAAAGAGAGCGGCGCCGGTACCGACACCGGCCACGAGACCCATAAGAGAACCGAACATGCCGCTACCGCTGGCCTTCTCAGTTATACCCTTGGCCGCGGCGCCGGCCGCAACGCTTGCTATGGCCTTGAGGGCTATGGAAGCGGCCACCTTCTTCGCGAGGCGGGGATAATTATCCTTCATGGTGTTTACGGCAGTCTCCGAGATATTCTCCATTTCCCATGTCCTGTGCATCTTGCCATTTACCACCATGTTGACATGACTCAACCTGTCTGTCCGTGGCGTTAGTTTCGGTATGGGGTTCTCCGCCTTGCTCATGGTCCCAAGGACAGCCGCAATCGTCACGCCGGCGGCCGCGGCCCGGCTGTTAAGAGTAATAACTATATAGCGATGCATCATGGGGTCCTTGAGGAGTTTTCCCCGGGACTCCTTGATGGCCGTTCTGCCGGTCTGAAAGATCATGATCACTTCACCCGCGTCCTTCGGCTGTGTATCGAGCCTTCCGAACCGCTGAACCCACTGATCATATTCATCCATGTAATCCAGTTTTTTCGCCACCCTCTGCAGGTCTCGTTTCGTGAGGGCGAGGGCCGGGTCCAGTTCAAGCAACTGTTTGTATTCGATATAGGCGAATTCCAGGTCCTCTTCGCTCGAATCCTGTTCCCCGATGATCTCATAGGCGACAGCGGTCAGGTACTTGGCCATAATATTCTGTTTATATTTCGCGCTGCCATCCTCTTTTTTTATCCTGGAGAGCTGCTCGTTCACGGCCTTAAATTCAACCCGGGCGCTATCGTAGTTTTTTTGTAACAGAAAATTAATACCCAGGTACATGTGAATTAAAACCTTTTCGTAATCCTCACCCCGATAGTTTGTCGCCCGTTCATTGCTCAGGAGAGAAGCTACCTGCTTCGATATGCTTATAGGCTTGACCTCGGTCTCCTTCGCCGCCATGAGAAGGACCTTATTGCTGTTATCATAATCTTTGGCCATGTGAAGCATATAACCGCATTCCATCATGAAGAGAATCTGGTCCTTTCCCGACGTGTTCACTTCGGGAAGAAGCATCCTGGCGGCTTCCTTGTATTGACCGTCGTAAAAAAGCTTCTCAGGCTCCTTCATGACCTCCCGGTAGTCCCGTCCTGCGCAGGAAAGAGCAAGGGCCATTATAAAAAGGATAACAGCTGTAAGAGTTTTCCGTTTCATGGAAAATTTCATATCTCTGGTAACGATGTTTTCAGAAGGTTACCCTATCCACTTTGCTCGATTTCAGAAATTCCTGTCTCTCCTGCCAGACAAGCATCCGGGTGCTCAAACTGGTCAATTTAAGCGTCACAACCAGATACTGGATCCGTTTATTTCCCACATAGCGGACGTTCTCGCTGATTTCTCCAAAGAGGTAGAAGTTCGGGGACTTAAGTTGACCCACGGGAATGGCATTGTCAGGATCGATCATCCCTGTCATCCCTTTCTCCATCTCTTTGATGGCGTCGGCCGTGTGGGTATCGTCCACGAACTGTATCCTTCTCCTGATAAGCTCCTGGATAATTTCATCGGAGATCAGGGAGGTGTTGATATGTTCCGCGGTCCGGTTTCGAATCCTGCGAACCTGGATCAGCACCGGCTTATTCCAGTCATTTTTCAGGTAACCGTAGAGTGACTTCACCATGGTATTTACGGTAATCTTAATCTCTTTCGGTCCCCATTCCCGGGAACCCTTCGCCTTTCCGGTATCTCCATATCGGACTTCACTACCGCCGCCGAAACACCCTGAAAGAGCCAGTAAAAGAATGAAACCTGCCGCTGCTGATCGTTTCATGAATACCACTCCTGTGAATGATGACCCGTCTTGCTTTCGGGACCCTTTTTTCAGGTGAATAGTAGGGAAGTCGCCGCTGATATGTCAATGAATAACAATCACTCAATTGAAAAAGTAATGGGCCGCCTTTTACGTATGCCGATCCGCGGTCACTCTTCTGAGGCGCCCCTGTGGGACTCAATCAACCGTGTTATTTCCGCCGCGGCGGTGTCAGAATCAAGGTTCTCAACGGTCCCTATCGGCGAAAGATTATCCAGGGTATGCCTGTACAGAGGATCGTAATATCTGAGAAGAAGGGTCTCCACGAGGGGAGCGTACTCTTTTCGGCGCAGCTGGTCGATCATCTCATCAACGGTGACCCCGCCCAGGCGGGAACGGAGGGTGACAAGTATCCTTTCTGTCTCCTGGTGATCGATATTCCGGGTGTAATCATCAATGATGATCTGTTTTCTCCGTTCCAGGGGGGCCCGGACGAGAATGACGTAAGCTCCTTTCATGACACTGAAAAAGGGAGGGGGGATATGTAAATTCCCGAGCTTTCTCGATTCTCCCTCCAAAACGATCCAGGGAGCGTCTTTTAACGTATCTAGTCGAGACAGAAGAGAGCTCTCAAAATATTTCTGACTCTTCTGGATCAGCCCCATGGCCCCGAATATGGAACTACGATGCCCGGCCATCCCTTCCAGGTCGATTGAATGCTCCATCCTGCGAAGTATCTCTGTTTTACCGGTCCCGGTCAGTCCCTGTAGAACATAGAGAGAGTGCTCCACCTCCAGGTTCTCCAGGGTCCGGTTCACATAGGCCCGATAACTCTTATAGCCCCGGGAGAGCTGATAGACAGGCCGGTTTAGTCCCGCCATGAGTGAAGCGAGGGAACCGGAACGCATCCCTCCTCGCGCACAATAAAGGACCATGTGTGTATTATCATAACGGCTCAGTTCCCGGTAGAGATCGGAAAGTTTGCTACCCGCGATATCACAGCCCAGAAGGATGGCTTCCTGCCGTCCCTTCTCCCTGTAACATATTCCAACCTTTTTACGTTCTTCATCATCGAATAGAGGAATATTCACTGCGCCGGGGATATGATCCTCCCCGTACTCCGAGGGGGAACGGACATCCACGTAAACCAGCGGGGTGAGTCTCCTCGATTCGTCGTAACTTATTTCCCTGACCTGTTGCATCGGTCTACCTTATGTGTGAAATGAAAGAACGACAGGCCAGAGTGTCAAGCCTATATGGGAACGCTTATTTACGTGAAATGGATCATTCACACTCTGAAGAATTTCAGAGCAGGGAATAGAGCTCTTCCCTCTGACGGGGACCGATAACTATCTCCCTGATTACCCCTTCTTCAGCCAGAACGGTTGTTGGTGTACCCATAACTCCGAATTTCATGGCCGTTTCCATATCCTCCGCAACGTTGACCAGGAATACGTTGAAATTCCGGGACGCCATGTCCTCCACAACCGGGGTCATCTGGCGGCATGCCCCGCAGGCTGGACTGTAAAAGTAGATAAGAACCGGTTCCTTCCCCTTCAGGGCCCTTCCCGTCTCTCCTGAAACTTCAGGCACGGGCTGGCCCTTCATCCGTTTCATCCTGTGGCGAAGAAAAAACTGGAGCAGTATAAAGGCAAGAAAGATACCACCGATTATGTAAACAGCTATCATACGTACATTACTCCTCAATTATCAGCGATACTGGAAAAAACGTTTCAGTTCATCACTTCCCCTGCGGTAAAGCCGGGAGAAATGGACGTCCTGGAGGTCAAGAAGGCTTGTTTCCGGATCGTAATGATATCTCAGGTAGAGCTGATAGCTTTTCTCATCTTTTTTTGAAAGGGTAAGAATGAGAATGCGATCACGGTTGCTGACATAGAGCTCCGCCTGTTCCAGGTCCATACCGTGGCTCCTGTACCGTTTCACAAACAGGGCCAGTTTATCAGAGAGACGAATTCCTCCCTGTTCCCCCTTCTCCATCGGCAGGATACCTTCCAGTGTTTCCCGGATCTGGCGCTCCGACACAGATGAACGCTTCTGTATCAGGGAGAAGAGCATCTGTCCGTAGCTGTCGAGTTCCTTCTGGTTGATGGTCTCCCCGTTCACCGTTGAAACAAGTGCCATAAAACCGAGAATCAGGGCCATTCTCTTCATATTCTGCTTTACCATCCGCGCGCCTCAGATTACTGATGATAGTGAGACTACAGGGTCCCGGAAACCATGACAACCATAAAACGACTCTCTCTCATCATTCTCATTGTGGCCCTTCTCCTCCCTGTGCCCCTGCTGGTCTATGTCTATGCCGCGCACAGGCAATTGATCTCGAATCTGCCCGATATGACTCTCAAGCGACCGACCCGGGTACTGGACCGGAGAGGAAGACTTGTGACCCGATTCTTCCGGGAAAGCCAGAAGGTCGTCTCTTTCGAGGATATTCCGAAACCGGTTATCGCGGCCTTTCTCACGGCCGAGGACCGGAACTTCTTCTATCACATGGGGATCGATCCCGGAGGTATACTCCGGGCCCTGGTCTACGACGTGGCCAGGGGAAGCTTCGACCAGGGCGGCTCCACGATCACCCAGCAGCTTGTAAAGCAGGCCTTTACCACCCGGGAGCGCACCCTGGAAAGGAAAATTCTGGAACTGATACTGGCTCCCCTTCTGGAACGCAAGCTGGGCAAACAGGTCATTCTGGAACAGTACCTGAACCGGGTCTACTTCGGACATGGTGTCTACGGAGTCGCGGAGGCGGCATCCTTCTACTTCGGCAAGGAACTGAAAGAGATCACGGATATTGAAGCCACTCTCCTCGCCACGATCCCTCCCGCTCCTCTCCATTATTCTCCCCTGCGTCATCCTCACCTGGCACGATACCGGCACCGCAAGCTCATGCGGAATATTCACGGCACGTCATTCATTGCCGCAGAGGAAAGGCTCGACCGGTTCTGGAAAAACTTTGAAGTCAGCACGCGCCTCCGGTCTCCCACGGAGACAGTGCGTCACCTTCAGGATGGCAAGGCCCCCTTTTTCACGGATTTCATCCGTCAGTGGGCCATTGAAAAATTCGGGGAGCAGAAGGTCTACACAGGAGGACTGACAATCCACACCACACTCGACCTGGATTACCAGACCTCCGCGCGAAAGGCCGTTAAGGAGGGTATTGAACGGCATGACGCCGACGTACGACGAAACAACGCTTACCGTATCTCCCGCGTTGAGTGTTCCCTTCAGGGACAACCATGCGCTGGATCAACATCTCATCTCCGTGCCCTGCGGGAATACATGACGGAGGATACGGCTCTTGCCTCACTCCTTTTCGGGTGCCCGGAACTGGGAACCATGACCGACGATTTCCAGTACCGCTACCGTAAGGCGGTCCTGGGTGTACGGCTGAACGGCGCCCTTATCGCCCTGGACAACAAAACCGGAGGGATACTGGCCATGGTAGGCGGCAGAAACTTCGAGACCCTGAACCAGCTTAACCGGGCGATACGTTCCCGCAGACAGCCCGGTTCAGCCTTCAAGACTTTCCTTTACGGCGCCGCCATTAACGAGAAGGTCATCACGGCGGCCACTCCCTTCAGCGACCTTCCCCTGGCCTTCCACCAGCAGAAGGATGATGACTGGGAGCCGGCCAACTATGACCGTTCATACCGGGGGCGTATCCTGGCCCGGGACGCCTTCCGCTTTTCCCTGAATGTGGTTCCCGTAGAAATCTACAGGCGGACTGGAGGTAAAACCATCGCCCGTTTCGCGTCCCTCTGCACCGGCACCTCCATGGACCGGTTTACCCTGGACCCGACTCTTGCCCTGGGAAGCTCTGAACTGACTCCCCTGGAGATGGCCCGGGGCTACGCCACCATCGCACGCCAGGGTCAGTCCCTCCAACCCCGCGCGATTACCCGGGTAGAGGACGCCTCGGGCAGGGCCATCTATAATCCGGGCCGGGCCGGCGGCAAACAGATCATGCCACAGGAAACCGCGTACGTTCTCCGTACACTCCTGGTGGACGTGGTTGAGAGAGGTACCGCCCGGGGGGCCACGGGCGGCAGCCGGGGCCTGGGAGTCACGGCAGCGGGAAAGACCGGGACCACCACTAACTACCGGGACGCATGGTTCGCGGGATTCACACCATCGACCACGGCCGTTGTCTGGTTCGGATGCGACCTTCCTGTCTACACATTGGGCGGAGGAAAGAGCGGTTCCGTTGTGGCCGCCCCGGTTTGGGCCTCCTTCATTCGTGGTGTTGTTAATGAGGAGAAAGGACACTCTTTTCCGAAAAAGCCGGAAGGTGTGGTGACCCTTCAGATTTGCCGCCATTCCGGCAGGCTTCCTTCCGGAGAATGTTCCGTAACGGCCGAGCATTTCATACGGGGAACCGAACCCGTGGCTCTTTGCGACGGAAAACACGACCTCTACCAGGGTATTCGGCCGCCGGAAGGAGATGAGGAGGAGGACGGCATCCTCGAAAAAATGATGGACACCCCCCCTTCGACGGGGCTTTCTTCTGGTAATGAATAAACCGGAGATCATACACGTTGCCTGCTCCCACTGTGGAAGCCGTTATTCCCTTGAGCGGGAAAAGGTGGCGAGAAATGACCGCATAACCTGCTCAGAATGCGGCAGAACTATCCGTGTGGTTTTCTGCAATTCATGCCGGTCGCCCTACGCCCTCACGTACCAGAGACCGGAAAAGGAGGAATACAGGTTCACCTGTCGGCGCTGCTCGGAGACCTTTACGGTACGATTCAATCGTCACGAGGTTTACGGAGATTCGCCTGTCGCCCCTAAGACGCCTGCCCGTCCCCTCTATGAACAAAAAGCCGGGCAGGATACGGAAAGGAGGCCGGAAAAGACTGAAGGCGCGGGAGAGACAGGATTGTTCCACTCTCTTCTTGAAGCGGGACGGGGGTCCCTGACGGTATCCTCCCTGGCCGTGCACCTGGTACCGGCCGTGGGCATCACGCTGATAAGTCAGGCCGCATCCTTACCCCTCTTCGCTGGAGAGTCGTTGCCTCCCTTTATACGTTCCCTGGGGACCCTTATGCTGCCGGCCCTGGCCTGGTTCCTTTACATGGGAGGCGCCTCTGTACGGGCCACGAGCCTAATGAAGGGAGAGGGGAGACCGCTTCGGTCTCTCATGGTCTCCTTCGGAATGCTCATTCTCCTGCTCCTGGCAGCGGGAGGTATCATGAATCTCTTTGCCATCCTGCCGGGCGGAGGCATATTTCTTTTCACACTGCTCCTTCTTCCCCTCTATCTGGCCGGACTTTTCCTGACTTTCGCTATTCTCTATTCCACCCTCTTCCTGCCCCCCGTTCTGGCCTCGACAGGAGGTGACCTGAAAGAGTCGGCCAGGCGTTTATTTGACCTGGGCAGGAGACGTCATCTTTATCTATTAATGGATTTAATAATTTTTCTTTCATTTCTTTCCCTCGCCTGGCAGGCCTTTGCTCTTATCCATGGCGGTTCGGTGGCGCTCACTAGCCGGCTCTTTTCACTTGCCTCTTCCGGTGATGTTACCGTGGCTCTGCCCACTCTCCTGGGCGGGATATCGATCTTCTCCCTGCCCCTGGGTGGATTAACGGCCACACCGGCCCCCTTCCCCGGAGGCGTTCCCGGTATCCTGGCCGGGACCTTCCTCTCAGCCCTCTCCATCGGTTTTACCACCCTCTTTCTCTCACTCTCCGCATCCCTCTCCATTGAGATCTACCGGCTGGAAGAAAAAGAAAGAGGAATACATCCTTCGCAATGGCGGGACCTCCTTATCCTCACCCTGTCCCTCGCCCTTCTTTTTGCCCTTGCGAAAAATGTGTTACCTAGTCTCTGAAAGGAAGGGGCAGAATACTTAGCGGGTCCACCTGAACCCCCCGTATGATAAAGGATACATGGAGGTGGGATGCAGTGGAGACTCCCGTGGAACCGACTCTAGCAACCAGTTCCCCGGCCCTAACCCGGTCCCCCTTTTTAACATCAATACTGTCCAGGTGCATATAATAAGTAAAGACCCGGTTCCCGTGATCGATAAGGACGAAGTTCCCCTCGTAAAAAAGCTCCTCTGCCATAACCACCTCCCCGTCCGCCAGGGCGTAAACCGGGGTTCCCTTAACTCCGCGAAGGTCAAGTCCTCTGTGAACACGGATCCTGTTTTTTTCACGGACCTTCTTCCCGTTCTTTACGCTGTAGACATAAAGAGTTCGGCTGGCCCAAAAAGGTGAGGTGATATAATGCATGTCTCTGGGATGGGATCGGCCTTTCTCCAGTTTGTCTTCACTATCGATGGAGAAGGCCTTCCCTTTTTTGATCTTCTCTTCTTTTATGCGGCGTATGACCTCCGGCTTTTGCAGATAGCTCATGTTGGAGTACTTTCCGAAATAGAGAGGCTTCTTGTAATGATGAAAAGCGGTGTCCGATACTTCCAGGTTAAAACGGTAAGATACGGCCTTTTCACGATAGTCGTACTTGATCAGAAGGGGATAGTTCCCCTTCTTCAGGTTCGGTCCAAGAGGAAAGAGTCCCCGGTATCCCCATTCCTTTTTTGTCAGTGGAAGTCTCTTTCCTCTGAAATAGACGACAGGTTCCCCCGGCTCTTCCAGGGGAACCACCTCCAGATAGACCGCGTTTCCCTGGCTGAAAGAACGGGCATAGAGTTCAAGACGGTACTCCCCCGTGGCGAAGGATATTTGTTCCGATTCCGGTAAAGAATATCCGCGTGGAATGCGAGCCCCATCCTTCTTTATCATTCCCGCCGAAAGGGTCACGGGAAGCAGAAGAATTACCGCAAGAATCAGGCTGTAATAATTTCTGTTTAGCATAGCTTTTTACATTTAACTCCCGGGCTCAACTGCAAAATTTTCACGCTAAAAGCAACAGGCTTATTGCCATAACCATCATTCCGGCGATAAGTCCGTATATGGAAAGATGATGTTCTCCATATTCTTCGGCAGCGGGAAGGAGCTCATCCAGAGATATGAAGACCATAATCCCTGCCACCACGGCAAAGAGTATACCGAAGGTCATGTCATTAAAGAAAGGCATAAGGAGGGTAAAACCGATCAGGGCCCCAACCGGTTCGGCAAGGCCTGACAAGAAAGAATAAATAAAGGCCTTCTTTCTGCTGCCTGTAGCGTAGAATATGGGGACAGAGACCGCGATACCCTCCGGTATGTTATGAATGGCGACGGCAACGGCTATGGATATCCCTATGGATGGGTCCTGAAGGGCCGATGCAAAGGTAGCCAGTCCTTCAGGGAAATTATGGATGGCGATGGCAAGGGCGGAAAAAAGACCCATGCGAAGAAGCCTCTCATCCGGAATATTTCCGTTCTCCATCTCTTCGATCCTGTAGACCTCATGGGGATTTTCCGCCGATGGCACGAGGCGGTCGATAACCGCTATGAAGAAAATCCCGCCGAAGAAGGAGATTACGGTCACGAGGTTCCCCTGTACCCCTCCCAGGACTTCGGTCAGGGACTCCCGGGCCTTGGTCATAATCTCAACGAAGGAGACATAGAGCATGACTCCGGCGGAAAAACCGAGGGCTACAGAAAGAAAGGCCGTGTTGGTTTTCCGGGAAAAGAAGGCCAGAGCGCTTCCAATGCCTGTGGCAAGTCCGGCAAAGAGGGTCAAGGAAAAAGCGAGTATGATGTTTGTCGTATCCATGATCAATCTGATGTTCAGATTATTTTCTTTCGAACAGGTGATCAACAAATTTATTACGGGCAAGAGAAAGTGTCTCGTGGAATCCGAGTGAACCTTGCGATGATTATTATGCTCACTTTTTTACGTTCACCGTATAAAAGCGTTTGAAAAACCAGGATGACGCGCTTATATCCCCGTTCATCACGATTATGAAGGGCCGGTATGTTTCCATTATCAGATTTTTTCAAACGCTTAAAAAAACATGAGGAAACTGATAAGCAAAACGGATTAGAGATCAGGGAATCTCAGAAAGAAGCCGGCGGCGCGGCCATTCTCTTTGCCATTAATCTCGTCTCCATTGGACTTGCCGGAGCAGTGGTCTTCTGGTTTATAAAAAACCATCCTATAATCGAGGAAGACTCAGCCGTGCGCAGAAGGGGACTTTCCCAGATACTTATCTCTCTTCTGGCCCTTGTTAAAATATCCGTGCCTGTTGGATTCTATATGTACGAAAGATATATGCTGGAACAGGCCGAGACCCAAACCGGGGAGGCTTTCCGGGACCGCATGCCCGGTTACCGTGTCCATGAGATCAACCGGGAATCGACGAAGGGATAATTCATTCTCCATATAACCCTTTCCGGCAACCAGCCACCGGACCCGGACGCCGTGGCATGGATCAGGCATGATATGAAGAAAACCACGAGATACTTGAGGAGACCCATGTCAATTTTCTTCAGAGCATCATACCGTCGGGCAATCAGTAAACCCCGGAGTATTCACCGGCAAAACCATGATTTACGGGGAAAACCGGCTGCACAGAATGTCGGACCAATACGGGCAAAACTCAGGAACTGTAGTTTTCCCTGATATACTCGTCCAGGTATTCTGTGGGTCTCCTGACTGCCTCGGCAGTCACAGAAAAAGTATCTCTCTTTATCAGGCGGATACCGTGATAGTATTCATTGAAAGCTTCCCGGCAGAATTCCACGATTCCGGAGGGACTGCCATCAAACTTTTTCCGCAGCTCGTCCCGGGCCGACTCGTCAAATTCCAGATAGATGCCATGTTCTGCCAGAAACTCTGACTGGAAGGTGCGTATGGAAGCGTCCAGAATCGTATCGAAGAGTTTTTTCCGGGGTCTGTCCAGGAGGTCATCATCTACCTCCAGCTCACGTACGTTCGTTGAGGGAAGGGCCTTTTCAAAGGGAATGAGCACTTTCTCCACGACGCTGAGAAGCCCTCGGGCGCCGGTCTTTTCCCTGTGTGCCTGTTCAGCCAGCCTGTAAAGGGCTGCATCCGTAAAGGTCAGCTCAATCCCGTAGGCCCGGAAATCGAGTTTCTTTCCAAGTATCACATTACTGTATTCATTTTTCAGTATCTCGTAAAGACCGTCCGTGTCCAGATCGTTAAGCACGATATACACGGGTAATCGCCCTATAAACTCCGATTCAAATCCGTACTGGATCAGGTCCTCGGTCCGGGCTTCACGGAGAACATGCTGCCGTTCCTTGAAAGTGGCCCTGCTCTTGTCAAAACCGATAGCCTGGCGGTTCAATCTCCGATTGATAATTTGATCGAGATCGTTAAAGGCACCGGAGACGATAAACAGGATATTCCGGGTATTAATCTTTTTATGCTTAACCTTACCGGTACGCTGAGCCTCCATGGCCGCTTCGACCTGGCTGGCCAGGTCATGGGGGGTCTTCAGATCGACTTCCGCCTCCTCCATAAGTTTAAGAAGGTTCCTCTGAACGCCACTCCTTGAAACGTCGGGTCCGTGCATCGAGCCTGTAGAGGCTATCTTGTCGATCTCATCGATATAGATAATACCGTATTCGGCTTTCGTGATGTCCCCCTCCGCTTCATGGACAAGTTCGCGGACAAGGTCCTCCACGTCACCTCCCACATAACCGGTTTCACTGAACTTGGTGGCGTCAGCTTTTACAAAGGGAACTCCCAGTCTCCGGGCAATCAATTTAATAATATAGGTCTTGCCGACCCCCGTGGGACCGATGAGAAGCATATTGCTCTTTATGTTCCCCACGAGACGTTCATTCTCGTCCATAGTCTTTTCAAGAACCATACGCTTAAAGTGAGTGCATACCTTTGTGGCAATGATCTCGACGGTCTCCTCCTGGCGGACAACGTACTGGTTCAGGTACTCTTCAAGTTCCTCGGGGAGTATATCAAAATCGAAGGAACTCTCATGGCCCTCCACACCGGGAGATTCACCTACTTCCTCGGGCTGTTCCTGTGCCTGTTCAAGGTCCATTTTGAGTATATCTTCAAGGTTCTTTTCATGTTCATACGAAGGTTTTGTCATCTCTTCTGTCGATCCTCTCTTTGAAATTAAGATTAACGGAATATATGAGAGCCCGAAGGCGGATAGGGTTACACGTCCCGGGCATGAGCGGAAAATACAGGACAAATGTACTATCGTATTGTTCAATAATCAAGGTGCTCATGCCAGAATAGCCATTTTTTTTCAACCCTCCCTTCTTTGCAATCATTTCATACTCCAGGGATTCTTCTTTCTTCAAATTACCTGTTTCGTAAAACTTAAAAAAAATCCACAAAAGGGAATTTTTTTGCTTGACGAATACTTAACATAGTTTTACTATCTTATTGTTTGCGTTACAGAGGTATGGCATGAATGATGCTGAACATTCAAATCTCTGTCCTGACTGTGGAGCGGTTCTGATACCGGAGGCAGGATGCTTTTTCTGCCGACAGTGCGGCTTCTCAGCCTGTTCAATCTAACAAGAGAAAGAGAAGGAGAATCATGAGAAGAGATGTCCATCAACACAGCCTATATTATTATCCGTCTGCCGTCAAAGAAACAGGAAACCGTCGCCTTCATGATCGAAGGGTCAGTATTCAAAATGAGCTATCCCTTTCTCCCGCAACGGAGCTTATCATGTCTATTTTTAAAGGCACCGTAGTACAATAAGGAATGAAAAGCTATCTCGATAACAAACAGTTTAAGGAGTAATGCTCAGAAAAAGATCAAAAAGATTATTACACAGAAAATAATAGAACAGGGCCAGCCACCATCACCCTACACCCAACCCCCAATCCCCCCACTGCCCTGTTCTTTTATTTGAATACACGGAGCGTATGATCGCTCATTAGTAAAAGAGGGTTTCCTTACAAGGAGACCCTCTTTTTTATATGCCGAAGGAGGGACTTGAACCCTCACGGAGTTGCCCCCGGCGGATTTTGAGTCCGCTGCGTCTACCAGTTCCACCACTTCGGCAGGAGTATGTTCTTGAAAAAAAACTATTCAGGCTGGGGAATTTCATCTACCTCAATATATTTACCTTTGGCCCGGGCAACGATCTTACCCATTTCATTCTCTATCTCTGCCCGATTCTCAATTATTCGCTTATTCTTTTTAACGTACCATCCCCTGATATGGAGGGTCTCCTTTATAAATGCGGGCTGAAGGTATCGTACGGTCAATTCGCTCGTGAGGGCGACAGTGTCGAGGTACTTATTAACCGTAACCATGGTTTCATCAAGTAGGGCTGATATAATGCCAGAGTGAATAATGTTGGGAGGGCCTTCCTGAAGTTCGTGGGCTACATAGTCCCCAAAAGCGGTTTTGGTATCATCGTCAAAGCTCAATTTCAGCTTAAGACCCTGCTCATTGTCGGTACCGCAACCGAAACAGATTTTATCTTCATATTCTATCATAGCAGCATATCCTGAATTTCAGTCTTGTATGTCAACTACTTTTCCTCAGATTCCGGGTGTCTGCCTATCTTGTTTAGCATCATATCGATCTCTTCCTGATCAAGCCATTCATCTACGTGATTAATATCACTGTCCGTGACCATAATATACATCTCAAGCGCCATGATCAGGTCTTCTTTAGAAAGAGCGCCCTGGGTAACCAGGATCTCCCCGATAAGACGATCAGGATTGTCCTTCTGCATCTCAAGAGCGTCATCAAGCTGTTCCCGGCTAATGATTCCGTTCTCCATCAGGAATTCACCCACATGCAGTTCAGATATTGATCCACCTTCAGCCATTCCGGTAGCCTCCCATTTAATGAAAACCCGACCCTTTCATAACTTTTCCTTTACATATTTACACTTAAATCATTATGGTTGTTGCAGATAGTATCTTGTTCCCGGATCATTCACTGCTTGAAAGTAAAAAGAAACTGATCGAGATTATATTCTAATTATAATAGTGCATCTGCGATGTCAAGCTGAATTTGATCATGACTCTGCTTAAATATATACCTGTGGCAATCCTGACCGGAACCATTGTTCTGGTACTTCTACCTTTTGATGTCGAATCCAGAAAAACCTATCCCTATGTCGGTATGGAGAAATGTCGGCCCTGTCACGGCCAGGAGGCCCTGGGAAACCAGTTCGCCGTGTGGCAGAGTTCACCCCATTCCCGGGCCTATCGCAGGTTGAAGACAGAGAAGGCCTTTGAAATCGCTAAAAAACATGGCATAGAGGAACCCTCCGCAGACAGGTCATGTCTGAAATGCCACAATACAGGCGGCGGCCGCGTCGAATCACTTATAGGAGAAGGCGTGGGATGCGAATCCTGCCATGGCCCGGCCGAAGGATACATCGAAACAGAAATTCATGTTGACTTCATGAACCGGGAGGCGGCTTATCAGCGAGCCATTTCCCGGGGCATGTACCCGATCCTGGGTATCGACCATATCAAGAACAGAGAAAAACTTTGCAGGCATTGCCACAACAAGGAACGGTTATGCTATCCTGACACCGTTAAAGAGATCCGCAGGCAGAGTATTTCCCTTCAGGTCATAATTGAGATGAAAAAAGGTGATCAGTCCCTTTCTCATAAAGTCCGCCGATAGAAGGAGTTTCACCATTCTCCTCCGGGCGGAGCCATCTCAGACTTTCCACCCGTATAAGCATTTCCCGTATCTGCCGGGTCGTCCGCAGCAGGATTTCCACGGACTCCGGGTTCGCCAGGTGGGAAAGATGAAAGACCTGCTCCTCGTTGGTAAAGTAATACGTTGAAAGATTTTCCATCTCTCCCGTGAAGGTCTCGTCCATCCGGCTGTTTTTAATCAGCCGGTTTACAAGAGGATAATAGCGGGCGCGGAACAGAAAATCGACAAGAAAGCCATAGAGTTCCTCCGGGGTCAGAATGACCTTTGTCAGCCGATTCAATCCCCCCGTCAGGTCATGAATGAATAGCCCCTCTTCCATTCTCCTGTATGCCACCATGGGAAGATGGCAGACCCGGTTTCCCCTGAAGGTCTCCATTACCATCCTTCGCAGGTCAAGTTCGCTGTTCTCAAGATTAAAAAGGGCGATCTGTGTCTCACGACGGTTGATCATCTCCACGAAATCGTCCTGACTTTCGGGAAAGCAGGTACCGTAATCGAGCACCCGGCAGATACCGGAGATGATGGAGCGGGACCTTGCATCCGAGTCGAAGACAATAACAGGCCGATTCTCGGACTGCCCGGACGAGACAGTCATTTTCAGGTAAGCATGTATCCTGCGGATATCCATGTAATCCAGGTATTCAGGATACCCTCTCTCCATGAGAAGAGAGCAATTGCGGAGAGAGAGAGGAGGACCGAAGAAGAGGGTGCGGGAGGAATCCGGGAGACGGTCGAGGTATCCTGACAGGCCCAGACCTTCCTCTTCAAGGCATTGCACGAGGAGAACATCGGAACGCATGGCTGAAAGGGCCTTGATCTTTTCCTCGGAGAGGGGAAGGATAACAGGAAGAACGGTATGCCCTGCCTTCTCAAGACCTTCTGCCTGGCTCCTGTCATATGTCAGGAGTGTGACTTTGGACATGGTTTCCCTGCACTGAAAGGATTATGTCACATTAGCAGAAAAGAGGTATCCCCGTCAATCACTTTGCCTTTCAGGGCCCTTCCTTTTTATCCCGGTCATCATCCCTGATCATGCCCTGCTCTCCCCGGCGCATGGCTTCCTCCATCTGCTTCTTAAAATCCTGGTCCGTGGGCGCGCCGGGGATATTTCGGATATCCATCTGCTCCAGGGCCTTATGAGCGCAGAAACTCGCCCCGGTCGCCCCGGCCAGGCACGTAAAAACAAGGATCAGGGGAAGAAACATTCCCACGAGAGAAGTTACCAGTCCGCCTGTGGCAAGTCCCCGGTTCTCGGCATTCAACTGCCTTCGGGCGAGAATTGCCAGTATAAGGCCTATGATACCGAAAAGAAACCCGAAACCGGTAAAGGAAAGTATGATGGATAGAATTCCGAGTACAAGGGATGCCACAGCCATATCGATTACACCTCGCTGGATTGTTGACGCCTGGTCATAAAAAACTCCTTCAGCATCCGGGAGGATTCTTCCTCCCCGGGTCCGAAATGGATTTCGGGAACATGGTTCAGCTCACGGTTTCCGCAGACCGACAAAACTGTCCCGCATGCGCCGTACCTGTTGTCCCTGGCCCCTATGATTACCTTCTCAAGACGGGAATGGACGATAGCTCCGGCACACATGGCACAGGGCTCCTTGGTAACATAGAGAACGCATCCGGTCAACCGTTCATTTTTCAGGAGCCGGGCCGCTTCCTCTATGGCTTCTATCTCAGCGTGCCGGGTCGGCATGCCTGACCGTCTCGTGCGGTTACCCTTCCGGGCCAAAATGCTGCCATCCCGAACGATTACAGCGCCCACCGGGACTTCATTCTCGGCCCCCGCTCTTTTCGCCTCGTCCAGAGCCAGTCCCATGGCTTCAAGATCCGTCAAGGTCCTTTTCCAGTTCAATGATAATCTCATCCAGGGGACGCTTGGGAACATGGTGAACCGAGTCACCGTCCCTCCAGTAACGGATATCCCCATCCTTCCCCGTCTCTTCCAGAACGACTTTCTCGGCCGGTTCACCCAATGCAATAACAAGCGTCGGCAGGTATCTCTTTGGAAGGTTGAGCGCATCCATCAACCATTCCTTCTGAATCGAGGCGACGATACATCCTCCCAGTCCCTTTTCAACAGCTCCCAGGAGTATGCTCTGTGAGGCGATGCCGGCATCCCAAGTCGCTCCCACATTTATTTCAGTATCAATAAGGATTATTATATAGGCCGAAGGTCTCTCTCCCTCCGACGGTCCATCCCAGTCCTTAAGATACCCCGCCCATGCGAGACAGGGAAATATTTTTTCATTCAGTCCAGGCCAACAGGAAAGGATATACTTAAGCGGCTGGCGGTTGGCCGAAGACGGAGATATCCTGGCCAGATCGACCAGTTCTCTCAGCGTCGCCTCATCAACAGGTTTATCTTCATGAAAGCGACGGTAGCTTCTGCTTGTTTCAACAAGTTCTCGGAGAATTCCCTTCATGATTACATGTACTTCGGCTCGGTGTAAGAATGCATATCGTGAACATGGCCTTCCCTCTGGGCCATGGTTGACCTCAGCTCAAAGCGGAGGGAGCCGTCATAAAGCGCCTCGTGAAGACGAGTTACAGAAGGGGTCCCCATGTCCTGGAGGGAATGTCTGAGTCCCTGGAGAAGATAGGGAAGGTAATCGAAGAGGGAGCCCTTGTCCACCACGGCGCCTGAGACGCCCTGTGCCACCTTGATCTGGGCATCTTCCGCGAAGTACCGCTTTGAGCCGCCCGCTTCCATCGCCTCAGAGGATGCCATCCCCCGGTACTTCTTAAGCCGTATACCGTTTTCATAGAAGTATTCCCCCGGCGCCTCGGCCGTGCCGGCGAACATGGAACCCATCATGACAGTGGATGCGCCCAGGGAGAGGGCCTTGGATATATGGCCGATGGTGGCTATCCCTCCGTCAGCCATGACTGGCACATTATACCTGCGGGCCGTGGCCGCGGTCCGGTACACGGCCGTGGCCTGGGGTCGTCCCACGGACATGGTTGTCTGGGTCGTACAGATGGAACCGGGTCCCATTCCGATCCTCAGGCCGTC
This sequence comes from uncultured Leptospirales bacterium, assembly GCA_964645775.1. Taxonomy (GTDB): domain Bacteria; phylum Spirochaetota; class UBA4802; order UBA4802; family UBA5550; genus CAZYBU01. The sequence continues at coordinate 12,508 of CAZYBU010000006.1, read as the reverse complement.
CACCCCGGCCTTAATGAGTCTCTCACACTGTTCCCGGGTAACCACGTTACCGCCTATAACATCAAGCTTCGGATATTTCTTCTTGATGTACCGTATCATCTCGATCTGATAGATGGAATTACCCTGGGCCGAATCTATGACAACCAGATTGATGCCCGATTCCACCAGGGCATCGAGACGTTCCCTGGACTCTTCCCGGGTGGAGATAGCCGCGCCCACCAGTAACTGTTTTTGATCATCCTTTGATGAGTTGGGAAACTCCCTGTTTTTCAAAAGGTCGTTGCGGCTCATGAGGGCCACCAGTTTCCCCTCTTTGTCCACGATGGGGAGCTTCCCCTTTTTGGAGGCCTTCAGTATGCGGTTCGCTCCGAGAAGGTCGATTCCCTGCGGAGCCGTTAAAAGATCCGTGGTCATAACATCCCGGAGCTTACGGTCCCTGTCAGTTTCAAAGTCGATGTCCCGGTTCGTCACGATACCGAGTAGCCTGGAATTAAGGTCCCCGTTTTCCGTGATCGGTATCCCGGAAAAACCGTAGAGTTCCTTGATACGATCGATGTCCCCTATCGTATGATCCGGAGAGAGCACCTTCGGATCATTGATAAAACCGTTCTCATACCGTTTGACCTTGGCTACCTCGCCGGCCTGTTTATCGATACTGTTGTTGTAATGAATAATACCGATACCGCCCATGAGGGCCATACCGATGGCCATCTTCGCTTCGGTAACGGTATCCATGGGACTGGATACCAGGGGGCTTTTGATCCGAATGTTCCTGGAGAGTTTCGTTTCCAGTGTCACTTCTTCCGGGGCGAAATCGATATACCCGGGCAGAATGATAAAGTCGTTATAGGCCCAGCCTGTCTTTTTGGTGAAGATTTCATCCGCGGAATGACCGTCGCGGTTCTTCATAGCATACCTCTAAGGCGTAAAGATTGTGGACCGGATTATGCCAGGGTCACGGGATGTCAAGCAATAGATTTTCATCAATTTTTATACAATAATGATGAAAAGCAGATATTCATTTGACCTTCCAACGTACATTTAAAATTATATCAGTAATAATTCCTTAACTTTATTCGCCATAAGAAATTTCAATATTCCCGGCACTTTCTGCGACGGGATTTGTTCGCACATAAAAACATCTTAAAGAAATAATTGCTGAAATTATATAAACACCGTTAGCGCACAGGTCTGGGGAGGATGAAAGATGAACTACAAGAGTATCTACAAGAAGAAAAAGAGAACACCGGAAAAGGCGGTGCAGGATGTACAATCAGGAGATATCGTTGATTACGGTTTCTTCAACGGTAAGCCGATCGTGCTGGATGAGGCCCTGGCCGCCCGGGCGGAAGAACTGAAGAACGTAAGTATCTACACGGCCGTAACCGTTCCGCCCCTTCCGGAAGTTTCAAAGCATCCGGATAGCTTTATCTACATGGACTGGCACTGGAGCAGGCTGACCCGGATGATGCAGCTGCACTCCACCAGCTACTACTCCCCCATCCTGTTTCAGCGGGCCCCTTACTATTTCCGGGAGATGGACATCACCCGGGAATACCGCTCCTTCAATTACAGGGAGAACCCTGAAGGCGTTAAATGGATCACGATGTGCCAGACCGGGGCCATGGACTCCCACGGCTGTTTCAATCTGGGCCCCCAGAACTCCGAGACCCTGGCCAAGATGGACGCGGCAGACCTGGTCATAATCGAAGTTAACCCTGACCAGCCCCGCTGCCTGGGAGGAGCGGAGGAATCGGTCCACATATCACAGGTCGATTACATCGTTGAATCGGACAGGCCACGGCCCCTCTACGACGCTCCCATACCGGAACCGACGGAGGCTGAAAAGAAAATCGCCGATCATCTCATGCCCTTTATCCATGACGGGTCGTGTGTCCAGCTCGGTATAGGAGGAACTCCCAACGCCGTGGGCAAAATGATCGCTGAATCGGACCTGAAACACCTGGGCGGCCACACAGAGATGCTGGTGGACGCCTACGTGGAGATGATAGAATCCGGACGCATGGACGGCTCACGCAAAGAGATCGACAAACGCAGAACCGCCTATACCTTCGCCATCGGGAGCAGGCGCCTCTACGACTTCATGCACGAGAACCCGCGGGTGGCCTCCTATCCCGTGGACTACATAAACGACCCGAAGAGGATCGCCCTTCTTGACAACTTCGTGAGCATCAACAACGCTTTACAGATAGACCTCTTCTCCCAGGTAAACGCCGAAAGCATCGTGAAAAACGGTGTCACCGGACAGGTATCCGGCAACGGAGGCATGCTCGATTTCGTCCTCGGTTCCCAGTGGTCAAGGGGAGGCAAGAGCTTCATCTGTCTTGAAGCGACCCACACCGACAGGGAAGGGAACCTCCATTCGAGCATCGTCCCATCCTTCGATCCAGGCGCCATCATCACCATACCGAGACAGATGGTAGACTACATCGTAACAGAGTACGGGGCGGAGAGAATGACAGCCTCTCCCACCTGGATGAGGGCCGAGAAGCTGATCAACCTGGCCCACCCCGATTTCCGGGAGGACCTTATCAAAGAGGCAGAGAAGCAGAAGATCTGGCGGAGATCCAACAGACGCTGATCATAAAAGAGAGAGAACAGCGAAGAAATGCCAGGTACTGCCGCCTATGACAAAGAGATGCCACAGGGCGTGGCTGAATGGCAGACGTCTCCACAGGTAAAAGGCCACGCCCACGGTATAGCTGATGCCTCCCAGAATCACCAGGAGGAGGGTCCAGCTATCCAGGTTGTCCAGGAAGGGCCGGTAGGAGAAGGCTACCAGCCATCCCATAAGAAGGTAGAGTATCAGGGAGAGCCTCTCGAAGCGATCGAAGAAGAAAAGGGTTATTATAATGCCTGTAACGGCCAGTCCCCAGACGATCCCGAAGATGAGCCAGCCCCACTGGTGCCGGATGCCAACAAGGGTGAAGGGTGTGTAGGTCCCGGCTATGAGCAGGTAGATAGCCGCGTGGTCCATGTAGAGAAAGAACCGCTTTAACTTCTCACGCCTCAGGGCGTGATAGAGGCTCGAGGCGAGGTAAAGACAGACGAGTGCCGCCCCGAAGAGGGAGAAGCTTGCGACATGCCAGACCGTTCCGTAGAGGGAGGCGAAGACCACCAGGATTACCAGGGCGGCCACACTCAGGAGAAATCCAAACCCGTGGATCAGAGAGTTGATCTTCTCCTCCAGGGGAAGTTCGATGAGTTCCGTTTCCGGGGTATTCATAGTTTCTTTTCCATTAATGGATGTATTGCCCGCGGGGGGAACATATCATCGCCCGCCGGAGGGCATGAAGATCAAGAACAATTATTTTTTCTTATACCCTCATTTCTCCATTACTCCGATTTCGGTCATGAAATCGAAGAGATTCTTCATTCACGTAAAGCGATGCCCCCCGCTCATTTATTGTTTACAAAAAATCACCCCTGGTGAAACCTAACAAATCCCAACAATCTGGAGGACGTTGTGCGATACAACTCACCCATACCCGCAGCGGAGAGACATTATACCATAGCCCGTAAAAAAAACAATCCCGTCTCAACGTACTACGGCGAGGAGACCTTCAACGACATCGTCATGGAAGATAAGCTTCCCAAGGTCGTCTTTGACCGTTTTATGGACATCCTCCATGAAGACAGGGAACTGGACCTGGATACGGCCAACGCCGTAGCCCACGCCATGAAAGAGTGGGCTATCGAGCGGGGCGCCACTCACTTCGCCCACTGGTTCCAGCCCATGACCGGCGCCACGGCGGAAAAGCACGACGCCTTCATCGAGTTCGAAGAGGGAGTGATCATGGAGCGATTCTCCGGCAGGCAGCTTGTCCAGGGAGAGCCGGACGCCTCCAGCTTTCCCAGCGGCGGTATCCGGGCCACCTTCGAGGCCCGGGGATATACCGGATGGGACATGACCAGCCCCGCCTTCCTGCGCCATAACGGGACCGGGACAACCCTCTGCATCCCCACGGTCTTTATTTCCTACAACGGGGAGGCCCTGGACAAGAAGACCCCCCTCCTTCGATCCATACGGGCCGTGAACGACAGCGCCCTGCGGATGCTCCGCGTCCTGGGCCACGAAGGATCCTGCCGTGTGATATCGAACCTGGGCCCGGAACAGGAGTACTTCCTGGTGGATACCGATTTCTTCTACCGGAGGCCCGACCTTGTCCTGGCCGGACGCACTCTCCTGGGGGCCCCTCCGGCAAAGGGCCAGGAGCTGGACGACCAGTACTTCGGAAACATCAAGGAGAGGGTCCAGTCCTTCATGCACGACGTGGAGGAGGAACTCTACAAGCTTGGCATACCGGCCAAGACCCGTCACAACGAGGTGGCCCCTTCCCAGTTCGAGATCGCGCCTATCTTCGAGGAGGCGAACATCGCCGTGGATCATAACCTCCTGGTCATGGACACCATCCGGCAGGTCTCCCGCAGACACCACTTCGCCGTTCTTTTCAATGAGAAGCCCTTTGCAGGCATAAACGGTTCCGGCAAGCACCTGAACTGGTCCCTCTCCACGGACGACGGCATTAATCTCTTTGATCCGGGGAAGACCCCCCGTGGGAACATACAGTTTTTGGTTTTTCTCATGGCCACACTCAGGGCCGTGCATCGTCACGCCGACCTTCTCCGGGCCTCTATAGCCTCTGCCGGCAACGATCATCGTCTGGGGGCCAACGAGGCGCCTCCAGCGATAATATCGATCTTTCTTGGAGAACAGCTCACGTCTATCCTGCAAAATATCGCGAAGGGGGACCTCTCCGACACCGATGCCACGGGAATCATAGACCTGGGACTCTCCTCACTCCCCAAGCTCTCCAGAGATACCTCGGACCGAAACCGTACCTCTCCCTTCGCCTTTACCGGGAACAAGTTCGAGTTCCGGGCCGTGGGCTCCAATCATAATATATCCTTTCCGGCCACGGTATTGAACACCACCATAAGCCAGAGCCTGGATGAACTCTCCGACATGCTTGAGGCCTCGAAAGAAAAGGATATCCGGGTGAAGGTCCTTAACATGATCCGGGAAGAACTGCCGAAGGTCGAGGCTATCCTCTTTTCAGGGGACAACTACAGCGATACATGGCAAAAGGATGCGGAGAAGAGGGGCCTGCCGAACCTGAGGACAACTCCGATGGCCCTGAAGGCCCTGACCGAGAAGAAGGCCGAAGAGCTCTTCGAGAAATACAGGGTTCTCTCGCCCGTGGAGCTGAATTCCCGCTATTGCATCAAGACCGAACGGTACTCAGCGGACAAGGAGATCGAGGTACGGGTCCTCATGGAGATGGTATCAACCCGGGTACTCCCTCCCGCCCTCCGTTACCAGGGTGAACTGGCCGCCTCCATTGAGAAAACCGTGACGGTCCTGGGAGCGGAGAGCGCCGTGACTAATCAGAGAGAACTGCTTACCAGGATCACGAAAGCGATAGAAAACCTCTGCGTGGCCCGGGACAATCTTGTCGAAAAACTGGGCAGGGCTAACGACACGGAGGACGTCTTCGAGAAAGCAAAGTACTTCTGCCAGGAGATAAGCCAGTCCATGGAGGACACCCGCCTCCTCTCCGATGAACTGGAGACCCTCATCGACGATAATCTCTGGACCCTCCCGAAATTCTGGGAGATGCTCTATATCAGCTGACAAAAAAGCGGAGTATTGAGGCAGGATGGCGCCCCGTTGTAAACGAAGAGGATACTGCTGCCAGGACGTCCGCCTGGCCGAGGACCCCCAGACCCTTGAGCGGGCCTATTACTACTGGCGTTCCATGAAAAGCGTGGACCCATCCTACACCGAGATATACCTTATCTATCCCATGCTGGAGTTCCTCTTCGAGGAGCCGGAAGCGGACCTCCCTTTTCACTACAGGTGCAAACATTTCACGCGCGATGAGAAGGGTACACCGGCCTGTTCCATCTACGAGATACGGCCACGCATGTGCCGGGACTTCCCCTTCTACGAGAACCAGCCGGGCGTGGAGACTTCCGGACCCTTAAGCCCCTACGAAGGGTGCGGATACAACGACCCGGAGTGAGCTACCCATCCCGCTTAGCGTACCCCTGCGCCAGTTCCACGTTGACCTGGACCACCTCCTGGTTCAGATGGGCCAGGGGATAGGTATCGGTTATCGCCGGCAGGGCGTCGGCGTCTTCCTGTTTTTTTATCACGGAACCGGCCGGCACGTAGCGTCCAGAGGGTATTTTTACTCCCATGACAAGGGAGCCGGGTTCAATGACCACCCGGTCTCCAACCTCCGCCTTGAAGATGAGGCTCATCATACCGACGAAAACATCTTCACCCACCCGGGCCGGGCCGTGAACCTGGCTCTGGTGGGCCATCGAGACCCGCTTACCAATGCGTACCGAGGCGGGTCCCTTCTCCGAATCGACGCGGTTCGCGTCCAGGGAGCGGCCCTCGTCTGTCACCTTGAGGCCGTGGATGACACATCCGTCCTGGATGTTTGAATCGTCACCCACAACGATGGGCGCACCCTCGTCTCCCCGCACCGACGCCAGGGGTGAGACCAGGATGTTCTTTCCCAGGTAGACATGACCGATGACCACGGCCGCGGGATGCACGTAAGATCCCTCATCGAGTACGGGGTCGTGTTCCTTCTCCTGAAAGGAGGTAACGGGACTTCTTCCTATCATGGTTCAGACCTCCATCTCTGTCCCGCCAGCTCCTCATCCATTTCGGGCCGGGCCAGCAGGTAAATCATAAGGTATTCTTCTATGCTTTTCTTGGGGCCCTCGAGGTTGGCCCTCTTGCGAAAATCAGCGTTCCTTTTTCGCTGTTTATATGAACGGAAGATCTCACGGGGATCGTCCAGGTTATACTCTTCGTACATCCGGCTCCCCCCCAAAAAGTCGCGAATCTCCTCAATACAGTAGGTCGACTTCCCGGTCCTCTCCATCTCCCGTGCCAGAGTCTCCATCTCTTCGAAGGAGAGGCCCATGATGAATTCCTGGAGAGAATCGATCTCCTCATGTTTCAGATCGTCCCTCTGAAAAAATTCCATCCAGATGTTTCCCGATTCACGGGACAGAAGGAAGAGTTCCGAGACTCCGAGCATGGTTCCGTAAGCGGGCCTCAGTTTTTTCCGCGAGTTCCAGATATTGTTCAAAATGGGAGCGAACTCCTTCACACCGTGGTCCAGTCGGTATTCCCAGATGTTGGCCAGAAGGTATCCAGCGTTACTCCGCACCTGAAGGGGAATGTTCTTGTCCGATATGATGGCAAGGAAGACCTCTTCGGCCATGGAGGTATAGACGTTACGCTTGATGACCTCCATGATCATGGTGGTGTAGTCTTCGAGCATGTCCCTCTGACTCAGGGAGTAATAGAGCATGAAGAAGAAGTTGATCTTGGCCACGGCGAACCCCTGGCCCAGGATCGCCTTGGTCGGGATATGGTAGACCCGGTCAGATATATCCTTGATGCAGAGTGTATCGATGAGGGTCTGGACGGAACGGGAAGCGTTTCCCAGCTGCTGCTGGCCGAACACCGAGGGGTACTGAGATATGGAACGGGCCAGGTCATCCAGGGAGAGCTCGTTCTTCTTGATGGCGGCCAGCTCATCAAAGGTGCCGTGGTCCCGCATCGCTTCCGTGACCCGTTCCACGATATGTTTTTCGTTATCTGTTAGGGGGACAATTGTTCTCATTGATTTTCAGCATGTCCATATAGAAAACGTAGACTATCCAGCGGCCCTCCCTTTGGCAAGAATTTTCTGCAATGAAAACAAAAAGGGGGAGCCTCATACGTGAGACGCCCCCCGCAATTCACTTAATCGATTATATCAGAAAACAACCCCCATGGTGATACCGACATTCATGCCCATTCCCGATTTGTTGTCGTACCGGAACTTCTCGTTCGTGGGGAAGTGGAAGGTGACAGGTATATCGATGATAACCGGAAGAATCTTTATACCGAGACCGGTCATGAATTTCACGTCAAAGACTCCGGGATTGTTGGTGGACTCGGCATCAAAACTGATTGTGCCACTCGCTCCCCCGGTAACTTCCATGACCTGATCCATTGTAACGGTCGCTTTTCCGAAATTGAATGTTGCACCCACCCCGGCGTAAAGGTTCAGAAACCATACCAGTCGTATGGATGTCGTAAGTTCAACTGGAATAGAATGGGTATGAGCATTGTATTCTATACTAAAATCACTTGTGGATGTATTTAGTCCATCCACTAAATTTACATTTTTTAATGTGAAATCAATTTTATTCCATGTCATGTAGTAACCGCCATGGAGGGCGAGACCGCCCCATCGGAAGGCGCCCACATCAAAGGCCTTCATGAACTGCCAGGTAACCCCGGCCCCCACGGTAAGATTGCTTATACCCATGTTCATATCCTCCCCTACGGGGACATTGACCGTGGGGAGGTACATTAGCTTTGCGTCGATATATAACCTGGGAAGAATCTTGACCCCCACATTTAAGGACGTGGCGGCCGCGAAACCCATCTCGTAGCTCGGGTCCTCGGTATCGCCCATGTCTGCGAAGTAGTCTGGAAGCTTATCCAGATTCGTGGTGGGGACATGGGTGGCAGCCTGGACCCCCACGGTTATGGCCAGGAACCTGTAATTATGGTAGGCCTGGAAGGAACCGACATCCACGGATGAGTAGGCCTGGGAGGTTGCCGTGGCTCCGGCAAACTGATCCAGCGGGTATATTTTTGCCATATAAGGATCAAGGGTATTGTCAACAAAATCCTCCATTGCAGATGTATCACCAGTTAACGTATAATCAATACCTGTCTCTGATCCGGTATACGAAAAGGAATTAACTGCAAAACCTGTTATCATTAGCAATATCGAAATAACGGAGATAACTCGTTTCATTCAAAAACCTCCCGGGAAGTACATTCCCCTCAAACAGGGGAGTAAGGTATATACGTGTACCGTTTCCGGCAAGAGAAAATGTAATTATTTCATCTTTTCCAGGAAAAAAATTTTAACCATTTAAAGGGTAAATGAATAAAAATGAAGAAAGATATGTCCGCGCGAAAACCGTAGGCGAAGATATATATATCTTCGCCTACGGCCCCTTCATCTTCGCCTGCGTGCGATAATCATCAAACCGGTTGAAGGTCCACGTGGACCCCATCCTTCTTTTTATCCACCACGACCCGGACCTCCTCGCTTACGCTCCCTTCCAGGAGTTTAAGGGAAAGAGGGTTAAGGACGTGGTTCTGGATGGCCCTCTTCAGGGGTCTGGCCCCGAACTGCGGGTCGTAGCCCTCTTCCATGAGGAAATCGACGGCAGACTCCTTCAGCTCCAGGTTGATCCCTCTCTCCTTAAGTCTTCGTCCCGTGAGTTCAAGCTGTAGCCGTATGATATCCTTGATGTTTTCTTTCGAGAGAGGATTGAAGATGATGATCTCATCCACCCGGTTCAGAAACTCCGGCTTGAAGTTGGCCCGCAGTTCCGTGTTGATACCGGTCTGCCTCTCCTCCATGGGTATGGACTCATCCCCGATATAGGATGTGCCTATATTCGAGGTCATGATAATCAGGGTGTTTCTGAAATCGACGGTCCTTCCCTTGGAATCGGTCAGACGGCCCTCGTCCAGTACCTGCAGAAAGATGTTAAAAACATCATTGTGCGCCTTCTCGATCTCGTCGAAGAGGACCACGGAGTAGGGTCTGCGGCGCACGGCCTCGGTCAGCTGGCCTCCCTCCTCGTAGCCCACGTACCCGGGAGGGGCTCCGATAAGCCGGGCCACGGCGTGTTTCTCCATGTACTCCGACATGTCGATACGGGTGATGGCCTTCTCGTCATTGAAAAGGAACTCGGCCACGGCCTTGGCCGTCTCGGTCTTACCCACTCCCGTGGGTCCCAGGAAGATGAAGGTCCCCATGGGACGGTCCGGATCCTGTATGCCGGAACGGGACCGTCGGACGGAGTTACTTATGGCCGTGATGGCCTGGTCCTGGCCCACGACCCTTTGACCGAGGATCTCTTCCATCTTCAGGAGTTTTTCCTTCTCGCCTTCCAGCATCCGGGAGACAGGTATACCGGTCCAGCGGGATACGACTGCCGCGATCTCCTGTTCCGTGACCTCTTCTTTCAGCAGGGTATTTTCACCCTGCATCTCTTTCAGCTTCTCGTTGTACTCCTGGAGCTCATTCTCCAGTTCAACGATCTGCCCGTACCGGATCTCAGCAACCCGGTTAAGGTTACCCTGCCGCTCAGCCTGTTTCTCCTCGGCCCTGAGCTGATCGATCTTCTGCTTTATGTCGCTGATAGCCGTAATGATCTCTTTCTCCGATTTCCATACGGCCACCAGTGAATTTTTCTTCTCCATAAGGTCGGCCAGCTCTTTTTCGATCCTCTCCAGCCGCTCCCTGGAGGCCTTGTCTTTCTCCTTCTTCAGGGCCTCCTTTTCGATGGCCAGCTGGCGTATGCGCCTTTCGATCTCGTCGATCTCTATAGGCATGGAGTCGATCTCCATTTTAATAAGTGACGCGGCTTCGTCGATAAGATCCACCGCCTTGTCCGGCAGAAACCGGTCAGTAATGTATCGGTCCGAGAGTATGGCAGCCGCCACGGCGGCCGAGTCGGATATTCGTACCCCGTGGTGCACCTCGTACTTCTCCTTCAGGCCCCGGAGAATGGCGATGGTATCCTCAGTGGAGGGCTCCGTTGTATAGACCGGCTGAAACCTCCGTTCCAGGGCCTTGTCCTTCTCGATATATTTCTGGTACTCGCCCAGGGTGGTGGCGCCGATGGTACGAAGCTCTCCCCTTGCCAGGGGCGGTTTCAGCATATTGGAGGCGTCTATGGAACCCTCGGCCGCCCCGGCTCCGATAAGAGTATGAAGCTCATCAATAAAAAGGATGATCTCCCCGTTCGATTCCACGATCTCGTTTATAACCGCCTTGAGACGTTCCTCGAACTCACCCCGGTACTTGGCGCCAGCCACAAGGGCCCCCATATCGAGGCCGACGATGCGCCGGTTTTTCAGGTTCTCCGGGACATCTCCTCCAACGATCCTCTGGGCCAGACCCTCCACAATGGCGGTTTTCCCCACGCCAGGCTCGCCGATGAGGACCGGGTTGTTCTTGGTTCTCCTTGTCAGGACCTGCATGACACGGCGTATCTCGTCGTCCCGCCCGATGACAGGATCAAGTCGGTTCTGGCGGGCCATGGAAGTCAGGTCCTGGCTGTACCGCTGAAGCGCGTCATACTGGTCCTCGGCATTCTCTGCCGACGCCTTTTTGCTGCCCCGGATATCGTTCAGGACACGCATCAGGCTGTCCCGGTTAATTCCATGTTCGTTCAGTATCTTCCTCGCCGCGCCCTCGCCTTTCATGGCAAGTCCCATGACCATGTGTTCCGTGCTCAGGTACTCATCCTTCATATTGACGGCGCTGTTCCAGGCCTCGTTGATCACATCCCGCAGGGCGGCCGACATCTGGCCCCCTCCCGGTCCGCCTCCAACCTGCCGGGGAAGGTTTTCCAGGGCAGCCGTAACGTCCCGGCCTATTTCACGGGAATCCACACCCATTCTGCGTGTGATTGAGTGAAAGATACCGCCATCCTGCTCCACCAGGGCCAGAAGAAGATGCTCAGGCTGAATTTCATAATGGTCCCTGGCTGTGGCAATTTCCTGGGCCCCGGAGAGTGCGTCCTGGGCCTTTATCGTCAGTTTATCCATTCTCATGACATGATTCTCCTTGTCTCGAGTTCATTAACTCAGGGTGAAATGTTCATTCAGGTTAAAGGGGATAGATATTCAGGTGAAGGTGACGGATTAAATATAACAAGTAATATGAGAAGCGTCAAGACCCGGCAGATTGCCGGGCCCCTGATCTTAGTTCGAATTCAGCTTCCTTTCCATGCGAGTGGCCATATCCCGGATTATATGAAGGTTTTCCGTATCATCCACGTGAAGAAAGACAGCAACGTTATTCTTTCGGACCATAATGGCCCGGTCACTGTTATACCCTGTATAAGAATCCAGTTTCTTTATCTCCGCGTCCGCCGCGTTTTTATCATTGTAAAGAATAACATAACATACAATGTCATCTCCATAGGGATTCCGCTTATCCGCCATGATGGTCATATGGACAGCCTTGACCTTTGAGGCGTTTCCTCCCGGGTATATGTTAGGCACCAGCCGCTTGATAGATTCCCGGTCAAGATACCAGGGATTGTCCTTAAAGACCTTTTTCGCGAAGGAAGGAATCTTACCCAGCATAAATCCCTCGGGAATCTCCGAAGAAGCGGGACGGAGTTTTTCCACAACCTCATTTCCGAAACTCGCGGTTAAAGATCCGCTCGGCATTAACAGAAGGCAGAAGAGTCCTGTAAGAAGTACATGTTTCATCGGGCATCACCATCCAGGTATCGATATCATCAGACAGCCTGCCGCGAAAAGAACAGGGCCGTCCGTATACACTATCGGTAAAGAGTCTAAAAAATAACAGTATTAATTCCTTAACCTGAATTTTCTAAAAATTGCTCTATATATCCGCTT
>CAZYBU010000005.1:79640-140714 GCA_964645775.1 uncultured Leptospirales bacterium | reverse complement strand
GTCTTTGCGGGATACAAGAATTGAACGACGCTTGCGATCGATGCTTTTTACGTGAAAGGCCCGTTCATCAGAGGAATCGGCTCCCTTGAGGTCCGCGGCCAGAGAAAAGGGTAGAAAACCGGTCACACCCCCGCAATCCACGAGCTTTCCCTTGGGTGTGGCGCTCACGACTTTCCCGTAGACAATCCCCACTTCCGGATCGTACTGTTCCAGGAACTGTCCCCACTGCATGGCCCTTCGGGCTTCACGGATGGAACACTCGTAGACGCCATCGGTCAGGCGGGGACTCCGTATAATGACCGGCACACTCTGTCCTACAGAGGGTTTTTCTTCAAACTCACCGAGAGGTATCCTGCCATCCGATTTGCTTCCCACGTTAACATAGGCATAATCAGAATCGATCGTGACAATTTCCCCTTCAAGAAGAGTTCCAGGACGAACATCATCCATAGCCGCGTCAGCGACCTCTTCCATGCTGATCGTTTCGTTGCTGGTTTCGTTGTTGATCGGTCCGTTCTGTTCGTTCTGCTCTTCGTTGTTATGCACCATGAGCTATAACCGTTCTCCACCTGAATATCTCAGGTCTCAGGATTCTATTCGGATAGAAAAGTCAGGGTTAGCGGAGCCTGTGTATATATGTGCTGATCCGATCTATGACTTCCTCGCGCGATAGATGTGATGTCTCAAGATAGACCGCGTCATCCGCCATTTTTAAAGCCCCGTAGGGACGCGACCTGTCCTGTTCATCACGACGTATAATCTGGTTTCTGATAAGGTTTTCGTCAAGATTTTTTCCCTTTTCACTGTATTCATTGAGCCTTCGGCGGGTTCGCTCCTCAACGGAGGCGTCCAGGTAAATTTTCAAATCAGCGTCGGGGAAAACCACGGTTCCGATGTCCCTTCCATCCATTATAATGCTTTTCTCGCCTGACCAGCTGCGAAGATGGGAATTAACAAAGTCACGCACAGGACGGCTGTCGGAGACCTCCCCTATACGGCGCGTTATCTCTTCGTCCCGGATTTCGTCGGAAACGTCCCGATCGTTGACAAAGGTTCTGCATGAGTTGTCTTCACCATATACCTGCCGAAGTTCAATTTCAGGCAGGATGGTCTCCACCTCCGGGGCCTTTTCCAGGGTATCCCAGTTTACGTATACATACCAGGTAACGGCCCTGTAGAGGGCTCCCGAATCGAGATACAAAAGACCGAACCGGGAAGCCACCTCCCTTGCAACTGTACTTTTACCGGAACCGGCCGGCCCGTCTACTGCCACGGTTACAGGCTTCACGATATGACCTCCCGCCGGGCGCTGCGGGCCGATTCCAGGAATCTCAGGACCTCGTCCCTCTCCTCAGCTGAATCAATTATATCGGACAGTTCCTGGAGCCTGTCACGAAAGAGTGCCAGGGACCGGGAAACACCTTTCCGGTTACCCCATATAATGTCACTCCAGAGACATGGGTCCCCATCCGCCAATCGCGTAATATCCGCAAAGCCGGACCCGGCAAAGGGTTTTACATCCTTCCCTTTCTCTGCGGCCACGAGAGCCACAAGACCGGATATGAGATGGGGCAGATGGCTGGTGCGGGCCACCAGTCTATCGTGCAATTCGGCTTCCACCTCCAGGACCCTCGCACCCAGGGAAGACCAGAAATCCATTACATCATGGAGAACATGGGAGGCTGGAGTCGCGCAGCAAAGGACAGACGCGTCTTCGAAGAGATCGGGCCTGGAATGATCACATCCCGATTTCTCGGACCCGGCCATGGGGTGGCTCCCTGCGAACCGGGTCTCCAGAGGGGTATCCTGCACCACACTGAGAATGCTCTCCTTTATGCTTACCATATCTGTCAGGGTGCACCCTGCAGGTATGATATGAGTGGAACCTAACTTTCGAAGTATATCCAGGGAAGGTCCGGGCGGTGACGCCAGAATTACGATGGAATCCTCCATGAGGGCATCTCCGGCATCAATGAAAGTTTCATCAATCCATTCTCTCTCAAGACCCTTCTCCAGGCCCTCAGCATCAGGATCACACGCCCGGATTCTCATCTCCGGATATTTTTTCCGGATGGCGCGGCAGAGAGAAGCCCCCATAAGACCAAAACCTATGACAGAAAGATTTTTATACATCGTTTGACTCACCTCTCCCCCTGGGATAAGAGCCGAGTATTCTCAGAAAATGTGTCTCCTTCTCCATTTCCGTAAGAGCATTTCTGATGGTCTCCTGTTCCGCGTGGCCGAGGAAATCTATAAAAAAATTATACGACCACATGGTCTTCTTGTCCGGTCTCGACTCGATACGGGTCATGTTAATCCCGGCATCCTGAAAGGGCCTGAGGAGGTTCATGAGAGCGCCGGGACGGTCTTTAACCGCAAGAACAATCGAAGTCCGGTCCCTGCCCGTGGCTGCCGTTCTCCTTTTCCCAAGAACCAGGAAACGGGTTGTGTTTTGCCGTATATCTTCAGTCCGGTCAGCCAGGATATTGAGGCCGTAGATCTCACCGGCCAGGGTGGAAGAGAGGGCGGCTGTTCCCTTCTCCTGTGCGGCCCGTTCAGCGGCACGGGCCGTGGACTCAACCGGTTCCCTGCGGGCCAGGGGAAGGTTCGCCTGGATCCAGTTTTTGCACTGACCGAAGGTCTGAGGATGGGAGTAGATGGCCGTCAGGTCGCTCATCTTCTTCTCCATGGAGAGGAGTGCGTACGTTACAGGAACAAAGACCTCACCTGTAATAACAAGTCCGGTCTCCATCAGTTCATCAAGCGTATAGGTGACAGAACCTTCAGTGCTGTTCTCTACCGGCACGATACCGAATTCGGCGCCCCCCCGCTCCACGGAACGGAAGACCTCCTGAATGGTACGGCAGTCATCCCTGTCAACTGTCTGACCGAAGAAATGCTCCAGGGCCATATCGGTAAAGGTCCCCCGGGGTCCGAGGAAAGCAATGCGTGCGGGCAGAGTACGATTGCGAATAAGTGAAATTATCTCACCGGCGATACGATCAATGCTTTTCTGTTCCCGATCACCGGCAAAGAGCCCCTCCCCCTGACGGGCAATCTCTCTCCTGATTAAACTGAGGCTGTCTTCATCCGGCTCAAGCCCTGATAGTTCCTCCACCAGACGTGAGAGTTCCGTGATCAGGTCTTCCCGCACCCCGATTATATCCTTTTCCCCGTTTTCTCCATCACGATTCATTATCCAGCGAAAACTCCTTTATCTCCGAAAGCTTGGGCAGATCTGCCAGCCGGTTGAGGCCGAAGTAGCGAAGAAACTCATCGGTCGTTCCGTAGGCCAGTGGCCTTCCGGGCAGGTCCACTCGCCCCACCGGTTTAACCAGATTCCGTTTCATTAGATTGGCAACCATAATCCGGGAGGAAACACCGCGGAGCTCATCAATATCAGCCAGGACAATAGGCTGCCTGTAAGCAATAATGGAAAGAGTCTCCAGCATCCCCCTTGTAAGACGGTCTTTGCGCCGAAGCCCCATCGCTCTTCTAATATCGTCCGCGTACCTGGGACGAGTCACGAACTGATACCCGTTTGATATTTCCACAAGCTGGATACCACCGCCTCTCTCTTCAAACTCGTCCATGAGACTCTCCAGGGTGATCCTCGCCTGTGTCGGCTCCACGGAAAAATGTTTCACGAAGAAGGATACGGAGAGGGGCTCGTTACTCAGGAAAAGGATTGCCTCAAAAAGACCTTTCAGGTATGTCTCAGCGTCCTCTTCCCGGGCGGGGAGAAACTCCTCTTCCCCTTCCTGATCTTCCATCTCCTCCTCTGGGTGAATGTCCTTCTCTTCATCGGCCATTACTGTATATCCTCAACACTGAATCCTCTGAATATTCGTATCTCTCCGTAGGTTCTGTGCTGCATGAGTTGAACCATCCGGGTCCTGGCCATTTCAAGAATCGCCAGAAAAGTGGCTATAATCATGGGCCGGTCGAATCGACCCTGAAAAATTTCATGAAAAATCAGGGATTCACGATCCTTTAACAATCCCGCTATCCAGTCTATCCTTTCACTGATCAGTATCTCGTCAAACAGGATCTCCTCCTGCTCTACCACAGGGCTTGATTCCATGACACCAGCAAACGCGCGGAGCAGATCGAAGAGGGAGACATCGATATACTCATCAGCTCCCACCATGCTTTCCACATCGTTTTCCCGGACAAATACATTATCCCGCATTTCAAACATTTTTTCCAGGTCCCTGGATGTAGCCTGAAATCGTTTATATTCCAGTAGTTTCTCAACCAGTTCCTCGGGCAGGGGTGGAATAAAATATTCATCTTCCATTTCACCGGAAGGGAGCAGGGACTTGCTTTTATAATAAAGCAGCTCAGAGGCCATCCAGATAAACTCGACGGCGACACGGACATCGAGCTCCTCCATCAGTCGAAGGTACTGGATATACTGTTCGGTTATACCGGAGAGGGAGACCTCTGTTACATCGAGCCGTGACTTCTTGATCAGGTCCCATAGGAGGTCCAGGGGGCCCTCAAAATTATCGATATGGATGATGTACTTCTCGTCCGGGAAATTCTCCGGCTGTGAATTCTCTTGTCTTTCCATGATTCATATCCTGTCCCTGTAACAGATAAAAAGATGGGCAGTATTGACAATCACAATTCCTGACAGGATAAGAAAACCCGTCTGCTCGTGCAGGACGGGTTCATAGCCGGCCAGGTACCTTACCGTGTATCAGGCCAGGGCTTTCTCGGCGGCTTTTTGAAGTCGTTCCGGGGGGAAGGGCTTAACAACGAAATCCTTGACTCCCAGCTTGATGGCCTTGGTCAGCAGATTCTCCTGGCCCAGGGCTGTTACCATGATAATCCGGGCTTCCGGATTGACAGCCAGAATCTCTTCCGCTGCTTCAATACCGTCCTTCTCCCGCATCGTAATGTCCATGGTGACAAGTTCGGGGTTGAGCTTTTTATACATATCCACCGCCTCGTTTCCATTTTCAGCCTCACCAACGATCTCATGTCCGGCTGGGACAAGAGCGTCCTTGACAAGGGTTCTCATAAATTTGGCATCATCAACGATCAGAACAGTGGCCATTAGTGCTCTCCCGGTTTTGATATATCTCTATCGACTTTTTATTCGCTTGAAACCTGTGATTGCTTTCATTCAACAACCACCCACGACTACGTCCATTGTCTATCATCATTTTATATATGTTCAACAATTTTTTTGGTAATTTCTTCGAGAGGAACAATTTCCCGAACGCCCCCTTCCTCAACAGCAACCCGATTCATACCGTATACAACGGATGTCGTTTCGTCCTGGGCAACGGTAAAGCCTCCGGAGTCATAAATTTTTTTTATTCCGGTCGCTCCATCTCTTCCCATTCCGGTCAAGATAACGCCGATGGAGTCAGGGCCGAAATGCTCCGCGATGGATGAAAACAGAACATCAATGGAAGGCTGGTGCCCTGACACCTTGTCTCCCTTGTAAATCTTCAGATATGATTCCTTCTTCTTTTTCACGATCTCCATCTGATAGTTTCCGGGTGCGATATAGGCATACCCGGGTTTAATTTTATCTCCATCTTCTCCTTCCTTAACGGTCAGGTGAGAGCTTCCATTTAAACGTTCCGAAAAGGCACGGGTAAAACCTTCCGGCATATGCTGCACCACCACCAGTGAAGAGGGTAAATTTTCCGGAAAACCCTGAAACACCTTTAAAAGCGCGGAAGGCCCCCCCGTGGAGGTCCCGATCCCGACCAGCCGGGAGCTGGTCCTCTGTTCATCCATGGCTTCCATCACCGGCTCAGGTTGATCTTCCCTATCTTCAACCTTTTCCGGACTTTCAGCCTTGATTTTGACCCCGACTGTGGCCACGGCACGCACCTTCTGGATAAGCTGGTTACCGATCTCCTCAACGGAAAGGTTCACCACGGATGAAGGCTTGGGTATAAAATCGACCGCTCCAAGGTCCAGGGCCTTGAAGGTGGCATCCGCCCCGTGCTGTGTCAGCACGCTCATCATGATAACCGGCTTGGGGTTCGTTTCAACGATATACTTAAGGGCGGAAAGACCGTCCATTATCGGCATCTCAATGTCCATTGTGATGACATCCGGGTCCAGTTCCCTGGCGCGAAATATGGCGGTCTTTCCGTTATTGGCTGTGCCGATAACGGTTATTCCCGGATCACTCTCCAGTATGTCCGTGACGATCTTTCTGACAAGGGAGGAATCGTCAACAACAAGTACCTTGATCTTATCCGACATTGGCCTTGAGGTTCTCCACTACCATTTTCAGTGAGTTAGCCTCGGGCAAGAGCATGAGATTACCGACGATATCGTCATCCTCAAAATAGAAAGCGGTATCCATGACTATGGCGTAATCGTCCTGAATATTATGCATAACCAGAATAGAATCGATTATCGCTTCCAGGTAATCCCTCACAATAGTGGGGATACTGGGATGAATGAATAGGCCTGTCTTCTCCGCAAAGACATTTAAAACAGAAGAACCCACGATATTACCAACCTCTTTGAGGGCCGATTCCTGGTCATCATTAAGGGCCTCGGAAACATCCATCTCCGTTCCATAGAGCATATTGACCAGATCAATACCGGTCTTTTCAGGAAAGACAAGAAACTCTGAACCCTTCACGTCACCAAGAACAGAGAGCATAATACCGATATATCTGCCTCCCACATCTCCCAGATACTCGGGTATCTTTTCAATGGGTTTAATGGACACTTCCGGTATGGAGAGATCGATCCGCTTGTTCAGTATTCTCGACAGGGAATCGGCCGCGTTGGCCGCTCCGATATTGGCTATAATCTGAAATTCGTTTAATTCTTCCCTGGCGATCTTGAGGGTCTCACTCATGTGATCGCTGGGACCTCCCGTATCCAGGGTTTTCTGGACATTGCTTCTCAATTCCTGGCGAAAATCATTAAGGACACCCTTGACCTTATCGTCAACCTCTTCCCCATCATCCATGATGCGGGCCAAAGGCTGAGGTTCAACTCTGATTTTTTCCTCTTCTTCAGGAGGAAGTTTCTCCTCCTTTTCTGATGTACTCTTTTCCTCGATACTCTCCTCTTCTTCCCTGGAGGGAGTATCAAAGATTATGGTTTTATCACCCTGATCATGAAGCCGCTGCTGATAAGTTTGAGAATCTTTTTCTCTTTTTTTCTCTGGAGCGGCTTCTCCGGCGGTTCCGGCTTCCGGCGTGGAAGAGGATTCTTCCTCTTTCACGGGCGATGCCACAGGCCGGGAAGACTTTTCCGGCTCCCCCGGTTTACTCTCATCCTCAGATACGGGAGGAGATTGGGATAATTTTTCTTCTTTTTTCTCTTTGTCCTCTTTTGTCTCTTTTATGCTGAAATGGTACTGCTGCTGTTTATCCGGGGGCTCGGTCTGTTCAGCTTCAAAATCTTCAGCGTCCGGATCGAGGTAAGCTTCCTCTTCCAGAGCATATTTATCCTGATAGGCGATCATCCGGTTAATCATGGAGTTTATATCCAGAATCAGGCAGATACTGCCATCGCCCAGTATGGAAGCCCCGGCAAGACCGCTGACAGTGGCGTAGTTCTGTTCCAGTGACTTGATGACAATCTCCTGCTTGCCTTCCAGCTGATCCACGATAAGACCGATCTTGCGATTACCAAAACTGACTACCACAACCGGTATTTTCTGGTTATCCTTAAGCCCGGTCCTGAGGCCTACAAAACGGTTCAACCGTATAACGGAGAGTATCTCTCCCCGGAAGTTGATAACCTCATGTCCTTCAATAGTGGTGATATCGGCCGGCTGGATCTTGATGGTATCAAGAACATCGGAAAGAGGTATGGCGTAGAGTTCCCTCCGTACACGAACCATAATAGCCGGAATAATAGCAAGAGTGAGGGGGAAGGCCATGATGAATTTTGTTCCCATTCCCACTTCTGTCTCTATGGCAACTGCCCCGTTGAGTTCACTGACGGTCTCTTTCACAACATTCATACCAACGCCACGGCCGGAAATGTCCGTGACCTTTTCGGCCGTGGAAAAACCGGGTGAAAAGATAAAATTCAGGATATCCGTATCATCCATATTCTCAATCTGTTCTCGGGTAGCCAGTCCCTTTTCGATAACCTTCTTCTTTATCACGCTGACGTCCAGTCCCTGTCCGTCATCACTTACTTCCACGAATATCTGGTTGCCACTCTGGTAGGCGTTAAGGTGAACACGGGCGGGAAGCGGTTTACCCTGTCTCTGCCGCTCCTCATCTGTTTCGATACCATGGTCAATGGCATTTCGTATAAGATGCAGAAGCGGTTCTCCAATAACGTCGACAACCTTCTTGTCGAGTTCCGTCTCCTCACCGCTGATCTTCATCTCAACATTTTTACCAAACTCATGGGTCAGGTCACGGACAAGTCGGTTAAAACGGGTAAAAACCTGCCCTATGGGGACCATACGGGTATTCATGATACCATTCTGCAAATCTTTGGCGATACGGGACATCTGCTCAATACGGTTCTTAAACTCGTTCGCGAAACCCTTGGCCTCGGCGTTTGTCTTAACCTCGTCGTACAGTTTATAGAAACCGGAATTAGCGACAACCAGCTCTCCCACATTGTTAAGCAACTGGTCAAGTTTTTCGATGGAGACCTTAACAGTTTTGAGGGTCGGAGCTTTTCTCCTGCTGTCCTGCTGTCCGCTCCCGGGGCTCTGTTCAGTTTCATCCTCATCTGAATCGTCGTCGCTCATAAGCTTCGCGGCGGTCTCCGATAGACTTTGAGCCGGGGTTCTGGTATCCGCGCCTGCGCCCCTCTCCTCTATTCTTTCTTCTTCTTCTACATCAATGGTTTCAAAGGATATGACGTTTTTCCCGTTGCGATCAGCGATGACTGCCTTCTTGAGTCGGATATCCTGGACAAGGTCGACATCACAGGCCTTCTGAAGATCGGAAGGCGTATTATCCGTTATAACAATCACCCTGAATATGGAGATTTCACTGTCCTCGATCATGTGTTCCGGTTCAGGCAGGACGACAACAATGTCTCCCTGGTTCTCCAGGTTGTTGACGACCAGCTGGGCCTTGACCCATTTCATCTGGGCCGTGGAATCGAGTGTAACAGTGACATCAAAACAGCGCTTGCCATTACTCATGGCATTTCTGATCAGATCGACCTGTTCCGGTAAAAGCCTGAGCCTGGGGGTACCCGGTTTTCCATTGCCATTACCGTTACCCTCCGGACTTCTCTCATCTGATGGAGTTCCATCGACCCGGGCAGATTCGCTTACCCGCATGATTTCGTTTATCAGACCCGAGAGATCATGGCCGGGTTCCTCGCCGGCGGCAACGGAATCTATAACAGCCGTTATCTGGTCAAAACACTTGAAGATGACATTCACGATATCAGGCGTAACCTGAAGTGTTTTGTCCCGGATCCCCTGAAGCAGGTTTTCCATCTTGTGGGCCAGGTCACTCAGGTCATTGAGGCCCACAAAGCCGGCGGAGCTTTTCAGTGAGTGCGCAGCTCTGAAAATATTATTTATGATTTCGCCATTTTCCGGGTTCTTTTCCAATTCGATAAGGTTCTGATTAAGCTCCTGGAGCTGCTCATCAGCTTCTTCGAGGAAAATATCTCCGTACTCACCCAGAGAAAATGCCATGTTATTACCCCACTCAGTATCTTGTCTGATGCATCCTTCTCTGATGCATCCTTCCTTACCCTCCGGTCAGGAGGATGTCACCCGGTAAACCGTTTAATTCACTCAGGTCTGAATCACCGCGTCCATTCCTTCTTCCTGCCCGGTATCCTGCAAAAACAGAATATCCGACATATTCAGGATTACGATAAGCCTGTCCTTTAACCGCCCAATCCCGAAGATAAACTCCTCGGAAACGCCTTCAATCAGGGATGAAGGTGGATCGATATAGCTTTCAGGAATCCGAACCACCTGGTAAACATTATCGACCAGGAGTCCAACGTTCTTATCATCCGTATCGATGACAATAACGCGGGACAGATCTGTGACCTGGCCCTTCTCAAATCCAAACCGCAGGCGGGCGTCCACCACCGGCACCACATCTCCCCTGTAGTTGAACACTCCCTTTATAAAACGGGGAGTGTTGGGAAGTCGGGTCATGGCCGGGACTCTGTGAATATCCTGGACGGAGAGAATATCTATACCGTATTCAACTTCATCAATGGTAAAACTGACAAGCTGGATTATCTCACCTTCAGCAAAGGTCTCCTCCTCAGCGTCAACTGCGCTGGTACCAACGATGACCTGCTGTCGATGCTCATTATCAGAGTTTTGTGAAGCCATTGCCCCTCCTACTCGGGCTGAATTATTCAATTAAATAGAACTACAGGCCGGCGGTCACATTTCAAGTACTTTTTCCAGACTCGCAATGTTTTGAATTGGGTCAGAGATCCGGAAGTGTCTGTGATAATCTACAGTCTAAGAGCCACAAGACCCCGTGGAGCGGTCACAAAGAAAACACGGCCCGGACCCAGGGCGACACTCCGGGACAAAACGCCGGGGATAACCAGCGACCAGTAGACTTTTCCCTGGTCCTTGCCGATCACCACGAGGGTCTCCGGTCCGGTGACATAGACCCGGGATGAGTCCATGGCGAGCCCACCGTTGCAGGCATGACCCAGATTATGAGACCAGTGAAGCTCCCCCTTGCTGCTGATCCTCTCGACCTTTCCTTCGCCACTCAGAACAATGACGCCGCCGGAATCGGGAAGCATATCAAAGGCGGGGAAGGATGAGACAATACGTTTCCACTGAATCTCCTCCAGGCCTCTCTCAAGCGCCACAACGAGTCCGGTCTCCGTTCCGGCAAAGACCCTCTCCTCTCCCATAGCAAGAAGAGTGGCAGGGCCATCAATGGTTATGCCGCGAATCCGTCGGCCGGAGGCTGGATCAAGACCGAGTATCTCGCCCGACTCAAGGGAAACATATACCATGGCAGGATCCGAGCTGATGGCTCCCGTAAGCCCACTGTCAAAGTTCTGACTCCATCGTATCATTCCAGAGGAGCCTTCCCTGCAGATTATATGGTTCCCCGCAGTCAGAAAGACATCCCCTCCTTTATCCAGATGTATTCCATGAATCTCACCGAAAGGAGCTTCCCAGATAACATCTCCACTTTCTGTTCCCAGCAAGCGGATAATACCGTCCCGCGTGGCAAAAACCAGTCTTCCCTTTCTGTGAAGAGGGGCCTGAACCAGTGGGGCGCCCATTTCCAGGTCCCATATTATCTTTCGGCCATTAGAGGCGCTTACCCTGCCATTCTTTGAAACTGAGATTATGATCCCATTTTCTCCCCGGAAGATATACTCACTCTGAAGAGTTTTTGCCCATGCGGGATATCCTTCTCGATTGTCCCTTTCCAGGGTTACTTTTATTGTTTTACTATCCTTCGTATCAAGGTCTATTTCGCCGGGGAGATAACCGTCCGCGCGGACTACGACCCGATGAGTCCCTTTTTTAAGAATCATGGGCGCACAGGCATCCTCGCCACCGGTACGACGGGGCGCCCCATCAACAAAGATGGTAGCCAGCCCGGGAACCAGTTTACACTCCACGGGCACAAGGGAAGCGGCAAGGGAGAAATCCTCTGATGATTTCTTCAGGAAGGAGACAGCCTTCTCCATCATGTGGAAATCCTCCCCCCGAACCGGCACGGGGGAGGAGGATGAATAACCTGTGGCAGAAGGAGGGGCGATGTGACAGGCCTCATCGGAACGGATAACGAGGGCTTCATTCTTCAGCCTTTCTTCTATCCTGGAAGTCAGGTAATTACTGTTGATCCATGGTCGCCTGTTAACACGGATATCACCGTTATATACTTCAATACGGGTAGATAGATTGCGCTTCACGTTTATTCCGAAAAAAGAGACATCCGCCAAAACCAGAGAAGTAGGGGTGAGGACCTCGATCACATCTTTACTGTCCGAAAGAATAAGCACCCTGCCATGTTCCGCGCTAATAACAATTTTTCCGGAATCACTGTTATCACGATATAGACGCATCCGGCTTTCCGGCAGCATCCGTATCCTGAGATCATTTTTTACTTCCAGGTCTATCCTGCCGTTCGGTCCGGCATGAAATACTGCCGGCAGAGAGACGGAATCCCTGTTCTTCACGGAAATACCGTTATCCCCTAAAGACACCTCTCCCTCAAGGGAGAGAACCCGGACAGGACAGGAAGTAATAACGCCGGAACGATAAAGAATAAAAGCCGGTACCGCCAGCATGACAAACAGTACGGCTGCCGCGATACCGGTCGGCACGCGAGACAGTCTCCCAAAACTCCTCCGCCTGTAATGATTCTTTATCTCATCGGAGGAAAGCCGGGGACAGGTACCGGCACGGGTTCTCTCCGCGGGCAGGTCAAGTTCCGTCGAAAGGATTAACGTCTCCAGGTGATAGCCCTCCTTGTCCGGAAGGGCCCCATGTATATCATCCCTGAGCGCTTTTATCGCTTTGTCGCTTTTCAAAGCATCCCCCTTTCCTTCAGATAATGGTGAATCTGCTGAAGGGCCCGTTTCATTCTCCATTTCGCCGTTCGTTCAGAACATTTCAGTATGCGTCCGATATCCCTGTAGGGCATACCCTCGGTATATCGCAAAATAAAGACGTCACGGAACCCGTCGCTTAATTCTCCAACTGCCCGTTCCAACTCAAGAAGTTCTGTTTTCTCAATAATCTGGTCCTCGGGACCCGAATTTTTCACAGGATTATCCCTGGCACGATACCGGACCTGCTCCTTCATATCCTGATCCCTGGCCCGGCGATTAATATCATTCTTACCGCAGTTTACGGCTATCCTGTAAATCCAGGATGAGAATTTCCGTTCCACGTTAAAACTGTCAATATGCCTCAGAACACGGATAAAAACGTCATGGACAATATCTTCGGTCATATCCACGTCTCCGGTATAGTGAAAGACAACCCTGAAAACTTTACCGTAATAACGATCATACAGTTCCTGAAAAGCGGCAGAATCTCCCCTTCGGAAGAGTTCTATCAGCTCTTCATCGGTTGTACCTTCTTCATTATAGTATACCCTTTCAGTCATGGAAAAGTGCCAGTTAAAATGAAAAAAACCGGGAAATAAGCCAAATCCCGGTTTTATTGCAAGTTCCCTGCCAGAATAATGAATCTACCATATCGTCATTTTGAGATCGTATCAATACCGCTGAAGGTATCACCCGTAAGACCTTCGTCAAGCATGGATATAAGGTTTCTGGCCTTCTCTTCCACAACACCATCCACACCCGATTTAAGCTCACGGACCTGAAAATATTCATCCGTAATATTAAGAAGCGTGAGAATGGCAACCTGGAGGGGACTACCCACGGAATGATCTGAGCTGTATTCCTCCATCTTGTCATTAATGTATCGGGCCAGCTTCTGAATATATTCCGGATCCGCATCTCCCCGGATGGTGTAGTCCTGGCCCAGGATGGTAACCGTTACCCTGTTTGTTTCCATATTCATCCAGGAGATTATCTATCATCCTCTTCAACAATAAGGAACTCGTCATCATCCTCATCATCTATGACAATTTCCTCTTCCTCTCCGGCAGAAGACTCTTCATCCCGGGCCGGCTCCTCTTCATCAACGATAACATCCTCTCCATCTTCGATGACAAGTTCGTCATCATCATCATCGAGAAGAACAATCTCATCTTCTTCCTCTGCCGTTTCTTCAGTAGCCTCTTCTTCATCGGTCACGGTTTCGACCGTCACATCCCCTTCATCCATTTCATCGTCATCATCAATGATGACGATATCTTCATCATCCTCATCTTCCGACGCGGGCGGCTCCTCAACGGCCACTTCCTCATCTTCCGACGCGGGCGGCTCCTCAACGGCCACTTCCTCATCTTCCTCTTCTATAAAGGCGTCATCTCCCTCATCGAGAATAATCTCCTCTTCCATCTCCTCCCGGGGTTCCACGACGGGCGGTTTTTCTGCCGCTGGAGGAGGAGCCTGGGATGGTTCGGCAGAAGGAGCGGGAGCTTTGCTCTTCGCTTCGGATGCAGGAGCCCTGTCCCCAGCCGGAGGGGCGCCCGCCTGGATACCATCCAGTTTTTCAAGCAGGGTAATGAGTTTCTTCTCGAGGACTTCTTCCTTGTCCTTGAGTTCCATGAGTTCATTACTGGTATCGTCCAGTTCCTTCTTGATACGTTCAATCTCCTGCTCTTTCTCTTCAAGGGAAAGCCGCGTCTCTTCTACTTCGGTTTTTAATGATTCATTATCTGTTTCCAGCCTGGAGTTCTCCGTTCTCAGATCACCTATAAGCTGAAGTGCCTTTACGACACGGTTTTCCAGTTCTTCAAGCTGCTGCATGGATATCATCCGTTAACCTCCAAAAGCTAACCACTCTACGGCAGTATCTTTAATAGTTCTCCACTGTTCCTGATAAATGTCTGTTTATATACAAGTACCTTCGGAAGGTAAACCAACGGTATAACTGCGTCAAGATTTATTTTCGATAGATTGGATTACGCCGGTCATGCGCTCAAATATCTTTCGATTGAAACGGGCTCCTTCCAGAAGGCCACCATAAAGATAGGCCGAACGACGGGCGACCTCACTTTCCGGTTCTCCCCCTTCTTCAATTTCATATCCCTCGGTGATGGTATGAATGACCCTCTGGGTCGTAAAACTGATCATCTCTCGAATAGAGTCAAATTTTTTTATTCTGTGATCAAGTTCGTCGAGCCTCTTTACAAGATAGCGGGTTTTCCCTGCGTCTTTTCCCCGCGATATCTCTTCGGCAAGTTTATCCGAGAGGCTTACCCCTTCCTCCAGCAGGGGAATCAGTTCCTTTACCTCACGGCTCATATCATCAATTCGGGAAAGGATCACTCGGGAGATCTGTTCTATCTTTTTCGAAGTAATTTCCACTTCGTTTAGAATGCGGTCGATCCGTTCTCTGACAGGGTTATCATCCAGGGAATCTGTAAGCTCTTCCAGGGATACCGGTGGAATATTTTTCAAACGAATTCCCCGGGCCGTTCCGTTAACCAGTCGAAGATGTGCGTGTTCCTCGAACCAGCGTATAAACACCATCATCTTCTGGTTGGTATGGACATCTCCTCCCTCCAGAGAGGGAAGATCGATCCTGGGCAGGGCGTAGAGCTGCCCCCGGTTCATCATCTCCACGGTCCTGACCCGGTTTGTTATCCTGTGTTGAAGCTCCTCGAACCTTGCTCCGCGAACATGCGCCCTCCCTCCGGTAAAGGAAAGATCCTGTCCCACCAGAACAATCTTATCAGCGCCGAGCCTGTGAGCCATGTCGGCCGCGTTCGTGGAGACCGATCCGCCATGAGTTATCTCACCTTTACGGCCGGTCATCCGTTCTATCCACCCCAGGAGATCAAAAGCCACTCCCGTGGTTACGGCACGACCCGGAAAAAGACGCAGTGCCGCAGGATGAACGGTCGGCTCAAAGACGAGAACGGTCTTTCCCGCCTGTGCTCCTTCAAAATAGCGGGCGTTTATAACCTGGGGGTCCACGGAAAGACAAAAATGGGGTTCCACGCCCCGTTCCATAAGGTAGCTGTACACTGTATCAACGGCCACCACTACACACTTCTCCTGCAGGCGACGAAGATGCGGTATGGAATCTTCCAGGGAGGGGCCGGCACCGATAACTATCGCTGTCATATCGCTGAACCGGCCATAGAAGGCATCTATACCGGGTGAAGAAATAAATGAAGCAAGATTACGTGCTATATTTGCGCCCCAGATACGCTCAAAACGGGCCAGAGTGGCCATATTCACCTCTTTCATGGAGAGGTGAGAACGGACCCATTCCCGGACCTTTTCATAGAATTCCGGGTCAAGGACAGCAGAACCGCGGTGAAGCAGGATGGTTACCCTGCGTGTTGAACGTTTTTTCAGTTCTTCCGCAACTTCTTCGGAACTGGGAGCTACCAGCAGCGAGATTCGTTCATCGCCCAGAAGAAAGGTCAGGTTCCGGCGCTCCATCGCTCTTTTAACCATTTCCCCGTGCCGTTCAATAACCAGGAGAGTACCCTCGGGCGAGAGCCTCTCCAGAAGAAGCTCCAGATGATAGGCGAACCCGAAACCGAAGACCACGATACAATCAAAGGCGGATGGTTCCATGTTCTGGATCATCCGTTCGCTCTCACGGAAGGGATCCCCCCGGCTGTGGACTCTCATAGTCTTTCCCCCCACCTCAACAGAGGGCACGGGGTGGCCCTGACGGGACTCTTCGACCTGGATTTTGATATCATCCCCTCTATTAAATACCCGTTCCACCGCGGCGGGAAACCGTCGTTGCAACAGAGCAGGATCAGTTACGCTCATCTTCCGCTTCCTCGCATATAAGAGTAAGCTCCTCCAGGTTCTCAAGCCGGCTCCCCGGCTTCGGCTCCTGAGAGACCACGCGGCCACTTCCTATCACCTTCAAACGAAATGGTATTCTCTGCTGCAGGGGAGACACAATATCCAGGGCTCGGTAGAGTTCCAGTCCCGTGAAGGAGGGCAGGATCCCTCTCTCAGGGGAGGGGGACCTCCTCTCTCTTTTCTCAGGAAGACGTCCCCGGAGCCCCCTGTGCTTTATTCCGAGGTAGGGAAGCACCCGATCAGCAATCTTTGAGAAGACCGGTGCCGCCACCTTTCCGCCAGAACGTCCGCCCACCGGTTCATCGATAACCACATAGACGCAAATGGTCGGTTTCTCCCGGGGGACCAGCCCCACGAAAGATGAGAGGACCCATTCGGAATACTTTCCCTCCATGTGCGAAAACTTTTGAGAGGTCCCGGTCTTACCGGCCGCGTTATAATACCTGGAAGCGCCCAGTTCTCCCGTACCACCCGGGTCCACCACCCGTTCCATCAACTCCATCAGCCTGTCGGCAATTTTCTTTTCCAGCACGCGTCCCCGGGTCCTGGGATAGAATCCCCTGTAAAGGCTTCCGTCATACCGGTGCATGGAATGAATCAGCGTGGGATATCGATAGACACCACCTGAAGCGATGGCGGAAAAGGCCGAGGTCATCTGCAGTGAGTTTACCGAGATTTCATGACCGATAGCCAGGGAATATTTTGAGAGACCGGACCATTCCCTGACGGGCCGAAGTATCCCCTCTCCTTCTCCGGGAAGATCATCGGAGACCCGTTCCCCGAAATTAAATTTTTTAAAAGTCCGATACAACTCTTCCTTCTTAAGTCCCCGGACGGCCTTTATGATGCCCACGTTACAGGAATGGCGAATGATACCCTCCAGATCCAGTTCTCCATGGACCCCGGTGCAGTGGATGGTCTCTCCCCCGATCTCGATCTTGCCTTCGCAGATGTATTTCTCCTCAGCCAGCAGGGGACGGTTCTCCAGCAGTGACGCCACGGTAAGTACCTTCAGGGTTGAACCGGGTTCAAAGGTATCGGTAATGGAAAAATTTCTTCGTTCAAAAGGTGAAAAGCGATAGTAGAAATTGGGATCAAATCCAGGATACCGGGCCAGGGCCAGAACCCGCCCGGTCTCGATCTCCATGACCACCACGGTCCCCTGTTTCGCCTCATGTCTGGTGACCGCTTCCTCCAGGGCCTCCTCACAATAATGCTGAACAAACCGGTCGATGGTCAGAGTGAGATCCAGACCATAGATAACAGCCGTATCACGCCCGGTCCGCTTATACTCACCCATTAGAATGTCATCATAGCGGTATTCAAGGCCTTCCAGACCGTGATTATCGACACCCGTAAAACCGATGATGTTGGCTGCCAGACGCCCGTAAGGGTAAACCCTGCGGTACTCGTCCCTGAAATGGATGCCGCGAATCTCAAGAGAGCTGACAGCCTTTACGGCCGCTTCATCGAGCTTACGCTTTATCCAGACGAACTTTTTATTTCGGGAAAGCCTGTCGAGAAGCAGGTTCTCATCCATCATTAGAACCGGAGCAAGCTGACGGGCGGCAGACCGGGGATCTTCGATCTCCTGGGGATTGGCATAGCAGGAGCGGCTCAGTACCGAGAGGGCCAGGATATAACCGTTCCTATCGCGTATTACCCCGCGTCGTACATCCGGTTTTTCAGGGGGCGGAACGGTCACACGATCGGAAAAGTGGAGACGTGTGATATGAACAACAAAAAAGAGGGCAATGACCGTCAGCAGGACACCGATGACATAGACCCTGCGTTTAAACCTGCCCTCATTCATGATCCTGTTCTATCAGTGAATCAACCCGAACCGGGAAAAATCGAGCCGGAGAATCTGAGATGTGTTCCAGTAGAGGATAAATGCCCGCCCTTTGACTCGGTTCTTGTCCAGATAACCGAAATAGCGGCTGTCCTGAGAATTGTTCCTGTTGTCCCCCAGAACTATGATCTTACCTTCCGGCACCACTCCTTCGATCTTCTCCCTCTCCCCCACAAGAAACTGGTCATAGGTTGTCTCTGTCCGGGTATAGGGTTCTTCCAGACGCTTTCCGTCAAGGTAGACAGCCCCTTCCTTTATCTCGAAACGATCGCCCGGCAGCGCGATACATCGTTTAATGTAATCCTTCTCCTGTTCATGGGGAGGACGAAAGATTACGATATCACCACGTTCTATTTCATCAAATGCGAGAAACTTCAATCGAACAGGGCCATCCATGAAGGCCATTTCCGGTATGACCGGGCCGTAGCTGAGTTTTTCCACAAAGAGATGATCTCCCACAAGGAGGGTATCTCTCATTGATCCGGTTGGTATATAGTAAGCCTGAACCAGGTACTGAATAATATGGACGGCCAGGACCAGAGCCACGACCACGGCATCAATCATCTCCCATACCTTGTAGAGCAGGGCGGTCCGTCCCGGCTTCATGTCAGGAAGATATCCCAGAAGCTGCTTCCGGTCTTCCTCCCGGAGAAGCATCAGGGGGAAGGAGGTGACGCCGTTCTTCTCCCGGATTAGAAGGTTTCCGAAGGGGTTATGCTCAAAGTAGGTTATGGAAGACGCCGGTATCCGAACGCTCTTATCAGCGTCCGTCACCTCGACCCCCTCACCGTAGAACCGGATGCTCCCCTTCCTGTATCTGAAAAAGAGAAAAGCATGGTTTACAACTCGAAAAAGCAGGATGGTCGTAGCCAGGGCCCCGAGGGTATAGACGGGATAAAAGGGCGTTCGCACAAAGGGGAGGGCCACGGCGAGAAAGAAGGTGGAATATATGAAAAGGATTATCCAGAGGAAGCGCTTGAGAAAAAAAATGACACTGTCCCGCCCTTCAACAATCGGGTAGGCAGAGGTTTCCGGAAATGATTTTGGAAGTGAAAAATACTGAATCATCCGACACTCCTTTGAGGGTTCTCGTAGAAATACTGGGGTAACAGGGAATCGGCTAACAGCCAGGAATAAGCTGTTACTGTCTATAATGGGTAAATTTTAATAAATTCATTGCATTCAGAACTGTATCCATGTAAAATAGCAATATATTCACGTCTACAACTTTTTCCGATGAAAGAAATCAACGAAATAATCGATAGAGTACCGACAGAACGGCTTACGGACATCACCAACACCCTGGGGTTGAAACGGAGGTCCGGTCGTTCCATTGCCAACTCCCTCCTGACCCCCGAGGGACTGCACGCAGTTTTAAGCACTCTTTCCCAGAAGGAACTGAGTATCCTTGAACTGATCTACCGCGGTTATGACGGGAGCACCTTCGGGGATATTGAAAAAGCTCTTCACATCCCGGTCAATGAGCTGAGTGAGTTGTCTTCGAACCTCTCTAACCTCATTCTTGTCCACACAATAAAAAACAGGCAGCTTCTGAACAACAAGCTCGACAAACTCTACGGTATAGAAGAGATAGCGGAACACCTGAAATTCTCGACCCCCGATGAGGTTCATAGCGAACTGGAAAATCTGGGTAAAAAATTGAAAAAAAAGCAAGATAGCAGGGGGAAAAACCTGTCCCTTACGGAGCATGGCAGCCGCGCACTCAGGACCGTTGTCCTCCTGGGAGGTATGACTACGTTCGAAGAACTTCAGGATACTATCCCGAAGAGCTCCTTTTCCTCAACCCTGAAGAGCCTTCTTTCTTCAGGCATCATTGTTCCCCTTCATGTC
Source organism: uncultured Leptospirales bacterium (assembly GCA_964645775.1). Taxonomy (GTDB): domain Bacteria; phylum Spirochaetota; class UBA4802; order UBA4802; family UBA5550; genus CAZYBU01. The sequence continues at coordinate 120,655 of CAZYBU010000005.1, read as the reverse complement.
ATCAGTCCGTCCTACAACCTGCTCTTTATTCTCTCAGAAGAACACGTTCACTCCGCCCTTTCTTTGACGGGAAATGAAAACCTCAAGAAAAAAATCTCTGTACAGAACCGCTACCTGTTGCTTAATAACATGCTCCATACCTTTGACACGATCTCTACCTATGGCCTCTTTCTTACAAAACAACAGGAATTCCGTAAGATCGACAAACGGAGAATCATTGACGCGATGATACCGATGCAGGCACAGGATGGTAGTGTCGTGGACCCGGAGATTACGGCCGATCTTGCTCTCTACCTTCTGAACAGGTTAAAATGCCTTCGACAGCAGAAAGATATTGCCACCATTACCCTTGATCCGGTCGACACTCTTCTTGATACGCCGGACAGATTCCTCCATAAAATAGTCCGATCCGTGAATTCCCAGGTGGAAGATACGGAATACTTTCCTCCTCCCTTTCCTCTTCCCTCAAACAGGGAACTGAGTGAAACACTCCACATCTTTGAAGAGATGCTGCCCGCGGAAAGAGGAAGAGTGAAGATCTTTCTTTACAACCGCTGTCTCTGCAGTCGGATGAAGCATTCGGTAGCGGAGGCCCTGAAGAACCGCGATCAGTGCGAAAGGGAGACAGAAAACCTTCTCCTCTTTTTCACACTCCTGGGTCTGCTCGACGTCAAAAACGGCCAGCTTGTACTCTCCGAAACAGCAAAGACATATTTGGATAAAAAGCCGCGGGCAGAAGAAGAGAAGAAGAAAGTCATTTATATAAATCCTGACTTTTCACTCATGGTTCCCGTAAAAGAGATATCTCCGACTTCCCATTACCTGATTCTGGCCCATACGGAGATAACAAGGGAAGACGTCATACTGAGCGTGATGATCAACAAAACCTCGGTTGTGAGAGCCCATAAAAGGGGCATGTCTACCCGCCGTTTCATCGAGAACCTTGAGACCCTGACCAAGAACGAGATTCCCCAGAACCTGCAGTTTCTCCTGAACGACTGGTCCCGGCAGACGATAAAACTGTCGATCAATAGAGTCATACTCCTGAAAACGAACAACCCGTCTTTCATTGACGACGTCCTGATTAACCGCGCGGAAGGAGCTGTCCTGGAAAAAATTTCGGACAATTACGCCATTATCGACCGGGAACATATCGACGAGATCATAAAGCTTGCCAAGAAGGAAGACGCCGTGGTTTCGCTCTTCGGCGAACACACGGTAACGGACTGAAGCCTATTTAATGACCTGGATTTTGGTGGGGAAGTCCCATTTCATAAATTCCTGCAGGGCGCGGATGGTCGCATCCCGAACGAAGTACAGCTTGCTGTTCAGACGAACAATGCCCCCCTTGTAGTGGGCGTGCTTGGTCTGATGATCGACCCATCCTACTAGCTCAACCTTTCTCCAGTTGGTGGTCGTCTTGAGCACAGGGATCTTGCTGAGATGGAGCTCCTTGATAGCTCCATCTTTTACGGAATCAGCAAGTATACGTTCCCATTCCATCCGTTCAGCCATGTTCGCCTCTGTACAATAATCCTCTACACAGTATCATAATCGGCAGGTGCCGTTCCATTCATCAGTTATTTCCTGCGTACCCTTTACTGCCGGCCCGCCTGTCGCCCTTTTTTCTAATGGCCCGGCTCAGGGCCATCCGGCTTGAGTTGTTTCCTCAGCTCATCGTTTTCCGCGATAAGATTTTCCATCTCCACACTCAGGTTTCGAACCATCTCCTGGTAATCCACAAGCTGATCATACATATTCAGTGTTTCATTTCGACTGAATTCAGCCACCTTTTCCGAAGCGTCAATAATCTCCCGGGCCTCGGAAAGTTCACGGCTTGAGTAATCGATCAACGATTCCTGGGCGTCGATTACGTCCCGGGCATCCATGATTTCCCTTCGTTTAAGATCTGAAAGCATCTCCTCTGCCCGGATCCTGTCATTCATCTCGAAGAGCTCGTTCCGGCGAACCAGGGCGAATTCCCTCATGGTATCATTCAGCTTGATCTGCTCGCTCAGAAGGTCCTTCTCGTATTCAAGTATCTTTTCGAAACTTTTCTTTCCTTTGTCGTCAGTGAAAATTTTCTTACGGTTGATATCCAGGAGACCCTCGAATGTTTCAATACGGGTCTCTGACTCCCGGGAAAGAAACTTCATAATACCGCGATAACGCTCAACAATAATGGTCTTCTCCAGCAGAAGAAGAAAAAGGGGTCGGTCTACGGGACGATTTACGTATTCAACATGCAGGATGTTATAGGATTCGCCTGCAAGTTTCCGTATCCCCTTACGGGTCGCGAAGATAAACTTGGGGAAGGAAGCGAGACGATCATCACCCATGATCAGGTTCATGACCTCCTCCGCGGAACGGTCAAGCATATCAAGGATAAAGATATTAATATCAGTCTCAACAATACTGCTTTCCATGAGAGAGGCAGGTGGAAGAACATTGACCGTAAGTCCCATCTCCTCGATCTCACGGCCAAGTCTTTCGCCTTCCTGGTTATCCGTAATGTACCATATAGTAATCAGTTCCATGCGACCTTCGACCAGCCTTTATTTCGGTTCTGCTGCCGGTAAACGATTTACTTTATATGTCTGATATCCGGCCCTGTCAACTCTTTCACGGAAGCGGTATGAGGTCATATATCCATCGCTCTTTTCGCGCCGGCACGCCAGTAACGAAAAGAGAAAAATATTCGCAGACCTTCATTCCATGGTCGCTCTTAATCGGAGCAAGAGGCCCGGGACTTGAAGCTCCGACAATCGTTCCAGGGAGCGGATCCCTGACTTTATTTGCCGTAAATAAACTCTACTATCTCCGCCGCCGAAGGGGACGGAGAAGAATCAATTCGTTTTGTATGCGCGTAAAAGCATCTTTAAATGGCCAAATAGTGTTCAAATATTGTAAATTTTTTTCATTGAAGCAAAAAAAATGTTGCGTGGAAATCGCCTGTTTAATGAATGGTCGGAACTTCAAAAGGGAGGCTCGAATGAAGGGTGCCAGACTGACAATAGCGATCCTGGTCATCGCGTTCGTTTTGCTCGGCTTCAGCCGGGAACTTTTCTCCTGGAACCTGGTCGATTTTTTCGCCAGTGACCTGCCGGAGAAGATAGAGGCCGAAATGCTGGCGGATTTTGACCCGGATAGTGACATACCGGAGCTTCCTCCCCTGGAGGGGAAGACCTCCTTCGAAGCGGTACGGGATCTCTCAATATTCAGGAACGACGAAGTCCGGGAATACATATATGTATATCTTACCAGAGGCAGACCGTATGTTATTCGGTCCATAAACAGATCCCGTGATCACCTGGACCTTATCCAGGAAATTTTCCAGGAAGACCCAGATATGCCGATGGAGTTAACCCTGCTTCCTCTCCTGGAGAGCGGTTTTCACACCAGAGCCGTCTCCAGGAGCGGGGCCGTGGGGCTGTGGCAGTTCATGCACGCCACGGGACGTCCGCTGGGCCTCGATGTCGACAGATGGGTTGATGAACGAAGAAACGTGGAAAAATCGACCCGGGCCGCCATGAGGCACCTGAAAAACCTTTATAATCATTTCGGATCGTGGGAACTGGCCCTGGCCGCGTACAACGGTGGCGGAGGTCATGTCCGCAGGGCCATGCTGCGAAGCGGAAACTCAGACTTCTGGTCCCTGGCCCGGGGAGGTCACCTGAGGAAAGAGACAGAGGAATACGTCCCCCGCTTCCTGGCTCTCCTTGCTATTTATGAGCACGCCTCTCTCTTCGGAATCGCCGATGACCTCGATAATAAAAGAGAACGTAAGATGGTCCAGGTAGAGCTTGACCATCCTGTACACCTGAAGACCCTTTCAAAGCATACGGGCATCCCCCTCGATATGCTCAGGGAATATAACCCGGAACTCCACGGCTACATCACCCCTCCCAGGCAGCCGAGATATATTATCCATATTCCGGCGGAATACCACAAGAACTTCGAGAAAGCCAGGCCCCGGCTCTTTTCCCGTCCCCTGGAGAAGGTCATACTCCACAGGGTCCGCTCCGGTGAGTATCTGAATAAGATCGCCCGTCACTATAAAAAAAAACATCTGAGCTCATCCGTTTTAACAATCTGAAAAACCCGTCGCTTCTGCGTCCCGGACAGATCATTTATATCCCTGTTTACAAATGAATACCGGTTTCCAAATCTCTCTTGACAGAAGTGGGGCGGATTGTCGTGGTATTCATACTATCGTTCCCCTGACAAGGTAAGGAGGAGCCATGTTTAACCTTCCAGGAGGATGGGAAATCATCCTCATAGTTGTTATTGTTGCCATACTCTTTGGCGGCTCAAAGGCCATCAATTCCATGAAGGAGGCCGCCCGGGGCGCCTATAAATTCAAACGAGAAATTGACGACATCAAGGACGACATTACCAGCTCTCCCCGTAACCAGAAATAAACCGGAATCGAGACCTGAAGAGGAGTAACCGTTGGACATCTACAGAATCCGTGGAGGAAATCCCCTCACCGGCGAGATCAGTGTATCCGGCGCCAAGAACGCGGCTCTTCCCATAATCGTGGCTACTCTGCTGGCCCCGGGTCGGACCATCCTGCATAACGTACCCGACCTTAAGGACATTCATACCATACTGGAAGTGATCCGCTGTCTGGGGGCCGATTACAGTTTCGACCGGGAAATGAACGAGCTGGTCATCGACGTGAAGGAAATATCCAACGCCGAGGTCCCCTACGACCTGGTCAAGACCATGAGGGCTTCCATTTATGTCATGGGGCCTCTGCTGGCCCGTCTCGGTGAGGCGGACGTCTCCCAGCCGGGCGGTTGCGCGATTGGCGAAAGACCCGTCGACATTCATCTTTCCGGGTTCGAGGCCCTGGGCGCGGAGATCACTCTTGAGCACGGATATATCAGGGCCCGGGCCGAGAGGTTGAAAGGGAACCGGTTTACCATGCGGAAGATATCCGTGGGCGCCACGGCAAATATCATGATGGCCGCCGTCCTGGCCGAAGGGACCACGGAGCTCGAGAACTGTGCCATGGAGCCGGACATTATCGACCTGGGAAATTTTCTTGAGGCGATGGGCGCCCGTATCGAGGGTCTCGGCACGGAGCGAATCATCATCCACGGAGTGGAGAGCCTGAAACCGGCGGAGTACAGCGTCATGCCGGACAGGATAGAGGCCGGGACCTACCTTTTAGCCGGGGCTGTAACCAGGGGAGACCTGAAGGTGAAGAACCTTATCCCTGACCATATCACTGCCTGCCTTGATGCCCTGCGAAGCATGGGCTTCCATCTTGAAGTGGATGAATCGAGCGTGACCATACGCCCGAACAATCTGCTTGGCGGAGAGGTGATCCGCACCCTGCCCTATCCCGGTTTTCCCACAGACCTGCAGGCTCCGGCCATGGCCCTGGCAACCACCCTTCCGGGAATAAGCGTTATCATAGAGACGATCTTCGAGAACAGATACACCCACGTGGGCGAGCTTCGCAGGATGGGGGCTGACATCATGGTGGAGGGAAACATCGCCATCATTCGGGGTATCCCGGAGCTCTCAGCCGCGCCGGTTATGATGTCGGACCTGCGGGCGGGGGCCGCCCTGGTTGTAGCCGCTCTTGCAGCAAAAGGAACAACGGAGATCCGTCGAATCTACCACTCCGACCGGGGATACGAAAAATTATCCCGAAAGTTACAGGCCGCGGGTGCCGATATTGAAAGGGTAAGCGGCGGAAAACCGTAAGAGAGACATAACGCCGCTTCCATTACCGGGAGGTATCCATGTTACGCGGCATCTACAACAGCGCGAGCGGCATGCTTGCCCAGCAGTCAAGACTCGACAGCATCTCCAACAACCTTGCCAACGTCGATAAAACCGGATACAAAAAGGACCTGACGATCTTCAAGGCCTTCCCCGATATGATCATTCGGAGAATAAACGAATCGGGCCTGGGCATAACCCCGGCCGGTTCTTACGATACCATGCCCCTGGTCGGAAAACTGGGAACCGGCGTGGAGGTTAACGAGGTATACACCCTGTTCGACCAGGGCGCCCTTAAACCGACGGGAAACGACCTTGACCTGGCCCTGGAGGGAAAAGGGTTCTTCACCCTCCAGACCGAAAGGGGGGAGAGGTACACCCGGAACGGATCCTTTACCATCAACGAAGAAGGCGTCCTCATGACCCATACAGGCCATCCGGTCATGGGCGAGAATGGCATCATCAAAATTCAGCATAACAATTTCATGATCAACAAGCGGGGTGAAATCATCGTCAACACCGCCAAAGACCTGGATCCCCGCAATCCCATAAACATGTACAATAACGAATGGGAAGAGGCGATGGTCATCGATCGCCTTAAACTGACCGATTTCGAGAACGTCCGGGAGATAAAAAAAGAGGGTGATTCCATGTACAGGGAGACCCCTGAATCGGGACCTCCCCTCCCGCCTGAAAATCTTCAGGTCAAACAGGGTTTTCTGGAAAAATCGAATGTTAACATCGTGCGCGAGATGGTCGACATGATTGAGGTCCAGAGAAGCTACGAGGCGAACCAGAAGTCGATCCGTACCCACGACGATACCCTGGGCAGGCTCATAAACGAGGTGGCCCGGTAAGCCTGAATGATCAGGAGATCACGCTTCCGCAGTTAGGACAGACCACGGTCTCCCCCTTAAGATAGGAACCATCAAGGGGCGCCCCGCAGAACATGCAGAACCTGACCATAAGCTGTTCGTCCATCGATTCTTCTGTAAAGAACTCGCTGGTTCCCCTGTCCAGGTGACCTGTAACAAGCCCCCGGGCCTGAGCCTCGGCCAGGAGGGAATAGACCTCCCGTTTCGTCAGACCGGTTTCTCCGGAAAGCTCATCAATGCCAACACGCCTCCAGGTACGGGCCAGTTGGGCGATCTCTTCCACGTTACGTTCTCTCCGGGCCGCCCTTCTACCGGCCCGGTACATCAACCCTCCCGGTACCAGAAAAATGAGAGAGAGGACCCCTATGGCCACGGCGGTCTGGCGGTCGGCCGGTTCCGGGTCTATATACATGGCCACGCCCAGGACAAGGAGAAAAAGCCCCAGTAGAGCCACAAGACCGCCGGCAATCTTCAATACGGAATCTTTTCTTGTAAAACCCAGAATCTGCCTCCCTGTAAAAGCTTGTCTTAAAATACGCGAACCTGTCACCTTTCCGGGTAAACCTGCCTGAATGATCTATTCACGCAAGGAGAGACGTCAACCGCAAAACAGGTCGGCCAGAAGGGGTAACCGTATCTCAGAAAGGTTCCCGATTACAGTAAGGAGCGGTATCTTTCCACGAAGTGATAGAGAATTATTCCGGCCGCCACCGAAACGTTCAGAGATTCCTTTATTCCATACATAGGTATGTGAACATGAATGTCCGCTTCATTCTGCAGGACCGGGCTCACTCCATCCACCTCGTTACCGAGGATAAAGGCCAGAGGAAAGGGACATTCCACTTCACGGAAAGGACGGCTTTTTTCCGTGTGTTCGAGGCATACCAGTGTTACTCCTTTACCTTTCAGGGAACGGGTCAGCGCCGGGGCATCTTCGTGGCGTTCCCAGGATACGCTCTCTTCGCTTCCCAGGGCGGTCTTCGATATCTCTTTTCTGGGAGGATAGCCGGTGTATCCGCACAGATAGAGCCGTTCCACTCCGGCTCCGTCGCAGGTGCGGAAAAGTGATCCCACGTTATAGAGACTCCGTATGTTCTCAGCGATGCAGGATACCGGGTGACTAACCTTCATCTCGTGCCTGCCGGTTCAAGGGGCTGTCGAAGCCTAAGGAGAAAAAGAAGGGGCACAATAAGATACGGACCGGTGGTTGCCATAAAAAGAACAAGCTGTTGAGGATGGGGCTCAAAGGCAAACTCAAGGAAAAAGATAACCGTCATGTTCAGAGCCATGAGAACACCCCATATTCGACCAGGCAGGATGACCCACCTCCGCCTGCGCACAAGTCCGTAGATAAGAAAGGGATAAAGGGGACCGCAGAGAAGACCGCTGGCCAGGGCGGACCACCGGAAATAACAGGTATTTGCAAGGAAAGCCGGGTCAACGTTTCTCCCGTATTCATGGACAAGTCTGTGGTATTCCCAGCCCGTCGAAAGAAGATCTATATCCAGTCCCATCCAGATATCGACCGTCCAGGCCGCCCAGAAGAAATAGAGAAAGAAGAGGATGAAAAATATGTCCACTCTCTTCAGAATCGCGTCTCTTCTCATCGCAAAACCCCATCCTGCTCCACTCAGAAGATCCAGATACCATACCGAAGGTCAAGGAGAATACGGGATGAGAGCAATAAGTCTTAAAAGGTGATCTAATGCGACATAAGTACTTATATTATGTCACATCAAAATTAATTTTTCTCATTATTGGACCCTCTCGCGCCCTTCCTGATCATTTAGCGCTTACCATTAATCCCGACCCTTTCGATAATTAATAGTGATATAAAGGGGACGGCAGGACAAAATGATCAAGCTTCAGTTTCCTGAAATTATAACAAAATCAGCGGAGGCTCCCTCTCTTTCCGTAGTGAAGAGGGAAGGACCGGTTGAGCGTTCGTTCCACGACACCCTGGAGTCAGCCATCCAGGCCGGCAAGAGGGAAGACCGCGCGGAGAACGAGAAGGCCCGTTTCGAAAATGAACGGTCCCGGGAGACCGGCGGTGACACAAACAACAGGGATCAGATTCGGGAACCTGAAAACCATGCTCTTCCAGAGGGCAGGGAAACCGATCCTTACAAAGAAGGATCAGAAATCAGCCTGATTGAAAAGGGCGCCCGAAAAGCCCTGGCGGAAAATTCTGATGATCCGGTTCTTGAACAGACCGAAATCGGGAGAGCCGGGTCCCTTTCAGAAAAGAACAAAAACAGAATATCCGATGAAATCGAGAGAGGTGATCTTCTTCGTTTCCTTTCCGATCTTATACAAAAGCTTCAGAAAAACCTGGAGCAGGGAGAGGCAAAAAGAACAGATGGACCGGCAGACAATGAGACCTCACTCCTCATGGAGAAGGCGGCCCTGCTTCTGAAAGAACTTTCCCGGCAGTCCGATGGCTCAATGAAAGATGGCGTTGAGTCGGCCGGTATGAGCCGGGAGATGCGGAAAAGTCTCGCGGAAATAGACGACCTTCTTGCCCGCCTTGAAGCCAAAGGCAAAAAGGCCGGATCAGAAGATATTCGAAAGGTTGCTTCCCGGATACGCGAACTGCTGGATGAGATGGCCGCCCGGGAAAAAGACCCGGTACGAATATCGAAGGAGAGGAGCCGCCTGGCCGATGCAGGGCAGAACACCGGCCTGACCGGCCGCGAAAGGGGAGAGAACCAGGCACGGAACGAGAACACCGGTTCCGCACTCCTCCGTGAACTTGAACAGCTCGGCACCATGGTCCGGGAGATGGCCGAGAAGGGGAGTGGGGAGAAAAGCTACGGTGACGAAAGCCGCCAGAGCTTCAGCGATTCATTCATGAAACAGGTACAGTCTCTGCGGAGACAGTCAGCCGGGATAAATAGTGAAAGAGCCAGGGAGAGCTTCCGTGACCAGATGCAGCAGCTCCTTGACCGTGCCAGGGTAAGCGTTCGAGACAACCGGAACGCGAATTTCTCCGTGCGACTCTATCCCAGGGAACTGGGCAGGTTAAACCTGAGTATCGGTTTGGAGCAGGGCGTCATAAACGGAAGGTTCCTGGTGGAATCCGGACAGGCGCGGGATCTCCTTCTGCAAAACCTGGATCTGATACGTCAACAAATGGAAGAATCAGGGGTAACGGTCGGTGAGTTCGAAGTCAATGTTAACGAAAACCACGAACGGTTCCCCCGTGAACATAGAGAGGAGGCCATTCAAGGTCTTACGCAGGACAATGTCATGGAAGCCTCAGACACCTTTGATCTGAACAGCCAGGCCTACCATGACGGGTCCATCAATCTGGTAATATAGGAGACAGACAGTATGGAACAATTGAAACTTTCCCCCCATGAGATGCTTCAGACCCGCCAGGAGGCAAACAGAGTCAACAAGTCTCTCGGCCTACAACAGGCAGGTGAAAAACAGGCCCTGGGCAAGGACTCATTCCTTAAGCTTCTGGTCACGGAGCTGAAGCATCAGGACCCGACCCGTCCGATGGAAGACAGGCAATTCATCGCACAGATGGCCCAGTTCTCTTCCCTTGAACAGATGACCAATCTTAACGAGCAGTTCCAGGAATTCAGCAAGAGCAGCCGTTCCATGGAGGGATTCTCACTTCTCGGAAAGAGGGTGGACGCTTACCTTTCGGCCCAGCAGAGAAGGGTATCCGGCACCGTAACATCGATACGGTTCGTCGATAACCAGATGCGGTTCCAGGTAGGCAATGACGATGTTTCGCTGAGCGATATTCACGCGGTCCATGAACCGGTAAAAGAAAACAGGACAGAGACGGAAAGCGTCTCGAAAACCATACAAAACTAGGTATTCAGGAGTTTAGCCACTATGATGCGTTCACTTTTTTCCGGTGTATCAGGTCTCAAGAACCATCAGACCCGGATGGATGTAATAGGTAACAACATATCTAACGTTAACACCTACGGCTTCAAGGCAAGTCGGGTCACGTTCCAGGACATGCTTTCCCAGACCATTGCCGGAGCGGCCAAACCGCAGGAGAACGTAGGTGGCGTAAATCCCAAACAGGTGGGACTCGGTATGACCATCGCGTCCATTGACAAGATCTTCACCCAGGGCAGCCTCCAGACCACGGGAAACCAGACCGACCTGGCCATTTCCGGAGACGGTTTCTTCATGGTGCGGGACGGAGACAAACAGTTCTATACCCGCTCAGGCACCTTCAACGTGGACAGGGACGGCAACCTTGTGAACCCGGCCAACGGTCTCAAGGTCCAGGGCTGGGCCGCCAACCGTAACGCCCAGGGAGAGATGGTGGTCAATCCAAGCGGCGCCACGGAAGACATCGTCATTCCCATCTACAGTAAGATCGAAGCCCGGGAGACCCAGAACATTCGTTACAAATGCAACCTGGACTCAAGGAGCCCGGTTGTCCCTCCCAACGCCACGGCCGCCATGCGTTCGTCGGCCGGCGTTACCACGACCATCGATCTTTACGATCAGAAAGGGGACACTCACAGGCTTAACATGACCTTCTGGAAAACCGGCCAGAACCAGTGGACCGCTTCGGCCGCCATCGCGGGCACCAATGGCCCGATGACCCTGGATATCCCCGCCGGCGGGAACCAGGAGAATCAGGCCAACCCCACCTCCAGGATAAACCTCAGGTTCTCCCCGGACGGAAGGCTCATAAGCGCGGGCGACGAGAACACGCCGGACCAGGTCAACCAGGGGGTGCTTTTCGCGAATGCCCAGTACCGTATTGAAGGTGACCCCACAGTCCGCGACGTCAGGCTTAATCTGGGGACCGCCGGTCTCATCGAAGGAATCACCCAGTTCTCGTCGAAATCGACCACCAAGGCCGTGGAGCAGGATGGGTTCGGAATGGGATATATGGAGTCCTTCAATATCGATGACACCGGGCTTATTACCGGTATCTATTCCAACGGCACAAAACAGGCCATCGGACAGGTGGGCATGGCGGTCTTTACAAATCCTCAGGGTCTGACAGCCAGCGGGGAAAACATCTTCGAGGTCTCCAACAATTCCGGCGCGCCGAACATCGGCCCCGCGAACCAGGCCGGAAGAGGTAAGATCGTAGCCGGGGCCCTGGAGATGTCGAACGTTGATCTCTCGGAACAGTTCACGGACATGATCGTCACCCAGAGAGGATTCCAGGCCAACTCCCGCACCATCACCACCAGTGACCAGATGCTGCAGGAACTTCTCAACCTGAAGCGATAACTATAGCAGCTTTCTCATAGAATAAAAGGGGGAATCGCGCAGGGTTTCCCCCTTTTATTTATCCTATCTCCATCCAGGTGGTGATCTATTCCAGGGGTGGATGACCCTCCAGGCCTTTCCATTGTCCAGAAAGGCCCGACTCACGGGCGGCAAGTTCAAAGTGCCAGAAGGCGATAACCGTATCGATGCTCTGAAGGTCCCCTTCCCTTTTTTCAACAAATTTCGAAATATAATTGTAATGAGGGCCGGGGCAGGATACACTTCTCCCCATTAGTAAGGGGGAAGCCATGAAAAAGCCGATAAAGATTACCGCTATTGCCTTTCTGGTACTGTTTCTCATTATCCTGACCGGGGGCGTCTACTATATTTACAATGCCCTTCCCATAGGAACGGGATACTCATCACGTTATATCTGTTCTCAGGTCTTTCTTGCCGGACGGGACCCGGATTACATTATAAAGGAAGAGATCGACCCGATCCACCCCCTTTTCGCGGTTGTTTCCCATTCTATTGATTATGAGAAAAAAGAAGTCACCTCCGTCGGTTTCGGCTTCTTCCAGAAGAAAACGGCCATCTATCGGGAAGGATACGGCTGCACCTATACGGCCGGTTTGAACCGGAAAGAACTTATCGACCAGGTAACGGGGCCGCTTCTAAAGGTGGAGAAACGTCCGGATATAGTCTGGCCCCACGGTGACCGAGTAGAGATAAGGACACCGGACAATCTGGACCGGAACAAACTGGACTCCGCCCTGGACTTAGCCTTCTCCGAGCCCTATAAAGATAAAAAGGTCCGTACGCAGGCCGTGGTGGTCGTCTATAAAGGTAAAATCATAGCGGAACGATACGCCCCCAATATCAGGCGCTCTACTCCCCTGCTGGGGTGGTCCATGGCCAAAACCCTTACCGGCATGATAACGGGTCTCCTGGTCCGGGACGGGAAGCTTTCCCTTGATACCCCCATGGCATACCCCACATGGGGCAAAGAGGACCCACGACAGTCGATAACCCTGGACCATATGATGCACATGTCGAGCGGTCTCGAGTTCGAAGAATGTTACACAGCCTTCTGTGACGCCACCACCATGTTCTATGAGCGGGCCGATATACCGAAATACGCAGCAGACAAACCCCTGGTTCATCAGCCGGGCACCCATTTCCATTACTCCAGCGGAACAACAAATATGATTTTCTACAAGATAAGGGAGTCCCTGGGAGGAAAACTGCCGGATGTGCGGAACTATATTGTAGAAGAGTTTTTCCGTCCCCTTCATCTCTCATCCATGCTCCTGGAACCTGACGCCGCCGGGACCTATGTCGGATCAAGCTACGCCTATGCCACAGCCCTGGACTGGGCAAGGACGGGTCTCTTCATGCTTGAAGGTGGCTTTGTTGAAGGAAAACAAATACTTCCCGGGAAATGGATAGAGTATATGACCACACCCGCCCCTGCGGCAAAACTTGACCAGTACGGAGCCCAGACATGGCTTAACTTCCGTGATCCGGAAAATCGTTCCGACAGGGACTATCCGAAGCTTCCCGAGAACATGTACCTAATGAGCGGACACAATGGACAGAATGTTTTGATCTTCCCGGACCAGAAACTGGTCATAGTACGCCTCGGAGTCACTCATGATGACGACCTCTGGGATATCGAGGAGTTCAGCCATCTGGTCCTGAAAAGCCTGGGGTACGGAGAAAATTAGCCGGCGACTATTCCCGGCCCCGCCGTCGGGGCCGGATCTTCCCTTCTCTCTCACATCCCTGAAATCCCTTCCAGATACTGTTATCATGAGAATCATTTTTTCGTTGCACAACCGCCTTACCCGGTATATACTACCATTTCAGAATCAGGAGGTCAGCCATGAAGATATCCCTTCCCTGGGGCGGTGAAATCGTTGAAATGAAGCTGCCGGATACCTGGGACGTCCGTTTCCCGGAACCGGAGGGGGCCCCATCCGCGCCGGGCCGTTCAGAAGCCGGGCTTGTTAAGGCATCCCTGGAGAAACCTTCGGGGGCGAAGCCTCTCTCGAAGATGAAGCTGGGACGGAAAAATATTCTTATCATCGTGGATGACAACACGCGTCCCACACCGGCCCATCTCTTCTTTCATCACATACTGAAAGAACTCAATGATGGCGGAGCGGACCAAAAAAAGATTACCGTGGTCCCGGCCCTGGGGATCCATACTCCCATGACTGAAAGGGAAATGGCTGAAAAAATCGGGGAGAAAAATCTGAAAAAGGTCCATTGGGAAAACCATGACGCCTTTAACGAGAAGACGAACGAATTTTTCGGAACGACGACTCGGGGAACGCCTGTCTACCTGAACAGCAATATTGCAAAGGCGGACCTGATTATACTCATCGGCATGGTGGAGCCCCATCTCTGGGCGGGATTCGGAGGAGGGCTGAAGAACATCCTTCCCGGAGTCGCTTCCTCGGGGACCATCGGCGCCCATCACGGAATGCTTGCCGAGCCGCCTTATATGTATAACCGGGTTGGACTCGACCCGTCCGAAAATTCCTTCAGGGTAGATCTGGAGGAGATATCGAAGATGATCAGGGCGAAAATCTTCTGCGTTAACGTGGTTCTGGACAAAGAGAAAAAGATCACCGCTTCCTTCGCCGGAGACCCCGTTATCTGTCACCGCGAAGCAGTGGAACTGAACAGGAAGATGGCCGGGGCCATACTGGACGGACCCGTGGACGCGGTCATAACGAATTCCAGTCCCATGGATATTAATTTCAAACAGGGGATGAAATGCGTCGGGAACACCCTCCCCGCCGTGAAATCGGGCGGCAAAATTATCGCCCTCCTCAAGGCTGACCGGGGACTGGATGACATACCGATGCAGGAGAAAGGGAAACCCCTCTGGCTGGTAAAAACCATACTCCGTTTACTGGGACCTGCAAGGGTACTCGGTTTTCTTGAAAAGGTGAGGCCTGGGCTGGATGTGGAGCAGAAATTCCTGAATTATTACTCCATGCAGTTGATCAGGGAACACGATCTCCATTTCTATGTTCCCTCACTTTCAGATGAGGCGGTTGCGTCCCTTGGGTTCTTCAAACGGTACTTTACCCCGCAGGAAGTTGTTGATTTCGTGGCGAAGAAACTCCCTGAAAATGCGAAGGTGGCCGTCTTTCCCGAAGGAGGGGCCACCTTCCCGATCTTCAGATAATGCTCAATGACATAACATGCAGGGACGACCTGGATCAGGCTTTCCCTGCGCTGTCTTCCTGTTTTTCGAAAAAACTTCGTGTATCGATCTTAAAGGGGATATAAAGGGAACAAAAACCGAGAATCCCCGTAACTGTCAGGGCGATACCGAGAACCGCCAGGACAATGGTCCCCACGAGTCCGGGCGTTATCACGATTATGTTTACAAGAAATGCGACACCGACCAGGACCCTCAATACCCTGTCTTCGGCTCCAAGATTCTTCTTCATATACCATCCTCCCAGATACATCAGTTTGATGGAACAAGTGTATAAAAAATTTAACAGGATGGCAAGTCATAAAATTGCAGCCTCCATTATTCCAGCAGAAACCGCGACTTCAGGAAGTATTTTTCAGGATGAAATATCTTTTATCAGGAGGACCTGGTTACCTTTATTATTATACTGAATGGTATCGAAAACATTAAGGGCCATGGCAATCCCCCGCCCATGCTGATGATACCCGGTATCCGCCTCCTTCGTATCTCCGGCTACATATTTTCCGTAGTCGAACCCCTTACCCTCGTCTGTTATTCTGTACTGAATGATGTCCGGCTTGATTGTGTACTCAATCTCAACCCGTTTTTCATTTCTCGCGGGATCGAGCTGTCTTTCCGCTACCAGCTCCAGATAGCGGTCTTCTTCCTGAGCCTCAGTCTTCTCCTCGTAAGTGATACCCAGGTTACCATGTTCTATGGCATTTATGATGATCTCCCTGAGGGCAAGGCGTATAAGCATAATTTTGTTCCGGGTCATATAACGCTTCAGGTTCCGGGTTATCCTGTGGCTGATATCCTCTGCCATCATAAGGTAATTCGCGATTCGATACTTCAACCTCTCTGAAACGAAATAACCGGTCAGAATATCGTCCGTCACCTGAGACGCCTTGCCCAGGACTTCAACTCCCCCCTCTTTGCCTACTTTCTCCAGGCGAACCTGCATCTCCTTTGCTTCGGCTCCGATATGGGTCTGGAAACGGGCACGGAACGTGACCGGTCTGTCACTTACATCCAGCTGTTCCATTTTCTCACGAAAGACCCGGGCAGAAAAACGATCATCGGTCGACTCCTGTAAAAGGTCCAGAAAGGAGGTGCCCTCTATGGAATCGGGGTCCATTCCCAGGTGTTTTTTCAGGGCATGGTTGGCCGCCTGAAGAATACCGTTCCGGTCCATGGAGAGGATAATGTCATCCGACCCCTCGACAAGCATACGGTATCGCTCTTCTGATAATCGTATCTTCATGTAGGCGAGGTTCAGTTCTTCCACGCGGTTTTCAAGATCACGATTCAACACTTCTACCCTTCTGTGTATATACTGGAACCTGTTTGCCAGGATAAGCATAATACTGATAACAAGTATAAAGAAACTGTACTGGCTCAACACCACCCCGGTCGCAAAGAACATCGAATCCAGAATATCGAACACCAGTCCGATCACGGCTACGGTTACACCGATGGTCAGGTTCCCCGGGGTCGTCCTGTAAATGGTGGAACCGATAGCACGAAGAAGGGAGGAGGATATCTCATTCTTGATCATTTTCCGCCTTGTCTCTTTGACCCTGACAATAAAGGTAAAAAACAGAACATACCCGATATAATATGCGAGAGGTATAAAAACCGTTACCTGCCAGATTAGAAGTATATCCTGGATGAATGAAGCCGGCGGCCAGACCGTCAATACTATAAGTAAAAGACTGAACAATGACCAGCCAATCGTAACTCGTGAAATCCTTTTGATTAAAATCCGCTCCAGGAATAAAGTGAAAAAAGGAGGTATGGTGTAGAGTACGGAAAACTCCAGCCGAAGGATCAGCTCGGTATTCATTATCAGATCATAAATATATTCTGTTCGAATCACCATGTAGCAGAAGACAGCTACGGCAAATAAACCGAAGTAGAGGTTGTGGTCTTCACTTCTGCGGATAATAAAAAGAAAGAGATGGTATATACCGATGAAGAGATAGATTCCTATAAGCATCATGGAGAGTACCGGGTTCATCATTTCCTGAAGTTCGCGGCAGTCACCAATCAGGTAGGGCCCCTTCAACAGGAAGCCGGTATGTTTCATGACAGGTGTTCCAATGATTCGAAAGGCAAGAATGTTCTGACCCGGCTTAAGGTAATCTGGATCAATATGAAACATTCTATTTTCCACGGCCCGTGGAATCTTTATCGCGCCCTCCGCTCCCCGGTGAACCTCCGCGGCGATCCTGTGACCATTTATAAATATCTCCCAGTTAATCCCTATACTCACCAGAAAGAGCCCCATGGGCCGGGAATCTATCTCCTTTTCCGTCAGATGAAAAGGGATAAGTATGGTATACTCACGCGGGGGATAATCCTTTAAGCTCAGGAAATGTCTTTGAGGCGTTCCCGGAAGTTCCAATTCAGAAATGCGCAGGTTACGTTCGCTGTTAGTTACACCATTGATCCTGTGCCAGCGGGAAAAATCCTCAGGTATGGACGAAATCTTCGTCCGGTCAAAACCTGATGTAATGTACGCGGGAGATGCTGTCAGGTCCACAGGCAGGTCCGCAAGAGACACATCGCCGGCAAGCACGATTACAGCGGAAAAGAGAAGGATACCGATAGTTCGACCGCGATGCCTCATGGTTCTCTCCTGGAATACGGATATTATCTTTCAGAGTTATGCCCCTGAAGCAAGTATAATTACTCCTTTTTTGATACCGAACCGTTATAAAGATAATATAATGAACTGGAGCATAATGCGTTGTTTTTCAATTGACGTACGGCCCTGCCTTTTACAGATACACAGACATCTTGGGAAAAACTTAACCATTTCAGGAGTTATCATGTCTCGCATTCTTTCAGGAATCCAACCTTCCGGAACCCTCCATATAGGCAATTATTTCGCCATGATGAAGCCAATGATCGAATACCAGGAGGAGCATGATCTTTTCGTTTTCCTGGTAAACTACCATGCCATGACCACTCTCCATGACGGAGAAGAACTTCGAAGCAACACCGTCGAGGCAGCTATCGATTTTCTGGCCCTCGGCCTTGATCCGGACAAGTGCCATTTCTGGGTTCAGTCCGATGTGAATGAAGTCGCTGAGCTGACCTGGATTCTCTCCTGTCATACGTCTCTCGGTCTTCTCGAAAGGAGCCACAGTTACAAGGACAAGGTAGCGCGTGGAATTGTTCCCAACAGTGGTCTTTACATTTACCCGATCCTCATGGCGTCTGATATACTTCTTTACAACGCGGAGATCATTCCTGTTGGCAGGGACCAGAAACAGCATATCGAGATCACCCGGGATATAGCCGAACGTTTCAACAATACCTATGGGGAAGTCTTTACCCTTCCCGAACCCCGTATATCAGAAACCGTGGCCGTCATACCCGGCATAGACGGTCATAAGATGTCAAAGAGCTACGGAAACACTATCAATATCTTCGAAGATGAAAAGCCCCTGAAAAAGAAGATCATGAAAATTGTAACTGATTCCACACCCGTGGAAGATCCCAAGGACCCGGAAACATGTTCCGTTTTCGCCCTTTACCGGCTTTTCGCCGATCCAAAAGGTATCGAAAACATGAGGGATCGTTATCTGGCGGGAGGAATGGGCTACGGAGAGGCCAAGAAGGAACTCTTTGAGCTGGTATGGGAATATTTCCGGCCCTACAGGGAGAAACGAAAGGAACTGGCCTCGGACCCGGGTTCAGTACGGGATATCTTAAAGAATGGGGCTGAAAAAACTCGCCTCGTGGCCCTCGAAACCCTGGATAAAGTACGAACATTGACCGGAATCGCCTGGTAAACCGGACAGTATATCGATAGTTATCGGTATAGTCGCCCCGAAAGTCGATACTGACCGATAGTTATCGGTTCATAAAACAGTTTTCCTGCCATAAGACCGATAGTTATCGGTCCCGCCGGTCAGTAACCCTCCGGGTGAAGAGGAGAACCGCAATGCATGCAGAATTTCGCGCCCCATTCATGACCGACACGACCGCAGGCAGGACAGGCCTCCTGATATATCCTTTCCGTTCCCTGGTTCCGGGTAAATTCAGCTGTCACGATGCCTGTCGGCACGGCGATAATTCCGTATCCCATAATCATGATCAGGGTGGCCACAAACTGACCAAAAATCGTTTTCGGGGCTATGTCACCGTATCCTACCGTGGTGAGGGTCACCACCGCCCAGTAGATACTCCTCGGAATGCTGGTAAAACCGTTCTCTTCCCCCTCAATCAGATACATAAGAGCGCCGAGGATCACAACCAGATTCATAATGGCGAAGAGGAAAATAATGATCTTGTACCTGCTGTTCCTCAGGGCGGTCAGGATCACGTTACCGCTGGAGACGAATTTCACCAGTTTCAGTATACGGAAGATCCGAAGCATCCTCAGGGTACGGATAACCATGAAGTAGTGCATGTCTCCCATAAATAAATCCAGATAGGTCGGCAGGATGGAGAGCAGATCCACGATACCGAAGAAACTGAAGGCGTAGGACAGGGGCCTGCGCACGGAGAATAAACGCAGGATATATTCCACGGTAAAGAGAATGGTGAAGACCCATTCGATGGTTAGAAGAATATCTCCATGGAGACTCCGTATGGAGGCCACACTCTCCAGGAGGACGGTAATAACACTTGCCAGGATAACTACAATAAGAACAATATCAAAGAGGCGCCCGATAGGCGTTTCACTCTCAAAGATGATCTCATGAATTTTGGCCCTGAGAGTTCCCAGGTTCATCGTTTCATTCCCTCCCCTTATTGAAGGCAGATATATCTATTACATAGTCGGGGCTCATTGCCGGGTCATGAGTCATTTTTCAGAGAATCGAGGAAATCCTCAGGAGGCGGCCCCTCCCATCGTACAAGAAATCTCCTGATATGATCCGCAGGGGGAACGGAAAAAGTCATCCTTTTTTTTTCAACCGGATGCATGAAGGCTATCCTCATCGACTGTAGCATGAGACGATCCTCCCTGTACTTTTTCCATTTTTTTGAGTAGATGGGGTCCGCCACAACGGGAGTGCCGGTGGCGGAAAGATGGACCCGTATCTGGTGTGTCCTGCCGGTGTGAAGGTTAACTTCAAGCGCGGTAAAAACCTCCCCTCTCCCCTCCCAGGACAGGACCACACGGAACCCGGTCCTGGCCTCACGCCCGTCATCCCGTACCGTCATCTTGTGTCCATATTTCGGATGGCGCCCCAGGGGGAGTTCGATCATTCCTTCCGGTCGGTTCCTTCGGCCCGTAACCAGAGCCAGATACCGTTTCTCAATGTTGCGTTCCGCGAAGTCCCGGGAAAGAGACCTGTGCGCTTTCTCCGTCAGGGCAATAACCATGACTCCGGCCGTGTCCCTGTCCAGGCGATGAACAATACCCGGACGATACTCTCCGCCTATAATCGGCAGTGAATCGAAATGATGAACGAGTGCGTTTACCAGGGTCCTCTCCCGGTTACCGGCCCCAGGATGAACGAGCATCCCGGCAGGCTTGTTTATCACGGCCACATGATCATCCCGGTACAGAAAATCGAGGTCTGCCTCCCAGGGTATCAGCTTCAACTCTTCCGGGGCCGGAATGAACAGGGTTACCCTGTCGTCTTCCCTGCATCTGTAACTGGATTTAACGGTCCCATCGTTGACCTTCAGGAGTCCTTCACCAATCAGTTTCTGGATATAGTTCCGTGACATGTCAAGCTCGAGAGAAGAAGCAAGAAAACGATCGACACGTTCCCCTTCAAACTCGGTGGGAACAAGAACCTCAATCTGTTCGTTCCTATCCATGAAGATATCCTGCTCCGTTTTATACCTTTCGTCAAGGTATTTGACTTTCCTTCTCTTGACATTCCCGGCCACACCAGGCACCATTGATCCATGGAGATTTTAAGGAACCTGGCCGGGTACCGTTCCTTCGTTAAACCGGCCGCCATCTTCGCGTCTATCCTTTACGCTGAGATAAGTCTACTCATGGTACAGGTGTCCCTTATGTGGGGAAAACTGCCCGCCCTCCTTCTCGGAATTACACTGGCCGGGCTTTTATCCTGGCACCTCGCGGGCCTCTGGTATGGAAGGGAAAAGAACAGGGTTATTCATCTCTATCTCCTGGATATTCACGCCTCATGGTGTCTTGTCCTTGGTCTTGCGGCACTCTATTTCTGGCTTGTCGATTCATCCGGGACCTGGTTTGAGGGATTTATACGAGCGGTTTACGGTTCAGGGGAGATTGTTTTTATTTTTTTATTAAGTGATGAGTAATGAGTGATGGGTTATGTATCGATTGCACCACCTGATACCTAAATCCTACTCCCCCTCCCTCAAAGCCCGGACCATCTCTATGATTAGATCGATACGTTCCACGCCATGTTCTCTCTGGACGGGGGTCAGTGATTCATCAAAACGTTTCATGCCCTGGAGAACCAGCTTTCTGGCTTTCCGCTCTTTCGCCCGGTATTCCGCTGAACGGTCCTTCTCATAGCTTTCAACAAGAGCAAGGAGCCTTTTTCTGAAGGTTTTTTCTTCAAGGTTTTTTCTCTCCTCCAGAAGTTCGATGAAGCGTCGATTCATCTTTTTCCGGTGGGCCAGGTATTCACGGCCGGTATCCGGCATCCGGCGGTACGTATCCGTAAGGATCCTTTTCTGTTCTTCCGTGACATCACCCAGCACAAATTTCAGTCCCTTCATCATGGAGTCCTTCCATTCCTCCATCTTCTCTTCCCTGGAACGCTTCATCTCTTCGATGATTTCCTTTTCGTCCTTTTCCAGCGTTTTTCGGAGATGGGCAATCTGTTCATCCCTGAGATTGCGGAGAAAATCGACGACATCGGGAATAATCCTGGACTGAACCCGGTCCCTGTGCCGTTCCATGAATACGATTACTTCACGGAACTCGCCCGGAGTGATCCCTCCTTCCTGCAGATACTTCCTTGTCATGCGGAGAAGAGTAATAAGGTCATCCAGCCCGTAAACACGATACCAGTTCAGATGACCTCGGACCGTTTTCTTAAGCTTCGCCTCTTCTTCGTTAGTAAGATCGAAATAATCATCTATCTCACTGTTGATCCGCCATTCCAGGGTACGGTAAAGAATCTTCGCCGTGGTTTCCCTGCACCCGCTCATGAAGAGAAGAATGGGAACGAGAAGAAGGATGGTATAACGTTTCATGTATGTTTACCGGTGGCGTCAGGGAATCCCTGTTATAAACCCGGCTGTACCGGGTCAAATATTATCCGCCACCGCCTCTCCGAATTCAGAACATTTCAAAAGCTCCGCTCCCTCCATCTGACGTTCCAGGTCGTAGGTGACCCGTTTCTGCGCTATGGTTCGCTCCAGGCCCTGGATCACACCGTCGGCAGCCTCGTCCCAGCCCAGAAAGCGGAGCATCATCTCTCCTGAAAGGACCAGGGAACCGGGATTAACCTTGTCCTGGTCGGCGTACTTCGGGGCCGTTCCGTGGGTTGCCTCAAAAACGGCCTCATTGTCGCCAATATTCGCTCCCGGGGCCATTCCCAGGCCACCCACCTGTGCGGCCAGAGCGTCAGAGAGATAGTCTCCGTTCAGGTTGGGCGTGGCTATAACGTCATATTCCACCGGCCTGAGGAGTACCTGCTGAAACATGGCGTCAGCGATCCTGTCCCTGATGACGATCTTCCCGGCAGGGACCGTTCCGGCAAATTCATCCCAAAGCTGCTGTTCCGTAATGGTGGCGTCACCGAATTCCTCCCGGGCGATTTCGTAGCCCCACTCCTTGAAGGCCCCTTCCGTGAACTTCATTATATTTCCCTTATGCACAAGGGTTACGCTTTTACGATTATTGGTTATGGCGTAGGATACAGCCTGACGGACCAGGTTCTTAGTATTGCTGATGCTGATCGGTTTTATTCCGATTCCGGTATCCGGAGTAAGGTCGGTCTTCATCTCGCTGTTAAGAAAGTTGATAAGTCTTGACGCCTCGTCCGAGCCCTCTTTCCACTCGTATCCGGCATAGACATCCTCCATATTCTCGCGGAAGATAACCATGTCCACGTTCTCCGGCTGCCGTACAGGGCTGGGTACTCCCGTGATATAGCGGACAGGCCGGATACAGGCATAGAGACGCAGCATCTGCCTCAGGGCCACGTTGATGCTTCGAATGCCTCCTCCCACGGGGGTGGTCAGGGGCCCCTTGATGGCCACACTATAATCCCTGATAGACTCAAGAGTCTCCTCCGGAAGCCATTGCCCCTTCTGATCGTAAGCCTTCTGGCCGGCCAGGATCTCCTTCCACTCGATAGACCGTTTATCCCCGTAGGCCCTGGAAACAGCCCGATCAAGAACGGTCCGGGTAGCTCTCCATATATCAGGCCCGATCCCGTCACCTTCTATAAACAGGATAACCGGATGGTCCGGCGTCTTAATCTTTCCATCCCGGTAGGATATTCGTTCTTCTGCCATGGTAAACCTCTTGACGACCTTTTCAGGTTCGTAAGTATGATATACTGCCATCTTTATTACTACAGACGGTTTGTCAAACAACTTGAGAGGTTACCATTCATGAACTGCGACACAGGATGCTACAGTTGCCTTATGCGGCAGGCGGAGGATCTCTTCCGGATGCACTCCCTTTCGGCCGAAAGGAGCATGGAACTGGCCGGTCATCTTTTCCGCTTCCTGGGAAACCTGGACCTGGATCGCCCCACCCCCTTTATCGGACGTGAGCTTCACCGGGAACTGGCCAGACTTCTTTCAATAGAAGACCCCTACCTGGAAGCCAAAAAGATGAGTAATGAGATTGCCCTGGAACTTACCCCCTACCTTCGGAAAGCCATTAACGGGTCGAACGACCCTCTCGCCCTTGCCCTGGCCATAAGCGCAAGCGGCAACCTGATAGATATGGGGGCTCCCGGCTCCTCCCGGAAGGAAGACATCGAAGAATCACTCCGGGAGGCGCTCGACCTGACCCTTGACAACGAGATCCTTTCACGGTTCAAAAATGACATGGAGGAGGCTGAGAACATCCTTCTCCTGGCGGACAACGCGGGAGAGATCATCTTCGACCGACTTCTCGTGGAACAGCTTCCCCCGGGCCGGGTAACCTGCGCCGTTCGGGGAGGCCCGATCATAAATGACGCTCTTACAGAAGACGCTCGGTCCGCCGGCATGGAGGAGGTCGCCCGGCTCATTTCCACGGGGGATAATACTCCGGGAATCGACTTTACCCGTTCATCCGAAGAGCTGATTCAGGCCCTGGGGGAAGCGGACTGTGTACTGGCCAAGGGTCAGGGTAACTTTGAGACCCTATATGACACGGATTGGTCAACCTGTGTTAAGGGTGCGATACCAGTATATTTTCTTTTCAGGGTAAAGTGCGACAGGGTTTCAGCTATAACAGAGATGGATAAGGGAACAAGCGCTTTCCTTCGGAGAACGCTTCAGCCGGTCTGACCGGGGGCCACCTCTTCAATAACTCCTTTTGTCATGTCGATATGTTCGTAAATTTTCCTGTCGATAAAGAGGCGAACCAGGTCAGGATCGAGTTTCTCTCTCTCCGCCTCTTCCTCCAGGATGGAAAGGACTCTGTCGAGAGGAACGGCCTTCTTGTAGGGACGGTCCTTGGCGGCCAGGGCGTCATAGACATCGGCCAGGGCCATGATCCGGGACTGGAGGGATGTGCTTTCCCTTCCCTTGAGACGGTCAGGGTAACCGGTACCGTCTAGCTTTTCATGGTGGCGAAGGGCTATTTCCGGTATATGAGCATATTCCGGAGGCCAGGGTATCTTGCTCACGAAATTATAGGTATGCACAACGTGGCTTTCGATCTCCTCCCGTTCCACAGGGTTCAGACTACCCCGGGGGATTACCAGGTTAAGCCGGTCGTTTTCCGAAAAGACGCTTAACTGCTTATTGTCCAGATCCATGCAATGCAGGGACTCTACATCGGCCATGATATCGGCAAGTATCTCCTCAGGATCCTCTTTGGTAAGTGCAGGTTCATTCAACTGCTCCACCCGTTCCTTAATGTCACGGATCCTCGCGAGCCTCTCTTCCCGCTCCTTCGTTAATTCTTCCATGAAGAGGTCCAGTTCATCTCCCCGGAAGCGGACCCTGAGCTCCCCTTCCTTTCTGGAGTAAAGCAATTCCACATAGCGGTAAAGATAATCGAGTCTGAGCTGAAGGTTCCTGAAATCGCCGGGAAAGAGTTTCTTCGCCTTCTTGAATATATTCGGGTCCACATAGACTTTTCCAAAATCGTGAAGCAGGGCGGCGAATTCCAGCTCCTTCAGCTCGCTTTCGGAAAAAGAGTAAGGGGCCAGGTACCCCTTATCTACATCATTCACGGCCCGGGCAAGGGCCAGGCAGATCTCCGCCACGCGGAAGGAATGTCCCGATGTGGCCGGGTCCCTCGATTCTATAGCCGTTACGGAGGCCTTGACGAATTCCTGGAACTGGTTTTCTATCTGCTTGAGGAGACGATTATTCTCAAGGGCTATAGCCGCCTGGCTCGCGATCGCTTCCAGCAGACTGTCATATTTTTTATCAAAAGTTACGACAAACTGCTCAAAATCCTCCGGCGTTTCAAGGCGAAGACTGTAGGCTTCGTTTCCCGGCTCGTTTACCTTCTTTCCGCTAAGGTCCTCTTTGCTGTTGATAAGCTGAATAACTCCTATTATCTCATCCTCGTGGTTACGCATGGGGACCACCAGCATCGACTGGCTCCGGTAATTGTATCTCTTATCCACATAGGTATTAAAGGAATAGGGAGCCATGGGGGATATCTGGTAAGCGTCCGGAATATTGAGAACCTCACCTGTCGCGGCGACGTATCCTGCCACGGATTTCTTGTTTATCTCCATGACAAATTCTTCGAGAGGGATGTCCCGGGAAAAGGTATTGGAATACTTAAACCGGAGTCTCAAATTTCCGTTTTCGTCTTCCTCCACCAGATAGATGCTTCCGGCGTCGGCCCCCGTTATTTTCTTACTCTGAAAGAGGATCAGGCGGAGCAGTTTATCAAAATCCTTCTCTATGGAAAGGGCCTTACCTATATCTATCAGGTCTTCCTGATCCTGATGGGTGTCCATGAGACGGGTCATAAACCGCATCTTCAGAGTCTCGTTTTCATGGTACTCATCCAGAACGGCGAAGGACTTGCGTATCACGAAGAGGACTTCTTTCTCGCTCATCGGAGAGTTCCGGAATTCTGAGACATGATAAAGCCGGTGGAGGGCCTGGTTTTCCATCTCCAGGTCATCCCCAAAGATCACAAGCTGATAATAGATATCTGAATAGGTTATGATATTCAGCTGACGATCTATGGTTTCATATTCATGGAAAGGTATGACAATGATAGTGAAAAGAGGCTTCGGGTCCGTGGCATCCATTTCCCTGACCAGCTGCTCCGGTGTATTGCTCGCGTACACAACCGGAATTTCCACACTATCCGGTACCGGGAACCTGTCCCGTACCGATTCGGATATGACCAGAATCTTCCGCATGGTATCTTTTGGTATGATTTTTCTATCCCAGTCAATTCCTTTTTCAAGAGATTAAAATCCGCTTACAGACCTGTCAAAATCACCCGGAACAGACATACTCCGGATAGTTTTAAATCAGTATTTATTCCTTACCATTATTGACCATAAAAACTCTACTATTCTCACCGCCGTAGAGGGCAGGATCAGTTTACACGTAAATGATCTTAGAAAGAATAACTGATTTTAAATAAAAAAAACAGGTCCGCATCATTTTTCTTGACAGAATTTACGCTCCGGTCTTAATGGTTCCTGTCAGTGATTATAGAGAGAAGGAAACACCTGTTCCCATTCCGAACACAGAAGTTAAGCTTCTTATCGCCGATGGTACTGCAAGGGTAACTTTGTGGGAGAGTAGGACGTTGCTGACTTGGTATTATACCGGGCGGGGTTAACACCCCGCCCTTTTTATTTATCCATTAATCGAGAAGCTCCTTCGCTATAATCGAAGCCTCTTTCGGATTGTACTGTCCATTATACTGTTCCTTCAGCATACCCATTACCTGTCCTATTGAATTCATCCCCTCGTCCCGGGCTGCCTGTATGATTCCGGTAAGTTCTTCCGTGGTAAGCTGACGGGGGAGATACCCCAGAATACAATCCAGTTCCTTCTTCATCTCCGTCTGACTGAATCCATCACTGAGCAGCTTGAGATTCTCTTCGATATTCTTTTTATAACGATTAAGGACATTAAGAACCTTCTCATCCGAAAGTTTCTCTTCACCGTTCTCCTTCTGTTCAAGCATCAGGTCAGAATAGAGACTGGTCAGGAGGTTATATTCCACTTCCCTGCCGTTCTCTCGCCGGTATTTCATCCGGTCCTTTGCTATATCATCAATAAGCATGGCACTCTCCTTATTAAAGAGATATTGGTCCCGTAGTATGAATGTCTATGCCTTCATGGTAAAGTCTTTTTCCACACTCGTCAAGGTACGATTCATTTATTCTTGACTGTAAGAAGACCCTGTTTCACTCTCTGAATACTTCAAAGGATAGAGTGTGTCTGAGGATGGATCGGAACTGGATCAGCCAAATGCTCGAAAATATCGGGGCCGCTCTCATGGACGCCCTGGAGTTTAAAACACATCCCGTAAACAATGTCAGGCAGGCCGTCCAGTATATCGATGAAATCATGTCGGATAATGAAAGCCTTCAGGTCCTGGAAGAACACCTGGCATCCCATGGAGGCAACTACGTCCTCTTTTACATCTCCAATGTCTTATATAACCTGAAAACAAGGAAAAAGATTGAACTGACAGCAGAAGTCCTCAGGTGGCTATCCAGTGTCTGGAAGAACTTCCTGAACCGAAACATCATCTACCAGGAAAGGTTTGAGCTTATCGACAATAACCGGATACTTTTTCAGAATTACTTCCCCCGGGACAGTACCATTGTCACACAAATAGATAATGTGCATCGGCTGAAGGACGATTTCATCGATGAAGAAGGAGAAAACAGCGCCCTGAAGAAGGTCGAAGGTTTTTACTGGTCCATTTCAGAACTTCGATCATGGATGAAACCTACCTATTACTTTATGCTCGATTTTCACCATGAACGGAACATCCATACAGGGAAACCGGGAACGGAAGGGGCCATACTGGAAAAAGAAGGACTGGCCGGTTTCGGATATCCCGGTTATACATACTGGGACCTGACCATCCTGGGGACCCAGGCGCTGGCCCTCCTGGAGGCCGTCTACCTCATACTGAAAAAAAGCAACACCAGCAAGAAAGTCGTAATGATAGAAGGAAAGCAGAAATTTCTCACGAACCAGGAGATATATTCTATCTACAGGGACCGTTTCAGCGACATGAAGAAAGAACTCACTTCTTTAAAACAGTAATCTTTTCCTTCAGCCCCCGATAGATCCGTTCCATAAACTCCCGTTCACCTTCCTCCCCATTTCGTAAACCTGCGAAGCGGAAACGGTTAAGCTCTTCAGCTATCTCCTCCAGTTCCGCGTCTGAACGGCCTGTTCGATCTCTCAGATAATTTACAAGCTTTCCGGCCGTTCTCAGAAACTCCTCGTTTTCTCCTTCCATGGCGGCAACGGCGCATTCCCGCAGGACCTCATCCGGATCGAGTCTCCTTTCACCCGGAGCCGGTCTTTTCCCCTGTCCATGAGTCCCGGCTTCCTTCATGCGCCTCCTGTCCCGTATCAAAAGAAAAATGCCCCCCGCCACAGCCAGAGCAAAGAGGATGGGCAAAGCGATCATCCAGGGCGCCGCTCCCTTCTTGCCGGCGCCGTCCTCTTTATCAATCCTCTCTTTTCGTTCCCCCTCCCGGGCCGGAGTAATAGTCAGGTCAAGGGGACCGGCCGCCAGGAGAGAATAATTTTTCTCCGCGGGATCATACACAGGCAGCTCAAAAGTGACGTCCCGGCATCTGGTATCTTCTCTTCCCAGGACCCGGAATTCGAAGGTCCTGCTGCCGGCGAGACGGTCTTCCTCCACGGAAAGTTCCGCGTCTCCAGTGGCTGGCTCCAGTACAATTCCCTCACACAGGTTCTTAACGACCGGTTCCGTCAGAGTGATCAGATTACCTTTACCTTTTACCGTTACATGCAGAGTTTTTTCCTGAAAGGCCTCCACCTCAATTTTATCCTTATCCAGTTTCATGGTGAAGGTACCGACGTCTCCCTGGTACCCATCGGGTCTTCCATCCACCGGCAAAGACAGAACCGTGATCACGGTAGGGGGAAAGGAGACCTTCTGTCTCCGGGAGAAACCGAAGGCCGTTCCCTGGACCAGAACGATCGATCCTCCCCTGACCCTGCGGGTCCCGGTAGCCGTGGGAACCAGAGCAAAGGTCATGACATGGACCCGTTTCATATCGCTTTGCGGCACCTCTTTTTCCGGCAGCTCCTCCTCGATTCTTTTTAAGATGAAATCTTTTACCTCCGGCTGTTCATCGATACCGGCAACTTCAAAACTGGTCCCCCGGGATACCTGAAGATAATACCTGAGAAGGACCGGCTGGCCGATACGGGTCGTTTCGGAATGGACCTCCAGCACAGGCCGGACCGTAACCGGTTCCGGTTTCCGGGAAGAGAAGGGATTATTCATGCCGAAAGGGCCCGGCATGCCGGATGGACCCTGCTGACTCTGGACCGGATCCTTCTGCACGGTAAGCTTAACGGGATTGGACTTCACCTCCTCTCCGTCTACCTGGAAGGTCAGGCCGGGTATATAATAATTCCCGGCTTCCCGGGGACTGACGGTAAAGTGGAGGACCATCCCTCTCCAGACCTTCCCGTTTACCATGCGGAAAGACTGTTCCCTTCCGGTGTAGTCCAGCTTTAGACCACGGACCGAAGGCACGGCTACCGGTTTTACGGACTGTGCGGCCTCGATGCTGACCTTTAAAATGGTCTGCTGGCCGAGGCCGATGGTAGTGGCAGTAAGACTCGCCGAAACCTTTCTCCCATCCTCCGCCGCCGGAAGTATCACCGGGGCTAGAAGCAGGATACCGATAACTATCAGACTACCAGTTCTTTTCCGGCTCTTCATCGCCACCACCATCTCCTTTCATTCTTCGCACAGGTTTATCCTTCATTGATTTAAGGAGCTTCTGAAGCTGCTCCCGGGAGAGTGACCGGCTGGAGTCCCGTAAATCCCTGTTCTGCCGGTCCTGGCGGGAATTGTCATTTTGATCCTGTGGCTTCTCTCCCCGGCTGCCCGAATCATTTTCCCGACTGTTCCCCTTCTGTTTGTCCTGATTGTTCTTCTGATTTTTCTGCTGCTGTTTTTTCATCAGGTATTCAAGATTTTTCTTGGCCGGCATGTATGCCGGGTCCATGGTAAGGGCGTTCCGGTAGGATTGTATGGCCTCCCGGTAGTCATTTGCCTTCACCCGGGCGTTTCCCAGGTTAAAGAAGGCCTTTTTCTTCACATCCTCGTTCCGGCTCTCCAGGGCCTTCCTGTACCACGCGGAGGCCTCGTCAAAGCGGCCGGCCCGGTACTCAAGGTTTCCCCGGTTGAACGCCAGTTTTTTCTTCGCCTCTTCATGGGGAGCGTACCGCTCCGCCCTGTCGTAGGCCTCCCGGGCCTCCTCAAAGTCTCCCTTCCGGACAAGGTCGTTCCCGCGGCTCACCGCGTCCCGAAAGGGATCAAGCCAGGCCGGCAGGACCAGAAGGACCATAAGGACAGCCACCATGAGACGAAAGCTTTCTCTCCTTACCGTCATGAAACCTTCTCCTGCCTCTGTTTTCTTTTTTCCCGTCCGGGAACCCTGGCAGGGAGGGGGCGCTCCGGAAGGGCCGCCTCGATGACAAGGACCAGGAGCAGCAGAGCGGCCGGGAAATAAAAACGTTCCTTCGGCTCGCTTACCATGCGGGAGTCGTACTCCCTGGTCTGCTGGTCCTCGATAATCTCAAGTAAAAATTTCAGGTCTGAAAGGTCCCGGCTAATGTCCAGGTAGGAACCCCGGGTAACGGCCGCGATCTTTTTCAGCAGTGATTCATTCTTCCGCGTCCTTACGGAACGTCCCGTTTTGTCCTTCACGAAAAGATCGGGGGCGTCCGTGGTGTCGCTCACCGGTATCCCGCTTCCCCCTGTACGGCCGACTCCCACGGTATAGATCGACACGTCCATCTCCCGAAACCGCCGGGCCTGTTCCATGAGGGCGCCCTCGTGGTCCTCCCCGTCGGTAATGAGAACCAGCATCCGCGAGGTCATTCTTTTCTTCCGGAATACCTTCTGCGCCTGGTCCAGCGCCCTTCCGATGGATGTTCCCTGGCGCGACAGGGCGTCGGGACCGGCCGCGTCCAAAAACATCATGAAGGCGCCGATGTCTTGGGTGAGGGGACATTGCAGGAAGGCGTCACCCGCGAAGAGGATCATCCCGATCCGGTCGCCCTTCAGGGAGCGGGCAATCCACCGGATGGCGCTCTTGCTCCTCTCCAGGCGCGAGGGTTCCACGTCCCGGGCAAGCATGCTGCGGCTGACGTCCAGCAGGATGAGAACATCGGTCCCCTCGGAAGCCACCTCCCGGGAACGCTCACCCCACTGGGGACGGAGCAGGGTAAGGGCGAAAAGAACAATTGCCAGAATGATTAACACCGGTTTCACCCGTCGCGCCAAAAGCGAACCCCTCAGCAGTCTCTCCGGGTTCGCTCCCCTGGATGAGAGTGTCCTTAGAATGTGTCCTTTCCAGAGTATATAGGTCAGGTAGACAAGGACCAGGAAGACGGCCCCGGAGACAACAGGTATCATGTAATGGCTGTTGGCGAATCCAATCATGGGACCTTCCTGTAGACAAGGGATCGGAGTAATATTTCCAGGGCGAAAAGGGCCGCGGCTGCCAGGAGGAACACCTGGAACCGGTCATGAAATTCATGGTACTGCCGGACCCGGATCTCGCTCTTCTCCAGACGGTCAATCTCCTGAATCTTTTCACGGAGAACGCCCCCCGTCTCGGCCCGGTAAAACCTGCCTCCCGTCATCTCCGATATCTTTTCAAGGACCGTCGCGTCGAAGTGATTTACCAGGTAGGGCCGTCCGAAAAGTCCGCTTCCTGGCATGGGCACCCTGCCTTCCTTCCCTATCCCCACGCTGTAGATACGGATATCCTTCTCTTTGCAGGCCCGGGCCGCGGTCTCAGGGTCCACGGTACCCCGGTTGTGCATGCCATCCGTGACAAGGAGGATGACCCGGCTCCGCTTTTCGTCCTCCATCATGCGGGAAGCGGCCAGGGCCACGGCGTCACCAATGGCCGTCCCGTCCACCGATACGCTGTCGAAGTCGATTTCATCCAGTATTGTCTGGACCATGTCATGTTCTATGGTCAGTGGGGCCTGAAGATAGGCGTCCCCCGCGAAGATGACCATGCCGATCCGGTCGCTCTCCCTTTGGTCAATAAAGTCCATGATAACGTCTTTCGCCACGGTGAGACGGTTTTTCGGCTGAAAGTCCTCTCCTTTCATGGAGCCGGATACGTCCAGCGTAATAAAAATGTCGATCCCCATATGACGGATACTGGAATAGGTGATTCCCTTTCCGGGACGAGCCAGGGCCACGACGATAAGGACAACCGCCGTCAGGCGAAGAATGGGAAGATACCTGTAGGTCCGGGTCCTCCAGGAATGGCCGGAGGTCACCAGCCGCCGGGAAGGAAGGGCCACCCCGCTCTCACGTCCGTATATCTTCCTCCAGATATAGACTCCCGTCAAAAGGGCCAGGGGAAGGAAGGCCCACAGGACCTCAGGGTACTGTACCGTAAACTGCTCAGTCAAGGAGACTATCCTCCCGGTTTATGTTCCTGGCCAGCCGCAGGATATTTCTCAGGTTCTCCTGCAGGGCCTCCCGGTCAGGTGTGAATTCCGCGAATTTTGCCAGGTCCCAGAGGCGCATCTCCCGGATGATCTGCTCCCGGTAACGGGGTGAAATAAAACGTCCTTCCGGGTCCTGGAGTCGTAGTTCCAGTTCGTCGGTGGTAAGTTCCATGGCGTCGATACTCCCCAGGGCCGATACATACCGTCGGAAGGCGGTAGAGAGAGCCACGGCATATTTTTCCACGTCATCATTCTCAATAAGTCTTTCCGGAGCGATACGTTCCACATCCTCCTGAAAACGCCGGAAGGGGGGCACGGCAGGCTCTTTCTTCTCTTTCCTTTTCTTTCGTACCCAGTAGACCAGGAAGACTGTCAGGGCCAGGATAACCATGATTGCGATAACAAGAAGAATGAGCCTCGTGTAGTTGCCGGAAAGTTCCATGGAAGGCTCAATGTCCGCGAACTCTCCCTTCCGGTTCACACTCTTTACCGTGAGGGAAGGTTCCTCCAGTTCCAGGGAGTCGCCCCGGAGGGTCATCACCGGCAGTGGAAAGGACCAGGTGCCGGGACGAAAGAAACGGACCTCAATGATAACTATTCCTTTATCGCTGTCATGGTTTACCTCCGAGATCTCGTAAAGGGGGAGGTGTCGGGCCGGGTCCGAATCATCCAGGTGCTCGTCCGGATAGTGGACCCTTTTCTCTCCGTAATCGAATCTGAACTCATCGGCTATGCCATTTTCGAGAATGAGACGGCACCTGAGCGGCTCACCCACGGTTGTTTCCTGTTTATCCAGTTTTACCTCAAGGGGCGGTTCAGGGGCAGGATACCCTGCCGCGGGCATCAGAAGGAGCAGAAGGAGAAAGAGGCCCGTTTTTCTGATCATCTCAACCATGACGCCGCTGCATCCTGTTCCGTTTCTCAAAGAACTTCAAGAGGTCCTGCTCCACCGGCCGATCCGTGGAGAGGGAAAGGGTGTTAAAGCCTGCCAGGAGGGGAAGATTCAGGGGACGGGGATCCACCTCCCTCAGAGTCGACTCACCGGTCTCCAGGTCTACGAATTCCGTCAATCCGTAAAAGGACATCTTCTCCTCCATGGGGTCCTGGACCTGAACAGGGATCAGGTCATGCCTTCTGCCGAGGAGTTTCATCCTCGTAAAGAGAGCCGGATCCTCATCCAAAAAATCAGAAAATAGAAGTATTACGCTTCGCTTTTTCATTACCCTGGAGACGAACTCCACGGCCGAGGTTATGGATGTCCGCCTGCTCTTCGGACGGAAGGCCAGTATCTCGTCCAGTACCTTGAGGATGAATTTGCGGCCCTTCCGCGGCTGGAAGAAGGCCTCAACGGTTTCTGCAAAAAGGGCAACGCTGATTCTGTCGTTGTTCATCTGGGCCAGGTAGAGAAGCAGAGTCACGGTCTCAAGGATAACGTCCGCCTTGGTCCGGGAGCGGCTTCCGAAGTCCGTGGAACCGGACATATCGATCATCAGTACAATGGAAAGCTCCCTCTCCTCGATGTATTCCTTCACGAAGAGATGGTTCATCCGGGCCGATACGTTCCAGTCTATGTTCCGTACATCATCGCCGTACTGGTACTCACGCACGCTGTCGAAACTGAGTCCAAAGCCGCGGAAGGCGGAATGGTACTCCCCCACGAGGAGGGAATTGATCTTCCGGCTGGTGGTCAGCCTTATCTTCCGGAGGAGGCTTACTTCCCGGGACTCCAACTTACGGGACCTCCACGGTGTCGAAGAGCTTATCGATCACGTCATCGGCGCTGTAGCCGTCCGCCTCCGCCTCGTAGGAGAGTATAATCCTGTGACGCAGGATATCCTTTCCGATCTCCTTGATATCGTCCGGGGTAACAAATCCCCGGCCCCTGATAAAAGCCAGGCACCGGGAAGCCTTCATCAGGTTGATGGATGCTCTGGGACTCCCACCGAACTCGATATAACGGGCCAGGTTTTCATCCTTCGGGCGGCGAGTCTGACCCACCAGGTCAACGATGTAATCTACCAGTTTATCATCCAAATATATCTCATCCACCAGGAGAGTCTTTTCAAGAACGGCGGCCGGGTCGATAATTCTATTGAGGCGTTCCACATCAATATTCTCAAAACCGGTAAGGATTCGCTTCTCTTCCCCGGGAGTGGGATAATCCACAAGGACCTTCATGAAGAACCTGTCGAGTTGAGCCTCGGGAAGGGGATAGGTTCCTTCCTGTTCAATGGGATTCTCCGTGGCCAGGACCATGAACGGTTCCGGCAGCTTGAAGGTGTCGTCACCGATGGTGACCTCTCTCTCCTCCATGGACTGAAGCAGCGCGGACTGGACCTTGGCCGGAGCACGGTTGATCTCGTCCGCCAGGAGGATGTTCGTAAACATGGGGCCTTTTCTTGTGAAGAAGTCAAGGTCCTTCGGATTGTAGATGCGGGTCCCGATCAGATCCGCGGGAAGAAGGTCCGGAGTGAACTGGATCCTCTGGAAGGATGTGTCCAGTACCCGGGCGAAGGCCCTGACTGTGAGCGTTTTGGCCAGGCCGGGAAGGCCCTCAAGGAGAATATGCCCCCTGGAGAGAAAGGTTATTACAACACGCAGGATGAGTTCTTCCTGGCCGATAATGACACGTCCAAGTTCCTCGCGAATTTCCGCGACAAAGGTATTGGCCTTTTTCACACGCTCTGAAATCCGCTCTATCTCCTGATAGTCCATTGGATACTCCCTGGATATGAAATCTTAACTTCGGAAAGGAGGATATCCGCAAAGAAGTGTCATTGCATGGAACGAAGAGACGGAGCAATCTGAATTATCATCCGAGTCTATTAGTATACATTATTATATACCGTAAAAAACAATCAGGAGATTGCCACGTGGTCCTCAGTACTCCCCGCGATAACAGATTCTAATTACGGGCCACCCTCATAAATCGGCCCGGTATCAACCCGGGCACTTCCCGTATGACACACAGAATCAGAAAAAGTTACAGCAGGATCTCCTCAGAACCTGAATTCGTCAATAAGTTCCTTCAGTTTTTCCGCGTTGCCGGCTATCTCTTCCGAGGTGGCTGACAACTCCTCGGATCCACTGGAGACGGAGTTAGCGGATTCGTCAAAGCGGGAAATACTGTTCCGGGTCTCATCAACGGATTTGAGCTGTTCCCTGGAAGCGTCGCGAATCTGCTCAAGGGACTCAACCAGGGCCCGTGAATTCGAGATAACATCGTCCGCCTTATCCGCGTACTTCTTGAGATTGCCGTGTATCTCCGTTGATGCGCCTGAAATTTTTTCGATATCCGATATGACCGACTGCAGGGACTCGGCCATCTCCCGGATATTGCCCTCTTCCTCGGCAACCTCGCGGACCATCTCCACGACCCATAAATGGTTGGCCCTCTTTTTGATCTCAGGCATGGCCTGGGGAACATCCCATATCGTAACGCCGTTAGGAAGTTTCGATCCGGCCGGGGCCTTAAGGTATTTCTCGGGAATCTTATCCTTGTCCACCTCCTCCATGGCAAAGAGAGGAAAGACGAAAAGAACCGTTATGAACATTATTGGTACTGATCGCGAGAAACGAAACATATAGGGCACCCTTGACAACTTCAAAGAATTGTACAGTTTACCTGCACCATTAGGAAGTGATTATTTCAGCGATTTTGGTCAAGCAGTTTTTTCGCAAATGCAAGATTTCTATAATAAGTACGCCTCCCGGGCGGAGGCGTACTTGTACAGATTATATTATAGTATCTTTATGGCTGGAAAATTACAGTTTACTCGATACCGAGCAGATCGGAGATATTTTTCCAGGCGTCCTTTCTGTTCTTGTGAAAGGTATCCGCATGGGACTGATCACCACTCTTCGCGTACTTGATAAAGGCCTCACCCTCTGCAATGAGAAGATCGTAGGTCTCGACCATTTTTTTCACGAAGGTACTATCATTACTCGAAAGTTCCCCTTCCTCGATCAATCTTTCCAGGTATTTCTTAACAACCCGGGCCTGTGCCACCATACTCTTCACATAGCCGGCCGCCTTGTCCGTATCATAGGTCTTGTTCTGATAAGCATCGGCCGTAACTCCGATGGCCATATAGGTCAGGAAAAGGTTGGACCCACCGGTAGCTCCAATGGTCTCAAGCTGCAGGGGGGAGGACCATGCCGCAACCGACAGAAACATGATAATGGCGATCAGTGTTCGTTTCATTCCTCGTCTCCTTGTTACATCCCGGTTATCCTTTTCACGCATTTCCGGCTGAACCGAGAACGTTTTCGTTCTTATGTTTGTAAAGTTCCTTCAAAAGATCTCTGGCCGGCCCAAGATACTTGCGTGGGTCAAAAACCTCGGGATTCTCAGCCATAAATTCCCGTATAGCCGCGGTCATGGCCAGTCGACCGTCAGAATCGATATTGACCTTGCAGACAGCGGACCTGGCCGCTTCCCTGAGCTGGTCCTCGGGGATACCTATGGCATCCTTCAGGCCGCCGCCGTACTTGTTTATGGTCTCAACGTGTTTCATGGGAACAGAGGACGATCCGTGAAGCACGATGGGAAAACCGGATATCCGTTTCTCAATCTCTTTCAGAATATCGAACCTCAGGGGGGGGGGCACAAGGCGTCCCTGCTCGTCCCTGGTGCACTGATCCGGTTTGAACTTGTTCGCACCGTGGGATGTGCCGATAGATATAGCCAGGCTGTCCACCCCGGTTTTTTTAACAAAATCCTCGACCTCTTCGGGCTGAGTGTAGGTCGATTTCTCAGCGACCACGTCATCCTCGATACCGGCAAGGACACCCAGTTCTCCTTCAACGGTCACATCGTATTTATGGGCGTACTCCACGACCTGGGCCGTAAGTTCAATGTTTTTCTCATAGGGATGATGGGAACCGTCGATCATGACAGATGAAAAACCGGTTTCAATACAGCTCTTGCAAAGCTCCAGGGTATCACCGTGATCCAGGTGAAGGACAATGGGTATCTCGTAACCGAGTTCCTTCGCGTACTGCACAGCTCCTTCAGCCATATATCGGAGCAGTGTCTGATTCGCGTATTTACGGGCCCCTGATGAAACCTGAAGAATAACAGGAGATCGTGTCTCGACACAGGCGCTTACGATTGCCTGGAGCTGTTCCATGTTATTAAAGTTATAGGCCGGGATGGCGTATCCGCCGTCAAAGGCCTTCTTGAAAAGGTCTCGGGAATTGACCAGTCCCAGCTCCGAGTATCGTATCATATAGTACCTCCAGTCATATTCCTTCGAACCTTCAGTCTCTTACACGAAAAGTACCTTTGCAAGAAAAAAACAGAAGACCTTCCAATTATTTTATATTGACGGAAGCTCCATACATGGCATATCCTGTCATCCCTTTAAGGAGGTACGCTTTGCAGGCTCTCTACCAGATCATTACCCATCAGTTCTTCGTGACAGGTTTTCTGGCCTACATGACATCCCAGGTCATAAAGATTATTATCGGTATCATTCGCACGCGACACTTCAGCCTCCACGACCTCCTCTTCGTCCAGGGAGGGATCCCCAGCTCCCATTCAGCTACCGTGGTCTCGGCAACAACCTGTATTTACCTTCTGGAGGGGCCGACCAACCTTTTCTTCCTGGCCCTGCTTATTACCTTCATCGTACTGATCGACGCCTCGGGCGTTCGCAGGGAAACGGGAAAACAGTCCCGCCTTATGAACCGCATTTTACAAGAAAAGCATACCGACATGGAATTCAGGGAAGAACTTGTTGAGAACATGGGTCACACTCCCCTGGAGGTAATAAGCGGAAGCATTGTCGGCATTATCATCGCCATACTGATCAACCTGATCATTACCTGAGGTCCGCCTTGCTCCTCCTCGTTGAACAAATTTACAACCGAGCGGAAATGATATGGAAGATGGAACGGACGGAGCGTTTTTTCGCCACCTTTCTTGTCATCGTCTTTCTTGTCACACTTGCTGTTATTGAAGCGAACCGTCAGGGATGGCTGCCTCCGGATATAGGCGCATCAATGACCACGAGCCATTATTACGCGGTCAATATATCCCTGACCCTGCTCCTGATGTGGGAGGTCCTGGGGCTTGTCTTCGTCATCCCCAGGTCCATGTCCGATTCCGTGGGAAAGCAGTTCGAGATACTGGCCCTCATTCTCCTGCGAACATCTTTCAAGCACATCACCGAGTTCGAGGAACCGATCGCATGGAACCAGATAACAGAACCGGTCCTGCATATCATTACCCACGCCCTGGGGGCCCTGTTGATATTCTCCCTTGTCTTCATCTACTACCGAATACAAAAACACCAGATTATGATAGATAACCAGGCCCATAAAATCGAGTTCATCCGCACAAAGAAGCTCATCTCTCTGATACTTCTGGTTCTCTTCGGCATTATAGGGATCTACCACTTCAGCAGCAACGTTCTGCTGGGTACAAGTCATATCTTTTTCGATACTTTCTACACAATCCTGATTTTCAGTGACATCCTGATCGTACTGGTTTCTCTCAGGTACACCTCCACGTTTCATATCGTTTTCCGGAATTCGGCCTTTGCCGTTACCACACTTCTAAT
Organism: uncultured Leptospirales bacterium; assembly: GCA_964645775.1. GTDB lineage: Bacteria > Spirochaetota > UBA4802 > UBA4802 > UBA5550 > CAZYBU01. The sequence continues at coordinate 81,272 of CAZYBU010000005.1, read as the reverse complement.
CCGTCTGGCCCTGACCGCCCCGATCTATATCGACGTCCTACTCGGTTTCATCTCGATTCTGTATGCCATCGGTCTTGTCTTCATGCACAACCGCTGGGTTGACCACTATAAATTGAAGAGCGAATATATAACTCACGACTGACTGCCTTTTCGTTGACAAAGATACCCCTCGCTGCCGCAATGAACATCCTGCCTGCGGGAGAAAAATGGAAGGAGTTTCATAATGGACAGAAAAGTTACAATCGCGGTCCTTGCCGGGGACGGTATCGGACCGGAAGTGATGGAAGAGGCCATAAAGGTTGTGAAGGCAGCGGCCGCTCATGAACTTGAAATGACCTTCAACCATTCCGACGTGGGAGGAGCCGCCATAGACAGTCAGGGAGAGGCGCTCCCGGATGAAACCCTGAAACTGTGCGAGGCGAGCGACGCAATCCTCTTCGGCTCCGTGGGCGGTCCGAAATGGGAACATCTTCCTTCCGACCGGCAGCCGGAACGAGGGGCCCTTCTGCCCCTCAGAAAACACTTCGATCTATACGCCAATCTTCGACCCGCCATTATTTTCAATCAATTGAAAGGAGCATCACCCCTGCGTTCCGAAATCATAGGTGAGGGGCTGGATATCCTCATCATACGTGAACTGACAGGCGGCATCTATTTCGGGCAGCCCAGGGGCCGGGAGGAAGACCGGGCCTTCGACACACTGGTTTACAGCCGAAAGGAAATCGAACGGATCGCCCACGTCGCCTTCCAGGCGGCGAGCAGACGGTCTTCAAAGGTGACGTCTATCGATAAGGCAAATGTTCTCTCGTCCATGGTATTCTGGCGCGAGGTGGTAACGGAGGTGGGCCGTCAATACCCGGGGGTCACTCTTGAACACATGTACGTGGACAACGCGGCCATGCAACTGGTAAAGAACCCCCGCCAGTTCGACGTGGTTCTCTGCGGAAACATGTTCGGGGACATCCTCTCGGATGAAGCCTCTACGATTACCGGCTCACTGGGCATGCTCCCATCAGCCTCTCTGTCCGGAGGCACGTTCGGGCTCTACGAACCGGCCGGTGGGTCCGCGCCCGATATCGCCGGCAGGGGCATCGCCAACCCTATCGCCCAGATACTCTCCGGGGCATTAATGCTCAAGTACAGCTTTGGCCTGGACCACGCCTATGATGCCATATTCGCGGCCATCAATTCGGTTCTGGCTGACGGACACAGGACCGGCGATATCATGTCTGAAGGGATGAAAGAGACAAATACATCCAAGATGGGGTCTCTTATAGCCGAAAGGGTTCAGAGAACTTCCTGACGGGAGGAGGTTGCAAGACCGTACTGTTTCATGATCCTTCTGTACTCGATGACCGTAGCCACCCTGCGTATCTGCTCCCTCACGGATGATATGCCCCTGTAAATTCTCTCCTTCCGGGAGATTATACTCATCAGGTGGGTATCATGCAGAATGATGCTGGAGAGAAGCACCAGGGTAACCATGTCGATCAGAACTTTATGGACAGTATATTCTGAAATCAGAGAATCCCCGGCAATGGCTGAGTCCCAGCACGGGATGAGCGGGATATCTCTCCGCTCCCGTAAAAACTTGCAGCAATTAGCCTTAATGATGCTTCTGAGCATAGAGAA
>CAZYBU010000005.1:0-79540 GCA_964645775.1 uncultured Leptospirales bacterium | reverse complement strand
TACTGCATTGTTATCACCGCCGCCGCAGGCGGCGGGGATAACAGAAGCATTTGCAGCAAATATGTTAAGAAATAACTCAGTGTCTCTTCTTAATGATGCTTCTGAGCATAGAGAATACTGCATTGTTATCACCGCCGCCGCAGGCGGCGGGGATAACAGAAGCATTTGCAAATAACGTTAAAGAAATAAATACAGAAAAACTTGTTGAAAATGATATAATGAAAACAGGATATACACTGACAAAACCCTGTGGAAGGTTACATGAAACAAAAGGACGCCAACATGGAAAACCTCATGGAGATAACTCTCCAGGAGATACATAAACGTCATGATGATATACATCGGGCCGGGGCGCCCATCTGGCGAAAGAACGCCCAGGGCAAGATGGTTATCCTCAGAGACGAAATGTTGAACCAGCTGTTTGAGAAAGAAGCCTGGGAGAAGATTTTTTTCATTAAAAAGGACTGGGAATCGAGGATACCGGAAGAGGAGAAGCCGACCAGGGCTCCGGTACAGCCATCCCCTCCTGCCGAAGAGACAGGCAGCGATAACGATAAAGATGAAATGGAGGAGCCGAGAGAGACAGGAGACGGAACCGCCCTGAACCGAATGTTCCAGGAACGCATGGACAAGTTCTCAAGCCAGACCTATGAAGAGAAGACCCGGGTCATGGACAAAGACCTCGAACAGATCAGGAGCCACATTGAGAACCCGGAAGCCCTGCCCCAGGACATCATAAAGGAATGTATTAAGATCGTAACCGATTTTTTCATGATCAATCTGACCTCGGTCCGCAGCCATGAGGCCAACGATCTGAACGATAACCAGATGGGGGACATCGTCGCCCGGACAGAAGGTTTTATCGAAGAGATAATCAGCCTTCTCCGAAAGGAGAACCTGAGTTACAGAGACCTTAACCTTATCGAGAAGATGTCGATCAAATCTCCCACCTTTGATCACATCAGCAAGGTCTTTCTGCGGTTTATCCTCTTCGGATTCTTTTTCGATTCTTTTTTCCGGGACGGACGTATTGATCGCATTCTGAATAATCTTCCGGCCTATGAGAAGTACTATGACCGGCTTCAGCAGAAGACCCACGCCCTGAAACTCTCCGACACCGGCATCAAGCGTATTAGAAAGACCGAGATGAAACGATATTCTCTCGGGGTCCTTCTTCACGATGCAGGGAAATTCCTTCATATAGATTATCACGAGGGCAACATGCCCTACAGCCGGGAAAAGGTGGTTGGACACGCGGCGCTGGGATACAACATGCTCGTTAAAAGCAGGGTTATTCCTCAGGATGTGGCCGCCATCTCCGCCCTCCATCATGAGTATTATGGCCATCCCTCTGGATACGGAGTATCGAAATTCCTCTTTCCCGTGGTCAGGGAGAAGATGAAGACATCCTCCCCCTACTTTCCAACCTATATGTCGATGAACTTTGAAGACGTTAAGAACGCCCGATCCATGGCCTTTCTCCCGGCCAAGATGCTCGAGATACACGACGTCTTCGACGGCCTTACCAACAGAAGCAGACCGAATCCGAAAGGTACAAGTGAGGCCATAAGCATTATGAGGCAGGAGATGGTTGAAGATGCCACCAAGCTTGACCCGATCCTCTTTGATATATTTACCGAATTCATGGCAGAATATATCGGCACCGATAAGCAGGTGTGAATTTTCATTTGACAGGGAATATCCCTCTGCCTCACCTGAAATTATTACCTGCCAGGGAGAATTGCAATCATGAGCCAGCTTAAAGAACAGGACAGTCTTGTTTTTGACATTATCCAGGAAGAGAACAGACGCCAGGAGGAGTCCCTTATACTTATCGCTTCGGAGAATTACACCTCCAGGGCCGTTCTCGAAGCGTCAGCCTCCACCCTCACTAACAAGTATGCCGAGGGCTACCCGGGAAAAAGATTTTACAACGGATGCGAGCCGGCCGACAGGGCCGAAAGCCTGGCTCTTGAGCGGATCAGGGAACTTTTTAAGGCCGAATACGCCAACGTCCAGCCCCACAGCGGCGCCCAGGCAAATATGGCTGTCATGCTATCCTGTATCAAGCCCGGCGACACGATCCTGGGCATGGATCTGGCCCATGGCGGCCATCTTACCCACGGTTCCCCGGCTAATTACTCAGGTAAGTACTTTAACATCGTATCTTACGGCGTAAGCCCCGAAAACCAGATGATAGATTATGACGAGGTCGCTCGCATTGCAAGGGAGAACAAACCCAAGCTGATTATCGCCGGGGCTTCCGCCTATCCAAGGATCATCGATTTCGACCGTTTCGCTGAGATAGCCCAAAATGTCGGCGCCAAACTTATGGCCGATATCGCGCATACCGCCGGGCTTGTGGCCGTCGGATTGCATCCATCCCCCGTAAAGGGAGCGGATTACGTGACCATGACCACACACAAGACCCTGCGCGGTCCCAGGGGAGGGGTTATCCTGGCGAAGGAGGATATGGACAAGGAGATAAACCGTTCTCTGTTCCCCGGAGTTCAGGGAGGACCTCAGATGCACAGCATCGCTGCCAAAGCGGTGGCCTTCGGCGAGGCCCTGCAGCCCACTTTTATCGATTACCAGAAGCAGGTCATCGCCAATGCAAATATCCTGGCCGAGACCCTGCTCTCCAGGGATCTTACCATTACATCGGGCGGAACGGATAACCATCTCATGCTTGTGGACCTCCGTTCCAGGGAATTGACCGGCAGGGATGTGGCTGACCGGCTTGAAACTGCCGGTATTACCTGCAATAAAAACGGTGTTCCCTTCGACAACAAGTCTCCCTTTGTAACCAGCGGCATACGCCTGGGAAGTCCCGCCCTTACGACCCGGGGCCTGAAGGAAGATGAGTTCAAAACTATTGGCAACCTCATAGCGGACGTCATCGCTTCGATGGAAGATGATTCCATTATCGAAAGGACACGAAGCCAGGTAAGGGAGCTCTGCCAGACCTTTCCCACAGAAGGACTCCGTCTTGTCTAACCTGAGAAGGTAACCGTCCCATGAAAAGGATCCTGATCACCCTTCTTCTCCTTCTATCGACCATTCTGTGGGCGGATTCGCCCCACCGGGAGGTTCGGATTGTCATTACCGGCAACACGGCCCCGGAATCACCCTACCGGAAAATGCCGGAACGCCTTTACGAACTGGTGGAGACCATAAACGCGGAGAACCCGGATCTGATTATACATACGGGGAACCTGGTCCAGGGAGGTCACAGCTGGGCAGGAATCAAACAAAAAGACGTGGAGCGACAGTACCGGGAATGGAAAAAAATATTCGACAGATTTAAGGCGCCCCTGCTGACGGTTTACGGATCCGGTGATCATTTCAACGGCAGTGACGCACTCTACCGTAAGTATACAGGTCGCTCTCTCCGATACAGCTCGGCCCTGGGCAACACGCAGTTTATTATCCTTTATCATGAAGAAAAGGCGAGTCTTACGGCTGATAACATGAAATGGCTCCGCAGGGAACTGAAGATGAGCGGAGACCGGGACTTCTTTCTCGTGTCTCACAGGCCCCTGATTACTCAAACTTCGGACGAGAACCTGGTTAAGCTCCTTTCGGACTATCCGGTTCAGGGGATCATATCCGGTTCAGGTTCGGGATACCACCGCCAGGAGATACGGGGACTGTCATGTATCCAGGCCGGTACCGGCCGCCTGGAACAGAAGGGATACTACGCCTACTATGTCATGACCCTTTCCGGCAGGAAGATGATCATCCAGGGAAAGAGACTCCGCTAGGACCTGATTTTCGATTGACACTCTTCCTTTTACGATACATACTTAAGGGAGGGAGAACATGACAGATCAGGAGCCGAAATGAACGCACCCCAGGACGCATCCACCCTTCACAACCTGATTAAGGAACTGCTGGATATTGAAACCCGCCTGATTCGGAAAATAGACACAACTTTATGGATCAGTGATCCGCACGGTGCGGGCAGACGGTTTATCTCCATTCTCAAGGGACGTTTCGGCCTTGTCTGGAGAACAGCCTACGAGGCCCTACCAAAGACCTTTTCCGTTGATAAGCTGGAATACCTGGATCGTATCATCCGGAGGGAGGAATACTTCGAGAACGAGGCCTTCCCCACGGCGCGGCAGGATGTCATATCCTCCCTGGTTGAGATTATCCGATACAAGGTACAGGACATCAGCGATTTCGACAATCTGAGAGATTCCATTCCGAGAGACCTGAAACCGGTTGTGGAGAACCTGATCCTTAACTTCCCCGTACCGAATATTGTATACGAGAACGAGATCATTTCAGATAGCATCATTTCCAGCCTGTGCGGCCTGGTAAAGCAGGTGGTTCTCCGTCACCTTATCATCCTCGGTGACGTTTTCGACCGGGGTGACGAACCGGACAAGATCATACGGATCATCTCCCAGAAAAAATACAGGCCCTACGTGAAATTCGTCTGGGGCAACCACGATATCCTTTGGATGGGGGCCGCGGCCGGAAACCGTTCCCTTATCGCCGAGGCCCTTCGCATAAGTGTCCGCTACGATAACATGGAATTCCTCGGTCGTCTGAATATCGATATATCGAACCTGGAAAAACTGGCGGAAAAACTCTACCCCGAGGACGTAACAGGCAAATTCAAGGCGAAGATACCGATCGCCCGTAAAATGGAAAAGACCCTTGCCATAATCCAGTTCAAGCTGGAAGAGAAGACCATCATGCAGTATCCCCAGCTTGAAATGGAGTCCCGTCTAAACCTTGAGGACCTGGCCCGGATGCTTAAAGAAGACAATACGGAGGGACTTAACGATACCTTCTTCCCCACACTGGATTTGAATGATCCATGGAAACTTACCCAGGAGGAACAGGAAGTCATAGAGGACCTGGTTCAGCAGTTTACTTCCAGTTCGAAAGTCAAGCGGCTTATGCAATACCTCTTTGAAGAAGGCAAACTCTACCATATCAATAACTACATCCTGAACATACACGCCCTCATACCGAGTACAGAGGAGGGCCAGTTCCAGGAACTCTACGGCAAAAAGGGGAAGGAGCTCCTTGACCATATTGAACTTACCATCAAGCATATCGGCACCCTCTACCTCGAGGGGAAAAAGGTTGAACCCTTCCAGCTGGCTGTCATGTTCTACTTGTGGTGCGGTCCACTATCCCCCTTCTTCGGAAAACACGCCATGAAGACTTTCGAGCGGTACTTCTTTAAAGACAAGGAGACCCACAGGGAGAGACTGCTTCACTGGTCAGAGAACCTCCGGAAACCTGAATTCCTCGACCGGATCATGGAAGAATTCGGGGCCCGTCGCATCGTTTTCGGCCATACCCCGGTCAATGTCATGAAAGGTGAACGGATATCGACTCCGGACGGACGGGCCATCAACATTGATGGAGGCTTCTCCGAGGCCTATCTGTCCAGGGGACATTCCCTGATCCATACGCCCTATCAACTTTACGCCATTATCCTCCCGACCCAGGAAGAGATGGACGAAGCTAAAATGACCGGCAACCCGGCCAAGCTTCAGTTCGAGGATATTGACAGCTTTGAACGGCCCCTGCGGATACGGGACACCTACAAGGGGCAACAGCTTTTGAAGCGGCGACAGGAACTGAGAGAGAAACTGATAAAAACATAGATCAGGAAATGACCCTGAGGGCGTTTTTTACCTCTTCGGAAAGGCGCTCAACCTTACTGAAGTCCCCGGGTCGAATGAGGGCGTGCCGCTTTCCTTCCTCTTCGATTAATCCTTTTTCCCGGATAAGATAATCAAGAACATCGTTATAATTCGGCATGGAGAGAGACTCCGACATCCTTATCTCACCGAGGTGATATATTCGTACACCATTGCGGCGGATCTCAAGGGTAAGGTCTCTCCGGCTGATTCGTTCGTTCTCATGCACGGCCAGGACCTGGCAGACAATGAAGCAGGATTCAAGATAATCACGGATGGCCGTGGCGTAAAAATTCAGCGCCGAACGGATTTTCTCGTCCTTCAGTCGCCATCCATCTGGTTCTTCCACCACTTCCTCAGACTCGATCAGGTATTTTGCGGTTACGGAAAGGCTTTTCTCCCTGTCATTGAGGAAGTCAGTATAGACGAATGAATCGGAAAAGAGGCCGGAAAGGTAATCATAATGCTCCCCGACGTTCTTCGCCGAAGCCACCGCATCCTTCTCGGACATGAGAAAAGCGAGAGAGAAGTATGCCAGGGGAAGAAGGAGATGAATAATACTGTTCTTGTAGAAATTGATCCGTCCCCGGTTGTCTTCATCAATTATATAGATGGTCTCTCCAGATTCACCGTTCTTCTCTTTCTTTACTTCATTGCTTTCCTCTTCAATGTCGTCGGAGAATAACATGCGGACGATGCCATCATTGAGGTATGAATCGTTGACGAAGCGGATGGTCTTCTCTATCTCTTCCATGGGACCGATGGTATCAGCCAGCGTTGCCCCGGTGAAACGAAGATAGCGGTAGAGCCTTTCCACGTCCTCACGAATAAGCGAAACCGTAAAACCCTTCACCGGCGAAAGGAGAAGAGCCGTTGTAACAAGGGAGAAGGGGGTGACCACCATACCCCGATTAATACGTTTGATGATCCTGTCCGCCACGATACCGGTCCTCTCGATCATATCCGCTCCCTGGTCCCGTATATCCTGGAAACTGACCGGTTCCTCAACCGCGACATAGACACTTCCGTAAGTCCTTTTTAAAAGCTTCCGGCTTCGGACAAGGCTCCCGGTCGATTCCTTCTGCTTGCCCTGGCCTCTGAGTTCATTATGATATGAACTCTCTTCAAGGATTCGATCATAATTGATGGCGACCGGAAGGAAGATCATGTCCTTGTTGTACCCCTCCTCAACCGCCTCCATTAGATATTTCAGAATCCCCATCTTCGGGAAGCTGAGTTTGCCGGTCCTTGTCCTCCCACCCTCTATAAAGAATTCAATGCTGTATCCTTCATTTACCAGGGTCTTCGCGTACTGTCGAAAGACCGTGGAATAGAGTTTTTTACCCTTGAAGGAACGTCTCATGAAAAAGGCGCCCGATCTCCGGAATATCTTTCCCAGAGGAAAAAAAGAGAGGTTCACACCGGCCACGATGTGGGGCGGGATTATCTGGTTGGTATAAAGTATGTAGGAGAGGATCAGGTAATCCATGTGACTCCGATGATTGGGGATCAGGATCACCGGCCCGCGCTTTGAGGCCTCACGTATCGTTGTAATCATGGAGGGATCATAATGGATGCCGTGGAAAATTTTAGTAAAGATATGATTCAGTATAAACTCCATGACCTGCACATAGAGGATAGAAAAATCGGCCGCTATCTCCCTGAAATAGGAGAAGGCCTTCTTCCTGAGCCTTTTCTCCGGTTTATGGCTCTCTTCCATCTCCTCCTGGATCGCCTCCAGAACGTTCCTGTGAAAGAGGACCTTTTCCATCATCTCGCTGAAGGATTTCATGACCGGCCCGAGGACGCTCCTCTTCTCTTCATTATACAGCTCCATCAGCCTGTTTCTGAGGTTCCGCGCGAGCTGGGTAGTGTCGTCCGTGGACTGAGCGTCAATCTCCTCCTTCAGGTTAATGGGAGGACTGACGCGGACGAATCCCCTGGTCACGCTCCTGAGCCCGGTAAAGAGAGCGGCCCAGAAACCCCTGTCATCCGTGGCCCGGGTACTCCGCATACCCCGGGTCTTCTCAGGGTTCCTGCTCCAGAACATTATGTGTGGAAGCACGTAAATCGGTTCATCTATCTCTTTCTGTACGGCGATAAGGAACTCCAGCGAATCGGTCCGTATGTCGAGATACCGTCTGCGGAAAAGCTTGCGGGAAAGGAGCGAGAGGACTACAGCGTGCCGGTTCACCAGCAGATCACGGATATATTCATAGGAACCCTCCTGCTCCCGGTCTTCGCCGGAAAGCAAAGAGCGGATACCGTATCCTATCTTCTTAAAGAGATTCAGGGTTCGCACCACAAAACCCGGCTTAAAATCGAGGGCAATCCCCGGTTGCTCCAGATTATTCTTCTGGAGAAGATTCAGTAGAATCATAAGAGGTGTGTTATAACTCTGGAAGGAGACATAGACCCGACAGGCGTCATTACCGGGCTGGCTCAGATGCGCCAGGCTCTCCTGATCAAAATCATACCTTCCGAAAAGCAGTCCAAACAGCCTCGATGTGAAGGCATTGTATTTTCTGCTCACAAGGTTTCTGTGAATGTAATAGGGATCTCGTTTTTCAGGCATTGCTATCCTGTGTTTCAGTCAAGTTGATTTTCGGAATCGATAATGGAAAAGAAATCAAGCATCCCCACCATTGAGAGAAGAGACCTGACTTTTTCCTGCAGATTTATAAGCGTAAGGGAGATATCATGATCCATTAACCGGTCCTTTACCTGGACCAGCTCACCGAGGCCTGAGCTGTTCAAATAGTTCTTTTTGCTCATATTAAAAGCCACGGAATCAGATGACTCCTTCGTGATCGCGGCCACGATTTCATCAATAAGCTCAGAGACATCATCATACTCCACAAGGGACCCTTCCCCTTCAGGGATATCAAATACGACAGTATTCTTATGGGTATGATAGGGTATGCTCATCTAGAATTACAACCTGGTCCCATCAATCTTTCGAAAAGGAAATGTAACGCAGCCGCACACAGGACGCAACTATTTTTTTCATGAACCATTCCGGGCGAAACGGGGGAAGGAGAGATGGCAAGGAGAGAAAGGTATAAGAACACTTGCTATCTGCTTTTTTTCAACACATTCTAATTATTCTTGACCTTTTGCCGGCCAGAGGGCCATTATTAATGACAAAATTGTATTGAAAAAAACACACCCTGCCGATAGGTGTGTAATAATCACAGAGGTGATAAACGGGATGTAGCGCAGTCAGGTAGCGCGCTGTGTTCGGGACGCAGAAGTCGGGAGTTCGAATCTCCCCATCCCGAAGTATACCCACACTATGGGAACTTTACTTTTTCACAGGACATTTCCCTCCGAGAAGGCACAAAGGAAGGATGTTGTCGATATCATTTTCGAAGCTCTGAGAACAACAGAGCTTAAAGGTCATTCCTCTTACGCGTCCGGGGAGTACTACCTCGCCCTCGATGAAGCCGTGACCAATGCCATGGAACATGGAAACAACTGGGACCCCGCGAACAAAATCGAGATTGCCATCTCAGAAGAAAAGAATACCATAACCGTTGCCATAAAGGACCAGGGAAAGGGCTTCAATATCAAAGCTGTTGAAAAAAAGCTGAAAAATCGGGATATTATGAGTCAGCGGGGAAGAGGCATCTATATTATACGGCAGTTCGCCAATATCACCTGGAATCGTGAGGGAAATATTGCCTACCTCAGCTTTCCCCGGGAGGAGGCAAAAGTATGACCGGACGGATGGCGGTATCTTTCTGCCTCCTGGTCCTCCTGGTTTCAATCACATCCTTCAACCATGCCGGGGCCTTTTCGCTGGACAGCGTCAAAGAGACCGTAACGGAAATACAGGAGCTTTACCGGAACATGCAGGAGACATACCAGGGGCTCCGACGATTCGTGGAAACGATACATTCTCTTACCAGCCTGGCCGGCTTCAGTACCGTGGTTCTTTTTATCATGACTCTACTTGTCTCCTCCGGCCTCGCCTCGGCCGGTATTCCCCGGGGACCGGCCAGTTTTTTGACAGCCTTAATCATTGTTGACATTGTCTGGTTCATTTTTAAGCAAAGCATGAGCGGGATGGCCATTCCACCCATGGATGGGATGATCCGATCCAACCTGATCGTAATTACCCCCATGCTCATGGTTATCCTGGGTCAACGGTTTCTCCCTCCCCTTTTCTCTGCCCTGGTGAGGAGAGCGACGGACAGGACATGGTCCAGGAAGACCTTTTACCGGGAAGTGGACAATCTCGATACCCTGCATCACAGGATGCGAGCCTCCCTTCTTGAAGATATGCGCAGGGGGAATGACCGGAGCGTTCCTCTTTCCAGGGAGAGCCGCAGGTTCGCGAGGGAGCTCATAAAAAGTCTCGATAGAGTGTTGACAAATACAGAAAATGATACCAGAACAGGGGAGGAACCTGATGAAGATACAATACACGGAGGCCAATAACGAACGGGTATACAGGCTGACGGATGAACTGTTGATGAATCGTACAGGACTTCTGGAAGAGGAATTCAATCACTTTATTCATAACAGCGACTTTGACCTGAGGCTCGACCTGGAGGAGATCACCCGCATCGACTCTATGGCCCTGGCCAGTCTCATTCGTGTGAAAAAGAAGCTGTCGGAAGAAGAGAGAAACTTTTCACTCACCGGAGCCAATACGGCCGTGATCCGCATACTTGAAATGGCCGGTCTTGAAGAATATCTTATGGATTGAGAGTAAGTGACAGTAGTATGAAAAAACTCACGGAATTAAAAAAAATAGATCGGAAAGGTCCGGTTCTTCTTGTAATCATGGACGGGATGGGGCTGGGAAAAGAAAATGAAGGGGACGCCTTTCACCTGGCCCGGACCCCGAATCTCGACAGACTGAGAGATACATGCATAAACGGCACCCTCCAGGCCCACGGAACGGCCGTAGGTCTGCCCTCTGATGAGGACATGGGCAATTCCGAGGTGGGCCACAACGCCCTGGGAGCAGGGCGGCTATTCGCCCAGGGAGCAAAACTGGTCAATAAAAGCATCGAGTCGGGGGAGATGTTCAGGGGCGACACCTGGAAAGATCTTCTGAAAGCTCCCGCGGAAGGGAAAGCCACCCTTCACTTTCTTGGCCTCCTCTCAGACGGAAACGTCCATTCCAACATCGGCCATCTTTTCACCATGATCGACAGGGCGGCCGAAGAGGGCGTCTCCAGTCTCCGCGTTCACATACTCCTGGATGGCAGGGACGTTCCGGAGACCTCCGCCCTTGAATATATCAATTCCCTGGAAGAGCGTTTGGATACATACCGGGATAAGGAGCTGGACTACCGAATCGCCTCAGGCGGAGGCCGCATGGTGACGACAATGGACCGGTACGAGGCGGACTGGGACATCGTAAAAAGGGGATGGGAAGCACATGTCCTGGGCGAGGCCAGAGCCTTTGAATCCGCCCGGGAAGCCATCGAAACCTTTCGGAAAGAGGACTCTTCCATAACGGACCAGTACCTTCCCGCCTTTACCATAACCGACGACCAGGGTCCCGTTGGAAAAATGGAAGATGGAGACTCGGTTATCCTGTTCAATTTCCGTGGAGATCGCTCCATTGAGATATCCAGGGCCTTCGACCAGGATGATTTTCCCTACTTTGACAGGAAGAGGAGGCCCCGGGTTCTCTTTGCGGGCATGATGGAATACGACGGTGACCTTCATATACCCTCCCGGTACCTTGTAAAACCGCCCTCCATAGAAAAAACCCTGAGCGAATACCTTGTGGCGACCGGCGTTACGCAATTCGCCATTTCAGAGACCCAGAAGTTCGGGCATGTGACCTACTTCTGGAATGGCAACCGGACGGAACCCTTTGATAAAAGCAGTGAAACCTACGTGGAGATCCCCTCGGACCGTGTAGAATTTAACCGGAAACCGTGGATGAAAGCGGCGGAGATCACGGACCGGGTCATCGAAGCCCTCCTGAACGAGGAGTTTGATTTCCTGAGACTGAATTACGCAAACGGTGACATGGTGGGTCATACCGGTGATCTGGAAGCGGCCGTTATCGCGGCTGAGACCGTTGACCTCTGCCTGGGCAGGCTTCTCAAGACCATGGAGAAGGTCGGAGGGATAACCTTCATCACGGCGGATCACGGCAACCTGGACGAAATGTTCGAGATCGATAAAAAGAGCGGAAAATTCAAGGTAGACAGTAAAACAGGTCAGCGCAAAAAGAAGACCTCTCATACTCTGAACCGGGTCCCCTGGATCATTCATGACCCATCCTTCTCCCATGAATACAGAAAAAGAGACCTGGAGAATCCGGGTCTGGCTAACGTGGCGTCAACCCTCTGTAATCTGCTCGATCTGGCGCCACCTGAAGATTATGAGCCCTCTTTGATCGAGATTGACTGACCGGAAAGCAGAGTACCCGAGGGAGGCCTACATACTGGCCGGAGGTGAAAGCAGGCGTTTCGGGACCGACAAGGCCCTCTATCCACTGAAGGGAAGCCCTCTTATACAGCACGTGATTGAGAGACTGGAACCTCTTTTCGACTCACTCACCATAGTCTCTTCCCGGAAGGAAGGTCTCCTCTTCTCCGGCCTGGAGATAATCCCTGACCGTATCGAAGGGATCGGTCCCCTGGGAGGGATACACGCGGCCATGACTCACTGCAAGTCGGACCGTTTCTTCATCGTCGCCTGTGACCTTCCGGGCCTGAACAGGGACTTTGTCCGGTATATGATCGACATTGACGGAGATTACGACATTATCCTCCCCCTTGTGGAAAACCGGTGGGAGCCGCTCCACGCCATTTATCGGAAAGAATGCCGCGGTTCCGTGGAGGAGCTGATCTCCCGCGGAAGAAGGAGAGTTTTCGATTTCTTCGATTCCTGCCGATTGAGGGAAATCGGGGAAGAGGAGATCCGTTTTTTCGGAGACCCGTCACATATTTTTCGAAACATTAATTATCGCGAAGACCTGGAGGCATTTCAATGATCTACTCCTCTCTTGCGAACACCTATCTTATCATGCGACACGCGGAAAGCGTCGCCAACAGAGAAGGTATTATTGCCAGTGATCCGAAACGGGCTTTGGATGATTATGGGCTCACGGAAAAGGGACGCGGTGATGTAATCGAGATAGCCCGCTCCACCCTTCAGGCCCTGAAACCGGAGCTCATAGTGGCATCCGATTTTCTCAGGACAGTGGAGACCGCAACCCTCCTTTCGCAGGAGCTGGGAGTGAGCTTCGTACGGGAACCGAATCTGAGGGAACGGTTTTTCGGCCCACTGGAAGGGGAGAGGGACCACCGCTACCAGGCGGCCTGGGAGAAGGACAGGGAAGGAGAAAACCTGCCGGGCGTGGAGCCGGTGGAAGAGGTCCTCGCGCGAATGGAAAAGGCCATTGTAAAGATAGAGGAGAAGAACCAGTCAAAACGAGTACTCCTCGTCTCCCATGGTGATCCCCTGCAGATACTGCTGGCAGCCGCGCGGGGACTTCCCTCACGGAGACATCGTGAGATTCCCCCGATTGAGAAAGGGGAGATTCGTACCCTCATGGAGCAGGGGGCTGTGCAGTAAAAAGACTTTACAATATCTGTTCTTCCTGACGATTCTGTCTCTTTACTATTCTCCATCGGAGTTCCTTCATGTACCCAGACAAAGACCTTCTTGAGGGTGACGGCAGGCCCAGAGAGGAATGCGGGATATTTGGAATTTACGGTTATACCCACGCGGCCAATATGGCCTACCTGGGACTCTACGCCCTCCAGCACAGAGGTCAGGAATCAGCCGGAATCGCCTCCAGCGACGGTCATCACATCTACCGCTATGCAAGCATGGGTAAAGTAACCGATGTATTCACCGAAAACCATATTAATAATCTCCAGGGACACATGGCTATCGGACACAATCGCTACTCGACGACCGGCTCTTCTTACCTGAGAAACGCTCAGCCCCTCAGGGCAGACTCAATCCTTGGACCGATTATCCTGTCCCATAACGGGAACCTTACGAATTCCGGAGAGTTACGCCATGAGCTGGAGCAGAAGGGTCATATCTTCCAGACCACCATGGATTCTGAAGTGATTGTCCACCTCATGGCCCGCTCGGGACTCCGGGACTTCAGGGAGGCCCTTTTCGAGGCCATCTCACAGATACGGGGAGCCTATTCACTCCTCGTGATGAACAGGGAAAAGCTTTTCGTGATCAGGGACCCTTACGGTTTCAGACCCCTTGTCATGGGTCGGCTGGGAGAAAGCTACGTTTTCGCTTCGGAAACCTGCTCCTTCGATATCATTGACGCCACCTATGAACGGGAGATCCGACCGGGTGAAATACTTGAAGTCGGCCCGGAAGGCGTGAAATCTTACTTTCCCTTCCCGGCCCGTGAAGAAGCCCTCTGCGTCTTTGAGTTCATATACTTTTCCAGGCCGGACAGCATCATATTTGATGAATCTGTACATAATATGAGGATACAGATGGGACGCATGCTGGCCCGGGAGGCGCCCGTGGATGCAGATCTGGTGGTTCCCATACCGGATTCCTCCATTTCCGCGGCTCTCGGATACGCCCGGGAGTCGGGAATTACCTACGAGATCGGGATGATTCGAAGCCATTATATCGGACGGACCTTTATCGAGCCGAGTCAGAGAATCAGGGACTTCGGTGTAAAGATCAAGTTCAACGTCGTGGCATCCGCCGTAAAGGACAAACGCATCATCGTGGTGGACGACTCCATCATGAGAGGCACGACCATGCGTAAAATCATCAAGATGTTTAAAAACGCGGGAGCTAAAGAGGTTCATGTGCGTATCGCCGCGCCGCCGACCAGGTATCCCTGCTTCTACGGGATAGACATACCGACACATAAGGAACTCATCGCATCAACCCATACCCTGGACGAGATCCGAAAATACCTGCGGGTAGACAGTATCACATACCTCTCCATCGAGTCAATGCTCAAGGCAATTGACAGGCCGGCCATGTCTTTCTGCTCCGCCTGTTTCGACGGCGAGTATCCCTGTCCTCTCGACGCGGTCAAGGAAAACAACCAGAAGTATCTTTTCGAAGAGAGCGAAATAAACGGTTATTACTGACCCTGTTCTTCTCTGAGAATACAGTCGATATCCGAAGCCTTAACAGGTTTCACAAGATAAGCCAGAGGCTCCAGGGCCATCGCCTTATCTTTGTACTCCCGGTCCTGGTAGCCGGTCATAAATATAATTCTACAATCACTTTTTCCACGGAGAATGGAAGCTGCCTCGATCCCGTCCATCTCGTCCGCCAGCTGAATGTCCATAACAACAACATCTACTCTGCCCTTATCCACATATTCTATGGCTTTCGGGCCAGATGGCACGGTCTCCGCCTGGTACCCCATTTTGCGAAAGGCGAGTTTAAGATAGAGGGCCGTTGTCGCCTCATCCTCCACGATAAGAATGTTACTCGATGTACCCATAATCCTGTATCCTTGTTTTGTATACTTTCTCAGGGAACAATAGAATAAAACGGAATCCCTGGGAGAAGTCAAACCTGATTTTTCCCTGCGGATGGTGCTTCCCGATGTTAACCAGTGTCTGCATGCCTGCGCTTTCCAGGGTAAAGGGGTCCAATTCCTCAATAAGGCCCTGCCCGTCATCCCGGTAATCGAGCCAAATGAGTTCCCCCGGTTCAAAACGGACCTCAACCCTGATTGCTCCCTCTCCTTCAGGGAAAGCGTGACGGAGAGAATTTGAAACGAGTTCATTCACGATCAGCCCGCAGGGAATGGCGATATCAATCACTACACTGAGCTCATCCACGTCGACTTCCAGATAGACCTTCATACTTGAGACCCGGCAACTACTCATAAGAAGATCGAACAGCTCTTCAAGGTAATGATCCAGCCGAATTTTTGAAAAATTACCGGACTGGTAGAGTTTCTGATGGACCAGGGAAATTGCCTGGTTCCGGTCCGCCATCGCCCGGACCATGGAGCTTACCTCCTGACTTTCGCTTTTCAATCCCTGTAGCTTGAACAGGGAGATGATAACCTGCATATTATTCCGCGTTCTGTGGTAGAGTTCCCTCAGGAGCGTCTCCTTCTTATCCAGAGAACGTTTCAACATCTCCTGCTGCCGTATATGC
Source organism: uncultured Leptospirales bacterium (assembly GCA_964645775.1). Classification (GTDB taxonomy): domain Bacteria; phylum Spirochaetota; class UBA4802; order UBA4802; family UBA5550; genus CAZYBU01. The sequence goes on along the minus strand of CAZYBU010000005.1, from coordinate 63,770 downwards.
GGGGTAATATCTTCAGCAAGACCCACATATCTCGAACCTTCCCCATGGAATTATCAAGCAGGTCCGCTAAACGATATAACGCATCATTCATTGGGCCATTAATAATAGGCCATAGGACTCAAATCGCAAATACATTTTATCTGCTTTGATCCCGCAATGCCGGGCGCACGAAAAAGAGGGTGCCCGCGGGGGCACCCTCCAGCTGATATTTACAGCATCTGAAAAGTTATTCATTCGGCTGAACAATTTCTCCCCGGCGGTTTTCGGCCCACTCCGCGGCATAAAAGGCTCCCAGGGCAATAACCACAATGATAATGTTAACCAGCCAGTAGGGGATGCCCAGAACCGCATCCAGGGTCACCCTGGGACCCATGAAGCCACTCAGGGCACCTCCCTTCCGGAATAATTCGGCGAAGAGTACCTCTGTTTCTGCGAAGATGAACATTCCGACCAGGGACCCGAGGACGTAAAAAAGCGCGTCCATTTTAAATGAAACAAACCCCACTAAACTGGTGCCGGGGCAGTATCCTCCAATTACGAATCCGAAGCCCATAATAAGACCACCGATGATACCGGGCCACAAAATGGTGGGATTAAGATAGACCACGTCCCAGTTCAGGATACCCACGGCACGGAAAAGGGTAAATCCTGACATGGCGACAATAATCGCCGTGAACATTACCTTCAGGACAGTGAAATCCCTGAAATAGAAGAGAAGACCCATCTTCCGCGAATTACCGAAACCGGCACGCTCAAGAGCGAAGCCGAAACCGATCCCCACAATAAACCCGAGGACATTATATACTATTGTTCCAAGATCATATATCCATACTACCGGCGCCATAGATCTACCTCCCTATATCCACTGTTTCCGGACGAAGTATGCCAGCGCGAAGGCCCCAGTGAAAATGGCAAACATGGTCAACCAGCTCCCGAATGCCATGGTAGCACCGCCCGAGAGAGCGACACCGCTGGTACACCCTCTGGCCATCCGGGCTCCGAAACCGAACAACGCTCCTCCGACGGCAGCGAGTATCCATCTCTGTTTTGTGTTAATCTGAGGGCCATGATTCGTTTCCTTCTTAAGCCGCTTTGCAAAAAAGGCCGACGCGAAAGCACCCACCATAAGTCCCAGAACTTCAACGGTAATCCAGTTATTAAAAGGGTTTTTACCTGTTTTGCCATATCTCGCGAGATAGGGCGTCGCGTCCACATGGGCCTGGGAAACAGCCTTTTCTATGGCAACGACTGCCCTCATTTCCAAACTGCTGGCTCCCAAACCACGGCCGACCAGCATGTATGTGACCAGCAGGACAAGACCCAGTATGATACCCGCTAAATAGGGGTTCATATACTTTTGGGGTTTCATTAATTTACCTCCCTTGGAATTTTGTTCACATTAAATATTTATTATTAATTATACGCGCATATGAATATTTGCTAATCATTGCGGCACATGGGATTTAACGTGTACGGTGGCGGATAACATGTCAATACATTAATCTCTTAACTACTGAAAAGGTCCTGTTCAAACCCTATTTTTACAAGAAAATACTTGACGGTTCCCGGCTTCTTAAGTTTTCTCCTTCATTAAAGACAAGAAGACACAGGCCACTAGCTCAACTGGCAGAGCATCGGTCTCCAAAACCGAGGGTTGGGGGTTCAAGTCCCTCGTGGCCTGCATAATACAAGCGGGGTCCTGCTTCCCCGCTTTTCTTTTATTCGACTGTTATAATCTGGCAAAGAAAAGTTAATTGCAGTAATCATTCCTGCTGTAGTAAATAATCCTGAATATTCTTTTCAGTGCAAACAAAAAATATCGGATTACGTTAAGGAATAAATACTGATTTAATTGTACAAATCTGTATAGATATGATAATCGTACCATAAAAAGGTCCGATAACAGGGACAGGTATGATACTGGTTACTCTTCTCATTCTTTTCATCGTTCTCCAGGTTTCCCTGACTGCCCATATATATAACATCATCATTTATGTGTTAAAAAGGGACACCAAAAACTTTCGATGGTTTCTCTATACTCTTATCTCAAACATGGTGCTCGCCCTGGCCCTGATCATTCTTGGGGTGATTGAGCCGAAACTCGTACGTTCGATAAATTTCACTATCCTTACATGGATACTTTCCGGTCTCATCATGCTGGTGACCCTTGCCGTGCAGATCAACATAGCGGTAATCATTATTAAAAGAAGCAGAGACCCGGAAAACTATCACTACAACTATTTCGGCAAGAAGGTCCTCCATGCGAAGGTTGTTCGATACGAAGAGATACTGATCTTTATTTTCACGATGTTTTTTCTCCTCTTTGCCGGAGCCTATTTCGTGGCCCGCCTGATAAACCTGTTTATATACGGACAGCTCTGATCAGATTCGATCCATGACCGGAAAGCCGGTCAGTTCTTCAAGGGATACAATACTGTACCCTTTATTCATTATATCTCTGATAAGCTGATCAAATTCCTGTATCACCCTCTCAGGCTCTAATCCTCCATCAGGGGAGATGTCATGGAGGAGAATGATGTCCCCTGCGGCAAGGGAGCGACCCAGTATCCGTGAGACAGGAACCTTTCTACGGTTACCGAAGTCCCTCGCCCTCCTGGAGAAATTCACGCAGAGCATTCCAAGCTCCGTAAGGACCGGTTTCAATCGAGGTCCCGTGACCCCTGCCGGGGGCCGGAAATAACGGGGTCTGACCCCGAAGGGGGCAAATGTCTCCTGGGCCTTTTCGATTTCACTTTTTATCCTTGTCCGGCTCCGGAACATCAGCAGGGGATCGTGACTCTGGGAATGATTTCCGAGGTCATGTCCTTCATCCAGTATGCGCCGGACAATTGCCGGGTTTGTTTCAACCTTCTTCCCCACGAGGAAAAATGTGGCTTTCACACCGTGCTCTTTAAGAAGATCCAGGAGACGGGGTGTAACACTCACGTCCGGTCCGTCATCAAAGGTCAGAGCCACGGCCTGTTGTTCCCTCCTGCCACGGCTTACAACCGGAAGGTAAAAACTGAATGCGGGAAAAAAGGGAGCGATAACTATCACTGCCACAAGCAGGGATACCGGAATCAGGGCCAGGAGAGGCTCAATAAGTCCCAGAACCGGTACAAGGATAACAACCATAATCAGGGAACGATGATAAAGGGAAAGGGGTCCTCTCCATGTACTGAGTACATCCATATATTCACGTCAGCGGGAGGATGCCCTTCGAAAGGTAAACGAAGAGAAATGCTCGCCAATATTGAGCATCAGGACGTCTTTGCCGGCAATATCGACACTCTCACCCGTAAAAAAGGAGGGTACCCTTCCGGCCAGCATAAAGCGATAAACCAGAACCGACGCCACGGCCGATACTGTCGCGAAATTTCCGAGGAGTTCGGAATAATCGGACCGTGGTACAACCGGCGCATGGGATTCAAGAAGATTGAGTGTCTTTTCCCGAAACTCTTCTCTCCGGGGGCCTGTGAACCTCATGAATATCATACCCGGTTTCACCCCATCCAGAAGGGAGACAAGGGTCTCCGTAGAAAAGGAAGCGAGAAGCGGATCATGGATGGATATCCCGGTCGGCTCCCTCTCATACCTGCAGAGAAACATCCCTGCACCGTCAGAATCACCTGTGGGATCAAAGAGAGGCGAGAGCCTGGAATGATACTCGTCCGCACCTCCCACAATAAGGGGACCCTCCCCTGCTGCCGGGAGAAACGAAGCGGAGAGGAGGGCCTGTTCAAAGGACAGGTCCCTTCCCGTGGTCGTGACATTGGGACCGGTCGACTTAAAACGGAGTGATATCTGGCCGGCAGGGGCATTATGCACGGAACTTATAAAGTCCGTGGGACTGGAATACTGTTCGTCCGATGAGAACAGGCGGGTGAGGAAGTTGTCCGTCTCCGTGAGCCCCCCCCATCCTGTTCCGAAATAGACGGAAGAGGGGACTTCTCCCCCTTCAACGACCTCAAGGGCCGTGGAGAGGGCCAATAGTGACACTCGCTTAAGCCTTCTCGCCGCCCGGGGCTGGAGCGAACCGACAAGGGCATCAGAGGAAACAGGCCCTTTAAAGTATTCTCCCTCGTCCAGGGCGGCCAGGGCTTCATCCGTTCTGCCGGCACCGCTCACACAGGCGCCGGAGAGGATGGAGAGGTAGCCCCTTCCCCTGGATAGGGTCTTCGAGGCAAAACGGCCAGGTTTGGCGAAAAGGGCCGATGCGTTGCTCCCGCCGAAGCCGAACGAATTCGACAGAACCACGGAAAGGTCCCGGTAAAGGGGAGCCTCCAGGGGACGTATCCCTATCTCGGGGTCAGGATCACGGAACCCGTAATTGCCAGGCACAAAACCCTTTTCCAGGGCCATGGTTGATACCACGGCCTCCAGGGCGCCCGCAGCCGCCAGGGTGTGACCTGTTATCCCTTTTATCGAAGAGAGAAGTGGCAGGCGATCATCGAAGAGGGAGCGTATAGCTTTACCTTCGGAGAGGTCATTATCCCGGGTCCCGGTGCCGTGGAGGTTGACGTAATCCACATCTCCCGGATTCACGGCCGATTCCTCCAGGGCTGATGCCATGGCGGTCCGGGCTCCCTCCCCTTCCGGATGAGGAGACGTGGGGTGGTGAGCGTCGCAGGAGAGGCCCACCCCCAGGAGTTCCGCCTTCCTGTTCAGGTTCGTCTTACCGGCTGCGAGGAGAAGGATGGCCGCGCCTTCTGAGACGGTCATACCCTGCCGGCCCCGGTCATATGGACGCGCCCCTTCCGGGTCAATGAGCTGAAGCGAATGAAAACCGTAGTATGTCAGCCTGCAGAGGGAATCCGCGCCTCCCGCCAGGACCGTTGAACAGGTCCCCTCCTGGATGAGTCTCATGGCGACCTTCAGGGCAGCGGTTCCCGAAGCACATGCGTTGGAGATAGTGATAACCGGCCCGGTTATTCCCATCTCCCGGGCCAGGCAGGAGGCCACGTCACCCAGGGCATGGTTCTCGTAACATGAGGGGTCGGAGCACTCCCCTTGAAGGTGCTCTTCCGTCCTCTCCATGCCTCCCGTTGTTCCACCCAGGACGATGCCATCGGGCACGATTCCCGTCCCTTCCAAAGCCTCCCGGGCGGCCCGCAGTGCCAGTCCATGACTTCGCGGCAGGGAGGGAGAAACGTCGATGTCTGTCTCGCCCACCGGCTTCGGTTCCTGTCGCAGAGAAAGACGCTTAGGCAGAGAGAGACCGGATTCGTTTTTTTTAAGGGTGTTGAAGATTTCTTCTGCCGAGGTCCCGGCAGGAGAAGCGGCACCGTATCCCGCGATATAGACCCTTTCCATCACGGGACCGGTTTCATCCTTTCATGGATGTGTGTATATGTTCAGCGAGACTGTTGAGGGAACGTAAGACCGTCTCCCCTTCTTCCCTGGTCTCGATCCGGACACCGTAGGTTTCATCAATCATCACGACCAGTTCCAGGACGTCTATGGAATCTATTCCCAGATCACCCCCCACGAGCTGACCGTCCTCCGGGATATCATCAGGGGTGATCTCAGGCAGATTAAGGGTCTCGATGATCCGTGTTTTAAGGTCTTCCTTCAGTTCATTCAATTCCATCGGGTGTTATACCTCTGCGATTACATCCTGCCTGAGCCTCTTACAGAGATTCAGGTGAGAGTTTCTTTAATCTGATTGAGCCCATGGTAAAGGAGAGGCGGACACTGTCAAGTCAACAAAAAATGATTTGACACAGCCTTTTCGTGAGAAAATGAAATACTATGAGTTTTTTCATTGAAGACTATATCTCCCACAGAAACACGCTCAGGCTGCTGGATACCATACTCGAAGTGGAGCCGGGCCGGGTAATCTCCAAAAATCTGATCCGACCGGAATGGCCTGCCGTTACGAACGGATCGGCACCATCCCTTCTCGCCGTTGAATGCTTCGCCCAGACCGTCAGCTTTCTCCAGAGCTGGGAAGAGAAGGAGAAACCGGGTTCAGGAGGCAGAGGATGGCTCGTGGGTATTAAAAGTGCCCGCTTTTCCCGGTCGACCCTTCCGGTGGGAAATTTTCTTGTCGTCCGGGTCGATGATGTGACAATCAGAGAGAAGGTCTTCCTTACGGCCACCGGAACGACAACCATAGAATCTGGAGAACACGTGGCTGACATCACCATTCAGGCATATAAACCGGAACATTACCGGGAGGGGTAAAAAGGTAAGGAGTCAGTCATGAGTAACGAAAGGAAAAGCGCGCTTGTAACCGGGGGGAGCAGGGGTATCGGCCGGGCTATCACCCTGGAACTGGCTGCTAATGGGTATCACGTCTATGTCAACTTTCGATCCAACCAGGCGGAAGCCGAAAAGACCCTTGAACTGATCAAATCAGCCGGAGGTGAGGGGGAACTGCTTCCCTTTGACGTGACCGACGAAGAAGCGGCAGGCAGGTCCGTGGAAAAAATCCATTCGGACCGGGACTCCCTCGACCTGCTGGTAAACAACGCCGGAGTTTCGGCGGACGGTCTTTTCGCCATGATGCCGGGCGAAGAGTGGGACCGGGTCATAAACGTTTCACTCAGGGGATTCTATAACTGTACCCGGCCGGTCCTCAAGGGTATGATACGGAGAAAAAGGGGTTCCATAATAACCATCTCTTCTATTTCGGGACTGACCGGGAACCGGGGCCAGGCCAACTATTCTGCGGCCAAGGCAGGGCTGATCGGAGCGAGCCGGTCGGTAGCCACGGAAGTGGCCCGCCTGGGTATCCGGGTGAACGTCATCGCCCCCGGCCTTATAGACACGGAGATGATAGCCGACGCGCCGGTTGATGAAATCAGGAAGATGATACCCATGGGTCGAATCGGCCAACCGGAGGAGGTCGCCAGGGCGGCCCTTTTCCTGGCATCGGAACAGGCATCCTACATAACCGGCCAGACAATCTCCGTAAACGGCGGGATGCTCTGACCCCATGAAAAAATCCATTATCGTAGTTATATGTCTGCTGTCCGCACTACCCCTTCAGGCCTGGCGGGAAAGCTGGGAGAGCATTCGGGAATCCACCTCATCGATCTCATCTATCCGGGCGCGCTTTGTCCAGATCAGAAAATCTCCCCTCTTAAGCCGGGACGTGATCATGAAGGGAACCTTCTATTACCGGAGTCCCGGTTCCCTGCGCTGGGAATACCTTTCCCCGGTCAGGGAGGTACTCATTCTCAGTGAAGGAAGGCTTACGCATTTCAGGGAGCAGGATGGAGAATTCCTTCCCGTAGAATCGACTTCACACCATGGAATCGAACGTGTCCTTTCCGATGTCCTGGAGTGGATGAAGGGAAACTTCCGGGAGAACCCCCATTTCCAGGCGAGCCTGGAAGGAGATACTATCACACTCAGGGCCTCCTCACCCCGGGTCAGGCGTTTTATTGAGAAGATTCTTCTCACACTCTCTCCCAGGAAAGGAATAATCTCAGGTATCATGATCATGGAGAAGGAAGGGAGCGGAACTACCATCCGGTTCTCTTCGGTCGAACTGAACGTCTCACTGAAAGACACACTCTTCACGAAACCGGACATCCCGGAAACCCGGTAAGGAGAAATGATTGGAACGAAGAGGACTCCTCTGCAATCTGCATAACCGTTTCGGCACCCTTTTAATCTGGGGCTTCTTCCTTTTCGGGTTCCTTATTCTCTTCTTTCCTTTTTATCTCGTGTCCTGGTTCCGGTTTTCCCGGAGAGAGAAGCTGTTCCAGGGACTTAACCATCGCTTCTTCCATATCTTTTTCGCGCTCCTGCAGGCGATATCCAGGGTGGAGATCAGTATCGACGAAAAAATCCGGAGGCTCGACTCCTCCGTCGTCGTATGTAATCATCTCTCCTACCTGGACCCGATCCTGCTTCTCTCTCTCTTTAAAAAACAGAAAACCATCTCCCGTCACGACTTTTTCCGGGTCCCTTTTTTCGGAACCCTTATACACGGCTCCGGTTATATTCCCTCACGCATGGACGGCATGATGAAAAAGAGCGTGCGGAAAAGCGTGGAAAGCCTGGACAGGTTCTTCCAGGAGGGAGGAATCCTTTTTATCTTCCCCGAGGGGACGCGGAGCAGGGACGGCAGCATCGCCCCATTCAATGAGGGCGCCTTCAAGCTTGCCAGAAGATCGGGCGTGCCCATCCACATTCTCCACATCTCAGGAAGCGGCGAGGTCTTTTCTCCCGGCACCTTTTTCTTAACACTCTGCCGGCCCCGCCGAATAGAACTTGAATACGTGGAGACATTGAATCCCGGGCAGGGAAACAAAAGATCATCCCCTGATGAACTGGCGGAAAAAAGCAAGAAGATACTTGAAGAATACCGGTCAGAACGGCAGAAGGAAAAGAATGAACCTGCCAGTAACAGTTGACGCCCTTTTCGGTGAGTACCCGGAACAGTCGCCCTTTATCCAGGGAGGCGCAACCCGGGGCCAGATCAGGGAACTTGCGGTGCGGACAGGAGAACTCCTGGCCCCTTACGGGAAAGACCGGATCTGCCTCTACACGGAGTCGAAGGAACTCATGGCCGCCGTCCTGGTCGCCTCCATGGCCGGAGAAGCGGAGATTATACTTCCCCATTCCATGACACCGGAAATTCTGGAGGAGGCCTTTTCCTTCACAGGGAAGAGAATTGTGGTTACTGACCGGGAGAGCATACCTCTGGAGGGTCTGACCCTGATTCAGCCATTTAAGGAAGAGGTTGCCGGGAATACCCCGGGAAGAATCGATCCTGACAGACGTTTTCTCAATCTTTTCACGGGAGGCTCAACAGGCACGGCCCGGATCTGGAGCAAAACACCGGCCAATATACTGACTGAAATCCTTTTCCAGGTATCCTTTCTCGGAGTCTCTCCTGACGACATTATAATACCATCCGTTCCACCCTATCATATCTACGGTCTTCTTTTCACGGTCTTCCTCCCCCTTCTGGGAGGGTGTCCCGTGGCCGGTGAGGTTCTGATCTTCCCGGGGGAAATCATCCGGGCCGGCCGGGAGAAGAAAGGGAACGTACTCGTGGCCACCCCATCGATTTACCGACTGTTGAACCGTTCGAATCCGGTAATGCCCTCGCTCCGCCTGGCCCTCTCATCGGCCGCACCTCTGCCGGAGGGAGAATCCCGGGCCTTTTATGAGGCGACCGGGGTTCCGGTTACCGAGATATTCGGTTCCACGGAGACCGGCGGTATCGCCTGGAGGGTCCAGCACCCGGGAGACGAGGTCTTCAGGGCCTTTGATCTCATCGACTTGCATATCCAGGACGAGAGACTCAGTGTCCGGTCCCCCTTCCTCTCCCCGGACCTGCCGGCAGACAGCGAGGGTTTCTTTACCAGCAATGACAGGGTGGAGGCGATTACGGCTTCTCCCGGACAGTTCCGCCTTCTCGGCAGGTCCGATTCCATTGTCAAGGTTGCCGGCAGGAGGATAGACCTCGCTGAGCTGGAAGAGAAGATCCGCGGAATCGACGGCATCGAAGAGTGCCACGCGGCCATAATAAGAACGCATAACAGGGAAGATAATGAACCAGCCTGCGTAATCCAGTCAAAGCTCAGCCTGACTGAAGCGCGTGGCCGGATAAACCGAACCCTTATGGCCGGTCCCCATATACGGAGGATACGTATCGTGGAGCAGTTTCCCCTCCTCGCCACGGGAAAGATTGACCGGAAGAGAGTGTTGGAAATCCTGAAAGAATCGGAATGAGGTAGCGCATGAAAGGGACAGTGAATATTTTTCCCGGCCAGGGATCTCAGTATGTCGGAATGATTTCGACGGCGGCTCCCCTCTCGGAGAACGAGAAAGGTATCCTCGCCATGGCGGATGAGGTTCTGGGAACCGGGTTGACAGACCTCATGGAGAAGGGGCCTGAGGAGGAGCTTATCCGAACGGAGAACACACAGCCAGCCCTTCTTCTTATGGGTTTTCTTTACGGACGGAGAGCAGAAGCGAAACACGGTCCCCCGGCCATCGTGGCGGGCCATTCCCTGGGCGAGTATACCGCTCTTGTCCAGGCCGGCGTTCTCGACCTGGAAGACGGCCTGAACATTGTCCGAAAGCGGGGAGAGCTCATGGCAGGGGCTTCGGAGAAGAGACCGGGCGGAATGCTGGCTGTTTTGAGGGGAAACCTTGAAGCCGTTCTCAATATCATCACGGAAGAATACGGCCCCGGAATTCTGGAGGTGGCTAATTACAATTCCCCTGACCAGTTCGTCCTTACCGGTCGAAGGGAAGCGATCCGGGAAATTGAAGAGAGGATAAACCGTGACAAACTGGGAATCGGCCGGGAGCTGAAGGTCTCCGCTCCTTTTCATTCCACGATCATGGAACCTGTGGCCGGGGAATTCGGGATCTTTTTGAAAGGGTACACGTTCAAACAGCCGGCTACCCTTTTCATCGATAACGTAACAGGTGAACCGGAGGAGGACCCGGAAAAGATCCGGGAGAAGCTGATTCTACAGCTCCACAGCCCGGTACAGTGGGAAAAAACGGTCATCCGGGCTTACGCGGAAGGAGGGAGAACCTTTATCGAGTGCGGACCGGGCCGTGTTCTCTCCGGGCTTCTTAAACGGACCCTGAAGGGGATAGAGATAGTGACAGGAGAACAGGATCTGAAGGGAGAATGACAATCATGCTTCTTCGCTTCTCCGGTTAATGAGGGCGAGGATGTTTCCTCTGTGATTCATTACCACAAGCACAAGCATGTGAAAGGCCAGGAGCACCCCCACTGGGTCCATCGCCACGTAAAGGAAAAGACCGGTCATGAGGGCCAGGGACATACCGAAGGAAGCGATAAAGGGTATACGTATAATACCGTAGATCATAACCCAGAGCGCCATGGAAGCGGCCGCGAAGAGAGGATGGGCGTAAAGAGTAAACCCTATAAAGGCCGAGACGCCTTTCCCTCCCCTGAAACCGTGGAAGCAGGGATAACGGTTACCGATCATAAGGGCCAGGCCGGCCGCCGGAACAAGGTGAAGGGGAAGAAAAAGGGACGCCCCCCATGCCACAAGGAAAGAGCGGCCCAGGTCCAGAAGCAGGATTATACCCGCAAATACCGGTCCCTTGATACGGTAGACATTAGTGACCCCGGGATTTCCGCTGAAGGCCTCCCTGGGATCCTTCCATCCCAGTATACGAAAAAGGATAATCGATACATTAATGGACCCGGCGAGGTATGCGGCCAGAGAGACAGCGGCCGTAATCACAGGTCAAACTCCATGAACCCGCTCGAGACGGTCTCACCTTCCGTAGCAAGCGAGAAGGAATACATGGAATCTCTCTTCTTCTCCACCAGAACATCCAGGCAGGCATCAGGCTGGACAATCCGGTTGAACTTAATCCGTTTCAGAGAAAAGGACTCACCTGGAGGCGAGAAACCGGCCAGTATGACATCCCGTACCATCATGATCTGCGCTACCCCGGGGAGTATGGGTTCCCCCGGGAAGTGACCGTCAAACCAGAAAGAATGGGCCGGGATATCGACCCGGGCCCGCAACGACCCATCCTGCCTTGAGAGATTCGTCAACGCGTATCCCCTGTCTGTGCTCATGCAACCTTTCCGGATATAAATTGTACCACGTCTCGAATTGTGCGTATATTTTTAATTTCGTTCTCTTTCACTTCAATATCATAATTAGATTCGAGCATACCCACCATGTCCAGGGCGTCAATACTGTCCAGCCCCAGGTCCGTGAAAAGACCCGCATCCATAGTGATCAGTTCCTCTTCGATCTCGAATTCTTCCATGAAAAAATCTTTTATCTTGTCAAATATTTCCGATGTTTTCATACTTTATGCTCCTTGCACGGCCTCCGTTCCCCGGGTTGTCCTTTACTCTGTTCCAGGTCATGACGAACGGATACCCCTTGTCTGTGACGTCTGATGACAGAGGGACAACCATGGAAACAGGTCTGTTACAATTTTTTCACAGCGGGGTATGAATTCAAGCACATTCCGAAGTAAAAGCGCGGACAGCCGGTCAATCGATAAAAACATTCTCAAAATGAAACCAGTTCCATGGTGATTCCCGTACCTGCTCCTCCAGCAGTTCCACGTATCGCAGGGCTGATTCTCGAATGACCTTTTCCCTCTCCTTTTTTCCCGAGTTTGGCACGTGACAGGGCCGGTAAAACCGGAAATACAATCCTCCATCCTCCCGGATCCTTGCAAAAAAAACAAGAAGAGGGGCCCCGCTCAGCCGGGCCAGGAGATGAGGACCTTCAGGTACCTTGATTTTACCTCCCAGGAAGTCGACCGTCAGACTTCGGTCATCCTCTCCCCGGAGCCGGTCTCCCGTCAGGGAAAGAATCTCGCCTCTCTTCAGGACCGTAAGGGCGTCGATAAGCTGAAAAGGATTGTTCTCCATTTCCGGTACGGCAACAACCTCGACCCTGTTCTTCCCAAGGTGTTCCTTCTGAGGCCTTTCAAGTTTCTCGTCTTTCTTCTCTCCCATGAAGAGGGTCAGACCCTCCACCTGGTTTCGGAGCAGATGGGCGGCCATCTCCCAGTTTCCGTAATGGGACATCAGAAGGATAGCCCCTTTCCCTTCCTCCAACGCATGTTGAAGGTATTCCATGCCTTCGCTCTCCCACGATACCTCACCCTTCTCCAGTACGATCCGGTTCTTGAAAATGGAAGAGAAGGCCTGAAACTGTTTCCAGGCCAGGGAGAGATAATGCAAAAAGGAGCGGTCCGGTTCAACTCTCTGAAAAAAACGGATGCTGTTTTTGACTCGTCCCGGGAATAAGATAAAGAACCCGGCTGTTACCACGAGGATGCCCGCATCCAGTATCCATGTACCCAGGAACCTGGAGAGGAAGACCAGGATAGTATAAAAGGCTATTCTCATTCTCCTTCCCTGCGCCGATAGAGGATAATCCATGTCTCTTCCCTGCCCGAGGCCGTCGGTTCCGTGTGACAAACAGAAAGGTTTTTTTCTGAAGCCATCCTTGTTATATGAGCCACTGAACGAAACACGGTCGGTTTTCCGGCCAGGTCTTCCATGAACCGGAAGAAAGTCCTTTTCCCTTCCAGCGGCACCGTGACGCGAATAACGACGCGTCCTCCTCCATGAAGCCTCCGGGCGCAGTTCTCGAAAAGCCGGGAACACTCCTCATCATCAAGATAATGAATAACATCGACAAGGAGGATCGTGTCTGCCCTGCCTCCTTCCTCTGGAAGAGAGGGAGCTGAACCCACGCGCGCCACTCCCCTGCCCTCCCAGGCCCGGCTCGCTGCCCGGACTCTCATGTCATCCGGATCGATTCCATATACACGAATTTCCGGCATCACGGTCATAAGCCAGCTGGATGGGACACCATAGCCGCAGCCAATATCGAGGATGACCCTCCCGTCTCCGATAAAATCGAGAAGTCGCGGAAACATCGGATCAAGGATCATCTTGAAACGCGCGAAGAGACGCACACCGGCCTCAAGGCCGGAATACCGTTTCAGGGTAAGGGTTCTGTGTTTACGGGAACCTGGCTCCACGGTATCGATACTTTTATGATTGCGCGAGGACTCGATCTTTTCCAGTCCCCAGGGAACAATGATAAGAGTTGAAACCAGGGTTCCCGCGATGCCGAGCCCGGTGACGATCCCCGCGTTCTCAAGAAGGGCGTGGCTGGAAAAAGAGAGGGAAGCGAAACCGAAAAAGGTGGAGGCGCCTGCCACCAGTATGGTCAACCGTATTAATCCCAGTGTCTCCTCCCTTTCGCTCCCGGAAAACTGGAAGGAGCGGATATAATACAGGGAATAATCGATCCCCATGCCGAATATCACCACGGATAGCATCAGAGCCGGCAGACCGAGCCTTCCTCCCGTAAGGGAGAGAATCGCCATGGTAGCAAGGAGTGCAAAAAAGACAGGGGCCAGGGAGAGAAGGAGAAGACGAATATCCAGGAAATAGAAAAAAAGAAATATCGTTACGCCCGCGGCCACCAGACCCAGAACGAGGAAAAATCCCCTGGCCAGAGATCGGGAAAGCCGTTCCGTAAAGAGACCGGGATCATAGTACCGGACCCCCTCCATTTTCGAAATTCCGTTAAAAAACTCAAAGGCCTTCTCCTTCGATTCGGCCTGGACCGGCACATACTGGACCAGTCCATCACCCTCTTTGCGGACTCCGAAGAGATCGAGCATTTCATCGTCAATGCGGATCTCCTTTATCTCCGGGTCTTTCAGTTTTTCGAAGAAAGGTTCAAAAACCGAAGCCCGTAATCCTTCTTCCCGGGCGGCCCGGCTGAAAGTTCTGCGTAGTTCTTCCCTTCTTTCCCTGTTCCAGAATTCCTTCCAGGAGGCGAGGTTTTTCCGGCGGACATCCATGGAAGGGAAGAAATCCGTGGTGAGAAGAGCGGGTCTGACCCCAACCTGACAGGCAATATCATGGATCCTGTCGTTCTTTTCCCTCAGGATCAGGGTATCCTCCGCCCGGATCATGAGGTATCCGCTCCTTCCCCAGTCACCCCAGGTCTCCTGTATCGCCTCTTCCGCCTTAAGGGTATCAGGACGGAGGGAGTTCATCGATCGTATGTCAGCCGCAAAATGCGGGGGCCTGAAGAGGATCACTGAAGCAAAGATGAGGGTCAGACCCGCCAGCAGGGGAAAAAGCCTCTTCAGATCGATGTGGAGTGTCAATCTCTGGAGAAGGACGCTTCTGGAGCGCTTCGCAGGGGGAAGGGAGGGGACCAGTACCGGAAAGAACAGGTGAAGTGAAATAAACGAGAAAAGAATCCCCAGGGCCGCGAACTGTCCGATCTGAGAGAAGACTCGAAATCCGCTTACCCCCAGAAAAAAGAAGGCGCCCACACTCGTAATAACGGCAAGGAGCCCCAGATTACGAACGTAGCGGGCCACTCTCTTCCCCTCGGTCCGATAGGGGCGGTCCAGAAAAAGGATATAAGCCACGCCATGATCGACGGAAATGGATACGATGGCGCCTCCAAATCCGATGGCAATGAGGGAGAGGGGAATACCGAAAAGAGCGAAGATGGCCATGGCCAGCAGGATACCGCTCAGCGCGGGGAGAAGGGCCAGGAGACCGATCCAGGGTCTGGGAAAGGAAAAAACCAGAAGAAGTATAATGCAGACAGTGGCGATCATGACCGCCCTCCGGACATCGGCACGTATCATGGACTCATTATCAGCGGATGCCCTGTAAGCCCCGGCGTGATGAACAAGGATGTCATATTTTCTTTCCAGGTCGTTCTTTAGATCGTTCAGGAACGAGTCGACTTCCAGTGGTTCTCCCTTCTCAGGGGAGGTCCGGGCAATGACAAGAAGATGCCGACCGTCGGATGAAACAAGGTTACCTTCCCTGTACCGGACATCTCCGACGGGCAGGAGACCGGCCATCTTTTTTAACTGAAGGTGCCGGAGCTGAAGCGGGTCCCTGGAAATCAGTTCACCCTGACCGATGCCGCCGAAACCGGTCAGTTCCCGGTAAATCTCACGGACTCGAAGCCTCACCTTTTCCTTCTCAAGATTCGGTTTGGCCTTCTTCAGTTCCTCCTCGCTAAAAAGGATGGGAAGATTCCTGGCGGTATAAAAAAGCATCTCCGTGAAACTCTCGCCCATCTCTTCCACGCCCACGGAACGAAAGAGACCGCTGCCGTACATCTTCTCCTTAACTTCCTCAGCAGCGTCGTGCAGGATACCGGGGTCAGAGCCTGTAAGGGTCAGGCTTACAAGGGCAACATTCTGTATGGGATTGGCCTGGAAAATCTCCCTGGAATGTTTCAGAACCGGATCATTACCGGGCAGGGAGGAGATAAGATTGCTCTCTACCTGCAACCTGGTAAGGACCAGGAGAAGAGCCCCGGCCAGAACGGCCATAATGATCGACAATAAAAATACTCTTTTTCTCCTCGTCATGATCAAAGCGGTTCCTTTACAGGAAGGATATCCTCCGTCTGAGGGGAAGGAATAGCAGTATTCTCATTGTGATAAGGCGCGCGAAGGTGGCGGCGTTTCTCCAAAAATCGGTCCAGGGTTTGAAATGGGATATCCTCTCACCCTCCTGGTAGCTAACCTGAACAGGAACTTCCGTAACCGGAATACCCTTCAAGCGGGCCAGGACAAGAACCTCAATCTCGAACTGATACCGTTTGCTCTTAACGTTCAGTTCAGCGCTCTCCGGAAGGGGATAGAGCCTCAATCCGCTCTGGCTGTCCCGGATGGGAGGCCCGCCGGAAAGACGGACCCAGAAATTGGAGAACTTACGACCGAAGCTGCTGGTCCAGGGGACATCTTCCGCGTCCATACCCTGACGATATCCGCATATAATCCTCGGTTCGGGATCTCTCTCTATTTCCCGGATAAAGACTTCTATGTCATCCACGCTGTGCTGACCGTCCCCATCTATGGTAAGAACCCATCTGCAACCATCTTTCAGAGCACGAAAGCCTGTCATCAGAGCCGCGCCTTTACCCCGGTTCTCATCATGGATAAGCAGAGGTACTCCGGGTATATTCTCCACTTTTTCACGGGTGGAGTCCGTGGAACCGTCGTCCACCACGAGAAGATCGTATCCCTTAGCCATGACATCCTGCACAACCCCGGCGATACGGCTCCCGTGGTTATAGACCGGGATGAGAACTGTTATGGAAGGTGATTTCATAAAAGAGACGGCGCCTATAGAGTAGAAAAGATCAGAGAGGTATTTATACCCCCGAAGGCAAAGTTATTATTCATGACAAGCAAAGGTTTCTCTTCAATAATCTCTCTCACGTGAGCTACGGGAGCGCACTCCGGATCAGGAGTGGAGAGGTTACGGGACGGGGGAATCACTCCCCGGGCCAGTATCCAGAGAGAGATGATCGATTCTATGGCGCCGCAGGCACCCAGGGAATGGCCCAGGTATCCCTTGAAGGCGGTAACAGGGACCCTGTCACCGAAGAGGGAATGGACCGCTTCCGATTCCGCCACGTCTCCCGCCTCTGTGGCCGTTGCGTGGGCGTTGATGTGACCAATATCTTCAGGGTTCAGGGAAGCGTCCGCCAGGGCCTTCTTCATGACTCCGGACATCCCCTCGCTGCTGGGACGGGTCAGGTGAAAGCCGTCGCAATTGGTCCCGTATCCCCGGACCTCACCGTAAATTTTCGCACCCCGGGACCGGGCCCGTTCGTACTCTTCCAAAATAAGGCAGCCGCTCCCCTCGGAGACAACCAGCCCGTCCCGATCCCGGTCAAAGGGACGGGGCGTCTCCTCCGGCCGGCCGTTGTAGCCTGTGGAAGTGGCCCTCATGACATCGAAAACGCCTGCGTGGACAAAGTGGAGCTCTTCCGCGCCCCCGGTTATCATGACATCGGCCCTTCCCTCCCGGATAGCCTCATATCCGAAACCGATTCCCTGGGAACCGGCCACACAGGCGGTACAGGAGGCGATAACCGGTCCCCGGCTCTGGAACATACCGGCAATATTGGCCGCGCAGGTATGGCTCATGAATTTAAGGTACGTAGAGGAGGCAAGGCCCTTGAGGCTGTAGTCGCTGAGTATTTTAGAAAGGAACTCCTCCAGGACGCTGCTGCTCCCCTCCGTGGAACCGTAAGAGACGCCGCAACCGGGGGAAGAAACCTCCTCGTCGGAAAGACCGGCGTCCCGGACAGCGTCCATGGCCGAGAGGCCGGCCAGGACAGCGACACGCCCCATGGTCCTTCTGTGGTTCCTGGGGATAGCTTTCTCATCGATATCCTCGCAGGAACCCGCCACATGGCAGTTCAGGTGATCTATACTCTTCCATTCAGGCATGGCGCGGATACCGGAACGGTTGTCAAGAATGGCGTCAAAAAGTGTGTCCCCTGTGTGACCCAGGGGCGAACGAACTCCCACACCTGTTATTACGACCCTTCTCATTATTCTCTTCCTCTGCGTGCTTCCGGGAGGCATTCCTCCGGCACCCATGCGATCCCCCAGGTGCCGGGACCCATATGGGCTCCGGAAGTCAATGACAGTGGGCCGGTTAAAATCTCTGCCTGGGGGAGAAGGCGGGAAATCTTATCATAAATGAGACCCTCCACTGTCTCTTTGTTGTCCGAATACTCCAGAAGAACCAGGGGACGGGAAGTGAGGGGAAGCTCTTTACTAACACGGTCCAGGGCGTAATCCACCTGCTGCTCAAAGGTATGGACAACGTCTATTTTCTTAGCTCCCTCCGCCAGGGGAGAGATGACCGGTTTCATTCTGAGCATATCGCCGAAAAAGGCACTGCCTTTTGAAAGCCGCCCTCCGGCCGCGAGGAACTTCAGCTGATTCAGGAAGAGATACTCCGAGCAATGATCCCGGATATCAAGGGCGTATTGTTCAACTTCGTCCAGGGAAGTGTCCCCGGCCGCGAACCGCTGAACGGCAAGGGAAAAGACGGCAAGACGTCCCGATGCCGCCGTAGAATCGATAACACGGAAGGTATCCCCGGTATCGTTCTTCTCTTTCCACTCCAGAGCCGTCTGATAATTGCCTGTAAACACGGAACCGACGGAAAGATAGAGGACCTGTTCAAACCGTTCGCACAGACTGCTGTAAAAGTGATGCCTTTCAAAGATTGAGGCCTGGGATGTAGATACGGGAATACCTCGATCCATTGCCCGATAAAGTTCAGCGGGATCGAAGTAGGTCTCCGGTTTGGAGGTGTCTCCTATATTTAGATAGCTATTCAGGAGAGTCAAACCCAGGGAACGGGACTGATCCATGGTCAGGGACCCAGCCGCATCGGTGACGATATGGATCCGGCCTGTCTGGTTTCTTCCGAAGGACCGAACCTGTGCATCAATGTCATCCACGGACCAGTTGACGATTGTACCCAGGGACTCCATGTCCCGCCGCACACTCTCCAGGTCATCGGAATGAAGATGGACCTTCACCCTGTCCTTCTCCCGAATAACGATACCACTCTCTCCCAGAGCGCTTACTTTTTCTTCAAGGTCAGATGTATTCTCTCCTGCTTCAAGTACTAGATCTACACAGAAGCCCATTTCCGATTCAGCCCGGTATCCTGCCTTGAGGGTCAGACCCTCACTGAATTCATCAAGGATAGAGACATACCCTTCCTCTTTTCCGGCCAGTGAGAGGAAAAAGGTCTCGAAAAAGATGAACATTCCCAGGGCGCCGGCATCAATCACACCCGCGTCCTGAAGAGCGGGAAGCCGGGATGTGGTGTTCTTAACGCTCTCCACGAGGTCGGCTATAACCTTTCCTTCCGCGCCCTGGTTAATATCGGGCCTGTGCTCGCTGAAACTATCGCAGAGATCATCAAAGAATGACAACATTGTACCGGGAACCGGGCTCGAAACGGCCCGATAGGCCCTATCCCTTCCCGCCTCAAGCGCGAGGGGATAGTTCTCCACGGGCCAGGTTTCAAGGAATCCGGAAAAAAAGAGGGTGGCGATGTTACCTGAGTTCCCACGGGCCGCGATCAGCATCCTGTCGATGACGTCGTCAGCCTCAACCTCCAGAAGCCGAAGGGGAGAGAGGCTTGTAACAAGATTAACTCCCGTGTCACCGTCGGCGACAGGGAAGACATTAATATCATTCAAAAGGTCTTTCCATGCGGCAACCCTTTCCACTCCGGAAATGATACCGCTTCGGTTCATGGTTATCATGAGACTTCTCCTGCATTAAGTATTCTTTCCCGGACAGACCCGGGTATCCGAAAAAGCATTTCACCATCCATGTTTCGAATAGCCACCTGTTCACTTCTCCCTTTTGCGCAGACCCTATCATCTTTAAGCCGCCTGAGCTCAAAATCAAAGACTATCTTGTAATCCACCTGCATCAAATGGGCCGTGCAAAGGATACGATCGTTATACATTAAAGGCGTAATATGCTTAACCGAGGAACGGATAATGGGGAAGAGATACTCCGTTTCGTTATAAATATCATAGAGATCCACGTTAATATGACTGAAAAGAGCGGCCCGGGCCCGGTCAAAGTACTTGAGGTAATTTCCGTGCCAGACTATCTGCATGGGATCCAGATCATAAAAGGGGACCTGCATCTCAATGCTGTGGCTAACTATTGGTCTCCTGGTCATTATCCATCCCGAAAAGTCTGTTGTCGAGTATACGCCGGGCCACCTCTTCAATATCACTGTCCAGGGGCCGATCTTCGAGAACCGGTTCACTTACAGCCCGTACTTCCCGGACCATCCTTTCAATTTCAGGACGTTCGTGGCAGTTCCCCCGCAGTTCAACGGCCTGAACAGCCGTGAGTATATGAATAGAGGCGACCCTGGCCGTCAGTTCCAGAATACGCATAGTGTCCCGGGCCGCGATGGTCCCCATGCTCACCTTGTCCTGATTGTGGGACTCCGTGGAGCGGGAGAAGGAAGCGGCCGGCATGGTGTTTTTCAATGCCTCAGCCGTCAATGCCGAAGCCGCGATGGAGAGAGCCTTAAAACCGTGATGGGTGGAGTCATCTTTCTTTTCGGCAACCAGGTCTGCCGGCAGGCCCCGGTTTACGTTCGGGTTGACCAGAAGGGCAACCTGCCGGTCACTCATATCCGCTACAGAAGCAATACTGCTCTTCAGTGAATCCATGGCCTGGGAGATATGGCCACCGTAGAAATTGCCTCCCATGAGGATTTCACCCGTATCGGGATCGACCAAAGGATTATCATTAGCGCTATTAATCTCTATTTCGATCCATTGACAGACCCAAGTCAGGGTATCGCCAAGAACACCCGCGATCTGGGGAGAGCACCTTAGGGAATAAGGGTCCTGAAGGGCTTCCGGGGCCGGGGACTCCAGTTGACTTTCCGAAGTACTGGAGTCGAGAAACCTGTTCAACATGTCGGAAACACGTATCTGACCGCCATAAGGCCGGGACCGGGAGATCGTGGGATGAAAGTGCCGCCTGTTCCCCTGCACGGCATGGACCGAAAGGGCCGTAGCCCGTACAACGCTGTCAAGAAGATTGCCGGCACGCCAGGCAGCCAGGGCCGCGAGGCCGGTCATAACCGTGGTACCGTTCATGATGGCCAGGGCCTCCTTGGACCTCAGTTCATAGGGGGTCAGACCCGCCTCTTTAAGGGCACGATCGGCCGACATTCGTCCGCCCCGAAAAAAGACCTCACGTTCCCCGGAAAGGACCGCCGCCACATAGGACATGGGCGTCAGGTCTCCGGATGCGCCAACGGAACCTTCCGAAGGGATAACAGGTACGACATCCTTTCGTAAAAGATCGACGAGGGCCTGAAGGAGACCATGGCTCACTCCAGAGTACCCCTGTACAAGAGAAGCGATTCGGCAGATAAGGACAGCGCGGGATTCAATCCTGCCCAAGACCTCACCGGTACCGCAACCATGAAAACGGACAAGGTTTTTCCCATTGATAAGGGCAAGGGAAGAGTCCAATCTCTTGCCGCAGGACTTGCCGTATCCTGTGGTTACGCCATATACCGGGACACCCTTCTCCATCGCATCAAGGAGTTTACGACGGGAATTTTCCAGAATACCGAGGAATCGCTCATTACGGCTTAACTCGATTTCACAGTTACCTCTTGCGACATCGACAACATCTTCCAGGGCGAGGGGTGTCTCATCTATAATAAGCAGGTTCTGAATATCACATTTTCTATTCATTCTATAAAAACCGTCAAAACTGATCACTTTATAAAACTTTACGGCTTCCATTACAGAAAGGATCAGGTATTTATTCAATCATAAATTATGGTAAAGACCGCTGTAGCTGAAAAAGTGTTTTGCACAGGAGAATAATAGATTGTAGAATTGGGAAAGAAGCTCAGGGATAAGTACCGTAGATACGAAAGATTTCTGAAATTCACCTGGAGGATACCATTTTAATCCGGGGAAAGAAACATATGATTGTAATCGCATAAGAAAAAAGCTTCAAACAAAAACTATGACGAAAGAAAAGCTAAATACGTTTTTACGCAGGATGGGGCATTGTCTCATGGGGTTTTCCTTCGTTAGAGAAGCCGTAGAAGGAAAGGCGGACCTTAATGCCTTCCGGGAAAAACCGGGTCCCAGAATCATCTTGGGATTATCCCTGATTCTATTCAGTTACGTGATAGGATGGCCTCTGATAACACTGGCAGCTATAGCAGCCGCGCTGTATCGTGAACCACTGCTCATTGTTGTGGGGGGCCCCCTTACCTACGGGATCTCTCATCTGACCCTTATGCTGGGGGTATACCTTGCAGGGGCTCGACATTCAAAAATCTTTCTACAATGGGCCACCCGCAGGGCGGTGGAAAAGATGCTCTTCCCGGAGGGGGATGGAAAACGAAGAAAAGATGACACGATGAACGATAATTCAAATTAATTGATGCAATTAGCATTATTAGCATACTGGAATTGGAGGGTCAGAATTGGAGGGTCAGACCCTTGCTTATTATTAGAATATCTGAAGGAAATAAACGCTATTATAACATAGATTATCCGACGTATTATCTCCAAAAAGTTGTTGTAGACCCGGGACCATCCTGAAATCACTAACAAGTATAATCAAACATGGAAGGAACAGATGTCTTCTATCGATACCGCCTATCATAATAGACCGACCCGGGCTGAGGTATCTCTTTCAGCCCTCAGGAACAACTTCGCCATAGCCAGAGCAATGGCTGGTCCAGGAGTCATGACGATGCCAATGGTCAAGGCTAACGCTTATGGGCACGGACTGGAAGCAGTAAGCAGGCTCTTACTTGAAGAGGGAGCAGATTATATTGGTGTAGCCTATCTGGAGGAGGGGGTTTATCTGAGGCAACGGGGAATCACAGCCCCCATTCTTGTTCTCGGAGCCATAAACACCGAACAGATTGAAACATTTATCGAATATGATATTGAAATCACAAGTTCTTCACGTGATAAAACTGAGGCCATAGCCCGGAAAGCTGCTGAGACGGGAAAAAGAGCACTTGTCCATTTAAAAATTGATACAGGTATGGAGAGGATCGGGGTCCACTGGTACCATGCGGACCAGTTTATTGACCATGCCTGGGGTCAGACCCACCTGGAGATAAAGGGTATATTTTCACATTTGGCAAAAGGTGAATCAGACAGAGAATTCACATTGTTGCAGATTAAACGATTCCAGGAAGTTATCAATTATATGGAAAGCAAAAAAAATCATCCTGAAATGATCCATATTGCCAACTCTGCTGGAGTTCTATATCACCCAGAATCTCACTTTAATACAGTCAGGCCCGGAATCATGTTATATGGCTATGATCCAAAAGGATATTTACCTGATGTTCAATATGCCGGCATGAAGCTGCAACCTGTAATGACATTGAAAACAAAGGTTTCATATTTCAAGGTATGCCCTCCAGAAACAGGTATAAGCTATAACCATACTTATAGAACTGAGGGTCAGACCCGAATTGTAACCCTACCAGTTGGATACGGAGATGGATACAGCAGACTACTTTCAAATCACGCTCCGGTCATAATAAATGGTAAACGCTACAGGGTTGCTGGAAGCATTTGTATGGACCAGGTTATGGTAGACATCGGTCCGGATGGCACTGCTTTTAACGGTGATGATGTTCTTCTTTTTGGTAAAATTAATAAAAAAATAATACCTCTGGAGGAACTCTGCGAAATAACTGGAACCATTCCCTATGAAATGGTATGTAATATCAGCTCCCGTGTTCCAAGAGTTTATATGGAATAAGGTTGCCCCACATAGAACTTATATTACTCCAACAAAAATATTGTAGCACATCCTCCTTATCCAAATACGGTTAAAAGGCTTTGTTACTTTCTGAACTTCCAGAATTCACCAGGAATCTCAACATTTTCATTACTCCAGTTGCGCATATTTGAACAGATTTAGTATCTCAATTCTCTTGTTATGATCATCGGATAAAGACATAAACATGGGATGAAGTGATATAAAATCATCCACCTCAACCTTGCCCTTCATATAATACTTGAAAGAACTGTATCTGTACTTGAGAGGATCATGAGTCTTTCCTGCTCGAACCGGATTATAACCAAGATACCAGATCAGAGTTAAAAGATACTCAACAGGTTTTTTCGCGAACTCAACAATTTTATCTTTATATCGGCCCGCCCAGAAAACACCCTTTCGATTCATAATTCTATTATATGTCTCAGCAAATCGGGACTTAATATATTGCATAATTCTGGAGATCGATTCGCCATCCTCCAGTGTGTGAATCAAAAAATGGAAGTGATTATCCAATATGACAGCATAGTTACAATTAAAATTGTACTTACTTTTCGCTCTCTTCACTGTTTCTGAAAGTATTCCCTTCCAAAAATCAGTATCCAGAAGATTCATTCCTTCAACACATCTGGAAACAACATGATAAGTCAGATCGGGCCTTTGAATGCGAAGTGGTCGTGTCATTTGATCCTCCCTGTTCACTGGTTACACGACCGGAGAATCCAAAATAAAAAAATTTTTACCGGGTTTTCTTAAAAAATTCAAATTTGCGCTTTATAAGAGTATGGGTCTGACCCTCTGTAGCCTTGACAGCTTCCAAAACTAACAGTACACTGATAGTATATAACTAATCCTATTTAGGAAATCATCATGAATAAAACTGCGCTAATGATTATTGATTTACAGAATGATTTTTGTCCAGGAGGTGCACTGGAAGTCCCGGAAGGCGATAAAACCGTAGCTCCCATTAACCGATCCATGGATCACTTTGATTCAATTATAGCGACCCAAGACTGGCATCCAAAAGGACATGTGTCTTTTGCTTCATCCCATTCAGGTAAAGAACCCTTTGATACTATAAATCTGGAAGGTATTGACCAGATACTCTGGCCAGAACATTGTGTCCAGGGAAGCAAAGGGGCAGAGTTTCATCCAGAACTCAGGTCTGACCCCATCAAGCTAATTATCCGTAAAGGTTGGAATCCTTCTATTGACTCATATTCAGCATTCAAAGAAAATGACGGCGTTACTCTTACGGGGCTTGAAGGATACCTTAAAACACTGAATATTCAGCATCTTTTCATTGGGGGTCTGGCCCTGGATGTATGTGTTCTCTATTCCGTCATTGATGCCATTGAACTTGGATTCTCAGTAAATTTACTGGAAGACGCCTGCCGCGGCATCGATACACCCGCAGGTTCTGTAAATCAAGCCCTGGAAACGATGAAACATAAGGGAGCAGCAATTATCAAGACCACGGATCTCTAATATGCTTACTTCAAAATTCTCCCTTCTTACTGATTTTTATGAATTGACCATGATGGCCGGTTATTATCGCTTTCTTCGAGAAAGAAAGGCTATCTTCGAAATGTTTTTTCGTAGAGCCCCTTTTAAAGGAGGATACGCAATTTTTGCCGGTCTCAATCCCTTACTTGAGATCCTGTCAAATCTCACATTTGGCGAAGAGGAAATCAATTATCTGGCCAGTCTAAACACTTTTGAGGATGAATTTATTGATTTTCTTTCATCTTTTAGATTCTCAGGCAATATTTTTGCTGCACCGGAGGGTTCCGTCGTTTTCCCAAACGAACCTCTTATCCGGGTTGAAGGAACTCTTCTGGAAGCTCAATACATTGAAAGTATGCTGCTTAATTGCATTAACTTTCAAACTCTGATCGCCACCAAATCAGCAAGAGTGTCAGAGTCTTCCGGAGGTAAACCTGTCCTGGAATTTGGTCTTCGCCGGGCACAGGGATTTGATGGTGCACTTTCTGCCACACGCGCATCTTTCATTGGAGGCGTATCATCAACATCCAATACACGTGCTGGCATGGACCTTGCTGTACCTGTTAAGGGAACGATGGCGCACAGCTGGATTATGAGTTTTCAAAACGAATACGAATCATTTCGCTCCTACTCAAAACTCAATCCGGATACCTGTATTCTTCTGGTAGACACCTATGACACGCTGAAATCAGGAATCCCCAATGCAATCAAGGTATTTAATGAGATGGATCATTATGAGGGTCAGACCCTCGGTATTCGTTTGGATAGCGGGGACCCGGAATATCTCAGTTTTGAAGGACGCAGAATGCTGGATGAAGCTGGTTTACACAATGTAAAAATATATGTCTCCAATGAACTGGATGAGTGGATTATTCACCAGCTAAAAAACAGTGGAGCTCCAATTGATGCCTATGGAGTCGGTACAAAACTGATAACAGCTGAGGGAGAACCCTCATTAACCGGTGTTTATAAAATTGTCTCCCGGGACACAGGTGATACCCTTGAACCCTGCATTAAGATCTCCAATGAATCTGAGAAGACAACCAATCCTGGAAGAAAGAATATATTACGTTTTTATAAGAATAACGAGATGCAGGCTGATCTTATTATCCTCGAAGAAGAACGTGAGGATATTCAAAGAGATACATCAGAGGGAAAACCTGTTCGATTCAATCATCCTACAATTGAGGTAGCTGGTTTTACCATGAAATCTTATGATCGCGTTGAAGTCCTGTTGGAAAAAGTAATGGAGGATGGGGTCAGACCCTCCAATAATTATTCCCTGGAAGAACTATCAAACAGAAGAAGGGAGGGACTAAAACAGTTGGACAGAACATATAAACGACTGATTTCTCCTCATACATACAAAGTCAGCCTTTCGGATAGGTTGAGGAAGCTTAAATCTGACCTGATCCAACAATCGATAAAAGGGAAAAACAGCAATCTTAAATAGATTGTTACACCTTTTCAGGGAAGACGAGCTTCAAGGGCCTCATGAAGCTGATCCATCATTTCTGTGGCCCTGCCTTCAAGAAAGATATCCGTCACGTCTGCCGTATAATGCGAAGGTAATACGTTAACCTCAATTATTATAGCGCCTTTTTGTTTTGCTAGCCGGGGGATCATGGAAGCGGGCATTACTTCCCCAGTAGTTCCGATAACTATAAAACAATCAGCCTCATCAACTTCTGCAAAAGAGAGCGACCGCGCAGGTTCTGGTATCGCTTCACCGAAAAAAATAAAATCCGGTTTCAATAATCCCCCACATTTCTCGCATTTAGGGGGAAGAATGGCTAATACCTCCTCTACGGCATCGACACGTTCCTGACATGAAATGCAGACCAGGATACGGCTGTTTCCATGAAATTCATATATTTCAGTATTGCCAGCCTCATGATGCAGATTATCAATGTTCTGGGTGATTACTGCATGAAGAAGACCCTTTTCCTGCATCCATGCAAGGACTTCATGAGCCTTATTTGGTTTTGCGGAGCCGAAGAAATCATAAAACAGGTCTTTAATAATTTTCCAAGACTCATCAGGATTGCTATGGAAATACGAGATATCAAGGACAGTGGGATCATACTTGTTCCAGATACCGTTTTCTCCGCGAAATGGGGGAATACCACTCTCTACAGAAACTCCTGCTCCGGTAAAGGCGACTGTCCTGTTCGATTTGATTATTGCATCCGCTGCCTTTTCTATTTCACTACTGGGAACCATATTTTCCTTCACATGACTGATTATTATCAGATAATACTACTCTTTTATCGGGCTTTCTGTCAAGATTAAAAAACTTGCCAGAATAAGGGTCTGACCCCATCACGTTCAGGTAGGTTTTACTCTATCACAATCAGCTAATTTTTATTAGAGCACGTATTTTTTACACATACTATTCTGGCGCCAGGGTCTGGCCCCATCAATGAACCCATCAAATGGCCCCACCAAAAATGAAAAGGATACACATATCATCCATCGGTTGCAGGCTGAACCAGTCCGAGATTGAATCCATCCGTACTTCCCTTATTCAGGATGGCCATCGGATCGTTGATTCCCGACGGGAAGCAACGATCTGTATTATTAATTCATGCGCAGTCACTCTACGAAGTGAACGCAAGACCCGGAACCTTTTGTATCGCGCCAGAAGAGCAATGTCTCATGGCGGACTTATCATACTTGCCGGATGCGGCTCCGATAAAGAGGGTATGCGAGATGGTATCCTGCACCTATCGAATGACCGGAAACATCTTATCCCAGGAATAATCAACGGTAAAATTGACCCATCTGATCTGAATAGTATAAAAGGAAATCGTTTCGGTTTCGCTTCTCCCCTGGATGCCCGAAGAAACAGGATCAACCTGAAGATACAGGACGGCTGCAACTCTTTCTGTTCCTACTGCCTTATCCCCTATCTGAGAGGTAAACCGGTCAGTCGTCCAATGCATAGTATACTTGAAGAGTTCAATAAGCTGGTTGAGCATGGAACTAAGGAAGTTATTCTGACCGGCGTACAGACAGGTCAGTACAAAGATGGATCAAGGGACCTGGCAGGCCTCGTTGAAGCCCTTCTTCCTCTCCGCAAGGATTGTCGCATCCATATTCCCTCCATCTCCCCACGTTATTATCCTGAGGGTCTGACCCCCTTGATGGGAGAGGATGGCATAGTACATCACATGAACCTATCTCTGCAAAGCGGAAGTGACAGAATTCTCTCTCGCATGAAAAGAGGGTACAGCCGGGACGATTACCTGCGTATTGTTCAGAAAATCAGGAAGATTTCACCCGATTTCAATCTCACAACAGATATCATCACGGGGTTTCCCGGAGAGGATGACGAAGACTTTGCTCTGACCCTTGATCTTGTCCGGAAGGCAAATTTTACCCATGTTCACACTTTCCGGTTTTCTCCCCGGCCCGGCACTCCCGCCTATCAGATGAAAGATACTGTACCAGAGGAGGTAAAAATCCGTAGAAGCAGGGAACTTATTGATCTCTATGCGGATCAAAAGAGAGCCTACCATGCTGGCTTTCATGGACGAAAAGCATGGCTTTTGACTGAGCAGATTCGGCAGGATGGCAGTACCGGTCACACGGAGTACTATCTGCCCGTGCAAACGGATGTTCCTCTGGAACGGAACAGGTTCTTTACCGTTCGACTGACCTGGACCGGTCAGTATCTGAAGGGTTCGGTCCTATCTGAGAAAAAACCTTGATACTGGATTATACAAAGATTATACTGTACGTACATGCCAACGTCGGATTGTCTTAATTATCAATGCTAAACAAAAGGAGCAGAACTGTTTCCTGATATGGATTTTCTCCGTTTAATCATATCAACAATCGGTTATGATACTATCCTCTATCTGGGCATGATTGGTCTTCTGGGCCCTTTACTCTTCTGGTTACTCCGCAGGTTTATTGAAAACACGGAGCAGAGAAGACGGATGGAGTTGAAGGCCCAGAAAGAGTTCTCTCCCCTTTCTGAAGGAACCCCCGCCCGCTTCAATCAACGTCAGGCGCGAATGAACGCCATAGAGTCTACCATAAACCGGTTCAGCATCATCCGGAGGATGTTCTATTTCCTTTTAACCCTGGTGTGGATACTGGCCCTTATGGCTCCTTTCCTTGGAACCATGTCGACAACGGTCCTCTCCCTGCTTTCAACAGCCTTCGCTGTCCTTCTCGGCATAGCGGCTCGTCCCCTGATCGAGAACGTTATTTCCGGCGTGGTAATCTCTTTTTCACGGCAAATCAATACCGGAGACACAATCTATATCGATAAACAGTACGGAACCGTAGAGGATATTACCCTGAGCCATACAGTCATAAAGATCTGGGACTGGAGAAGATATATTATACCCAACAGCAGCTTCTTAAAAAAGGAATTTATCAACTATTCTCTGGAGAACGGCGATCAGTGGACCTACATCACATTCCATGTTGCCCCGGACGCCAACCTTGAGCTGGCCAGAGAAATTGCTCTTGAGATTACCCGCAACCATGAACTGACCAATCCGGTTGAAGAACCCAGTTTCTGGGTAATGGATATGCATCCTGAATCGACAGAATGCTGGGTCGCTATCTGGACAAAGTTCTACAACGCATGGACCCTCCGGTCCGAACTAAGAGAGAGACTTTTTACCGAGTTGAAGGATCATGGCATTAAAACGCATGGATACCGCTTTATCTCGGGAGGGTCTGACCCTGACGGTGACCCTGACGGTGACCCTGACGGGTCTATCCCTCCGGGTGTAATCCGGAAAAATGAAAGCTAAATATCGGGGTTCTCTATAAGGTTTTCATAGAGGGCCTTGAGTCCATCATCGCCGAAATACCCGTGTATGCCGAAATGGAAACTGATCTGGGCGGGTCCCTGTACAACAATATCAATATTGATGTTACGGTCCCGGAAGGCGCTGGCCGCCCGCGCCAGTATCCCCGGGTGATCTTTCATACCGAGACCTACCGGTGAAATAACCGACAGATTATACTTGATATCCACGGTATCCGGTTTCAAGACCTTTTCGATCTCCTCCTTCAGATAAGAGGTCTTACCCATGAGATCATCCTGGTCGACGATAATAGCGATATCGTCCCTGTCCGTGGGATAGTGGTAGGTATTTATATCATATTCCTTGAATATCTGGAGCAACTCCCGCGTGAAACCGATCTCTTCGCCCATCATGAACTTCTCAATATAGACATAGGCCATATTGTCCAGCCTGCCGATCCCCACGACCGCTTCGTTGGGCACCCTCTCATCCACAATCATGGTTCCTTCCGCCTGCAGGTTATTGGTGTTCCTGATTCGTATGGGGATGTTCTTCCTCCGGCAATTCATCATGGCGTCATAATGAAAGACATTAAACCCCTGGGAGGAGAGGAGCCGTATCTCCTTATAAGTGAGATTGGGTATGATACCCGCTCCAGGTATGAGCCGGGGATCTACCTGGTAAATGCCATCGGTATCAGTCCAGTTTTCGTACAGGACCGCGTCGATGGCATAGGCGACCTCCCCGGCCGTAAGGTCTGACCCTCCCCGAGATAGGACGGCAATATCATCATCCCGGGTTATACCGTAATATCCAGGAATCACGGAAATTATGTCATTATCTTCCATGTCGCGGATGTTCCCATAGGTTTCGGGAAGGATCGAAGCGTCACCGAATTTATCTGTCGTCACGAATCCTATCTCTTCTGGAAGCTGCTCTTCCGCCTTCATCCCCTTGCTCGTGAAGTACCGGCTTATGATCTTGGCATTATAATGCTCACCCCTTGATGCGAGATAATCGATCTTTCTCTCACCGGTCATATTTATTCGAAGATCCTCTGCCAGGTTTTTACGTATGTCATCGCCTTCGATCCCCAGGTCGTTTATAATCGATGAAAACCGTTCCTGGACAAACCGGGCGCTGTCATCAGCCGAAATTCCGTCCCCCCTGCAGTGGGCGCCCTCTGTGGCGATATTGTGGAGATGGTCCGTTATCTTCGTCTCTCCCGGATTCTGGCGTCCCGGGGCTGAGACAACCACGTAATTTCTTCTTCTGTCATCGGCCACTATCCTGCGTACCTTCTCTATCTGTTCGGCGCTGGATAGCGAAGTGCCTCCGAACTTGCAGACTATATCATTACCCATGCCTGTTCCTCTTATTCCGTCTCTTCCGGCGGAGGATAGGAACCATCCTCCCTGTGAACTTCTTTACCGGTTATCGCCGGGTTAAATACGCAGATGAGCCTCATATCATTGTCAAATGCGCGAAGATAATGCTCATCATGCTTATCCAGGGCGTACATAACACCCGGCTCTATGGGATAGACCGCTGAATCCTTTACGGTTTCAAGCTCACCAATCCCTTCCACGCAGTAGACGGCCTCAAGGTGGTTCCTGTACCAGATATGGGTCTCGGTTTCCGCCCGGATAACGGTTTCATGGAAAGAAAAACCCATCCGGTCATCGGCAAGAACCATTCGGCGGCTCACCCAGTTTCCATTGGGAGCTTCCACCTCCCGCTCGCTTCCGATGATATCTTCTATATGCCGAACAATCAAACCTCTTCCCCCTTTATGAGTGACTGACGTTTCTCAAGAACTGCACCTATGGATTCATCGATGATCTTCAATCCATCCTTCAAAAGGTCCTCTTCAATGATCAGGGGGGGCAAGAACTTTAGGACATCATCCCGGGCACCGGCAAGCTCGATGATAAGACCACGTTCAAAGGCCTCACTGGAGACGTCGCTGCAGAAACCGGTATCCGATATGTGGAGCCCGAATATCATTCCGTATCCCCGAACCCCGGCGTTCAGTTCAGGATACTTCTTCACAATTTTTTCAAGCTCTTCCCTCAATATCTGTTCCTTATAATCAACGGCCTTTGTCAGGTCATCGTTCTCCCAGTAAGAGAGCAGTTCCGCTGAGGCAACAAAAGCCAGGTTGTTTCCCCGGAATGTGCCGGTATGCTCCCCTGGTTTCCACTGGTCCAGTTCCGGTTTAAGCATAACGAAAGAGAGGGGCAACCCTCCACCTATGGACTTGGAAAGGGTTATAACATCGGGATTGATCCCCGCTTTCTCAAAGCTGAAGAATCTCCCTGTTCGACCGTTACCCACCTGGATCTCGTCGACGATTAGAAGGATGTCAAAATCCCGGCATATCTTTTCAATCTCCCGAAGCCACTCCTCGGATGCCACGTTGACTCCGCCCTCAGCCTGGATTGTCTCCAGTATAATGGCCGCCGGAAGGTCCACCCCGCTGCTTCCATCTTCAAGAAAACGTCTCATGTACTTCGCCGTATCGACGTCAGGGCCAAAATAATTATCAAAAGGCATAAAGGTCACATTCTGCCGATTGATAAAGGCTTCGTCACGATAAAAGGAATTGCCGGTAACGGCCATGGAGCCCATGGTCAGACCATGAAAGCCGTTCGTAAATGAGATCACGTTTGACCTTCCCTTAACCATTCTCACGAGTTTAAGGGCCGTTTCAACGGCGTTGGTCCCCGTGGGTCCCGAGAACTGGATCTTGTAATCCATATGTCTCGGTTCCATGATAGTATAATAAAATTTTTCCAGGAAGTTCTTCTTTGCCGTGGTGGCTTTATCCAGGCCGTGGACGATGCCGTTATTCTTCAGGTAATCGATCAACACTTCGTTTACCCGGGGATGATTATGCCCGTAATTCAGGGTCCCGGCCCCGGCGAAAAAATCGATAAATCGGGTGCCCTGCTCATCATAAAGGCACGACCCCTCCGCTTTCGTAAAAATAGTGGGGAAGGAGCGCACGTAACTCCTTACCTGCGATTCAAGCTGCTCAATTATTCTCATGATATCTCCTTTTCAAGATAGTATTGATTTCTCCCCTGATACTTTCACATCCGGGAAGGCGCTGCAAGAGGATACTGCGTTTAAACGGTAAAGGGGCCGATCCGGTAGAGGTGCTCTGGCTCATGATCCGAGCCGCTAAAAAATGAAGCCGGGTAGTACTCCAGTACCGTCAGTTCCGTATTAAGTTTGTCTGCCACAGAACGAAAAAGCTTGTCTGAGGCGTCGTTTGACGGCGTAACAGTAGTTTCAATATAACGAAATTGATTGTTACGTTCCAGAATATTCTGGATCATTATCCCTGCCAGGCCCTTACGGCGCATGCGCGGGTCCACGGCTACCTGCCAGATAAAGAGGGTATTATCTTTTCCCGGGATGGAATACCCTGATATGAAACCTGCGGCTCCCTCTTCATCCTCCGCGACAACCGACGTATTTCGGAAATGATCACAGACAAGAATATAGGCGTAAAGAGAGTTCAGGTCCAGTGGTTCGGACCGGCTCACAAGGTTATACAGGTGCTGACCATCCTCCGGAACCGGCTCCCGGAGATTGTAAGAGGTTTCTGGCTCATTTTCAGAATAATTCATTATTTAAAAATATAAATTTTTCGTAAACATGGTTATAAAAATATTTATTGTATTTAATATATCTATTTTTTTTCTGACGTCAAGTAATATTTTCCACTCTTCCATGCTCGAGACCTTATTCTCCTTGCGCCATTGATTCAAGAAAGAAATCTGTGATCATGAAAATCAACGGGACAGGTTCCTTTGCTGAACCGATCGCTCTCCTGAAGCGGGTTCTTCTCCTTCTCCGCAGGCATGGTCCTGAAAGCTGGTCCAGAAGCTGGCCCATGATCGTTATCATGGCCCTCCAGTTTTCCATGAACATAACGGACGTCTACGTGGCCGGAATACTGGGAAGCGAGATGCAGGCGACCGTCGGCTTTGTCACGCAACTCTATTTTCTGCTGATCCTTTTCGGAAACGCCATGACCGTGGGGACCGTGGCAATGGCGACCCGCCTCTTCGGGGCCGATGACATTGAACGCCTCAGGGCGGTCTCAACCACTCTACTCAAGGGTTTCCTCCTGGCCGGTGTGGTTCTGGGCGCGACCGGATTCTTTTTTACACCCCTGATCATTGATCTTGCCGGGATTCCCGCGGAACTTAAGGAGCCGGGACGAAAACTGCTTGGGATTTATTCCCTGGGCCTGCCCGGCAATTATCTCTTCATTTTTCTGCACGCCCTCTTTCGATCAACCTCCCGGATGAAGACTTCCATGATGGTTATGGCAGCGGGAGCCATCCTGAATATCGGCCTGACCTTCGGGTTTGTTCTCCACACACCCCTGGGATATCCCGGCATCGCCCTTTCGACGGTCATAAGCGTTGTGACCTTCTCGGTTGCCTCCCTGCTTCTCGCTCGGGACTTTCTTGAAAAGGGACACCCGATGGAGAAGGAGGTCCTTTTCCGGGTTTTCCGCATCGGCTGGCCATCCGGTCTTCTTCAATTATCCTGGCATGGCGGTTCCATGGTCATCTTTCTGATCCTTGCGTCTATTCCCGGGGAGGCGGTGGCTGTCATGGCGGCCTTCACAAACGGTCTCCGCATAGAATCGGCCATCTTCATGCCCGCCTTCGCCATCAGCATGGGAAACGCGGTTATTACCGGGACCCTTCTCGGTGGAACAAGGAAGGATGACGCTCCCGCGGCCGGAGCAACCACCGCCATCATGGGCGTTCTCCTTATATCCCTCCTGGCACTTGTCGTTGTCCTGGCCGCACCCTTCCTGGCGTCTCTCCTTTCCGATAACGGAAAGGTCATTGAACGGAGCGTGGAGTATCTCTATATCAGCATGATAAGCGAGCCCTTCATGGCCTGGGCCGCCATCCTCTCAGGAGGTCTCAACGGTGCGGGAGACACCCGGCCCGTGCTGGCCAGCGTGTTGATAGCAATCTGGGGCATACGCATACCCCTCTGTTTTCTTTTCGGGGTGATTCTAACGCTTGACGTCACGTTTATCTGGTGGAGCATGAATCTTTCCATGGCGGTCCATGCCCTGCTGATCTCCCGCCGATATTTTTCAAGGAAATGGGTTACCTGAAATAATGCAAGAGATTGAACTTCGACACAGAGAGCTTTTGGAGCCGGTTCTCCGAAACATCGAAACAGCTGTGTCAGAATATTCTTTTTCCAATATTTTTCTCTTCAGGCATGAGCATTCCTATCATATTTTCGAACGGGATGGGCACACTTTCATTACAGGCCATACCTATGATGACACGGAGTTCGTTATGCTCACGAAAAACCCGGAGAAACTTGATATGAATTTCCTTGCCGCCCTTGCCGAAGAATTCGGGATGATCTATCCTGTTCCAGAAGAATGGCTTCCCGCCTTTCCGGAAAACAGGTTCAGCCGTTCCTTCAAGGATGGT
This sequence comes from uncultured Leptospirales bacterium, assembly GCA_964645775.1. Taxonomy (GTDB): domain Bacteria; phylum Spirochaetota; class UBA4802; order UBA4802; family UBA5550; genus CAZYBU01. Next base: position 28,366 of record CAZYBU010000005.1, on the reverse strand, counting down.
GACAGTGATTACATCCATGAAATTGAGAAACTGGAGACCTACCGGGGGAGGAGGCTTCATAAAAAGCGAAACCTCCTCAAGCAGTTCTTCGAAAAGTATGAATGGAAATCCTTTCATCTTGAGAAAGGACACCTGGACGAGGCCCGCTCGATTCTGGAAGACTGGCAGAGAGATATGGGAATGAAACCCGAGGAGACCGATTACTGCCCCTGTAGAGACGCGATGGATCACTACGATGAACTGAACCTCTGCGGCGGCATCTTCTATGCCGAAGGAAGAGCGGCCGGGTTTATTATCGGAGAAGAACTGACCGACGACGTCTTTGCTCTCCATTTCGCCAAGGGAAGGCGTGAGATCAAAGGGATATACCAGTTCATGTTCAACAACTTCGCCCGGGTGATGCCGGAACAGTATCGTTATTTCAATTTCGAACAGGACCTTGGCAAGGAGTCCCTGCGTCAGGCGAAGGCTTCTTACCTTCCGGAGAAGATGCTGATCAAGTACAGAATAACTCTTCGCTGAATGCCACTCTCCGCTTTCCGGTCTTTTATACCGGGTTAATCATGACCTTTCTGGAACTCTCCTGGAGATCGACCCCTGTCATGCTAACAGTCTTTTCCCAGACCTTCCGGCCGAATTCCGGATCAGAATCGATCTTCGGTTCCTTGAACTTCATGAAGCGGAAATATTCCCCGCTCGTTCCCTCAACCTCGGGCGACATGCAGAGATAGAGGCAGGACTTCGCCGCCTTCTCCGGTTTCGGGAAGGTAAGCTGAATGATGACGTCCGCCAGGCCCGCGATGAAACTTCCCTTCTTGGCGATGCCCGAAGCCACGGGTCCCGGGTCCACGGCGTTTACAGTGACACCGGCCCCCTCCAGGCGGCGGGCCAGTTCCCGGGTAAAGTAAACGATAGCCAGTTTGGACCGCCCGTAAGCCCCCATGAGGGAGTAGGTATTTTTCTGATCCAGATCTTCAAGGTTAAGGGAGGCGATATAGTGCGCGTCCGAGGCCACGTTCACAATCCGGGAGGGAGCCGCCTGTTTCAGAGGTTCCAGGACCAGCAGAGTGAAGACGTACATGGCCAGGTAGTTCACGGCAAATACCTCTTCAAAGCCATCCTCCGTGAGCCGGAGACCCTGATTCACCATGCCGGCGTTGTTGACCAAAAGGTCGAGGGCCTGATCCCGGGAACAGAACTCCTCCGCCCCCCGCCTGACGTCGGCCAGTGAGGAGAAATTGACAACAAGGGTCTCCGGTCTCTTGCCCGTTTCTGACTCGATTCCGTCGCATACACGCTGCAGTTTGTCAGGATTACGTCCGTGCACCGTAAGCTCGGCCCCGTTTCGGGCAAGGACCCGGGCCACGGCCTCTCCGTGACCGGATGTGGCGCCTGTTACGAGACATCGTTTTCCTGTCATCTCCCGTTCAAAATCATATTTCATCATTATTTCCTTTCCGTCATGACTCTGTTATCCCGATGCACGGGAGACCTTTACGGCGGTTTTCCGTTCCATCGGCACATTGCAGGTTTCAATATATTCCGCGAAGAGAGAATCGACGTCCTTCTCCGTCAGGCCGAAGGATGAGAGTGAATACCTGTGCTTCCCGTACCGGTACCGGGGATTGTCATCCTTCCATTGCCGTATTCTTTCCCGGTCCTCACCAGTCATCTCCATGCCCACGAAATCGTAGATTCGTTCCAGCTCCCGCACCTGGTCTTCCAGAAGGTCCGGGTAATAAACATCGATAAAGGAATCTTCCCGATTATCCCTCTCCCTCATGGTGCGGGTCACCATGGTGACCGCCTTGTTGGTCCAGTGGACCCCTATCTCCAGGGGGTCAACCCGGTCACTGAAAATACCATAAGCATGGGCCACCATACTGCAGAAAGATGCCGTGGTTTTAACCGGGTCCCTGTGTGTCTGGATCACCTTCGCACGGGGGTAAACCTGGAAGAGAGCGTCCAGGTGAAGCATATGATCCGGTGTCTTTAGTATCCATCGCCCCCCGGGATTCTGCCAGGTAAGGTACTTTAACACCCTTTTGTGGAAACGGTAGGCCTCCACCTGGTTCTGCTCGTCGAGCCAGGCGGAGAAGGATGGGACTCTCTGGGTCGCCTCCGGAACCACGGAAAGGAGGGCGTAGTTCATGAGGATGCAATCCTCTTCAGGCAGCTCGGCATGAATGGGATGGACAGCGAAGAAGTCAGGGGCCAGATATTTCAGTGCCTTTGCCGCTGTCTCGGCCTGGGCCACCCTCGGGTCTTTCCCGTTGTCAGGCGGGCCGCCGGGAAGGGGAGCCGGGTTAATGGCCTCCCAGGAAGCCAGATAACGGAAACGATTCTCATCGCCCGCGATCATCCTCTGGAGCATGGTGGTTCCGGTCCGCTGGAGACCGGCAATAAAGACCGGGTCTTCGATTTCTATGTCTTCAATTTCAGGATGGCGCCTGAAGTCCTCCTCCATGCGGAGGCGGTTGGTCAGCATACCGAGTATGGTCTCCCTTGACATGAAGCGGCCCAGATAATGAAGCCTGGCCTCCGACTCCAGAGAATCCGAGAGCACCTTCAGGCGAAGGGGAATCTGATCGTCACCGAAGTTATCCAGCCCGGTCCTTTTAACCGCCGTCCTCATCAGCCCATCAGCCGAAAGGTCGGCTTCCAGTCCCAGCAGCGAGAGAAACCGGCCTATCCGGTTCACCATGGCTACGGGCAGGGGACGGTAAGGATTTTTATAATCTGTCGAGGTTTCGTTCATGTCTGTCTGTTCAATCAAGCTCCTTAACCCGGTCCACATGGACGACCCGGGCGGCTGGTTCAGGGCAATCCTCCCCTTCGAACCATCTCCAGAGCATGGTACCCTCTTCATGTCCCACAGTTTCGATCCAGTTTGGGACGCCGGGATCCCTGTGAGCAACCACAACCCGGACAGAACCGTCATCCCGGCGGATGGCCTTGTGCATATTGGTCCAGATGTTGTAGTACCGGTAGTCGAGGGACTCCATCCAGAAGTTGTTCAGCTGGAAATTCCAGAAAGCGCATTTCGGAGGATGGACGTCGATAACCAGAGCCTCGTCAGGTCCCAGTCTCCAGTAGCTGTGATAATAGCAGATGTTGGGATCACCGTGGGCCGCCAGGGAGACGTTCGGGTCGAACCTGGGAAGCCGGTTTTCATGATCGCGGAATCCCTCGGCCCAGGAGGAGAACATGGAGACAGCCCCGAACATGATCTTGCCGGCCACGGTCAGTCCCTCATCAATTTTCTCCGGCGTGACAGGAGAGGGTTTGCCGTCTCCTCCGACCCTTTCTATGGTAAGCTCTGCCGGGGTTTCACAGGTTCGATCAGCGAAGGTCTGACGAACAATCACGGAGGAAGTGTTCTCTTTCATGGGGAGCCAGTTTTTTTCCTTCTTGTCGCGGCTTAAGAGTATCTCGATGGTCCCGTCATCCTCTACCTGTATCTGGGAGTTCTCCAGATATCCTGTCTCTCCCGAACGACCGGCAGACCCGTAATTTCCCTCGTAGGTTCCGAAGGCGAGGTAATTGATATCATTCCGTTTTCCATGAATACGGTACTCGTATTGTCCGTCGATGGTGGCGTGCTGGTAATAATTATCCGGGTTATCGGCCCCCAGCTTGGCCGTTTCATGAATGGGCCGAAAGAGAACAGGCGCCAGGGGATCGTTATATTCGAGGAAGGCCTCGGTCGTGGCCCTGACGATTCGGGCAATATACCGAAATCCCTCGGCCCGGGTCAGGGGATCGTCCGGTGAAGAGTCCTTCGTAATGACCTTGCCCGCTTCCTTAAGGGTATCGCAGAATTCTTCCCAGGTTTTCCCTGTCATGATGCGATCCAGGGAACTTTCTTCACTCATGGCTTTCTCCTTAATGTGCGCGAACCGGGCGACCATGCCGACCGGTTAAAACGAGCAGCGAGAGTGACGGGGGAGAGAGGGCCTGTCAAGATGTATACAAAAAAACAGGAAACGATCGAATATTTTTCAGTTTCCCTTTTCGCGGACACCGGTCGCGGGAAAGGTCTTCTCCATGGTCCGACTCACGGTCTCGATGGCTGTTTTGCGGGGCGCCATGCGCATGAAAACCGTTCCCAGCTTGTCCTTCCAGCCGGTGGCGACACTCGGTTTTTTCCCCAGCGCGTCGAGGGCTTCGGCCACGGCCGGTTCCGCCGGCATGGGCTGAACCGGAGCGTCCACGAAAGGGTCGTTGGCGTACCAGCCGGGGCTTTCCGTGGCGCCCGGCATATACCCCAGGACATCGACATTATACGGAGAAAGCTCGTACCAGAGGGACTCGGCCACGATCAGGTTCCAGGCCTTGGTGCCTGCGTAGTTGGCCGCGTAGCCGGTCCCCACATTGGCCGACCCTGAGGAGAGAAAGATTATCCCTCCTCTGCCCCTCTCCTTCATCAGAGGCGCGAAGTGCCGGGTAAGGAGGAGCGGGGCCCGGACATTTACCTGGACCTGGTTTGCCAGAAAATCGGGCTCCAGGTCCAAAAAGGGAGAGACCCGTGACTCACCCGCGTTATTCACGAGCAGCCCTATATCCAGGTAATCGCTCTTTTTCCGAATCTCTTTTAAGAATTCCGGCCGGGAAAGATCCACTTTCATGGTCTGGACCTCCCTGCCGGTAGTGTCCTCAATACTTCCCGCCAGCTCCCTGAGTTCCTTACCTTCCCTGTCTATAAGAAGAAGATTGAGTCCCCGGGCCGCGCATTGCCGGGCAAACTGAGCGCCCAGTCCCATGGCGGCGCCGGTGATCAGGGCCCAGGGCCCGTAGGTTGTCTTGAACGCATGATCTTTCATCCCGGTCACTCCCGAAAAGTATTTGCAAATACTGCCACATTACAGACAGTATTCCACGTGATGAAGGTTTTGTTATCATATCAACCGGTTCCGCGTCCAGCATAATAATGATGAAAGATAAGAACAGGGAATACACCCTTGAGGCGGACTGGCAGAGGGAACGCTACGTTCTGCCTGAGAAGGAGAAAGTGATCCTGAAGAGATTTCTCACGGAGCTTTACGGTGATGATACCGCGGAAGCCTCTATACCGGAACTGGAACGGATCATGGCTGTCTGCTACGCCCACAAGACCGAACAGTGCATTGAACAGGATCAGAACGCAGACCGGGGCAACCGCTTCACGGAGCAGGACGTAATCCTAATAACCTATGGCGACCTGATCCGGGGAGACTCGGGGAAGCCCCTGGATATCCTGCGCACCATCTGCCAGCGCTATTTCCGTAACGTCTTTAACACCATTCATATACTCCCGTTCTTCCCCTATTCTTCGGACCGTGGATTCTCCATCCTGGACTTTCGCCAGGTGGACCCGGATCTGGGAACCTGGGCGGACATCCAGCAGATAAAAGCGGATTTTGACCTGATGTTCGACGCCGTATTCAACCACATTTCTGCCCATAGCTTCTGGTTCCAGGAGTACCTGAACGGAAACGAAAAATTCCACGATTATTTCACCACCTTCAACAGCCTGGATGAAGTACCAGAGGAAGACCTGGCCATGCTTCTGCGGCCCAGAACCAGCAGTGTCCTTACGCCTTTTTATACCTACCACGGGAAAAAACTCATCTGGACCACTTTCAGCGCGGATCAGGTCGACCTTAAATTTCAGAACCCGGAAGTCCTGCTGCGCATCATGGACACCCTCCTCTTCTACGTACGCAAGGGAGCAGACATCATACGGCTGGACGCGGTGACCTATCTCTGGGACGAGCTGGGAACAACCGGCGCCCATCTCTCCCAGACCCATACCATCATCAAGCTTTTCCGGAAAGTACTGGACCTGGTGGCTCCCCGGGTCGCCCTAATCACTGAAACCAATGTCCCTCACCAGGACAATATTACCTATTTCGGAAACGGGTGGGACGAGGCTCAGATGGTCTATAATTTCGCCCTCCCCCCCCTGGTTCTCCATACCTTCTACCATGGCGATTCCACGGTCATCTCTAAATGGGTGGATGAACTGGCAGTCCCTGGAGACGGACCGGGAACCTTCTTTAATTTTCTGGACAGCCATGACGGCATCGGAGTCATGGGGGCCCGGGACATTCTCACTAATGAGGAGATAGATTACCTGGCCGAACGAGTGATTCAACACGGTGGCCTGGTCTCCCATAAGAGCAACAGCGACGGGAGCATGAGTATCTACGAACTGAATATAACCTTCTTCGACGCTCTGAACGGGTCCTCCGACCATTCCCTGAGCATCAAGCGGTACCTTGCGGCCCGGTCTATTCCCCTTGTGCTATCCGGGGTCCCCGGTGTCTATCTCCACGGACTCATCGGTTCCCACGGAGACCGGGAGATGGCCAGCTCGACACAGAATTACCGCCAGATCAACCGTATGGTCCTTGATGAGGAACAATTCATGAAGACCATGGAAGGGATCGACTCTATCAACGGTATTATCGCCAACCACCTTTCGGTCCTTATTCACCTGAGGAGTAAGGAGAAGGCTTTCCATCCCCTGGCCCCCCAGAGGATCATTCTTCTGGGACCCTGGATCTTCTCCCTTCTGAGGACAAGCCTGGACAGGGATGAACAGGTACTCTGCCTGGTCAATGTCACGGATAAGAGCAGGGAGGTACGGATCGAAATGGCCAGGCATGACCTGTCCGGCGAGGGATGGTCTGATCTGGTTAGCGAAGCGGAATGCCAGACCCTGGAAGGGAAACTTCAGCTCAGGCTGGGCCCTTTCCAGATCGTTTGGCTGAAACGCGGGATTTGATCAACATTAAGCAATATCAGTAATTATTCCTGAAAAGGATTTTATGTGCGAACAAAAAGAATCGATCTCTCCGCCGCATCCGGAAGCGGAGCATTACATTTTTTAAGCAAATAGCATTAAAAAGAAATACATACGGAAAATATATACAAAAGAGGACGCATGAACAGACTGACATGGAACGAAACGATGAGCGTGGGTGTCGAGAAGTTCGACCGGCACCATCAGAACCTTATCGATATCATCAACCGGCTTGAAGAGGAAGGAAGCCGCAGAGAGATAAGCAAGATCCTGAAAGAGTTAATAGAGTACACCCGCTACCATTTCTCAACCGAAGAGGAGGCCATGGATTCCTGCGGTTACGAGAAAGCAGAGTCCCACAGGGAAAAGCACAGGTACTTCGAAAAGAAAGTGGAGGACCTCGTCTCCAGGTTCGCGTCAAGCCGTCTTGATCCGGAAAAGGATATTCTACCCTTCCTGAAGGAATGGCTCTACCAGCATATCATGGTGGACGACAGGCTCTACGGCAAGAAGCTGATCCACTGTCAGGATTCCTGATTCCCTTCCTTCTTCAGATCTGTGGGCAGTTCGACCCGGAACGTTGTCCCGCTTCCCGACGGAGACTTCACTTCTCCCGGTTGCAGCCGCATGGCAAGGTCGATCCTTTTTCTCAGATCCCTCCGGTTTCCGAAGCCCGCCCATCCCTTCCGTAAGGCAAGTTCCGCCGGATCGAGCCGGTCCACGCCACCGAAGATAACAGGAACCTCCGGGTCGAGCAGGTCCCTGTATCTTATCATGAAGCGGGTCGCGTCATCATCCACGGTAACAACGGCCCCATACCGGCGGAGATGGAAATCACGCCTGAGGGAGCGAAGTATCAGGTCCCTGTCCTCATCACTATTCCTGTACCGGGAGTTAAGGTACCGGATGTCGATATCCACGGGATGGGATCTCGCCCCTCTTTCATTTAGTCGAAGGAGGGCTCCCCGGGTCACAGAATCGCTCCAGGAATATCCCTGATGATAAGAATGCAGAAGAAGCACATAACGGGGTTCCGTCTCGCTGAACCCGGAGATTAATGGCGCGAGAAATAAACAAAGGATTACAGGAAGAGACACAGATACTCTCATAATCTAGGGCGATACGGAAAATATTATTCTGTCAATAGAATAATGAGAGACAGTCATTTACTCATCCATTGAAAGATACAGAGATGAAGAATCTCATAATAATCGAGCCGACAGCCGATGTACACAAAAACTCGTTGATTATTTCTTGCATTTTTCCAGAAAGAACCATCATCAGTTTCGGAGGAATACCATGACAGTAGCTGTTACCGGCGCGTCAGGTCACATAGGGGGAAACCTGGTGCGCGCCCTGCTGAAGCAGGGCCGGCGGGTCCGCGTCCTTGTCAGGGAAGACAGGCGGGCCATTGAAGGTCTTGACCTGGAAGAGGTGAAGGGCGATATCTTTGACTATGAATCCCTTCTTCGCCTGACCGATGGCGCTGAGACTGTTTATCATTGCGCTGCTCTGATATCGATCGTAGGATCTGAAGGCGGACTTGTCTACAAAACGAACATCGACGGCCCGGAGAACATGGTCCAGGCCTGTTTGGAGAATAATGTCTCCCGTCTTGTTCATTTCAGCTCCATCCACGCCTTTGAAAGCGACCCGGTGGAAGGGATCATAGACGAAACCCGCCCCCTCTGCATCAATAGCGGGAGCATGGCCTACGACCGGTCCAAGGCCAGGGGTCAGACCCTTGTCCAGAATGCCGTAAAGGAAAAGGGCCTGAACGCGGTTATCGTGAATCCCGGAGGGGTCGTGGGCCCCTGCGATTATAAACCCTCCCGCATGGGCTCGGTCTTTCTTGATATTTACAACCGGACCATCCCGGCCCTCATTGATGGAGGATACAACTGGGTCGATGTCCGGGACGTTGTGAACGGAGCCCTGTCGGCCGAAAAGCAGGGACGTTCAGGCGAGTCCTACCTTCTCACGGGTCACTGGGTGCACATACGGGACGTGGCCGAACTGATCGGAGACATGTATAATCGTAAGGTACCGACCCTGGCCCTCCCTTCATGGCTGGCCTACCTGGTAGCTTACCCTACCATCTGGATAAGCAAAATCACGGGAAGCACACCGAAGTTCACTCCCAGCGCGGTGGAGGCACTCTCCATGCACCGGCACATATCCCACGAAAAGGCCAGCCGGGAACTGGGGTACCGGCCGCGCCCCTTTGAAGAGACGGTCCGGGACACCATCGAATGGTTCCGGGAAGCGGGAAAGCTTAAAAATTAGACACCCTATCCAGACCACTCTATTCCCATCCGGGTGACCATGACGGACACCCGGATTTTGAAATATTCCTGTATCAAGCCTTCATGAATGATATCAGTATTTATTCCTTTTTAACCGGGGAATCCCGGTCATTTGTTTCATCCGCGAATCAGGGTCGTTATAGAGCGGCTGATTTCCAGGGCATCCAGATCGCTGGGATCCATTATTTCGATGACCCCGATAAAAAGGATGACGACCTGTATCAGTCTGGATATGTACCGGGTCTCCGGCTCTTCGCCGGCATTATCCCCGGCGGAATCGATCCGGATTTTCCTGATCACCGTATGATAGAACTCAAGATGCCTGGTGAAAAAATGCCGGATTATCTCCATAATCTGATCTTCTTCAAAGGCATAGAGCATCAGGTTCAGCATGATACGAACGTTGCTTGTATCCAGAAGAAACTGTTCCACTCCCAGCAACGCCGATATGGGGGCTATCTCACGGCTTCCAAGGTCACCCTCCAGGACAAAATCGTGCCGTTTCTCCAGTTCCCGGAAAAAATGGTCTGTCAGCTCAATGAAGATCTGTTCCCGGGAACTATAATAATGGAGCAATCCACCCTTGGAAAAGCCGGCCTCCCTGGCGATATCCTGGAGGGTGATACGCGAGTACACCTCCCTGGAAAGAAGTCTGCGAAGACTGGCCAGGATATGCTCCTTCTTTTTCTGGATCTTCTGTTCGTTTTTTACCTGCATTTTTCTACCTGTTGCCTAATTCTATATCATTTATCCCAGGATACAATAACTTTACTATAAATAACTGTTGAAAAATTTACCCTTTCGCATAGTATCAGAGTAATCATCTATATCCGGTTTAACCGGTTAAAAGGAACCTGTATGAAACGGTTACTACGCTTTTTTCTATTTCTGGCCCTGCTCGTTCCCCTGAGCATCTCCTGCAACAGGGCGGACATCCGTCCCGTAACGGCAACCCTGACCATGGCCACGGGAACCATCCATCTGATTCGGGATGGAAAGAGAGGGTCCCCCACACCGGGCAACTCCATTCATGAAGGAGACATTCTTGAGACCGGTGAACAATCCATGGCCATAATCGAATGGGGCACCAGTTATGTTAAGCTATCCGAAAAGGCCCGAATCACCTGGGATCAGATTCGCAGAAACAATGACAGTAACGCATCAATAACGGAAATCGGCCTTCCCGCCGGCCGCATCTTTGTTAAGACATCCCTCAAGCTTTTCAAGGGGGAAAGTCTGAACGTGAAAAGTCCCACTGCCGTGGCCTCGGTTCGGGGAACGGAGATGCGCTTCATCCAGTACCCTTCCGGAAGTCGCGTGGAATGCATCGAAGGAAAAGTCCGGGTCGCCCATGCTGAAACCGGCAGAGGCGCCGTTTTCCTGGGAGCCGGCCAGGCCGCCCTGGTAGAACCGGGAAAGGAGATCAGAATTGTACCGATCCAGAAGATCAGCGCCTCTCCAACAGGATCCCCATCATTCCGGAGCAGAAGCAGAATTTCCGCTGAAAACAGCGGCACTCCGGCACGAAAAGACCCGCTTAAAGGGGAAAGAGTTCTGGACGGCAAAGAGGGATCAACAGCCTTCATATCCGGCTCAAAGGATATAACAGACAAAAACCGGGACGGGAAAACGACCGATATATCCGGGGAAAGCACGCTCACGGACAAACCGGACGTGGATATGCCCTCTCTTCGGTAAGGGCTCTTTTAAGGGTTCTTCTCTGCGGATAGTTTACTATCACAGCTTTTAACCCCATCCCTCGAACCGGCCTGAAGATAAAGCCTGCGGGCCTCTTTAATGAATCGGATCATTTTTTCCCTATCCTTTTGCGCAGCTGCGAGTTCACCCAGGCCGAAGGTAGCATTGGCCATTCCCATGAGAAATCCCTGTTCCGAATAGATAACAAGGGCCTTCCGGTAACGCTCTTCAGCGGAATCGTTCTTTCCCGCTGCGAGGTCCAGATCAGCCAGTCGGGAAAGAACGTTGGCTTCTCCCAGGGAAGAGTCGGCCTGGCGGTAAAGCGAGAGGGCCAGATTAAAGTCCCGGCTCGCCTCCAGGCTGTCTCCCAGGTTCATTCTGCATTCGCCACGCCGGTAGATGGAATTGGCCCGGCCCAGAAGGGAATCGGTTTTTACGAAGATGGTTAACGCCCCTTCAAAGTGCCGAATGGCCCGTCTGTAATTGCCGTTTTTCAGGTCCATCTCCCCCAGGCTGTAGAGGTACCGGGCCTCGCCCCTTGAAGTTTCACTGGCCTGGAAAAGAGGCAGGGCACTTTTATATAATGATTCCGCTTCCTCATTGCGGTTCTCACGCAGGGCAATATCTCCCAGTTTCTGCAGGGAGGATGCCTCACCAATCCGGGAATTGGCCTCCCTGTAAATTTTCAGGGCTTCCTCAAAATACCGCCGGGCCTCGCTGTTACGGAAGGTATAATAGGCAATCTCACCCAGACGATATGTGCAGTTTGCCTGTCCCAGACGGCTTTTCGTCTCCCGGTACAGTTCAAGGGCCTGGCGGTACTCGACAAGGGCTGCCGGGTAATTTGTCGAGAAAAAGGCGATATCACCCTTTCTCTTCACGCAGTTGGCCTGGCCCAGTTTTGAATCGAGTCTGGAGTAGAGTTTCCGGGCCTTTTCAAGGTATTCTCTGGCGCTTTTCTGGTCCGTCAGTTTGAAGGCCACGTCACCCAGCCTCTTGATGGCGTTGGCCTTCCCCAGGGGATCCTCAATCTTTCCGTATCCATCCCGGGCCGCCTCAAAATATCTCCGGGCCCCGGGATAATCATTTTTCCGGAAAGCTATGTCTCCATACCGTTTCTGAATCGATACAATTCCTGAAAAGTGATTCCGGGCCCGATAGATTTTTTCCGCCTCCCGGTAATTCTTCAATGCCCTGTCGTAATAAAACCTGTTAAAATCGACGTCTCCAATACGCATCAATGTATCAGCGGCCGCGATTTTGTTCCCTGTTTCCAGAAAGCCGTCTTTTGCTTTCAAGAAATGTTCTCTTCCCTTTTCCGCTTCGCCCCGGTAGATAAGGGCCAGATATCCGAGGGCGTAATTGTGATAAGGCTGGATGGAGGTCATCTCTCCCCAGGTGATCCATTCTCCCAGCCTATCCAGGATCAGGTCGGTTCTCCCTTCTTCATAGTTCCGGTTGTCCTTAAGCAGTACAATAATCCGGGAGCGTATCCATTGCGGTGAGATGGACTCCCTGTTCTGCCTGTAGAGTCTCATGCGGGCCTGACGGCTTCCGGAAGCCAGAGCCTGTCTCAGAAGGTCCTCTTCCCCCTTCACGCCCTCCTCAGCGCCATGAAGGGAGAGAACCATCCCCGCCAGCAGTATGATTAATAGAGGTAATCGCATCCCGGCCCATCCTTTTCTTCTATAGTATCCGGTCAGAAACAATTTTAGCAATCTTTTTTATTGTTCCCGGTCTTCATAATAGTACTTTACTTCTGAGGAAATTTCATATAGTATTCAGTATAGAAAGGGAAATTATTATGATACAGTCATTTCAATGTGATTACCCGCAAATCGATGACCTGCTCCAGGTCACCGAAGACCTTAACCATATAAAGGACATCTACTCCCTCCTGGACAGACTCCTGGGGGCAGCACGACGCTTCACTCACGCGGACGCCGGTTCTATCTTCCTGAAAGAGGGGGATAATCTCCGTTTCGGATATGTCCACAATGACACCCTGTATGAAAATGACCCGGAATACAACCGTCACATATACACCGATTTAACCATACCTGTTAATGAAAAATCGATCGCCGGGTACGTGGCCCAGACCGGTGAGACACTGAACATACCGGACGTGTACGAAATAGACCCCTCCCTGCCTTTCAGCTTTAATCGTTCCTTCGACGAGAAGGCGAACTACCGGACCCGTTCCGTCCTGGCGGTTCCCCTCACCACCAGCAGGGGACAGATAACCGGCGTCATGCAGATCATCAATTCCCTTGATGATAAGGGAAACTCTGTTCCTTTTACCGAAGAATCGGAAATGTTCGTGACCTTCTTCGGGAACAACGCTTCCGTGGCCATTGAGCGGGCCCAGATGACCAGGGAGATCATCCTGCGGATGATACGGATGGCGGAACTGCGGGACCCGAAGGAGACCGGAAGCCACGTCAACCGGGTTGGATCCATAACCGTGGAGATCTATCACACCTGGGCACGTAAAAGGAACCTGAGCGCCCGGGAGATACGAAACCAGAAAGACATACTCCGTATCGCAGCAATGCTCCATGACGTGGGGAAGGTGGCCATAAGCGACGTAATCTTAAAAAAGCCGGCCCGCCTCGATGATGAAGAATACAAAGTGATGAAGACCCATACCTTCCAGGGCTACCTTCTCTTCGATAACAATATCTCTGACCTTGACCGGCTCTCAGGAGAGATCGCCTATACCCATCATGAGAAATTCGACGGAACGGGCTACCCCCGGGGCATGAAGGAGGAGGAGATACCCATGGCCGGACGGATCACGGCCATCGCCGATGTCTACGACGCGCTCATAAACAAAAGAGTCTATAAGGACCCCTGGAATGAAAACGATGTAATCGAATACATGAAAGGGGAGTCGGGCCGTCACTTCGATCCGGAACTTATTGAGGCCTTCCTGGAAACCTACGAAACCATACGGGCCATACGTACCAAGTATCCCGACTAGGGAAAGGCGGGAAGGCGATTCTTCCAATCGAGTCCCACTCCCCTGGCCAGGTGGACCGTGGAGGCCCGGAGTCGATTCCCGAAACTTTTCGGGCTCACAATCTTCAAACGAAGAAAAAGCGTGTTTCGCACCGGAGAGGTGGTTACGGAGTAGAGGAACCATCCTCCCGAAAGCTGATCCCGCATAAGGATGGTGATCATGTGATACCGGCCCGGCCCTGCTATGGTAAAGCCCATCTTCTTCAGGGGGTCCATGCAGGTGTTCACCATGGCAATCGTCTCCCCCTCTACCAGAATGGTGCTCCGGTACAGCAGGTTCCCGAAACGGTTATCCTTCATCATGAAATAAGAAGTGTTGTTGCTGAGGCTGGAGAAAGACCGGTCGGTCGCAGCATTTCTATTTTCGGGCGACTCGACACGGTAGGCGTCCTGTATGAGGGTCTCAACCTTTTTCGCCGATTTGGAATAGTAGAGCATGCCCTCCAGAGCGCTGTACCTGTTCAGCAGGTTGAATATCTCTATGGGATCGGCGGATACCGGGAGAAAGGACTTCTCGATCACTATAAGCTCGTTGCTGTTCCAGGATTGCCGGGTCCAGGGAGTAGCCGCAATTTTCGGTCGGCCGGGTAGCTCTCCCTTCAGGGAATGAAGACGCCCGCTGTGTTCCAGATAAACATCGGTAATGATCCTGCCGCTTCGAAGAACCTCCTGCTCCGCGGTTGAAATTACTCCTGATGGCGGGAGGGCGCCCAGGGGCATAATGAAAAAGACGACGAGCAGCAGGGCCGCGGAAACTGTTCTGTTGAATAATTTCATACTTCCTCCTAAAAAATATGACCAAAATTCAGGGATATCCCGATATCCTCACCGCTCGCCCCCGCGTAGAGATGAAGCACCGTGGACTGGTTCCAGGTTCCCACGATTCCTCCCCCATAAGAGAGTTTGTAATCCGTGAACCGGGGCGAAGAAAAAGGCTCACCCGCATCGGAATAGGCGTTACCTGCGTCCGTGAAGAGGACCACCTGCACTCCGAAACGCTGCCCCCAGAGGAGAAAATCGAGCATCCTGTAACGGAGCTCAAGGTTAAACAGGGTCACGGCGTTACCGGCGAAGCGGTTGGCCAGGTACCCTCTGAGAGATTCCCTTCCACCCAGCGAGTGAAGCAGAAAGAAAGGTGTTCCCGGCGTGGAGATACGGTAGCCCGCCCTTCCCGCCAGGGTCAGGATTTCAAAAAAGGTATAATACCCCCGGGCCTCCATGTTAAGGCGCAGGAAATCATAGGTCGATCCGAGAAGCCAGGCGCCTCCGTCCATGGTCATGTCTAACAGAACCCCTTTTCTCGGGTCCGGCTCATAGTCCCGGGTATCGAAGGAGATGCCTGCCCTGAGGGCCGAAATGAATCCTCCCCTGTAGCCGACCGGTTTCTCCTCGTTCAGAAGGGTCTGGTAGCTGCCGTTTGTTTCCCAGTCAACGATATCCCACCACTGGAAGGTGTATCCGGTTCGAAACTTCCAGGGAGATCCCCAGTCAATGACCATGTCACCGGTAAAAGTCACTTTCAGATACTGGTAATTGTTATATTTTTCATAGCCGCTTTGGGAAAGGAATGAATCTTCGTAGTTTTCCATCTTTGAGTAGGTCGAGCCGAAGGCGTCTGTCAGAGGCTCGGAGGTGGTACTGTTCCCCTGCCCGAAATAGAGACCGTTGAACATCTTCTCCACTTCCAGGTTGGCCTCCACTCCGAAGATGGTCCCCCTGATATTATTCCAGTCCAGATCGAATTCGCTCTCGTACATCTCCTTTGTCGAGGCCGTTGCCTGGAGGTAAAGCCGCATACCGTAGGGATTTCTATAAAAATAGGGGTCTTTTTCCGGTTCGCCGTTACGGTAGAAGTAGACCCTGCCGCCGCCGCGGAACCCGTTCTCACCCGAGTAAGCGACCAGAGGCACGCCGGTAAAGTACCACTCTTCCCGTTTGATTCTCAGGTGCTCGCTCATCTTTCCCGGCCTCTCCCCGGGCGACTCCCGGATCTTCTTCCTGGAGATCCGCTCCACCGGGCTTCCCTTCTCCCGGGCAATGAGAAGATAGCGGCATCTCTCTTTAAGAACATAGGCGGAAAGAATCGTTCCATCATTCAGAACAAGGCCCACTTTCTCCCGGAAGGGGTCTCCGTAGAGGGCCATCTCGATGTCCCGGGCGTAATAATGGACACGCTCGACTTTTCCGGCGGGCACGAACTCCAGTGCGCCACGGACGTTCGTGACGATGGTCCCCTCTTCTACAGTTCCATCCTTCATGATCACCACATCAGAGGTCAGGTCGGCAGGCATGCCAAGACCCAGTAGCAGGATGGCGGTCACTATTCTGTATACTTTCACACGCATATATTTAACGCGGGGTACTTTACGTAAGATGCTCCTTTCTGTCAACATTCCCTTTTTCAATGCCAGTCTTCCTTTTTCTTCGGAGGATCAGGCAGGCGAATAAACCATTCCAGGCCGAAACGGTAATTCCAGCGGCTCCAGAGACGGGCGCCGCCCATGGCCGCCAGTATTACGGCAATCGTGAGAAAAACCGTCTCGTTTGCCGAAAGGAGCTTGTAGGTTCCCAGGCGCTGACTTACCTCCTTGAAAAGAAATGCGTGCAGAAGGAGAAGGGTAAGAGATATGCGTCCCGTGTAAACCAGGATATTCCCTCCCCCGGGCGAAAGAGCTCGAAACAAGGCAAAGAGGAGGAGGGCAGACCCGGAGAGAATAAACATGACAGGGGGCCTGGCCGGGTAGAAGACCGGCATGGGATAGAGTAACCTTCCGGGAAAACCGTTTGGAGCAAGACTGAACCAGACCCCCAGCAGAGAAAGCAGAATACCGATTGCCATGAAAACAAGGGCCGGAATCACCGTTTTCTTCCAGTTCCGCTCCATGTTTTTTCCCACGAAAACGCCGAAGAGGAACATCCCGACCCAGGGGACAAGGGGAAAGTGTCCCTCGGCGACCATAAGAGAAAGGACCCTTCCAAAAGTGGGACAACGGGCCATATCCTCGTTACTCTGAAAAGATGGAGTACCCAGCATTTGCTGCAGGGGGACCGCCAGCAGTATCAGAAGGACTCCCCAGATAAGGGGCCGGGGAAGGCGCAGAAGAAGGGGCCCCAGAAGCAAAGAGACTCCGATAACATGGAGAACATACCAGGAGCAGGGTGAGAACCAGCTCGGTATGATCAGATTCATTACGTAGCCGAATAAAAGTACCATGACCCCCCGGCTGATGAGGGTGCGGTCATTTCCTTTTCGCTGCACCAGGAGTACGGCTCCTGCCCCTGCGCAGATCAGAAAGAGGGGAGCCGCAAGACCGCCAAGGCCATTGATCCCGATGATGAGAGGGTACTCGGCCAGCAGGCGGACAATATTGTTCCACGGCTGGTCCCAGAACCAGGCCACAAGGTGCTGTTCCATCATGAGAATCACGGCCACTCCCCGGAGGGCATCCAGGAAGGGAACGCGCATGTCACTTTGCGTTGTCATGAAGTCAGAATGTATACCCACCGCCGGAAGGGCAATTGAAAAACGGTTTGCGAGACGTGCCGCGTGTTTACCTGCGCTCTACAGCATAATGCTATAGATAAGGATCCCGAAGATGGAAGCCCCTGCCAGAAATATAAGGGAAGGGCTTAACCTGTCCCCCTTTCGTTTAAGTCGAAAGGCGTTGAAGCTGAGGCCCAGGCCGCATATAAACACCTGGATGACCAGAAGATAGAGTATCATATCCAGGGTTTCCATGTCCCATCTCCCCTTAAGGGTCTGCACGCCGTCATGGAAACCCTTGAACTGGGGCTTTGCGACGGCAAGTGCAATAAGAATTCCGAGGATAATTAGCCAGGCGACCGCCGTGAGGACATTCACGGCCCGGGCAATGGGATCCGGCCCTTCCCCTCGACTGGTCTCTTTATTAAAACCGGCTGGTTCATGCATGGTACTAATATACGGTTTCAGGAGGGAATTTTCAACCCGCGGCAGGAGGCAAACGGGGTTGCTTTCAGTTTTCGATCCTGGAGAGGATACGGTCCACGTCTATTTCATACTTCTCGAAAAGTACGTTCCGCGACATGTCCCTGCGAACAAGGGCCGAGTTATAGTCCACCAGGCTTTTGAGCTCCTGATACCGGGACTGGATATAGGAGTCCAGGGCCATCTTAAGCTCCAGGGCACTATAGCGCCCCCGTCTGAACTTGGCCAGGACCTGTTGATAATACCGCTGCGAATAGACGCGGGATTCCCGGGAACGTTTGTAGACGTTGTAGGCCACCTGACACTGCCTGACATTAGAGGCGACCTCGTCCCGTATGCTGTTCTCAAGCTGTTTCAGACTCACCTCTTCCTTCATGAGGTTTAGGCGGGCCTCGCTCATTTTCGCGTTCCCCTCCCGATTGCCCAGAGGATAACTCAGTTCAAGGCCCACGTTCAGCTCGGGATAAAGTTTAAAGGTCTCCCCGTAGTTATCGGGGTCCGTTTTGCTGTTCCCGGCCGAAACCTTCAGCTTCATGGAGGGTAACTGATGGTTCGAGGCCACCTCATAGGAGAGTTTGGCGTTTTTCAGGCGCACCTTCTGATTCTTCCAGTCGATTCTGTTTGCGAAGGCGTCCCGCAGGGCCTGGTCATATGTGACCACAGGTTCTTCTTTAACGAAAGTGGTGGAGACGTCGAACTCGATTCCCTCCTCCAGGTTCAGCGTGGTGCTCACCGCCTGACGGGCGTCAAAGAGCATCTTCTCTGCCTGGTCCCGGGCGGACCTTCCCTGGGAGACCTTGGCGTTCCAGTCCAGAATGTCCTCCTGCTCCGACAGGCCGAGACGTCGCTTCCTCGTTATGAGATTTCGAATATTCACGGTACTGTTCAGGTTAAGCTTGCTCGTCTTCAGGTTTTCCTCGGCCACGGCCACGTTCCAGTAGCCGATAATGGCCTCCACCATAAGCTGGGAAAGCTGGAGTTTCACCATCTCCTTGTGCATTCGGGTGTTGTTCTCAAGCTGTTTCTCCTCCAGTCGGTCGGTCTTTCCGAAGGCGTTTTTCAAAAGTTCCTGGGCCAGCTCGACCTTGATATCGGTCTGGTAGCCCTCTCCTCCCATAGTGACAGGCATACCTTCAATACCCTGGGTGTACATACCCATGATACTGGCCGTGATAGAGGTGCCGGTGGAAAAACCCTTGGAGACCCCCACATTGCCTCTTATGGAATTGGATACATCGGGCTGGGATCCTATACCCGGAAAACCGGTAAGTGCCGCGTCAGGGTCGTTCCTCTGGACCCCGTAATTAACTCCTCCCTGGAGATAGACATCATACTTCGCCTGGTACTGTTTCAGGGGGATGTTGGCGCCCCTGTAATCGAGGAGAGCCTTTTTCACGTCGTAGTTTCTCTGGATAAGGTACTCAATGGCCTTCTGGAGGTTCAGCTTCAGAACCTTCTCTTCACGAGATTCGTCTTCTTTGTCTGCATCCTTCGGCTGGGCCTGAAGGGCCAGTGCAAGAAACATCGCGCAAAGTGCCGGAATGACTATACGCCGATTCATGTCCAATCCTCCCGTGAAAATCTGGTAACCTGTCGACTCGCGTGTAAAGTTGCAGATAGATACCCGCTTACCTGCTGTCAAATAGAAAAATCACCGGTTGAAGGTATTGATCTCGTTGATGATGCCCTGGACGTCGGTCTCCAGGTCAATGCCTCCCATGAGTTTCGCTTCCCTGGGCATTCCATAGACCACGCTCGACTGTTCGTTCTGGCCCACGGTCCGGGCTCCGGACTCTCGCATCTCCGTTATACCGGCCGCCCCGTCGCTACCCATGCCTGTACAGATGATCCCAAGGGAATATTTACCCGCCACCTGGCTCACGGAACGGAAGAGGACATCGACCGAAGGCTTATGCCGGTTCACGGGAGGTCCGTCATTTATCTCGACCCGGTAACTGTTACCATCCGCCTTTACAAGCATGTGCTTCCCTCCAGGGGCGATAACAGCCATGCCACGGAAAAGACGCTCGCCGCTGACCGCCTCTTTCACCAGGAGTGAGCTGCTGTTGTTCACCCTGTTGGCGAAAGCCTCGGTAAACTTCTCCGGCATATGCTGAGCGATAACTATACCGGGAAGGTCCTCATTCAGGCTGGTGAGTATCTGTCCTATTACCTCCGTTCCTCCCGTGGACGCGCCGATGGCGATTATCTTTTCGGATCGGACCCCTTTTTCCCGGGGATCGACCTTCTTCTTTTTCAATATGACATCGGCGCTGAACTTCTTTTCCACTTCCAGTTTGGTCCGCACCGGCTTATTCGAGACCCGTGACCGGCTGGCGGCACGTATCTTCTCCAGGAGGTCTTCCGCGAACTCTTTCCTGCTATCCTCTTCCTGGAGGTTCGGCTTCGTAACGAAATCGACAGCGCCCAGCTCCAGGGCCTTGAGAGTCTCCCGCGCGCCTTTCTCCGTAAGGGTACTTACCATGAGGACCGGCATAGGGGATGCGATCATAAGTTTCGAGAGAAAGGTAAGACCGTCCATCCTCGGCATTTCAATATCAAGAGTAACCACATCAGGTTGTAGTTTTGGAATCTTACCGGCCGCGATATAGGGGTCCATGGCGGTACCGACCACCTCTATCCAGCCACTCTCCTCCATGATGTCAGAGAGAAACTTTCTCATTACGGCTGAATCATCGATTATGAGTATACGAACCTTATCCATCCTTTAGTTCCTTCTCCACGTAATTAAGATCCCGGCGGTTGATTTTTTCGATAACATCGGCCCGGGTCGTCTTCCTCAGGTAGACTCTCCCCGTCTTCACATCCATGAGCAGCTTTCTGGTATAGTTTTCCCCCACGTCGCTGGTCACGATAGGGATATCCTCCATTTCCATCATGATACGGGCAAGCTGAATGTTGTCCGAGGGTATGGCGTTGATCTTCTGGGTATCCAGCACGTGTCCTCCGCCGAAGATCTTCGCTTCCAGCCGGTTTCTGATACCACCGTTTCGCTCTATCTCACGGAGGAGATTATTGATCGCGGTGATTCCGTAACGGGCGGTCTTGTCCGCGAATATGTCCTGCTGCGTAATTCGGCCGGGAAGCATGAAATGATTCATGCCGGCCACACCGTGGATCATGTCGATCAGGCAGACAGCGATACAGGACCCGAGCAGGGTTCCGATCATCTCATCCAGCCGGCTGACATAGAATTCTCCCGGATGGATGATCTTGATCTCCTTGCCATATTTAGAGCTGTGTCTTATATACATTGTGCATTTTTACCGTTCCCTGATATTGTAGTCAATAGTATTAATCCTTCAGGTCGAGAACTTTCCGGTAGGTCGTATTACCGACCAGGGAAAACCTTTTCGTCAGGTTCGATATGTTCTCTGAGTGACCTATAAACAGGTAACCGTCATCATCGAGATAGCGATGGAACCGTTTAAACAGCCGCTTCTGGGTATCTTTGTCGAAGTAGATAATTACGTTACGGCAGAAAATCATGTGGAAAGGACCCTTCATGGGATAGGCCTCTATCTGAAGGTTAAGGCGCCGGAAAAAGACAAGCTTTTTCACGAAGTCCTTAACCTGGTAAAGGCCGCTGTCTTCTCCCTTTCCCCGCATAAAATACCTCTGTACCAGTTCCCGGTCCATGTTTACCAGCTGGTCTTCACGATAGATGCCCTGCTCTCCTTTCTCCAGGACCATTGTATCGATGTCTGTTGCCAGTATCTTCACATCCGGCAGGGGCCTGTCCCGAAAATATTCCAGAACCGTGATGGCGAGGGTATACGGTTCCTCTCCCGTGGAACAGCCGGCACTCCATATCCGTATGCGATTCACCCTCTTCTCTTCCAGGTGAGGCAACAAGAAATCATTAATAAATTCGAAGTGCTTGCTCTCCCTGAAAAACTCGGTCTTGTTGGTGGTGATACTGTTTATAAAATTCACCATCTCCTTCTCGCTGTTATCCAGGAGGTAACGGTGATAATCGCTGAAGGATACCAGACCGAGAGCCCGAATCCTCTTTGTGAGACGGGCCTGTACCAGGGCCTTCTTCATCTCCGTGAGATGAATCCCCGCTTCGCGGTAGATTAATTCCTTGAATTTTTCGAAATCCGAGTCACTTAACTGGAAATTGATCATCGGGCTGTTACTCGAAAATTACGATGCGTCCCGTTCGTTCCTTGTTCCGGAATTGGATATCAATATATTCCCGCTCAAGACGAATGAATTCCGAGGACTCTTCGTTGTTTTTCAGAATCTGGCGGTATACGACACCATCGTGAGGAGAGAAGTAGATTCTGCGGCGAAAGTTCCCTCCCAGGTCATTACGTTCAACCGTGATTTTCTCAAGGGTGAAGTATTCATGGATAAACTGGATATTACTGTTGGATATGTTTATGGCTTCACCAGTACCCTTGCCGAGATAGCCGGCACCGAAAATCTTCGCATTCATGTACCGTCTGTCACCTCCGGCCTTGACTATTTCTCCCATGAGAAACTCCATGCTCAGGACACCCTGCCGGGCAATGTCATCCTGGACGATGCCTTCGGTTCCCAGGGATCCGGGCACAATAAAATGCCCCATGCCCCCTATCTTGCGGACCTTATCATACAGGCATACGGCCACGGTCGATCCGGTTACCGTGCCCATGACACAGTCCTCGTGGGTGGCAAAATAGTCACCGGGGTACATTATATACAGCGGTTTACCGAACTTGCTTGAATCACTCTTAATCACGAAACAGATCCTCTGCCGTTACTATTTTTGCGCCTTCTCCTTCTCTATCATTTCGATTTCATCGACGGAAAGTATCTTTTCAACGTTCAGCATGATGATAAGCTGGTCATCCTTCTGGCCGATACCCTCGATAAAATTGGTCTCGATCTTGGCGCTGAAATGAGGCGTATCCTGGATACTCGATACAGGTATAGCCATAACATCAGAAACGGCATCAACGATCATACCTACCTTCCGTTCCTTTACTTCCACGATCATTATTACCGTGAAATTGTCATACTCTTTTTCTTCCATGTTGAACTTCAGTCGAAGATCAATGACAGGAACGACGGAACCTCGCAGGTTGATAACGCCCTTCATGAAACTCGGCGTGTTGGGAACATGGGTGATGTGGGTCATCCCGATAATATCCCTGACATTAAGAACATGCACACCGTAAATCTCTTCTCCGATCTCGAAGGTTACGTACTGCCTATCCTCATCCGTAACTCTCCCTTCACCGGACCCGTATTCATTCTGTTCAATCATATTCTACTCCTCTTACTTGATAAACCGTTCAACCACTCCGACAAGGTCAGCGGGTTGAAAGGGCTTCACTATCCAGCCTGAAGCTCCGGCTTCCTTACCCTCCTGGATCTTCTCTTCCTCCGATTCAGTCGTCAGCACAATCACGGGAGTAAACTTGTCGATTTTCCGAAATTCCCGGATAAAGCGTATCCCGTCCATCTCAGGCATATTTATATCGCAGACGCAGAGAAGGATATCATCCCCGGCATCCTTTATCGCCTGAACCTTTTCCAGGGCATCCTTCCCGTTCTCCGCCTGTTCGGTAGGATGCCCCAGGTTCTTAACGGCAAATTCGACACTGATCCTTATGGTTGGGGAATCATCTATTATAAGGATATATTTCTGACTCATAGATCCCTCCGATTGGTTAATAAGTGATTATAGCACCCGGTGTGGCACTGATTCAACGATTTTTTCCTCATCTCTCTTAGACCTTCAGTCCGCAGATATGCATCTGGTTCCTTATTTCTACCGGAACGCCCTTCATTTGAAGGACCTTGTCCTGGTCCCGCGCTTCACGTCCGGCCGCAATAATGACCTGGATGATGGAAAGATCGATCCTGTTTACATTGCTGAAATCGAGATTGACCCTGTCTTTCTCCTGAAGTTCCTTTTTCAGGGATTCATAAAAGGTTTTGGCTGTCTTAATGCTCAAGTCCGGTTCAAGTACCATTCTACACCTCCAGGTCCTGTATGAGGCCGTGAATATCGAGAATCAGGGCCACGTTGCCGTCGCCAAGAATAGCGGCGCCCGAAACGGCGCGGCTCTTCGTAACATCAGTATCCAGGCTCTTGATCACGATCTGCTGCTGACCGATGAGGTCATCCACCATAAGGCCGACCCTGCTTTCGCCAGATTCAACCAGGACGACAAGAGCCTCCCAGGGATTATAATACAATGGCTCAATGCCAAAGAAATCATAACTGCGGATAAGGGTGACGTATTCCCCGCGAACATGGATCACCTCTCCTTTCTTCTCGATGGTCTTGATCTCCTCTTCCTTAGGCTGGATCGACTCCAGAACGGAGAGAAGGGGAATAATATAGACACTCCCGCCGATCTTAACAAGCATACCGTCAATAATGGCCATTGTGAGGGGGAGCTTGATCCTCACCGTGGTTCCCTTCCCTTCCTCACTCAGGAGCTGGACGGTTCCCCGCAGTTCCTCTATATTGGTCTTCACAACATCCATCCCCACACCCCGGCCGGAAAGGTCCCCGACCTTCGTGGCTGTTGAAAATCCCGGATTAAAAAGAAGGGAGAGGAGCTTTTCTTTTGAGGCCTCTTCCTCATTTCCGATTAGCCCCACGACTTCGGCTTTTTCTCTCACCTTATCCAGGTTAATTCCTCCACCGTCATCGATGATATCTATGTAGACATTCCCTTCCTGATGATAGGCCTTGAGGGTAATGGTGCCGTGGGGGTCTTTTCCTTTCCGTATCCGCTCCTCTTCCGATTCCAGTCCATGATCGATGGAATTTCTTATCATGTGTTTCAAAGGATCACCGATCTTCTCTATCACGGTCTTGTCCAGCTCAACGTCAGCCCCTTCGATGATAAGACGTATCTTCTTCTTATGCTGCTGGGCTGTGTCCCGGACAAAACGCCGGAACTGGTCAAAGGTGGGACCGATAGGGACCATCCGGATAGACATAATCTGTTCCTGGAATTCCCGGGTGGAACGGTCCAGACCGAAGAGGGCGTTCTTGAGCTGGAAGGCGGTCTCATCCTCCAGCTCCTCAGTCATACGGGAAAGGGTAGACTGACCGATAACTATCTCCCCCAGGAGGTTAAGGAGGTTATCCAGCTTGTTCGTGTCCACGCGAATGGTAGAGACAGCGATCTTCTTTTTGATCTGATCCTGTTGTTTAAGAGCGTCCTGAACGTCATCTTCCGTGGCCATGCCCTTCTTGACAATTATATCGCCCAGTCTGGTCTTCTCTGATTCCTGTAATTCAACAACGTTCTCGAGCTCTTCCTCGGAAAGGATGCCCTTTTCCACCAGAATTTCACCCAGGCGTTTTTCAGTCTGGTATTCAGATTGTTCCGCTTCCTTCTCGGCCGAAAGATACTGCTTTGTGATCTCCTCGATATCGATCTGGTTGTCCTCGCTGACAAAGAGAAAGACATCCTCGACCTTATCTCGACCGGCATCGGTCTTGAGGACGACTTCCCATCCCAGGTAACACTTCTCCGGGTCCATCTCACTGAAGGCGGGGAGTCTTGATTTGTCCACGTTCCTGACAACGATCTCTCCCAGGGAGAAGAGATCTTCCATAACCATGAGGGGTTCTATACCGTACTCAAAGATATCCTCACGGAAAAGGGCCCTAACACGGTAATATTGGTAACCCGTATCCTCTTTCACGGCCACTTCCCCGGAAGCCTTTCCCGCATCCTTTTCTTCGGGCGCCTCCTCACCCTTGACCGCCCGGATCCTCCGTTCAAGATCGGCTCGCTGTTTCTTCGATACTTCAGAGTCGCCTCCCTCGGAGAAGATCTCGTCCTTTATCCAGTCGATGCTGTCAAAGATGAGATCAACGATGGAATCATTTACGTCGAGCTCGCCTCCACGGATGCGATCAAGGAGGTTCTCAAGCTGATGAGAAAACTCGTAAATTTCCGTCATCCCGGCAATACCGGAACTTCCCTTCAGGGTATGGAAGGCCCGGAAGATAGCGTTAATGGTCGTCTCGTCATAGCCAATTTCCTCGAGCCGGACGATGTCCGACTCAAGGTTGTTCAGTATCTCTTTAGCCTCGCCGAGAAAGACCTCTCGTATTCCGGCGTCACTCATTACTCGCCTCCCTGAACCCGGCCCGGGGGCCGGTTTTCCGTCATCGATTCTTCCTGTCCAGGTTGTATGCCCCCCGGACTTCATATCTTCGAGCCGTTAAAGGGACCCGGGGCCTCTATCTATCCTGATAAGAGACATCCGCCCGGATCTCTAAAATTCCTCGAAACCTTCATCCTTCATCATATCGGAGAGTTCGCCTCCCTGTCTCTCCTTCTGATCAGAGGTCTCCTGAACGGCTTCTGCCTTTTTCCTGGTGGCGGCCGCGGTTTCAGCCGCCTTATGCTCGATCTGACCGGCTTTCTGACCGGCTTTACCCGAAGCCCCCTTCAGATGGACCTCACGGTGCTTGTCCCTTGCAACCTCGGTTTTTACCATATCCCTGATCTTGAAGGTCTCCATCATGGAGAGGAGTTCCTGGGCCTGGTTCGCCATCTCCTCGCTGGCCGAGGCGGTCTCTTCCACCAGGGCCGCGTTCTGCTGGGTCATGTTGTCCATCTCCGTGACCGCGATGTTGATCTGGTTAAAACCGGATTTCTGCTCGTCACTGGCAGCCGCGATCTCGGAAACCATGTTGCTGACGTCATTAATGGCCTGGATGATCTCCTTCAGGGCCTCGCCGCTCTCGTTGGCCATGGAGGTCCCTTCCTCGATCTTGTTGATCGAGTCCTTGATCATGTCGCCGATCTCCTTGGCGGAATTGCCCGACCGCTGGGCAAGGTTACGAACCTCGCCGGCAACGACCGCGAAACCGCGACCGCTCTCTCCGGCCCGGGCCGCCTCCACGGCCGCGTTCAGGGCGAGAAGATTGGTCTGGAAGGCGATGTCATTTATGACCGTGATGACCTCATTGATCCTTTCGCTGGTTTTATTAATCTCATTAATGGAGTTTATGGCCTGGTTCACCTTCTCTCCGCCGTTTTCGGCCTTGACGGCCGCGTCCCCGGCCATCGTTTTACCCTTGTTGGCGTTATCCGTGTTCTGGTTCACTGACGCGGTCGTCTCCTCGATGGTTGAGGCCACCTCCTCCAGGCTGGAAGCCTGCTCGGAAGTACGCTGGGAAAGGTTCTGGTTTCCGCCCGCGATCTGGTCCACGGCCTGGGCCAGGTTCTGGGACGACACGATAACGTTGGAGACCAGCTTTTCCAGGTTGTCAGCCGCTTCGTTCAGGGCATCGCCCAGCTGGCCCAGTTCGTCCTTCTGGTCCAGATCGATGCGCTCGGTGAAGTCGCCATCGGCGATTCGCCGGGCGAACGCCAGCCCCTTCGCCACGGGATTACCGACGGCACGGGCCAGGAGAACGGTGATGATTATGGCGAGCAGGATGGCGCCAATCAGAAGGGCGATGGAGACAAGGAGCGTCTGCTGAGAGGACCGCGCCTGTTCTTCCTTGAGCTGATCAGCTACATTCTGCTGCAGGTTGATCAGTTCCCTGGTCTTGTCTCTCAGCTTGTTGTACCCCGTAACCCATCTATCCAGATAGACCTTGCTCTGCTCCAGGTTCCGGTCCTTCAAAAATTCACCGAATTTCGCCCGGTCATCCCTGGGGACAACAGCCAGTTCCGTCCACTCATTGACAAGCCTGGCCTCTTTTTCCGTGAGTTTCGTCTGCTTGTAGGTTTCCCATTCCTTCTGGTAAGCCTTTGTCTCTTCCACGGAACTTGCTAAGCGTCTCTCTACTTCTTCCCAGTCCCCGTTTTGGGCGGCCAGCTGTTCCTGGACCATGTTGATCCGGATCTGCTGAAGATGGAGTAAAATACGGTTCAGCTGACGAATGGGGATCAGCCGGTCGTTATAAAGAGTATTGAAGTCTTCCTCGGCCGCCTGCATATTCTGGATACCCTGCACGGCAATAACGGCGATCATGATAACGAACATCAAAGACGCGAGCATTACCTTGTTTCGTACCTTGAGATTATTGAACCACTTCATGATATCCTCCTGTCGGATATTATTTATTATTCAT
Source organism: uncultured Leptospirales bacterium (assembly GCA_964645775.1). Lineage (GTDB taxonomy): Bacteria > Spirochaetota > UBA4802 > UBA4802 > UBA5550 > CAZYBU01. Next base: position 509 of record CAZYBU010000005.1, on the reverse strand, counting down.
AATCAGACATAATATATTCCTCCGGGCATCTGCTCGGAGTATGTCTTCTCCACACATTGAATTGAATATCCTGACAAACGAACGCGATAAGGGACTCGCTCAATCCAGCTCCCCTTATCGATATGGTAAGCCTCTATATATAGGAAATTAAGATACATACCCATAGAGGAGGCAATGTCAATAAAAAAATTTAAATAACTTTTATAAGGTGCCAGGTGCCGGCTTCATGGCTGGATACCTGAAAATTGTTCTGTCTTTCACCGCGCATTATGGTATCCTTTGCCTCATGCACCGTGGGATTACCATACTCTTGTCATTCGCGATACTGTTTTCGTCTGCCGATGATCTCCGGGCCGAGATAAAAAGCAGGGTTTTACCGGACGGTACCGTTCTCTATTATAACAGGCCGGAGAAAAGAAACCGCGCCATACCCGGCCCCTGCCGGAAAAAGACACCCTGGGATACCCTTATCGACCGGTATTCCCGGGAAGAGAAGATCGACCCCTGCC
>CAZYBU010000004.1:0-148296 GCA_964645775.1 uncultured Leptospirales bacterium | reverse complement strand
GTCACTGGTATACCACCGCACCACCAAGCGTGCGCCCATGCCGGGCGCACTAAAAGAGGGTGCCTCATGGACACCCTCTTTATCATTCTTTGCATGTTTCAGGTTACCGGATAAAACCCAGGAACTTGCCGATCTGAGGAGAGAACTTGACAACAACACCTGAGAAAACAACGGAAACCATTGTCATAAGCTTGATAAGAATATTAAGAGAAGGACCGGATGTGTCCTTGAAGGGATCACCTACCGTATCCCCGGTCACAGCCGCATGGTGGGCATCGGAGCCCTTTCCTCCATAATTACCCTTCTCAATATATTTCTTGGCGTTGTCCCAGGCTCCACCCGCGTTGTTAAGCAGGGCAGCCAGAGCAAAACCTGACGTCAGACCACCCACAAGCAGACCGAGAACACCACCAACACCCAGAATCAGACCTGTTATTACAGGTACTATGATCGCCAGCATGGAGGGAAGAATCATCTCACGCTGTGCGCCCTTTGTAGAAATGGCAACACACTTGGCGTATTCCGGGGTAGCGCTACCATCCATGATTCCCGGAATCTCTTTGAACTGCCTTCTAACCTCTTCAACCATTGAACCGGCAGCGCGGCCCACAGCTTTCATGGTCATGGCGCTGAAAACAAAAGCCATGCCTGCACCGAGGAAGATGCCTCCCAGAACCAGAGGATTCATGAGAGTCAGTTCATAAGCCCGAACGAAATCAGCGATGCTCGCATACCGGGTAACAACAGCATTAGCTCCTTCCTGAACCCCTTCAGGGAGCCTGGCGTAAAAAGTTACATTACCCACGACAAACCCTGTATCTCCAGCAAGCTTGCCGAGCCATATCTTTACCTCCTGAAGGTAGGCGGAAAGAAGAGCCATAGCCGTAAGGGCGGCAGAACCGATGGCAAAACCTTTACCGGTAGCGGCCGTGGTGTTACCAAGCATATCCAGGGCATCCGTCCTTTCACGAACCTGAGGATCCAGACCGCTCATCTCTGCGTTTCCACCAGCGTTATCTGCGATAGGTCCGTAAGCATCCGTGGCAAGGGTAATACCGAGAGTCGAAAGCATACCCACGGCTGCAAAACCGATACCGTAAAGTCCGCGTGCCATTTCCTCGAATCCACCGGAAAGGCCGAATGCAGCAAGAATACCGATCACAATCGTTAATATGGGAATACCGGCAGAATACATACCGACGGCAGTACCTTCAATGATCGTGGTCGCGTGACCCATCAGAGTCTGTTTGGCTATGCCCTGTGTCGGCTTATATTCGTCAGAAGTGTAATACTCCGTTGACTGACCGATAATAAGACCCGCCATGAGACCGGCAATAACAGCGCCAAAAATGCCCCAGGTGATCAGGTCGATATAGGCCAGAACAGCCAGGGCGACCAGGATCAGGGCAGAGCTTCCCCAGATACCGACGTTAAGAGAAGCCAGCAGGTTTTTCATCGTCGCTTCTTCCTTGGTTCGTACGGCGTAGATTCCCAGTATTGAGAAAATGATACCAAGGCCGGCAACAATCATGGGTGCGACTACCGGTTTTATGATCTCAGCAACCGTGCCCGCTCCACCAACAGCTATGGGAAGGGCAGCACCCAAGGCCGCCGTGGCGAGGATGGAACCTGCATAAGATTCATAAAGGTCAGCACCCATACCGGCAACGTCACCCACATTATCACCTACGTTATCAGCTATAGTTGCAGGGTTACGGGGATCATCCTCCGGAATATTGGCTTCTACTTTACCGACCAGGTCAGCGCCGACGTCAGCTGCCTTTGTGTAAATTCCGCCACCGACCCGGGCAAAGAGGGCCTGGGTTGAGGCGCCCATTCCGAATGTCAGCATCGTTGTGGTTATCTCAACCAGCTTGGCTTGAACAAAATCAGGACTGTTCACAACCGTGGCAGAAAATGCACCTTCAATGCCTACCTTATGCATCAGCTTTTCACTGAGTCCCCAGATATTGGCATCATAGATCCAATTCAGGAGTATGTACCAGAGGGAAACGTCGATAAGACCAAATCCAACAACAACCAGTCCCATAACGGCTCCAGACCGGAAAGCGACCTTAAGACCGCTGTTCAGGGACTTGGAAGCTCCCTGGGCCGTTCTGGAAGAGGCGTTTGTAGCTGTCTTCATTCCGAGAAAACCACAGAGACCGGAAAAGAAACCACCAGTCAGAAAGGCTACTGGAACAAAGGGATTCTGAACGCCAAAGAAAGACATCACCGAGAACAGGAGGACCAGAACCGCAAAGACAATTGTCACGACCTTGTACTGCCGCGACAGATAGGCCATAGCACCATCTCTAACATGGCCGGCAATCTCGACCATCCTTTCATTGCCCGGATCGGCTTTCATCATACTCCGGTAAAAGATCCAGGCAAAAACCAGAGCGAAGAGGGAACCGACCGGTGCGATGTAAAACAGACTGTTTTCCATACACCGAAACTCCTTTATTTAATATTGATTTCAGAGACCTGTTTGCCAGGCCCCGGGGCACCTGTGTATAAAAGACCAGACGCGTTTGCTGCTGACGCGTCTGGTCGTGCCTTCTTAGTTACAAACATCCATGTTCCAGCGTGACCTGCTCCATTGTAAAGACAACAAGGCAGTCCTTTTTCTATCAGTTTCCTTCCATGGACTGATAAACCAGTTCTACCACATCAAATACCCGCATGTTCTGAATATCCAGCTCATTTATCCCGTCACTGAGCATGGTATTACAGTAGGGACATGCAGTGGCAATGGTACTGGCACCCGTCGCCTGAGCATCTTTCGTCCTGAATTGATTGATACGTGTACCAAGGTCTTCTTCCAGGAACATCCTGCCACCACCGGCGCCACAGCAGAAACTCTTATCGTGATGCCAGCTCATCTCCACCAGCTCAAGGCCGGGAATCGATTTCAGTATTTCCCTGGGCTGCTTATATATCTCATTGTACCTTCCAAGAAAGCACGAATCATGATAGGTGATTCTCTGTTTAACTTCGTTGTTGAGCTTAATCGTGCCGTTTTTAATCAAGTCCGCGAGAATCTCCGTATGATGATAAACTTCAACATCATAAGAGAGAGGATTGCCATCGGAGCCGACACCTACCTCTGCAAAGGAACGATATTCCTTTTTCAGGGTATTGTAATCATGGGGGCAGCTGCATATAATCTTCTTCACGTTGTAACCCGCGAAGGTCTCTATGTTCTGTGTCGCCAGCACATGGAAGAGATACTCGTTTCCGGTCCTCAGAGCCGTGTCTCCCGAGTCCGCTTCCTCCGGTCCCAGGATACCGATCTTCACTCCGGCACTCTTCAGTATCTTTGCAAGCGTCGCGGCGACCTGCTGATTCCTCTTGTCAAAGGATGCGGCTGAACCCACGAAATAGAGATAATCAACCTCCGGGTCCTCTGCCAGGGTCTTAATGCCCAGGTCCTCCGGGACCCACTCCCCCCGTTCAGCAAAGGCAAAACCATAGGGGTTAAAATTGCTTTCAAGGTTAACAAAGGTCGTCTGAAGTTCGGAGGCCATGTCTCCTTCCATGAGGACCTTGTACCTGCGCATATCGAGCATCTTGCTAACATGCTCGATGTTGACCGGACAGGCCTCGAGACAGGCGCCGCAGTTTGTACAGGACCAGAATTCATGAGGATCCACGGAACCAGGTGAGGATTTAATCAGGGGAGTTGTTTCAACGGTCTCTCCCTCACCCACTGCCGCAAGCCTCGGAAGTCTTTCTTCCATATTATCTTTTACGTCATTAATGATTTTCTTGGGAGAAAGAGGTTTATCCGTAAGCCATGCGGGACAGTTATCCTGACACCGTCCGCAGCGGGTACAGGCGTCCCCGTCCATGAGCTTCTTCCAGGTAAACTCCTCAACCTGGGAAACACCGAAGCTCTCTGCGGTTTCAAACTCTTCCGGGTTAATGAGAGGAAGCCTGTACTTGGTATCACGGTTCTCATTATCCAGATTCATGTAATAGATGTTTAGAATAGAAATCAGTATATGGCCCAGTTTGTTAGAGGCAAGAAGGGCAATAAAGGTAAATGCGCTTAACATGTGTAGCCACCAGTTCACGTAGTGGACATCCTTCAAAGTCGGAACACTCACACCAGCGAAGAGGTAAGCAATGGAATACCCTATTGGGGACCAGATCTCAAATACCGGGAAACCGGTAATGGCAATCCTCATCGCCTCGTTGAGGAAACCAGTAAGTGCGATAAAGAAAATCAGCCCGAGGGCAAAGGCGTCTGTCGGCCGCTCATCAAGACGGCTCGGTTTAAGAATGTACCTTCTCAGAAAAGCCATCCAGACACCGAAAAGAACCACCAGACCGAAGAGGTCACCGAACAGGGACCAGATCAGGTAGAAATTACCGTGTATGAAATGATAATCGAAGAACAGGCCCGTTAAGTCCTCCTGGACCACTATTATGAGGGTAACGATGAAGAGAACCAGAAAACCGAAAAAGAAGCTGGCATGCATGATACCCGCGTATCCTTCCCTCAGTATCTTAATCTGAAGAAAGACATACTTGATCACAGCCTTGATCCTTGCCATTGGACGGTCCGTTCTGACTTCTTCCCGCCCCATCTTCCAGAGACGGACTCTTTTTACCAGGGAGTACACCAGGTACGCCACTGCCAGGGCCGCAAAAATATAGATGCCCCAGCGCATAAATCCATGAGGTCCGCCAACATTGAAATAAAATTCCCGAGTGATATCGGTTGTAGCGAGATCATATGAACCGGCAAACTTCATCACCACCCTCCTGATGGGCATGTAATAATTTTAGTTTACAAATAATTCTATACTGTCACCATATTTACCTGTAAAAATCAGGATGTCAAGATATAAATGACATTCCGACTAAAGAGACGGTCAAATTATCCATCTATTCAACATGAGACCTTTTTTCTTTTTCTTGACACTATCTATTCTGCTGCAAACCACTGAAACATTCATATCGATTCCATAGTGAACGTTTATAATGCAACCAATGGCAAATGAATCGACATCATCCTCTGGCCGGGAAATTGTATCGCCCGCCCATTACACCTTCGGAGTGGAAACCCCTTTCCGGTTTTATTGCGGAAGAGAACTCTCTCCTGTCACCCTGGAGTATGAAACCTACGGCAGTCTTAATGACAATAAAGACAACGCCATCCTCATACTTCACGCTCTATCAGGAACAGCCCACGCGGCAGGATACCACTCGGAAAACGACAGGTATCCCGGATGGTGGGACACGTACATCGGCCCGGGCAAGCCCTTTGATACAAATCGATTTTTCATCATCTCCTCAAATGTTTTGGGTGGATGTAACGGCTCAACAGGTCCTTCTTCCATTAATCCCGAAACCGGGAAACCCTTTGGGCTCGATTTTCCCTTTCTAACCATCCGTGACATGGTTAACGCCCAATATCACCTTGTCCGGCACCTGGGCATAGACCACCTTCTTTCCGTAACCGGAGGCTCCATGGGAGGGATGCAGGCCCTGAAATGGTCCATCCTCTATCCGGAGATGGTACGTTCCGTCATTGCCATCGCCACATCGGCCTCCATATCCGCTCAGGGTATTGCATTTAACGAGGTAGGCAGACAGGCCATCATCCGGGACCCCAACTGGAACAGAGGAAATTATTATGGCGGACCCGCTCCCATCTCCGGATTATCCCTGGCCAGAATGATCGGGCATATCACCTATCTCAGTGAAAAACACATGCATGAAAAATTCGGACGGCGTTTCCAGGATGACGACCGCCATGGTATCGATTTTGATCCGGAATTCCAGGTTGAATCTTATCTGCATCACCAGGGTGACAAGTTTGTGGACAGATTCGACGCAAACACCTACCTGTATATCACCCGGGCTATCGACTATTTTGATCTGATCAAGGACTACGGCAGCCTGGTCAACGCATTTGAGGATGTCATGGCCAACTTCCTGGTTGTAAGCTTTACAACGGACTGGCTCTATCCCGGCAGTATGGCCAAGGAGATCGTTCGTGCCCTTCGAATAAACGGAAAGAACGTGAATTACGCGGACATTGAGACCGATAAGGGGCATGACGCCTTTCTCGTACCCAATCCTCCCCTGGAGAAGAACATCGCCAATTTCCTTATCAAGGAACATGAAAGATCAGGCACATAGATATGGGTATCGGATACGACATTATTCTTGATGAAATACCGATCGGCTCACGGGTGCTGGACCTGGGTTGCGGCAACGGCATCCTTCTGGAAAAGCTCCAGGATAAAAAAAAGATCCAGGGATTCGGCGTGGAAATTTCGGAGGAAGGAATATCCCAATGCGTGGAGAAGGGGCTCTTCTGTTACCAGGGTGATATTGATGAAGGTTTAAATGATTACAGGGATGATTCTTTTGATTATGTCATATTAAACCAGACCCTCCAGAGCACCAAGCGTCCTGATTTCGTTCTAAAAGAGATTATGCGTATAGGAAAAACAGTCATTGTTTCCTTTCCCAATTTTGCCTATTATACGACCAGGTTTCAGCTTCTTTTCAAAGGGACCATGCCGAAGAACCGGCTCCTTCCCTACGAATGGTATGAATCCCCCAATATTCATCTGGTAACCATCCGTGACTTCCGGGAATACTGCCGGAAAAAAAAATTTCCCATTCGACAAGAGTTCCACTTTTCACTGGCAAAGGATGGCCGATCCATCCCCATACGCTTTCATCCCAATCTCTATGCCCAGTACGGTTTCTTTGTGCTGGATGGACATTCTTTCACGGAATTCTTTTAAATATCCCTATATCAACGGAGATATCCCTGCAGGATACTTCGAAAAACTATCTTGACTATTTCCTTTAGATCAGAAAATGAGACTTTATATTTCTCCGAGCTGAATGACCTTCCGGAAAACCCGTGGTCATTCAGCCGGCGGGCCCGGCCCCCAGGGTTGAGGAGGAAACTCCTCAGCCTCCCGATACTTGGAAAGGAGACCATCGAATGACCACCCGGACAGGTGTATTGTTGCATAGTGTCTTTTTCCAGCTTATCTGGATGCAACAATGATTTCAATTAATGTTTCCATTAATCTGGGCAGCGGCCTGTTTCAATATCATCTTGAATCGAAGAGCAAGAGAATCGTACTGTTTGGCCCTTCGGGAAGCGGAAAGACCACCCTTCTGAAACTCCTTGCAGGTTTCTTCAATCCTGATGAAGGTTTCATCACCATCAATGAAATAACCTATTTCCATAAAGAGAGGAAGATCAATAAACCTCTCTATACAAGGCGTATAGGGTATCTGCCCCAGGAGTATACCCTGTTCCCACACATGAATGTTCGTGAAAATATTATGTATGGAATTTCCTTTCTTAAGGGGAAAGGAATCTCCCCTGTAAAACGATGCCACTCCCTGGCCGATCGAATAGGTATCCTCGACAAGCTTGATACCATGCCTCATTCACTTTCAGGCGGCGAACAGCAAAGAGTGGCCCTTGCCCGTGCCCTTTTCATCGACCCGGACATTCTTCTTCTTGACGAACCCTTCAACGCCTTGGATTCGGAGACCCGTTTGCGACTTCGCAACCTGGTTCTTGATATAACATCGGACATGGATATCATCACCTTCTTCGTTACTCACGATCTTGATGAGGCTTTTATAATGGGAGATCACCTGTCGGTTATCAACCAGGGTGTTATCTATGAACACGGTCCCATAAAGGAAATGTTATCGAAACCCCGGTTTATCGAGACAGCCCGTCTTCTCGGTTTTACCAATGAATTTACAATTACATCCCATGACAGGAAATACATTGAAACACCCGGCGGATACCGCTTTGAACATTGCTGTGAAGACAAAAGTGGAAATGTGGCTGTCATCCGACCTGACCAGGTGATGATCCTCAGGGAAGATACGAATGCTCACCTGGTAAGGGAAAATATACTGGAGGGAAAGGTCAACGATATCCGGGAACATATCCAATCCACAAATTTGAAAGTCGCCTGTGACGGGCTGTACCTGTATGTATCCCTGCCCGGACATGCTGCAAGGCGACTGAACCTGTGCCAGGGAAAGAAGATCCGCCTTTCCCTGAAAAGAGAATCCCTTGTTATCTGTAATTCATTTCAAAAGGAGAAGTAACATGATACGATCGATGAACCATCTCCTTATTGTTCTTATGGCTGTTCTTATCCTTTCCTGCGGAGAGAAATCTCCCGGAATGTACTGGTACTGCGCCGCCTCCATGAAAAAGCCGGCACAGGAAGTCGTTAATCTTTACAATCAGTCAGGCGGCAGAGTTATCCTTATAACAGGCGGTTCCGGACAGGTATTAAACAAGATGATGAGCTCAGGCCTGGGAGACATCTATACCCCTGCAAGTAACCATTTCGCTGAGGTTGCCAGGAAGAAAGGTATCGTCCTGGAAGAGAAACCTCTGGTTGAACAGACACCGGTTTTCGCCTACTCTGAGAAAACCACAGTCACCGATTTCAATGATCTCTGGAATAAAAAATTGAAAATCGCGACAGGGAACCCGAAGTCCATGGCCCTGGGAAGAACCTGGATAGCCATTGAAAAAAAACTCCCCCTTGATATACAAAAGGGTTTCGAGAAAAGCATTACAGTCACACCTGTTAACATCTCACAGACGGTTAATTATTTTAAAACAGAAACGATTGATGCGGGTCTGGTATTTGATTCCGTCGCCCGGGTTAACAATCTTCCCTATATTGCAATCCCGGACCGGTATAACCAGGTTGAACGGGCCTCCCTGATGCTGGTGACCTTCACTTCCAGTAAAAACGAGGCTCAAGAGTTCATTACCTTCATCCGTAAGCATAAAAATATCTTTCGTGAACATGGATTTACAGTTTCTGAGTAATCATGAGAATAACAGACATTGCCCGGGTCACAACCTTATTTCTTGCACTTATGCTTCTGATAGTATTTCTAACCGGTTTGGTAACCCTTGAGAAGGGTGCGTTACAGCGTCTTTTCTCGGACAGGTCGATCATTACAGCCCTTATCTTTGGACTCTCTACGTCTCTGTGGGCTACACTTTTCTCAGTACTTTTTGGCGTGCCGGCCGGATATTATCTGGCCCGAAATCGTCAAACCCTTTCAAGAATTCTGGATGCCTTTTTCGATATACCGCTGGTTGTTCCTCCCCTGGTGGTGGGCGTTCTTCTTTTAACTTTTTTTAATCTTCCCTGGATACAGAACCTGTTTACTTTTATCTTTACTTTCCAGGGGGCGGTGGTTGCTCAGTTCTTCGTAGCCTTCCCCTTCACGGTAAAGACATCTAAAAGCGCTTTTGAACTGGTGCCACCCGTTTATGAACGGATCGCCATGACGCTGGGGGCCCGTCCTTTCAGGTCTTTCTACGACACGACCCTGAAGCTCGCTTCAGGGGGGATACTTTCCGGTATCCTGCTGAGCTGGCTCCGCGCTCTCGGAGAATTTGGCGCTACACTCATGGTAAGTGGCGGCATCACCGGGAAAACGGCCAACATACCGATCCAGATATACCTGGACATGACAGAGGGAGACTACAGCAAGGGAATCGCTCTCAGCCTAATGATTGCCCTCACCGCTTTTATTATCATAACCGTGGTACGTTCCATTATTTACAGGATGAGAGATTTCCATCATAAACATGAAACCTGATGACAGGCTTTACTGACAGGAAAAAATCCATGAAAAAGATCAGAATCCAGGATGCATCGGGAGAAATACTCGATTATGATATCACGGGAGTGGACCCGGAAAAAGGGACTAAAAGGCGTATTTTCAAACGGGGTCACCGGATCAGGGAAGAAGACTTCGAAACACTCAGGGATCTGGGACGCGACTATATCTACGTTCGGGACGGTAACGACATAGAGGTGCATGAAGAAGATGCCGCCATCCTGGCCGCTCCCCTTATAGCCGGTCGAAACATATCCCATGACCCGGAACCGGTGGAAGGAAAAATACAGTTCTACGCGGAATGCGCTGGCGTCTTCCGTGTCAACCCGGACCGTCTCTACCGGCTGAACGAACTGGAAATTCCTTCCCTGCCCACGATCCATTCCAATCTTCCGGTGCGAAAAGGTCAGATGGTTGCCGCCTTCCGGATCATCCCCCTGACCTGTCCGATGGAAACCGTCGATTCCATGAAAACAATGTTATCCGACCCTCTTCTCTCCTGCGAGCCCTATATTGCAAAAAACGCATCGATTATCATAACCGGAAATGAAATCGCCTCCGGAAGAAAGAAGGACGCGTTTATTCCCACCCTCTCTGTCAAACTGAAACAATTCAACGTTGAAAAGATAACCTCCCGGATCCTTCCTGACACGAGGGAAACCATATCTTCCGTTATCAGGGAGGAAAGCCGGGATGCGGAAATCATCCTGATTACCGGAGGTACATCCGTGGATCCGGATGACGCCACGAAACAGGCCATGACAGACGCTGGCGTAAAACTGTTGCAGAAGGGAAATCCCGTACAGCCTGGAAACAACCTCTCCCTTGGCTACCTGGATCAAATTCCTGTCTGTTCCGTTCCGGCCGCGTCCCTGACCTACAAAGCTACAGCCCTGGACATCTTTCTTCCAAGATTGCTTGCGAAAATACCCGTAACCAGGGAAGATATCGTACGATCATCCCACGGGGGGCTCTGCCATTTCTGCCCGACCTGCAACTACCCGGTGTGCCCCTTCGGACGAGGAGCATGAGCATGCTTACATTCAGTGAGGCACAGAGAGTGCTGACCTCCTCCGTTCATCCGCTGGAGGAGAGGGAAACTGTTACCGTAACGGAGTCCTTGAACCGTATTCTCGCGGAGGATCTGATCAATCCGATGGAGCATCCTGACCTGGCGAAAAGCGCTGTAGACGGTTTCGCCCTCCCGGAACTGCATGCCGGACATTACAGGATAGCGGGAGAGATTGCCGCAGGTGAATCCTCCATTCCCGCCCTCTCGTCCGGAGAGACCTTCTTCGTTATGACCGGGGCCCCTGTCCCGGATGGTAGCCGGACTGTTATCCGGGTTGAAGACACGGAACAGGAAAATGATCATGTGGTCATTACAGGGGAAGTACGGGAAAATGAGAACATCAACCAGGTGGGAAGCGAATCCCCTGCAGGTTGCCTCTTTGCCAGAAAAGGGGACAGCATAACTAAGGGACTCTACCCGGCCCTGGTCTATGCAGGAATAGAGAACATCCCGGTATTCAGACGCCCCCGCGTTGCCCTTCTCTCTTCGGGAAATGAACTGCTGGAACCGGGAGAACCTTACACGCCCGGCATGGCTTATAATGTTAACCGTTACATTTTCCAGACCATGACGGACAGATTGCCCCTGCACCTGGATATCATCGCAACCCTGCCCGATGACAGGAAAATGACAGAAAAGTCTTTCAGGGAATTGACAGAAAAATACGACCTTGTCATTACTTCGGGCGGCATCTCCAGGGGAAAATTCGATTATATCCGGGATGTTCTCTCCGCGTCACCCTTTGATCTTATTCTGGACCGGACAGCCATACGGCCCGGGAGCCCCCTCATGGCGGCCGGTCTGGAGAAGACCCTTTTCATGGCCATGCCCGGTTACCCTGCCGCCTTTCTTACTAACATGGTTCTTTACCTGCTTCCCCTTCTTCGGAAATCATGCGGCTCTACCAGGTATATGCCTGAGGTGGTAAAAGGGGTCCTGGCCACATCTATGCGTTCAAGGGAAGGAACAGACACCTTTAACCGGGCCGAAGTGGAACTGAGAGATGGGGAATTCTGCGCTTCGGACCCGGGTACTCAGAAGACATCTCACTTTCTCAGCTTTTCCCGGGTTGGAGGACTTGTTTATCTGGACAGGGGTACCGGTATCCTGCCTGAAGGCAGCGAGGTCGATATTTACCTGCTCGGGAATATCCTGTGACTAAAGACGGCAGTTGGATATCACTGTCTCAAATATGGCTGTGGCACCCACCTTCTCCAGTTCATCCATGACAGAGATAACCTCTTTCTTTCGCACCATCACCTTCACGGCAACCCATCCCTCTTCTTCCAGTTCCGAGATAGTAGGGGACTCTATACCGGGCGTGATCTTCTCGGCATCTTTCAATTTTTCCGCCGGGATGTTATACTCTAGCATGCTGTACTGGCTTGCTACCATGATTCCCTCTATGCGTCGTATAATCTGAAGCACACGGGGATCTTTCTCGACCTTTCGGTTAGCCACCAGGATGGCCTCCGATTGTAGTATCTCAGCGAAGACCTTCAGGTTATTGTCCCGAAGGCTATCCCCGGTTTCAACCAGGTCCACGATGGCAGAGGCCAGATTCAGGGCGATCATAACCTCAACGGAACCGTTCATCTCCACCACGGAAACGTTTACACCTTTATCAGCGAAAAAATTTCGTGTTGTCTCCGGGAAGGAAGTGGCTATTGTCTTCCCCTCAAGGAGAAAGAGATCATCACCTGTAAGACTTTCATGCACGGCCACGCAAAGTCGGCACCGGCCAAAATCGAGATCCTTCAACCTGAGAAGATCGGCTCCCTTCTCTTCCACCAGGTCTATACCGGTTATACCAATATCAATGACACCCTTTTCCACAAGGATGGGGATATCATCAGTCCGTACGAAGATAAAGACGATATCCGCATTGGTGCAGGTGGCGTAGAGGTTCCTTCCGCTCGTTCGAAAAGAGAAACCTGATTTTTTCAACAGCTCAATGGCCGGTTCCTTCAGCCGTCCCTTGGTGGGAAGGGCAAATTTAATCTTCTCTATCTCTGCGAGGTTCATTGCGTTCGTTCCTTCTTTTCTGTGATTCCGCTTATTCCGAATCTTCTTTCAAGCTCGTGCCGAATCTCGGAAAGCTCCACTCCCCTGTGTCCCGCCAGGACAAAGGTGTGAAAAATCAGATCGCATATCTCGTAGACAAGATGATCGTGATCGTTCACCAGCGCAGCCTCGCATGTCTCAGATGCCTCTTCCATTACCTTTTCATTGATCTTTTCCGTTCCTCTATTCATGAGCTTCGCCACGTAGGAGGTCTCCGGATCAGCGGTTTTCCGTTCATCTATGACTTCGAAAAGTCTTAAAAAAATATCGTTGCTTTGCATGATCACATCCCTAAATGGTTCCGTCAGAACCTATGATGAACGACCTTTACGTCAAGCAGATGAAGAAAAAACAGCGGAAAGATTCATGTGAATTTTTTATAAATTATTCCCTCTTTTGCTGTTAACAAATATGACATCCCAATACAATATCCAGGTAGATTAACCGGACATGATAACCATGAAAAAAACGTTTAAGAGACTCCGTGGACTTCTTCAACGTATTCCCCTCAGTATACGGCTGACCGGCTATTTCGTCCTTTTCGGTATAATCATTGGATACATCTCCTTTATCATGGTCACCATGATATCCTCCCGTCATTTTATCCGGATGACCGCTGAGCTTATAAAACAGGAATTCAACCAGGTCGTAGATAATGAGAAGCCGGATATCCTTCTTTCGAAATCATTCATGGAAAGCAACTTTTTCCGTCATAGTCTACACATCATGGAGCAGGACAACCTTCACCAGATTTCCAACTTTGCCCTCTATGTTTTCCAAGATGAGAATGACCGCTGGAGAGGACTAAAGATTAACCCTGAAAGCAAAGAGGCATCTCTCAACTCTCTCTCCAGAGAACAGGAAAGTATCCTTCGAAGATACCAGCGTCATGGTTTCCGCGGTCGTCCCCGCTTCTTTTTCGGGAGAAAGGATACCTTCGATCTTCTCGTTAACCTGACCCGCCCGGTTGACAAAAATCTCTATATCCTTCACCTCCAGATAAACCGGGCCGGACTGGCAAACTTTACCAGGGAAAACGCGGTTCCCTTTATCATCTTCGATCTTGTCCTTTTTATCATATCTTTCCTCTTGGGCAAACTTTTCACAAGGAAGATTGTAAAACCTATTCGCCGGCTTTCCGATGAGGCTGAAATGATAGCCGATGGAGATCACACCCACAGGTTTACGGTTACCACAAGAGATGAGATCGGGCGACTGGGGCTCTCCCTGAACACCATGGCAGCCAGGACAGAAGACCATATCCAGGAGATCGTGAACCGGGTCAAGACCATGGAGACCATGAACCGCATCGACAAGGAGGTCCTCTCTTCCACCTCCCGGGAAGAACTGCTGGACCGGGTCGTGGGATTCGTATCCACCCAGTTTGAAGACCTGGTCATTCTCCTGGTCCTCCGCAATCACGATAAAGGGGGATTCGATCTTCTCTCGGCCACAAATCCCGACCTCAAACGGTTCATTGGCGGCCACCCCTTTATACCTGACAGCGACGTCTCCCCATCCCTTCTGGACAGGTACAGCACTCCCTTTCAATTCACGGGAAAGGAAAACCGGGACCTTTTTCATAACATCGCGGGTAATGACCTGATTACACCCGGTTCATTTCTAAACGTTCCTATTGAACGGGGTGGTACATACCTTGGTTCCCTCCTGGTCATGAAACAGGATAAAACTGGATTTGATCAAAGGACACAGGAATCCCTTTCCATGCTGGCTGACCAGGTAGGGGTTGCCTTCCAGAGTGTACAGCACCTGGAGGAGAAGGAGGCCCTCCTCATGGGCATCCTCATGGCCCTTACCCGTTCCATCGACGCGAAATCGAGATGGACAGCCGGTCACAGCGATCGGGTTGCCCGCTATGCGGAGGATATCGCTCTGGAGATGGGAATGGAACGGACAGAGCTCCGCGACCTGGGTATATCCGCCCTTCTCCACGACATTGGAAAAATCGCCATTCCGGAAGATATCCTGGACAAACCGGGCCGTCTCGACAACAAGGAATTTAATCTCATCAAGACTCATCCAACCCGGGGAGCGGAGATCATCGGAGAAATCCCATCCTACGAGAGCATCAAAAGTGGCATTCTTCATCATCATGAGAACTGGGCAGGGCAGGGATATCCAAAGGGATTGGGAGGTAAGGATATTCCTTTCCAGGCCCGGATTATCTGCGTAGCTGACGTGTATGACGCCATCACGGCTGAACGACCCTACCGGAAAAGCATGACCCGTGAGGAGGCCTTCGAGTTTATGAAAGAAAAGAAAGGACTTATGTTCGACCCGGAGATCGTTGATGCACTTTTTGCTGTAATCGCCACAAAAATGGAAGTAACAGGTTGACAGTAAGAAATGCAATTTGTTAATTTTGTTTAACTCTAATAACTCTAATGAGGGACATCCATGAAATTTTTACGAATACTATTTATTCCGCTATTAGTAGTTTTCTTGATACTCGTTGGTTGTGGTCCAACTGGTGAAAAAGATAATGTCCTGGCTGTCTCTATACTTCCCCAGAAGTATTTCGTGGAGAGAATCACGGGTAATAACTGGAAGATCATTGTGATGGTGCCTCCCGGTCACAGCCCGGCCACCTACGACCCTTCTCCCAGACAGATCGCTGAGCTTTCACAGGCGAAGGCCTATTTCCGTATTGGTCCTCTCCCCTTTGAGAGGGCTCATATGAAACGATTGCGCACCATTAACAGTGAAATGAAAATAATCGATACGTCACAAGGGGTATCCCTGATACAGGGTGACCATTCCCATGGCAAAAAGGAAAAGAGTCATCTGGATACACATAAACAGGACGACCATTCCCATGGCAAAGGGAAAAATGATCACGTAAATCCACACATATGGCTTTCACCCGCAGCCGTTTCAAAACAGGTCAACAATATCCTGGAGGCTATGATTCAGATAGATCCGGACAAGGCATCGATCTATCGAAAGAACGCAGAGACCTTTCAGGAGGATATAGAAGCCCTGGATTCCTTCATAGCTTCGAAACTCGAAAAGGTAAAGAACAGGAAATTCATTGTATTCCATCCTGCATGGTCGTACTACGCACGGGATTACAACCTTGTCCAGGCTCCCATTGAAATCGAAGGGAAAAAACCGGGACCGGCCCAGATTCAAAAAATCATCGATACAGCGCAGAATAATGATATCCATGCTATACTGGTTCAGAAACAGTTTCCCACGGACACGGCCAGTTCCATAGCACGGGACATAGAGGGAGAGGTCGTCCACCTCGATCCCCTGGCCGAAAAATGGCTCGATAACATGAAAGAAGTTACAACCACCTTTGTCAGAATTCTCGACAGCGGGAAGCAACAGCAGTAAATCTGATGGAACCCATACTGGAACTTACTTCCGTAACAGCGGGATATGGAACGAACAGGGTCCTGGAAGATATATCTCTTACGGTCTACGGGAATGACTTTCTGGCCGTGATCGGTCCCAATGGAAGCGGTAAGACAACCCTCCTGAAACTGATGCTCAAACTCCTGGAGCCTGTGAAGGGAAAGGTAACCTATCACTCTCTTCTGAAAGGAGAGGGGTCTATTGGTTATCTTCCCCAGCTTCACATGAACGACCGGATGTTCCCCATGACCGTTGAAAATGTTATTCTTACAGGGCTCCTCTCCTCCAGGCGCTTACTGGGCCGTTTTACCAGGGAAGAATACCGACGCACCCGTGAATTGATGGAACGGATGGATCTCATCTATAAGAAAGATGAGAGCATCGGAAGCCTCTCCGGAGGACAGACTCAGAGGGTATTCCTCTGTCGGGCCCTTATTTCCAGACCGCAGATGCTTGTCCTGGATGAACCCTCCACCTTCGTGGATACGACCACAAGCCGAAACCTTGATGAGATTCTGAAAGAACTGAATGAAGAGATGGCCATTGTTCTTGTTTCACATGACATGACCTCGGTCCTTTCGCAGGTGAAAAACATCGCCTGCCTTGAAGGAGGTCACCTGCACTATCATCCCAGGGAGGAATTCTCCCATGAATTGATCGAAAAATACCACTGTCCTATCCAATTGATTGAACATGGTCACTATCCTCATATCGTTCTCGCGAATCACAATAAAAACGGGGATACCCGTGGTTGAAATACTCTCCTATCCCTTTTTCCAGAGAGCTATAATCGCCGTACTTCTGGTTTCTCTCTCATGCGGGGTGATCGGCACCTATATCGTTTCAAGAAGAATCGTATTCATAAGCGGAGGACTGGCCCACATCTCCTTTGGAGGGATAGGCATGGGGTACTTCGCCGGAATACATCCCCTCCTGGGGGCGGGCATCTTCGCCACAATATCATCACTGATCATGGAATACCTTGCCAGAAAGAGCAGGATGCGAATAGATACGGTAATTGGTATTCTCTGGTCTTTCGGCATGGCCCTGGGTATCATCTTCATCGCCCTTACACCAGGATACACCCCAAACCTGATGAGTTATCTCTTCGGTGGTATTCTCACTGTGGGAGACCCTGAGCTCTGGGCCATGGCAGCCATTGCTCTGTCAGTTACTCTGTTCTTTCTACTTTTTTCTCCCGCAATTTTTACAATAGCCTTTGACGAGGATTTTGCCATGTCCCGGAGAATACCGGTTCGGCTTCTCAGTTCATTCCTTATGATCCTCATTGCCCTGACGGTTGTCATAAGCATCCGTGCCGTTGGCCTGATACTTGTCATCTCCATACTGACAATCCCCCAGGCGTCATCTTCTCTGCTGACCTCAGATTACAGGAGAATGATCCCCCTGTCAGTCACCATAAGCGCTGTGGCTTCCCTTGCCGGCCTTTTCCTCTCCTATTCACTTGACATACCCTCGGGAGCAACCATTATAACGACCCTGGTACTCCTCTTTCTGCTTCTCAGGGGCATTACCCTGGTTCGGGAGGTCATTATGGTTCGCAGACGTTCCTTCTGAAAGGGGGTTTCCTATTTTGCCAAGGAGCTGACCTATGTCCCGTTTCAGGGTAATCTCTCCCTATCAGGCCTCGGTGGACCAGCAGAAATCCATCGATTCCCTGAGTGAAGGCATCCAAAAAGACATTCCTCTTCAAACCCTGCTCGGCGTCACGGGGTCCGGTAAAACCTTCACTATGGCCAAGGTCGTTGAAAACGTACAGAAACCGACCCTTGTGCTGACCCACAACAAGACTCTGGCGGCCCAGCTCTACCGTGAATTCAGCGAGTTCTTCCCGGAAAACGCCGTGGAATATTTTGTCTCATATTACGATTACTACCAGCCTGAGGCCTATGTGGCTTCATCTGATCTGTATATCGAAAAAGACGCCTCTATCAACGATGAAATCGACCGCCTGAGGCTCAAAGCCACATTCTCCATTCTGGAGCGACCCGATACTATCGTTGTTTCATCGGTCTCCTGTATCTACGGTCTCGGTTCACCCCAGGAGTTCGAACGAAGGCATCTGCGGGTCCGTATAAACGACACCATGGACAGGGATTCCTTTCTCAGGTCTCTGGTGGGAATATACTACGAGCGAAATGATATCTCCTTCATACGGGGAACCTTCCGAGTTCGGGGAGATATCGTTGAGGTCTTTCCCGCATATATGAAGAACGAGGCCTACAGGATAGAATTCTTCGGTGATGACGTGGATGCCGTTTCCTCCATTAATCCGATAACAGGGGACGTGATCCACCGAATGGAGGAGTGCTACATCTATCCGGCCAAGCATTTTGTATCCCCTCCCGAGGAAATGAAAATTACCCTGGAAATGATCGATGATGAACTTAACCAGCGGCTGAAGGAGCTTAAAAAGGAGGGGAAACTCCTGGAGGCCCAGAGGCTCGAAAGCCGGACCCGTTATGACATGGAGATGCTCTCAGAAATGGGATACTGCAGCGGAATTGAAAACTATTCCCGAATTATTTCCAGGCGCCAACCGGGAGACAGGCCCCAGTGTCTGCTGGATTATTTCAAGGGCGAGTTCCTCCTCTTCGTGGACGAGTCTCATGTCACCCTTCCCCAGGTTCACGGAATGTTCAAGGGTGACCGTTCTCGAAAGGAGACCCTGGTAGAGCACGGTTTCCGTTTACCCTCTGCCCTGGACAACCGGCCCCTTACCTTCGAAGAGTTTGAGAAAATTCTGGACCAGGCCATCTTTGTTTCCGCCACTCCCGGTGACTACGAACTGGTAAAAAGCGATCAGGTTGTGGAACAGGTAATCCGGCCCACCGGTCTTCTTGATCCGGAAATCGAAGTCCGTCCCGCTAAACACCAGGTAGATGACGTCATAAAGGAAGTCAGACTGAGAGTGGAGCGGGATGAACGGGTTTTAATCACCACCCTGACAAAGAAGATGGCCGAGGATCTGACCGCCTATCTTTCTGATTCAGGTATACAGGCAAGGTATCTCCATTCCGAGATCGATACTATCGAACGGGTTGAACTTATCCGTGACCTCAGGAAGGGGGACTTCGACTGCCTTGTGGGAATCAATCTTCTCCGGGAGGGCCTCGATCTTCCGGAGGTCTCACTGGTCGCCATATTCGACGCAGACAAGGAAGGTTTTCTCCGGTCGACCCGTTCCCTGATCCAGACCGCGGGACGAGCTGCCCGGAATCTTTACGGAAAGGTCATCATGTATGCTGACCGGATCACTGATTCCATGCAGACTGCCATAGATGAGACCAACCGGCGGAGGCAGATCCAGGAAGAATATAACCGGGAACACAGGATTATACCGGAGTCCATACAAAAGGATATTGTCGACATTATTGAAAGACAGTACATAGAGGAGAACCCTGAAGTGGAGATGGTGGCTGATTATGCAAAAGAGTATCGGAAGGACAGCGTAGCTGACCTGGAGGCGCTTCAGGAACGTCTCCGGAGAGACATGCTTCAGGCAGCTGACAACCTGGGATTTGAACGGGCCGCGACCCTGAGGGACCAGATGCTCGATATCGAAAAGAAACTGGAACTCTTGAAAAAGGTAAAGAAATGATGCGCCACCCTGAATTCTCTGAAATCGAAGACATCCTTCGCCTTGCCCTGAAAGAAGATATTGGCACAGGTGATGTCACTTCCCGCGCCTTATTCACTCAGGATAACCGGGCCGAAGCAAAGATCATCTCCCGGGAAGAAGGTATCGTTGCCGGAACCCAGGTACTTAAACACCTCTATTCCCTGCTGGATTCAAGGGTCAACATAAGAATCATCATTGAGGACGGCAATCCCGTTAAAGAGGGAGACCCGGTCGCATCTCTCCAGGGTCCCGTTATAAGCCTGCTGGAAGGGGAACGAACAGCCCTTAATTTCATGCAGCGAATGAGCGGAATAGCAACCTCCACGCACGGGATACAGTCCCTTCTTCAAGGCACGAATATCAGAATCCTTGATACCCGAAAAACTGCACCCGGATTGAGGTTACTTGACAAGTACTCCGTCTCTGCCGGAGGGGGTTCGAACCACAGGATGGGACTCCACGACATGGTCATGCTCAAGGAGAACCATATTGAAGCCGCAGGGGGGATAGCTTCAGCCATGAAAACCGTTCGGCAAACCTATGGTAACAGGTACGTGGTGGAGGTTGAGATACGATTCACGGAACAGGCGAGGGAAGCCGTGGAAAACGGCGCGGACATCCTTCTTCTCGACAACATGACCCGGGCCTCAATGGAACATACTCTCGACATCGTGAAAGGGAGGGCCAGAATTGAACTTTCCGGAAACATGAGTGAGGAACGAATCCTGGAACTCAGAGACCTCCCGGCGGATTTTATCTCCATGGGTAGCCTGACCCATTCCGTCCGGGCCTTTGACCTTTCTCTTCTTCTCGGCTAATATCGGAGTCAGAGAACCATAAGCCGTTCAGCAACCTCCTCTATGGCCCGTTCGTAGTCATAGTTGTTTGACCTCAGGTCCATCTTCAGGTGGACCCTCTGATCAAACGACTCCTTATTCGAGTCCGGTTGTTTTGCCTGATGAATCAACCAGAGAAGATAAGGCCATTCCTTCTGTAGCTGCACAGCCTGCTGTTTTTCCTGGAACAGGGCCCGTGCCTCGTCAGAAATTTCAATGACATCAGCCCGTGGCCTGCCAATTGTCACACTATGATGATCACGCTGGGACATCTCCTTCTGAGAGAATCCCCCTTCGTGTCTTGAATTATGTTTCTGAGCGATATAGGAATCAAGTTTTGTAACCTTCATGACAACCTCCTCTGGAGTTATGTCACATGCCTCCTGTTTCTTCTATCGGCAAAGGTTACTGTTTGATAAAGTTTTTTATCGGCTCGTTAACGTACTACCTTCTTTTATCCGTTTCTTCCCTGTGTTTATCACACAAACGGTAGAGTTTCCCTGTGCGGGAATTCCGCCGGGTTACCGGCTTGCCGCAACGAACGCATAGACCCTGCTCTCTCCTTCTTCTGTAGAGCCGCATGTACCTTTCGGTACCTGAGGACTTGTACTTGCTCACCTGAATTCTGAACCCCTTGTACAGGTAATTACCAATGACGTCTTCAGAACCCTTTTTAAGATCTTCCAGAACTCTTTCCAGCGTTTTGATGGTCACATTTCTCGGCTCCATACCGGCTCCTTTATCACCATAAATACTCTTCGAATAACAATACAAAAAAGACGCTCCCATGACAAGAAGTTATCTGATTTTAGTGGCAATGATATAGTAAATTATTGGGGAGGAAGATAATTGAGAGGATTGGTCGGCTTCCCCTGCCGATCAATCTGGAAGTGCATCCTGGAGATTTCATCCACTCGTGCGATTCTCTGTCGTCCCAACACCCGGTCTCCTTCACAGACAGCTATCCTTTCCAGATAACCGTAGACCGTCATGTATCGATCTCCATGCTGGATAACAACATAGTTTCCGTAGCCCCGCATATATCCGACCCGACGAACAACTCCTGGACCTGCGGAGAGGACATGAGAACCGGCCGGCGCTTCGATAAGAAGTCCTATGGCCTTAACACCGTCACGTTCATCCATTTTGTAAGAAGCAACCCTCTCAACGGGCCAGGCAAAATCACCCTTTCCCCTGGCTACCGGCATACCGGGAACTCTCAGCTTCATGCCTGGATAAATCCTGTCTTTGGTCAGATTGTTACGATCCCGTATACCCTGTACGGAACACCCATATTTCTTAGCTATGGAAAAGAGGGTTTCATTCTTACGTACTGTGTGTATTGAAATTTTTTCAGAGATTTCAGGTTTTTTTTTATTTTTTATGGTAACGGATGTTGAGTTACTGGACGATGTATGAAGAGTAGGAGAAGAATGCCCGCTCCTGTAAATAACACGCGAAGACGTATCCCTGTATGAAGGAGACGCGTAGACAATCACAGATGTCTTCTTTTCATCAGCGCATAAATCCGCAAGGGTACTCATTCCAGGCAGAGAACCGAAAAAGAACAGACAAAGGGAAGCAACAGCTACCCTGTAACTGGAAAATCGATTATTCACACTACACCCTGTTTCACGCCCGAACCCCACGGACGTTTTAATACAAAGAATCCCCGCTCTCTGTATATCGTCTCCGGACTCTTATTCCTTGAGAAAAAAAATTTTTACTCAGTGAACTGCTCCGCTGTTGTCATGGAAAATTTTCCATGCCGGACGTTTTTTATGGATAGAAGCTTGTCCGCCAGCATCTTAACTGTTTTTGTCTTGCCTCTTAGAATCAGAACCTCAAGACAGTTATGCTGATCCAGATGTATATGTGTGGTGGAGACAATACTATCGTAGTAATGATGCTGGACATCATTTAGACGTTCACTTATTTCCCGGGTTTCATGGCTATATATTATAGTCAGCGTGCCAATAGCTTCCGCGTCCGGGTCGGAAATTTCGTCCGTTACCATCATATCACGAATCAGGTCCCGAATCGCCTCCGATCGGTTTACATATCCCTTGTCCCCAATAATGGCATCAAAGCGTTTTAAAAGCTTCTCATCAATGGATACCCCAAAACGAACGATATTATGCATTATATCCTCTTAATTACGCTTTCTGGTGCTACTGTACGCATACGATATCCAAATACCATAATATTGGCTACTCTACGTAAAGCGATTTTTACTTCAAAAAAAAGTTGTGATATTATGCTAACCACCTAAAATGACAGAGAAAAAAATCAGTAAGAGGTCAATATGAGCTGCATGGTCGCTATCGGCACCCAGTGGGGAGATGAAGGCAAGGCGAAAATGATCGACTACCTTACCGAGAAGACGGATGTAGTTGTTCGGTATCAGGGTGGAGCCAATGCCGGTCATACCGTTGTAGTTGAAGGGAAGCAGTATATATTTCATCTTGTACCATCGGGCATACTGCATAATAACATAGTATGCGTCATCGGTAACGGTGTCGTCATCGATCCGGTACAGCTCATGGAAGAGATAGAGCCTCTTGAAGAGGAAGGATGGAATGTACGAAGCCGGCTGAAGATTTCAGACGCGGCACATCTAATTCTCCCCTTTAACTGTGACCTTGACAAGTCGATGGAGGAGCTGAGAAGCAACAAGATCGGTACAACCAAAAAGGGTATCGGACCTTCCTACTCCGACAAATGTCTCCGCATAGGTATTCGTATCGCTGATTTATTTGATGAGGAGTATCTGAGAGAACGGGTTACCTTCCTGGTTCATTTCAAGAATCTTCAGCTGAACGAAATTTTTGACAAAGAACCCTACACCGTTGACGAGATCATGTCCCTCCTCCTCGAGTTCAAGGAACAGGCTGGAGAAATGTTCGCCAACACCCAGCATCTGCTTCACCGATACGTAGCTGAAGGAAAAAACATTCTTCTCGAGGGCGCCCAGGGCTTCGCCCTCGATATCGATCATGGCACCTATCCTTACGTTACCTCCTCCAGCCCCACAGTAGGAGGCGCTCTTATGGGAAGCGGCCTGAATCTATTTAACATTGACGAGGTTGTTGGAATAACCAAAGCCTATGTGACCAGAGTAGGGGAGGGGCCCTTCCCCACGGAGGCCATGGATGATGATGGTGACCGGCTGCGAGTCAATGGTAACGAGTTCGGCTCTACTACAGGACGTCCTAGGCGCTGCGGCTGGTTTGATATCCCCCTTCTTAAACAGTCCAGGAGGATAAACGGCCTCACATCTATTGCCCTGACAAAGCTTGACGTCCTTACAGGTTTCGAAACCCTGAAAGTTGCCACGGCATACAGGTGCATGGGTGAGGAGATCGAGTATTATCCATCTCTTTTTCGCGAAGAACTGGAACCGGTGTACGAAGAACTGGAAGGCTGGGACGATGATATTTCTCATTGCACGGACTGGAAAAAACTTCCGGCAGCTACCCGAAAATACATTGAATTTCTTGAGGAGTTCATAGAAGTTCCCATCAGGATTATTTCCGTAGGAGCGGACAGAGTAAATACCTTTTACAGGTAATTTTCAGACTTTTTCTTGACAGTGTATCACCAGTTCAGTATTTGGTATCAGAATTTGTGAGCCGCTAGCTCAGTCGGTAGAGCAACTGCCTTTTAAGCAGTGGGTCCAGGGTTCGATCCCCTGGCGGCTCATATCCCGATTTTGTTCGGGTGACGTCCCCGTCGTCTAGGGGTCCAGGACACCGGGTTTTCATCCCGGCAACAGGGGTTCGAATCCCCTCGGGGATGCATTAAAGAGCCGCCTTCGGGCGGCTTTTTTATTAATACCTGCTTTCAAGATATCTTCTTGAGAAGATACAACTATTCATCTATCCTGATTGTATCATAACATGCAGTATTAATTGCTTAACTTTTTTGTTTGCACTTAAAAGCATCTTTAGAAATAATTACTGAATAATATGAATATATTATCGATTCAATCAATCATGTGAGGATGCGGGGTGGACAATAAAAAAATTGGCCAGTATCTGGTCAAAGGAGGCGCCCTGGAGCAATGGCAGCTCGACCTGGCCCTTCAGCAACAGGAAAAGGAGGGCGGTCTCCTGGGTGAAATCCTCATTAAACTCGGTTATCTCGAGGACAGGGAACTGATTCAGGCCCTCACACGGCAGGCGGAAGACCAGGAATAAAGATTCTCCTTTCCTGTATGATTATTACTCTTCCCACCAGGCCTTTCATTTCCATTTGACACGATCCTGAAATGATGAACAATGCCCCATTATCAGAAGGAAAAAACCAGTTGGAAAAGAAGAAGAAACTGAGCCGGAATGATCCCTGCTGGTGCGGCAGCGGAAAAAAATACAAGAAGTGTCATATGGATTCGGACCTGAAATCAGGGGTTGAGAGGGGACCGGCCCTTCGCCCGGCTCCGGGTGTTATTCTGAAAAACCAGGAACAGATAGATGGAATTCGACGTAGCTGCCAGTTAACCCGAGAAATTCTGGATCGCGTCTCCGAATTTATCAGCGAAGGCGTATCCACGGAAGAGATAGACCGGCTTGTACATCAGCTTACAGAGAACGCGGGCGCCCATCCTGCCCCCCTGAATTATAACGGCTACCCGAAGAGTGTCTGCACCTCGGTAAATGATGTCATCTGCCACGGCATTCCGGACGACGAGCTTCTGAGAAGCGGAGATATCATTAATGTTGATGTCACATGTATCCTGAACGGGTATTTCGGCGACGCCAGCCGCATGTTTATGATCGGCAATGTATCCGACCGGGCCCGGAAACTCGTGGATACAGCCCGGGAATGCATGGAAATCGGTATTCAGCAGGTCAAACCTTACAGAGACCTGGGAGAAGTAGGATACGCCATAGAATCCCATGCCCGGACTCACGGCTACAGCGTGGTCAGAGACTACGGAGGTCATGGTGTCGGCATACGCTTCCATGAAGAACCTCATGTTCATCACTACGGAAGCCGTAACCGGGGGATCGTTATGCTTCCGGGTATGATTTTTACTATTGAACCGATGATAAATGAGGGTTCTCCCAACACCCGTCTTCTTTCTGATAACTGGACTGCCATCACCACGGATAATAAGCTCTCGGCACAGTGGGAACATACTGTTCTTGTCACTGACGAGGGACATGAAATTCTGACAGCATGAAGGAGATTCAATGGAAGGTTTTACCGAAATCAAAATTAATGACAACTTCGGAAATCCGATTCAGCTTATTGGCTCTGAATGGCTTCTGATCACAGCTACTCACGAAACTATCAATCCCATGACAGCCAACTGGGGCGCTCTGGGATACATATGGCACAAACCGGCCGCAACCATATATCTCCGGCCACAGAGATACACCTATTATCTCATGGAGGGTAGCGACTCCTTCTCCCTGACCTTTTTTCCTGAGGAAAACAAGGAGGCCCTAAAATTCTGCGGTTCACATTCCGGGAGAAATACTGACAAGATAGCGGAAACGGGTCTCACCCCATTTCGAACACCGACCGGCAACTGGGGCTACCGTGAAGCCAGGTTAATCATTGAATGCAAAACCATGTATTACCAGGATTTCACCCCGGATAATTTCATCGATCCAACCATAGATAAATTATATTCGGACAACGATTACCACAGAATGTATATCGGAGAAATCCTCACCCTGTATCAAAAGAGTGCATAACCGGTAGTACGATTCCTGAAAACAATTTGAAGGTAGACGGGATGAATCCTGCCTCTCAAACATCCGAGGAGTATCGCCGTGACCTGGGCCTCATCGAGGCCACCTCCATTGTCATAGGCAGGATCATCGGTTCAGGAATATTTCGAACCCCAGGTCCCATCATGGCCCTGGTCATGTCGACATCCCTTTTCGGGCTTGTCTGGGTCCTGGGTGGGATTGTTACCATCTTCGGGGCCGTCATCTACGCTGAACTCGTGGCTATGATGCCCCGATCGGGTGGCCCCTACGTTTACCTCCACGAAGCCTATCCTCCCATCTGGTCCTTTCTGCGCGGATGGGCCATGTTCTTCGTGTCTGAAACAGGGGCCATCGCTGCCGTGGCCCTTGTTTTCGCGGAATACTTTAACGCCTTCTGGACCCTTGCCACAGGGGACGCCATTTCTCATCTCCAGGTCATACTTCTCGCCCTGGTTACCATATGGCTTCTTACGATTATAAACCTTTTCGGTGTCTTCCTGAGCGGCATGGTTCAGAACATCTTCGGCTTAGTCAAAATATTGGCCATCGGGCTTCTTATCGGATTCGCTGTCACTTCGGGTAAAGGTTCCATCTCCCATTTCACCACTCCTCTCTGGCCCGATGCATGGAGCTGGGAGACACTGCTGGCCGTGGGAGCCGCACTCCGGTATTCTTTCTTCGCCTTCAGCGGCTGGGAAGGATCTACCTATGTGGCCGAGGAGGTGAAAAACCCGAGCCGAAACCTCCCTCTGGCTCTTCTCTTCGGCATCACAGGAGTAATGATACTCTATTTCTGCGCAAACGGCTCCTATATCTATCTGCTACCGGTGGATGTGATCAGCACCTCAAAACAGGTCGCCTCCGACGCATTGCGTATCGCCATTGGAAGCATCGGCGGCCTCTTCATTTCTGCCGCTGTCATGATTAATACCTTCGGAAACGTCAGTACCCAGATACTGGTAAAGGCCCGGACATGGCAGGCCATGTCCCGGGACGGTCTCTTCTTCTCGGCCCTGAAGAAGACACACCCGGAGCATCGGACACCAAATCACGCCCTGGTAACCCAGGCCCTATGGGCTTCTGTTCTTCTGATCGTGGCCGGAATGGCAACTAATACCTACGAGCGGATCATCGATTTCTTCTCTGCGACCGGCACCATTTTCAACATCATGACATTTATATCCATCGCCATTCTCCGGAAGAAATATCCGGACATGCACAGGCCATACAGGGCCTGGCTTTATCCCTTCAGTCTATGGGTCATTGTAAGTCTCTACATTGCCTTTTTTATCTTAACGCTTATAACAGCATTCATACCATCGCTCATAGGGATACTCCTTACCTCCACGGGTCTTATCTATTATTTTCTGGTGATAAAAAAAAGATTTACGGAAGAGGGAACTGATTAATAATTTTCTAAACTCTTTCAGTTGGAGGGCAAGTGTTCATGAATCGTTTTCTTCTGCCGGTACTCCTCCTTTTTGCAGGAATGACAATACTTGTATCATGTTCCGATTCCGGAAATGAGGAAACCTTCCAGACCTACCGGGTGTTCCCGGTTAAAAATGAACTTAAACTGAAACCGGGCAGCCAATCGTTTCTTGCAGTGGGGATTGAAGTCCCGTCCGGAAACCACATATACGGAAATCCCAAAGGTCCGGGGACTGGCAAGCCTACCATTCTCCGAGTGCGTCCCGTGGAGGGGGTTATTTTCTCGGTCCCCCGCTATCTTCCCCCGGAGAAATTTAATTCTCCCGGTGAGGAAAAACACGTCTTCGGCTACAGCGGGAGGACAACCCTTTTTCTTCCACTGAAAGTTCATGAAGATGCCGAACCGGGTATCCGTACCCTGGACATTAAGTACGAGTCCCTCATCTGCACTGACCGATCGTGTGTCCCAAGGGACGGAGAACTTTCCGTTACGTTGGAAGTGAGCCGAGAGGGTCAGGAGAGCATTCCCGATGAGACAATGCAGAACCTCTTTAAAAGATCGAGTCCCCCCTCAGGCCCTGGGGCTGTTACTGAATTCATGGTGGACGATTCACGTAAATCCATGGATGATGAAACCTCTCTGCGTCCCTCCATGGAGACATCCCTCGTTGGTATCCCGGATCAGCCTTCCCTCCAGACAAAGGTTTCAGATTTCACGCCCCGTTTCCTGGATAGCGGAATAGCTGGTATTTTGCAGGCGATACTTTTCGGCCTCATTGCCGGTTTTATTCTGAATTTTATGCCCTGTGTACTTCCCGTGGTGAGCATCAAAATCATGGGGATCATAGGCCAGGCGGAAAAGAACCCCCGGGAATCGATGTTACTCGGTATGCTTTTCTCCCTGGGGATACTGGTAAGCTTTGCCGTCCTGGCTCTCCTTGCCGCCTTTTTCGGCTACAACTGGGGAGGACTCTTTCAACACCGTGAATTTATCGTGGCCATGGCGGCTATTGTCTTTGTCCTGTCACTCTCCCTTTTCGGTGTATTCACAATTCAGATTCCAGGCTTCGCAGGCAGAGCAGCGGGGTCAATGGGGAGAAATGCCTATCTGGACTCCTTTATCAAAGGTCTTCTGGCTACGCTTCTTGCGACTCCCTGCAGTGGCCCCTTTCTGGGTGGCACCCTGGCATGGGCACTGACCCAGCCACCTTCTATCATTTTTACCATTTTTATGAGTGTGGGACTCGGTATGGCCCTGCCCTACATAATCATCACGGCCCGTCCCGCCCTCAGCCGTTTTATTCCAAAACCAGGCCCCTGGACATTCTACTTCGAGAAGATCATGGGGTTTCTTCTGGTCTTTACAGTCATCTACCTCCTTTCAATTCTGCAGGGGCAAGATATCCTCGCCACGATCACCTTTCTTTCCATCACGGCCCTTGCCTTCTGGCAATTCGGGATCTTCGGCTCGCCCGTAAAGAGCAAAAGAACCCGTCTTATTTCCCTGGTGGTTCTTCTTGCTCTTCTGGGGGGAGGATACCATCTCTCTTTCCAGAGTCTGTACAGGACGAAACAGGTTTCCCTGAATAATGTGGATGAATTTTCCATGAACACCCTCCTGGAGGAGAGGGAGTCAGGAAGGATTGTACTTGTGGATTTCACGGCTGACTGGTGTCCCAACTGTAAGCTGGTGGAAGCCACGGCTCTGAAGACAGCTAAGGTACGGCAAGCCATGAAAAAGCATAACGCCATCCTGCTTTTAGCTGACATCACCCGATCAAACCCGGAAGCGGAACAGCTCATGGAAAACCTGGGTAGCCGTTCAATACCTTTTCTCGCGATTTTTCCTCCGGGAGATACCTTTCGATCTCCCTTCTGTTTGAGGGATATCTATTCAGAAGATGACGTCCTTCGGGCACTGGAGGCTTCGGCAAAGGAGAGATAACGCCTGCCGCGTGGTGAATACTACCTTGAAATTTCCATGACCTTCAAAACGGTCTTTTTCGCCACATCCACGGTTTTCTCTTTAGAGTAGAGATCTTTATGATCGATGGAGATTTCGGGACCTTTTTTACCGTCTTTATAAGTGTAGATCCTTACCTCATTCCTGTTTTTCCTTCCACAAAAGCCCGTTTTGCTGAAACGACAATTGGAGACAACAATCTTCATGGAGCCAGTTGAAAGATTGCTCTCCTGTAGCCAGTGATCTACCTGACGGGCCAGCTCCTTATAGAACCTCTCCATGTAATTGGTTTTCCCATCTCCGCTTAACCTCATGTCAGAGAACATCCGGGAATAGATAACCTCCACGTAAAACTTCCGGTGCCTGAGCATAGTCCTTCTCTCGCGGATCGGCTCTCCATAGACGGTCTTTCCATCCATGGCGAATTTTTTATCGTTCCCATTACGTTTCTCCAGGCTTACTGTACCGTCACTGTTGTACTGTATCGCATACAGAGTTGTTCCCGCAAGAAGGAGCATGAAAACTATGAGAAGTATCGAGTTCTTCTTCATGGTTTGTCCTCAATTCAGGAAAGGGCCCGATGTCCAATGTCCTTTCTGCAGAAGGCCCCCTCAAAGGATATTTTCTCTATACCAGTATAAACCCGATCCCGGGCCTTTTTCAGTGATTCACCCGTGGCCGTCACGTTCAGAACACGACCACCGGAGGTAACTACATGGCCGTCCCGCCAGTCGGTGCCGGCATGGAATACAGTAATATCATCGTCCACGCGATCGAGACCCTGAATCACTTTTCCCTTCTCATAGGGACCCGGGTATCCTCCGGAAGCGAGTACCACTGTCATGGCATGTTTCCGGCTGAAGGTGAGGGATTGCCTGTCCAGGGAACCGTGAATGGAGGCCTGGATAACATCCCCCAGTTTCTCCTCCATCAGGGGAAGGACAACCTGGGCCTCCGGGTCACCGAAGCGCACATTGAATTCCAGAACAAAAATACCCTGAGGGTTAAGAATAAGTCCCGCGTAGAGAACACCCCTGAATGGCATCCCTTCCTCACGCATACCATCCACCACCGGCTGCAGAATCTCACTGTGAACCCTGCGGATACTATCCGCGTCCAGGACCGGTGCCGGTGCATAGGCACCCATTCCGCCCGTGTTTGGCCCCCGGTCTCCCTCCAGGACCCGCTTATGATCCTGGGCAGGAATGCAGGGATGGACGGTTCTTCCGTCTGAAATCCCCAGGACGGATACCTCTTCTCCCTGAATAAAATCTTCAACAAAGACCTTTGTGTCATCTTTAACGTTCTCTTCAATAAAACGCCTCGCTTCCTCCCGGTTTTCCGGTATGCCGACCCCCTTTCCCGCGGCCAGGCCATCCAGTTTTATGACCAGGGGATAGGAGTCTGCCGATTCAGCATATTTTTGCAATTCCACGGGACCGGAAAATTCCCTGTAGCCGGCCGTAGCCACTCCACATTTTTCCATGACATTTTTGGCGAACATTTTGCTTCCTTCCAGACGCGCAGCCGCTGCCGAAGGTCCAAATACCGGAATCTTCTCCTTTTCCAGAAAATCGACGATACCACCCACAAGGGGGACCTCGGGTCCCACAATGACAGTATCGATCTCTTTATCCCGGCAGAAACGGGCGATCCCTTCAAAGTCGCCAACATTCAGGGGGAGGCGCCACTTTTCATCTATTCCGCCGTTTCCCGGCGCCACATAGACCTCCTGGCTACTGCCATCTGATCTGAGTCTCCACGCCAGAGCGTGTTCCCTCCCGCCGGATCCGATTACAACATATTTCATGATTCCCCCTTTATTAAAAAAATCAGACGATACCTTCTTTCTCCCTCACCGCCACAATCAGTGGTTGAAAAACCATCATCCCGTCAACCCTTACCCTGACTGTAAAGACGATCCGGAGAGGGATGGATGGTGAAGGCCCCGTGAGCGGATCCATTTCAGGTAGTCGCCCCGGGTAACAATTCCCAGGATTTTACCCTCTTGTACCACGGGGAGATGTCCTATAGCGTTATCGAACATAAGCTGCTCGATCTGCCGGATGGTGTCGGCAGGTTCACAGGTTATAACCGGTTTTCTCATATAGGCCGTGACTGGAGAATGCATGGCATTCGCCTTACGCCCCTTCATGATGTCCCTGAGACTCAGAAATCCGGCCAGATCACCTTTTTCATCCAGTACCGGAGCCCCGGTATGGTTTATCTGCTCAAAATAGAGAGAGGCTTCAAGCAGGGTCCAGGTAGAAGGGATTGTTAGGACCTCTTCACTCATGATATCCGATGCCACAATAGCCGGGGCAAGACGTTCATGCAGGTACTCGATAAGGGCCCCGGATATTTCCCTGCCACTGTTTTTTACCAGGGCAGAGGCTGCCCCCGAATGTCCTCCTCCTCCGAAAGAGGTCAGGATGTCGCTGACGTCCACCATATCTTTCTGGCTCCGGGCAACAATAAGCGAATGACCGCTACCCATAAAATAGAACATGAAAAAGAGGGCGTCCGGATATTCAATCTCAAATATTTTCTCCACCACCGCGGCCAATCCTCCCATCTGCTCCTCCAGCTCAAGGTTACCCGTGATAATATAGTGACCGTTTATCTCGTGGTAGGATAGATGATTCAGGGCCGAATGGAAAAGGTCCACCTGATAGGCTTCTTTTAACGGCACCTGAAACCGTTTCACGATCTCAATTGATCCCCCATGCTCTATAAGCCAGGATGCGGCCGTGAGGTCGAGAGATGTGGTTGAAGCGTGTAAGAAATTACCCGTGTCCGCGTAAATACCGGCCAGGGCAACAGTAGCTTCCTTCTCATCAACGGAGACCCCATTTTCCATGCACTCCAGGGCCAGCAATGTGGTGTTGGCCCCGCTGTCTTTTCCTCTGAAATCGGCTTCAGGAAAATCGGCGCCCTCCTTCTCATGATGATCATAAATCACTACAGGAATTCCGGATGGAAAGCCACCTGTAAAGAATTCCTTTACCCGTTTAAAAGAACCGGTATCAACCATAACAACGGATTCAATCTCCTGGCCTTCAATATCCACTGGTCGAAGCATTTTCATGTGATTGCTGTAAAGATTATACAGACCCCGGGCGGCAGGATGTATCAGGGAACTTCGAACAGGTTGATGATCCGGGTATAGTTTCCCGGCAAGGACCATAGAACCGAGAGAATCGAAATCAGAAGCCGTATGTCCAATTATGATCTTCATTCCTGAAGACAGAGCTTTCTCCGGTGATGATTTTATTACCTTGTTTCATTCTTTACAGTTCAGTCTGATTATGGCAAATATTATATAGTATCGGGAGTAATTAATTGGCTATCTTCGCAGTATAATTGTTGAATTTTCCTTATATATAAGTTAGTATGATCACAGGATTAATATTTGTATATTTTACCAGTATTGATTTATTAGCTTCATTTGCTAAAAAACTCTAATTTTGCCTACGCTGAAGGCGATGGTGATATTACGTCTTTCCTGGTTGTGCTTTAAAGCATCTTCAGGGATAATTACTGGTATTTAATTGCAGTTACAGGTCGGGAGGAGAAATGCTCATGAATCGCTTTATAGAAGAGAGGGAACTTTCTCATTATGACGCCATAATTATCGGTGGTGGAATAACAGGTTGCGCAGTGGCCTATGATTGCGCCTCCAGGGGATTGAACGTCGCTCTACTGGAGAAGGATGATTTTGGAGGAGCAACGTCTGCCGCCACTTCCAAGCTAATTCATGGAGGCTTACGGTATCTTGCCACCATGGAATTCGGACTCGTCCGTGAATCCCTGAAAGAACGTCGCATTCTTGAAAACATCGCTCCAAACCTGGTCTATCCCATACCGATTATGGTAACCACCACAAGAACAAAGATTACCAATACCCGCTGGGTCATTAAGGCCGGCATGATTCTCTATGATATTCTCTCCTTTGACAAGGGATGGACATGGGACCCTTCGAAGAAGATACCTCTTCACTCCTCCATGAAACCAGAGGAAGTCCTTAAAGAAGAGCCGAATGTTAAGAAAGAAGGCCTCACCGGCGCTTCCATTTACTATGACTGTCTGAGTATTTCCCCTGAACGGCTTACCCTGTCATTTCTTAAATCGGCCACGGCCCACGGGGCGGTTGCATCCAATTACGCCGAAGTTACCGGGTTTATTCGGGAATCATCCCGAATAACCGGTGTCACGGTCCATGACAGGCTGAAAAACCGTAAAAAGGCACTCACAGGTAAACTTGTCATTAATTGCGGGGGACCCTGGGCCGATATAGTTTTGAATATGGCCCGAAAAGATGGGGAAGACGTCCATTTGCGCCGCTCTGAAGGGATTCACGTCATAACCAGGCCCCTGATCAATAATCATATCGTCGGATCCATCACTCCAGGGGGGCGTCACTTCTTTGTCATTCCCTGGAGAAACCATTCCCTCATAGGAACAACGGACAAGGAATATATCGGTCATCCCGATGACTACAGAGTTACCAGAGAGAGTATCGAGGAACTTCTTGATGAAGTTAATCTGTCTTTCGGAAACACCGATCCCATCACCTATAAAGACGTGAAGCTTGCCTACGGGGGTCTGCGACCCCTGGTGGAGGACCAGACAGAAGAGGTCTATGAATCATCCCGCAAATATGAAATATACGATAATGCCGGGGAAGGTATGGAAGGTCTTATAACCGTGGAAGGGGGCAAGTATACAACAAGCAGGAACCTTGCCGAGAACGTGGGGAACATGGCCCTGAAGAAACTGGGGGTTAAGAAAAAATCATCCTCTACGCATAAGGAATACCTGGAAGGCAGCCAGATACCTTCCATGAAATCGTTTCTTAAATCCCTTCACAAGCGCTATCCCGATTTCTCTCCTGAAACGGTTGAATACCTGGGAAGACACTATGGGACAGAGGCCCCTGAAATCTTCGGCATGGCCCGCGCTGATAAGAAGCTGGCGGAACAGCTCACCACAGATGGCGAGATACTGGCCGAGGTACTCTATACAGTTCGAAATGAGATGGCTCGATCTCTTCAGGATATCCTGTTCCGTCGTACCGGAATAGGGACACTCGGTCACCCGGGGAAAAAGGTTCTGACAAAAGTTTCGGACCTGGTGGCCAGGGAATTAAGATGGAATTCATCGAAAAAAGAGGAAGAATATAAAGAAGCTGAAAAGATATTCCGGCTTCCCAGATAAGAACCAGACGAGGCATACGATATGGCACATAACAAATTTCAACCCCCATGGCGGGAATCACCACCCCTGCCCCGCACCTACAGGTCCATCTTCAAATGGGGAGACCCTGATGAGTACAAGCATCCCAATCCCGGTCTCTATAATATGATGAAGGAGATCTTTGCCCTTGATGACAGCGATTTCCAGCAAAGATTCAAGGAAGGAGACAGGGAGGTGCACCTTAAAGATAAAACCCGCCTGAATGCCCGCCATCTGAAAAAGCTTCAGAGCATCTGTGGCTCAGAGAACATTCAGACCGATGATTACAATCGCGCAAAATACTCAAGTGGCAAGACCATGGAAGAGACACTTGAACTACGTAATGGAAAGATTCCCATGGTCACTGAAGCGGTTGTCCATCCCCGAAACCGCAAGGAGATTGAATCAATAGTGCCCTACTGCCACCAAAACAAGATACCCATCTATGTATACGGAGGCGGCTCTTCAGTCACACTGGGAGTCACACCGGTCAGAAGTGGGATTACTCTGGTTCTCCAGACTTACCTGAACCGATTCATTGAACTTAATGAAATAAACCAGACCGCAACGGTCGAGGCCGGTATGATGGGACCTCTGTATGAGGAATTCCTGAACAATGCCCCGGAACACCTGGAGGGAAATCAGCGATACACCTGCGGTCATTTTCCCCAGTCCTTCGAATACTCTTCAGTGGGAGGATGGGTCGTAACCCTCGGTTCCGGTCAGCAGTCGTCCTATTACGGGGACGCCTATCATCTTGTTATGAACCAGGTTTATGTTACTCCCAGGGGTACCATTACAACAGAGGTGTATCCGGCCACAGCTACCGGTCCAAAACTGAATGACATCTTTATGGGAAGCGAAGGCGCCTTCGGTATTCTTGTGGAAGTAACGTTGAAAATCTTTCGTTACATGCCAGAAAACCGAAAACGGTTCGCTTACATGTTCCCCTCCTGGGAAGCAACTGTCGATTTTGCCCGGGAAGTAACCCAGGGCGAGTTCGGTTCACCTTCAGTATTCCGCATTTCGGACCCTGAGGAGACATCTGTCGCCATGAAACTCTATGGCATAGAAGGGACACCCATCGACACCTTGATCCGTCTCCGGGGCTTTCGTGACATGGAACGTTGCCTTTTCATCGGTCAGGCGGATGGGGAAGCCTCCTTTACAAAAAACGTCAAGAAAAAGGTGAAATCCATAGCACGTAATCATAGAGGCATGTATCTCACCGGCTATCCGGTAAAGAAATGGGAGCACGGGCGTTTTCGGGATCCCTACATGCGGGAAGACATGCAGGACTTCGGTATCGTGATCGACACACTGGAAACAGGGGTTACCTGGGACCGTCTCCACCGGGTCCACAGCGAGGTAAGGAAGTATATCAAGAAACGTGATCAGGTCATATGTATGACCCACTCTTCCCACTTTTATCCCCAGGGAACCAATCTATATTTTATTTTTATCGGCCGCTTCAAGACCACGAAGGACTATAAACGATTCCAGGAGGGTATCATCGATACCATCGAAAGGAGCGGAGGTTCCCTGAGCCATCACCACGGCGTGGGCAAGATGATCGCTCCCTGGATGGAACGACATCTGGGTAAAGAAGGCATGGACATCCTCCGGGCCCTAAAACAGCATCTTGATCCCAGTGACATTATGAATCCCGGCGGTACCCTGGGACTGAATATTTCCCATGAAAAGAAAAAATAATCTTTACTTAGCAATAATGAGAAGCATCTCAATGAGGGAAACTGTAATAATTATTACCTCTTCCCTGATTATACTCTTCACCGGCTGCGCCCCCGACAGGGAGAGAACAGTATTCCCAGACAGGGGATTCTCTATCGCCATCCCGCAAGAATGGGACATACAGAAGGATTTCATGTCAACAGCCATGTCCGCATCCCTGCCACTGAAGCGTCCTGATGATACTTTTCGTGAGAGCCTTAATGTGGTCATCGAGGAGGACCCAGGTACAGAAGAGCTGGACAAGTACGTGCACATGAACCTTGAATCTCTTCAACAGGTGATTCCGGAACTCGAAGTAATAGAGAAGGGGAACCTGACAATTGATGGATCCAAATTCTCCTGGATAGAATACCGTTTCAGCCGTGAAGGACTGCATATTCACGCCATCACATTTCTATCTCTTCACGGTGAAAGAGGCTTTTCAATAAATGCCACGGCGGATGAAACTGATTTTAAAGCGCGTCGGGATCTCTTCTTTCAAACCGCTAAAAGCTTTCGTTTCGAGGACAGATAGTCATGAAAGAAGTCCTGAGCGGTAACGACATAACCTTCATCCGCGACCTTACGCGACAGGCAGGAGACCTCGCTCTATCCATGCAGCATGAACCGTTTGATATCCAGCGTAAAAGGGACCGTTCCATTGTAACTCATATAGATCGTGACATCCAGGATCTTATCTTAAAAGAACTTACAGAACAATTCTCTGGAATGCGTTTTGTCCACGAGGAACAGTTTGACCTGGAATCCCATCCCATACGGAAAGGGGAATTAACAGCGGTCGTCGATCCCATTGACGGAACCGCTGTCTTCAGCATGCTTCTTCCACTCTGGTCTGTCTCTGTGGGTATCTTTCTGGGACACACTCCCCTGTATGGTTTTGTCTACGCGCCGGGTTGTGATCTGTTCTTCCACAACGACAACACAGCATCCTATTGCAACGGTAACCAACTGAAGGCTGACAACACTATGACCGTCGATTCAGAAACTTCAATTCTCTGTTCATCAGAAAATATCAGGCAGTTCGACTTTAACTTTCCCGGAAAGATCCGTAATCTGGGTTCAACCGCGCTGCACGCCTGTCTGACAGCCGATAATCGCCGTAACCGGGTACTTGCATTTGCAGGTAACTCAAGCCTCTGGGACTGGGCAGGTGCATTACCGATACTTGATCATGCCGGAGTGTCAGTAACGTACATGGATGGAAATAAACCGGACCTTAGGGAAGTGGTGGACAATCGTTACGCTTTTCTCGATCATCTTGTAGCATATAACACAGTGGATGTGAAGGAAATACAGAAAATTTTTCGGCAAAGAGAAGTATAAAATGGGATTGACAGTCAAGTTGATTATTCCAAACCTTCAATCTCATCAATCAGGCGACAGGATACCATCATGCCCCGTCCTCGACTAACTGGAATCATACTTATTATACTATCGAGCGTTCTCGCAGTTACCCAGGGTTATCTGATCTACGATGGCGCACTTGCCCATGCAGGCAGCACTCTTCCCGCACGTCTGAATACCATGGAGCTGCTCGTCTATTCTGCCATTGCATTGCCGGTTACCGCGGTTTCCCTTATTCTACTTGGTACCGGTCTCTGGATAGGATGGACTATTCTAACCCTTAAAGTGGAGAAGCCTATGCCCGAAATCGTTGATAAACGTGATTACGCCAGACCGAAAGCCCTTTTGCTCTGCCTGGTTACTCTCGCTTTTATGGCGCTGTTGATTCTGGGTATCATTAACCGTAGCTACTGGGCTATAGCCATCCCCTCTGGAATCATCTCGCTTGTAATTCTCGGTGCGATATTCTGGGTCGGATGGGCCATCGTAACAACACGAACAACTCTTCCACCCAAGAAGTAGAATGCGCGTCCTTCTTTTAAGCTACAGAGGCAATCCCTTCTGCGGAGGTCAGGGGATATATCTCTATAACCTTTCGCGAGAACTTTCCGCGCTGGGCATAGAGGTGGAATGCATGGTCGGTCCTCCCTATCCTGATCCTGAGATGGAATCCTGGTCAAGAGTACACCATCTCACCTCTCATCACATGTGGGCCGTAAAAACACGAGACATTCGACCTTTGAGTTTCCGTTCCATTCTGGGAGGATGGAATTTCGCTGACTATCTGCTCACCCGTCTCCATTTTTTCGGTGAGATGGAGACTTTCAGCATGCGAGCCTTCTCCGCTCTGAGAAGATTGCTTAAAGAACGGACCTTCGACATCATACATGACGTCAACACCCTGGGATGGGGAACGGCCCTGATGAAACTCTACGGTATTCCGGTCATCTCCACTATTCACCATCCACTGACCCGGGACCGGGCCGCAGACCTGGCAGGTAACCGGGGTCTCTGGGACATGACAACCACGCTGCTTTTTTATCCCATACTCATGCAAAGATTTGTTATTAACCATATCGACAGGGTTATCACCTCTTTCAATGGAGGTATCGAAGAGCTGAATCAGGCCTTTGGTATCCGTCATGATAATGTCTCTGCAATTTACAACGGCATGGACATACGCACGTTCAAACCGGAAAAAGTTAAAAGGGATAAGAACAATCTACTTTTCGTGGGAAACACCGAGGACCGAAAAAAAGGAATCGAATACCTTCTGAAAACCATGACATTGCTCCCGGAGGAGATTCATCTTACTATTGTGGATGAAGGCCCTCCTGCCAAAGAGCACGCCATGAATATAATTCGCGACCATAAACTTGAAAACCGGGTTACCATAACAGGTCGTCTCACCCTTGACCAGCTTGTTTCATATTACCAGCGTGCCACCCTCCTCGTTATTCCCAGTCTCTACGAAGGATTCGGCCTTCCTGCGGCCGAGGCAATGGCATGTGAGCTTCCTGTTGTCGCAACTACGGCCGGTGCTCTGAAAGAAGTTGTTACCCACGAAACCGGTATCCTTGTCCCGCCGAGGGACAGCAACCAGCTGGCCGATGCAATTAAAAAATTGCTCAAGGATAAAGAACTGCAAAAAAGGATGGGGCGCCGTGGGAGAAAACGTGCCGAGGACCTCTTCTCATGGCCATCGGCGGCCCGATCAACTCTTGACCTCTACAGGAAGGTCATTATGGAGTCGAAGAATTACTCATGAAGATATGTCTTCTCAGTTACCGGGGTAATCCCTACTGCGGAGGCCAGGGTATTTATGTTATGTATCTGGCCGAAGAACTGGCGCGGCAGGGCCATGAAGTCCATGTTGTCACCGGTCCTCCCTATCCCTTTGAAATACCGGGAGTTTATGTACACAAGATCCACAATAACAACTACTTTAACCGGAAGGATGATTACATTAACCCGGAACATCCCTTTGACGCCTTTACTCCACTGAATCTCTACGAATTTATTGCTTCCAGAGCAGGCATTTTCCCTGAGATGGAAACGTTCTCCCTCAGGGCCTTCCTGGCGGTTCGTAAACTTCACCTTAAGTATTCCTTTGATGTAATACATGATAACCAGTGTCTGGGTTACGGTTTTTTATTGATGAAACTTCTCGGTATACCGGTTATTTCAACCATTCATCACCCTCTGACAATTGACAGGGCCACATGGTTTGAATATCCCTCCACCTTTTTAGACAAGGTCCGCAGAGTTCTTTACTATCCCCTGGTTATGCAACGTTTCGTGGCCAACCGCATGGACCATATAATCACTGTATCCCATGATTCTGCCAGGGAGATCCACAGGGCCTTCCGGATACCCATAGAAAAAATTAGCGTTATTTACAATGGCATGGATTCCCGTCTCTTTTACCCGATCCCCGGTGTAAAAAAGAAAACCGGGAGCCTTATTTTCGTTGGTAACGTAGCGGACAGAAAGAAAGGTATCATCTATCTTCTTCAAGCCATGAAACGCACACGCCATCATGTTCAGCTTATCATTGTCGACGGTGGAGCTCCTAACAGAACCATCATACCTAAGCTAATCAATTCTCTGGGTCTTAACAGCCAGGTGAGTTTCACCGGAAAGATTCCGATCGAACGGCTTGTTCGGCTTTACGCTGAAACAGAAATAGCGGTAGCTCCATCCATCTACGAAGGATTTGGATTTCCGGCCGCTGAGGCCATGGCCTGCCAGCTGCCGGTGATCACAACAACCGGAGGCGCTCTTCCTGAAGTAGTAGGAGAACATGAAAAGACCGGTCTTCTTGTTTCTCCCAGGGACCCAGATGCCCTGGCCCGGTCGATCGATTACCTCCTGGATCATGATGATCTGCGTAAAAAGATGGCGCGATCCGCCCGGCAACGGGTCCTCTCCCTCTTTACCTGGCATAAAGCGGCTAAACATCTTATCGAGGAATATGAAACAATAAGAAATGCTTACCATCGATTTTGATCGTCTGGGTATAAAACCGGAAAGTCTTGTTCTGGACGCCGGCTGCGGTTTTGGCCGGCATTCACTTGAGGCCCTTAAGAGAAGAGCGCGTGTCATAAGCATGGACATCGACCTGGATTCTCTCAGACGAACCCGCTTTTCTCTTTCCCAGCTGGAACCTGACCAGGAATACACCCGATATATGGCTCATGCAGGTGATGCGGCCCAGATGCCCTTCAAGGATAACACCTTTGACTCCATCGTATGTTCCGAAGTTATGGAACATGTACCTGACGAGGAACAGGCCTGCCGTGAACTGGCACGTATTCTTAAACCGGGAGGCACCATTGGCATAACGGTTCCCACTCCCTTTTCAGAGGCGTTGTACTACCTTCTTACGCATGAATATTTCAGCACACCCGGAGGTCATGTTCGGATAATTCCACCTGCCAGACTTAATGCCATCATAACCGGGAGCGGACTCTCTGTATATGGGATCAATTTCAGGCACTCTTTCCATACAATCTGGTGGGCTATCCGTTCAATTGTCGGACTTCACAACGAAAACCATCCCTTTACCCGATCCTACCACTACTTTTTGAGCAGGGGACTTTTTTCACCCTTTATGAGAGGAGCGGAGACTTTTTTTGACTGGTTTTTTCCAAAAAGTCTTATCCTTTACGCCAGAAAGCCCATTTTGTAAATTGTTCTTGCAATTAATAATCTTGATTATTTCATTAGAATTCTCAGGAGAGCCGGATGAATGATAAAAAGAAGCAGACGCCCATTGATACACTCAACGATGATATCCAGTTCGTCGAAGCCTTTAAGAATGAAAGCATAACCGCAATGGCACTATATAATTTCCTCTGTCA
Organism: uncultured Leptospirales bacterium; assembly: GCA_964645775.1. GTDB lineage: Bacteria > Spirochaetota > UBA4802 > UBA4802 > UBA5550 > CAZYBU01. The sequence continues at coordinate 106,323 of CAZYBU010000004.1, read as the reverse complement.
GCTTTACAATGAGGAAGGTGAAGAAGGATTCGAATCTCTGAAGCGGATGTGGCGTGTCGCTGTTGCCGACATGAAGCAGGATGATCCCTTCAATTAGACTTATCCACGAGGGTTGGCTCCATGAAGAAGACTGAATCATACAGTATAACCTATCATAAAACAGGAGAGCTTATTGAGATTAATGGAAGCCTTAAGCTCACATCCATGGACCATTATAATGATATTGTGGATTTTCTTATTGAGCACACAGAACAAAGCACGAATGGTATAACCTTGGACCTTACGGGTCTGGAGATGCTTAACAGCTCGGGAATAGCTTCCCTGAGTCTTTTTATTATTCGTGCAAAGGATTCGGGAAAAAATATTCATATCCTGGCCAACAAGGATATTCATTGGCAGGCTATTTCTATCGACGATTTTGTTGATATAAACAGCAACGTTACGATTGAATATATTACTCATCACTAAAAACGACGGCTGTCAGCCGTCGTTTTCTTAAAAAATGATTACTTATTAGAAAAACTGAAGCTTACCCCAGAATCTTCTTAATCATCTTTGTGATTACCTCAATGTCTTCATCCTGAGCATTATCAAGGAGTTTTTTGAACACTGCAAGTTCTGGCCCGTAGAGGTCATCACTTGCCCGCACGTACCTGTCACCGATTCCGTAAAGAAGCCAATCCAGGGAAATCTTGTGCTTTATCGAAATGCTCCTCAGAAATTTGAATGAAGGATTCTGCGAACCGCATTCCACCTTAGCAACATAACGTCTGTCTATACCGGCCGATTCACCGAATTCCCTTTGTGTCATCCTGAGCTCTTTACGAACTTCACGGATACGCTTTCGGATATTGTCAAAGAAATGTAGTTCCTGTTCTTTGTCCAGTACCTCGTTAGAGAGTATCTCATGGTCCCTGTACCTTTCTTTATATTTAGCACCCTGAGGTATCATTGTTGTTTCCATATTCCCTCTTCTTCGATTCATTCTTTTGTAATGATTGAATTCAAATAGTACACTTATTATAGATAACCGTCAACAAGTTTTCCTGTTTTTTAACTTCTATAACAAATAATATACAATTATTGTATATCAATCAACCATTTTTGACTATTGATTTCTTACCTCAATTTGCCGTAAAAATAACTCTATTGCCACCGCCGCCTTCGGCGGCGGAAATAATAATTCAAGTATAACAACACATAAAAGCATCTTCTCGCGTATCAGTTGAACAGAAATTCACTATTGATTTCTTACCTCAATTTGCCGTAAAAATAACTCTATTGCCACCGCCGCCTTCGGCGGCGGAAATAATAATTCAAGTATAACAACACATAAAAGCATCTTCTCGCGTATCAGTTGAACAGAAATTCACTATTGATTTCTTACCTCAATTTGCCGTAAAAATAACTCTATTGCCACCGCCGCCTTCGGCGGCGGAAATAATAATTCAAGTATAACAACACATAAAGGCATCTTGAGGAAGAATTTCTTAATTTTTAAAAGGTATGTCAGCTCACAAGAATCATGTAAAAAGCTTCATTGTTTATGATTGACATATCCGATATCCTGAACGGTTTCTAAACTAGGGAGTATTTGTACCATGATACCTGTTAGTAAAGCCCTGGAATACCTTAATCACGATATCCCTCAAATGAGGTGCGAATCGGTACCACTTCTTGAGGCCCGACACCGATTCGCCTGCAAAGATATCGAGGCTATGGCCCCTGTTCCGCCCCACGATAATTCAGCCATGGACGGATTCGCTCTTCGAGCAAAAGACACCCTTAATGCTTCCCCGGAATCACCGATAAGCCTCTCAGTGACTGGCGAAATACCGGCTGGAACCACATTTGAAGGTGACAGGCTATCCTCCGGCCAGGCCATTGCAATTATGACAGGCGCTCCCATTCCTGAAGGATCGGACTGTGTGATTCCTGTTGAAGACTGTACCCATGATAATAACAGAATCCTGATTAACCGCCCCCTTCCTGAGGGAGATAATATCAGACGTCAGGGCGAGGATATCCCTGTGGGAACGGTAATTATTAGAAACGGTACTTTTATCGATTCAGCGGAACTTGGTCTCCTCGCTTCAATCAATGTCTCCTGGGTGGATGTGTTCCATAAACCCCGGGTCGCGCTTCTGACAACGGGAAATGAGATCATTGAACCGGGTGAGACAAAAGCAGCGGGACAAATCTACAATAGCAATGCCTATACCCTCTATTCTGAAGTTCTGAACAGTTATTGTGAACCCGTTTATCTTGGTATCGTGGATGACAGGCCCGATTTCCTTGCCGAAGCTCTGGAGAAGGCGTCAAAATATGATGTCGTGGTTACTACAGGGGGAGTATCCATGGGAAACTATGATTTCGTCCGGCCCGCGATGGAGAAAATCGGAGTCACAGTCCATTTTGACCGCATGAAAATAAAGCCGGGCAAGCCTTTTATGTTCGGCAGAAGGGGTCGGACCCTCTATTGTGGCCTTCCTGGAAATCCTGTATCCAGTCTTTTGATATTTATGGAATTCGTGCGTCCTCTCCTTCTCGCCATGATGAACGCCAAACACAGATACAGGCCCCGCTTTCGCGCTCTACTGGCTACCCCTCTGAAAAAGAAGAAGGGGAAGCGCCATTACCAGAGAGGCATCTTCCATGTTGAAAATTCCAGCCTCTATGTTTCTTCCACAGGGTCCCAGGGTTCCGGGATACTCTCCTCCATGTCCCAGGCCAACTGTATAATTGAAATAGAGGAGGAACGGGAAGACCCGCAACCTGGTGAAGAGGTTACCATTGAACTCATTCACCACGGTGAGATCGATGGCTGAGCACAGAGGTATCCTGCTTTACTCGGGCGGACTGGACAGTCTTTTGGCCGGTCGCCTTCTAATGGACCAGGGAATCCATCTTACCGGTATACACTTTTTACTACCTTTCACCCAACCCCACATTGATCACGGGGAACTGGACGCAATAAAGTACGCAAAACAGATAAACCTTAATGTGGAGGTACGCCGTCTTGGGATGGAATACCTGCGTATGGTTGAGAATCCGCCCCACGGCTACGGGAAGGAGATGAATCCCTGTATCGACTGCAAGATCTTCTTCTTTCACAACGCAGCTGAATTCATGAGAGAAACTGGGGCCGATTTTCTCGTCACGGGAGAAGTCGTTGGCCAGCGCCCCATGTCTCAGATGAAACATACCCTTAACCATATCATCCGGGAAGCCGGTCTGGAGGGAAGGCTTCTCCGCCCCCTTTCGGCCCGACTTCTCAAACCTACTATCCCGGAAACGCGGGGCATGGTTGACAGGGAAATGCTCCTTGATATCAACGGACGTGGTCGTAAGAGACAGTTTGAGCTCGCCCGCCGTTATGGTATCATGGAATACAGCTCTCCGGCGGGAGGATGTCTCTTCACGGACCCGAACATATCGGTCCGGATCAGGGACCTCTTTCTTTATCATCCCGGTTACAATGAAGAGGATATCTATCTTCTCACCATCGGACGACATTTCCGTATCAGCGAGCGATGCAAACTGATTATCGGACGCCATGAAGAAGAAAACCATATTCTCAGGCTCTACAGACACAGGGCAAGTCTCCTGCTTGAACCAGAATTCCCCGGTCCTACGGGTTTTGTTCAGGGAGAGGCGGACACCAATGATACTGATACAATGATCTCTATCCTCGCCCGGTACGCAAAAAAGGGAACAGAGGAATTTCAGGTCAGAATAGTAAATAGCAGGTCACGGGTGGTAAATGCCGACCATTCTCTGGCCCCGGACTTCCTGGAACAATTGAGAATCTGAAAGGAGCAGGCTATGTTTAACCGCAAGACCGTTTCATACCTGGCATCAGGCAGAGGAAGCAATTTTGAAGCCGTCTGTAAACAGATTCATTCCGATGAGATACCCGCAAAAAACGGCATTCTTATCAGCGATAACAAAGATGCCCGGGCTCTGGAAAAGGCGGAAGAACTGGGAATGGAGTCTTTTTTCGTGGACCAGGCCCGGTACGCCACCCGTGAAGAACATGAAAAAGAAATGGTCAGACTCCTGAAAAAGGCAGGTACAGACCTCATTGTGGCGGCCGGATACATGCGTCTTCTGACTCCCTGGATCATCCAGAGATATCATAATCGGATTATCAACATCCATCCCGCTCTTCTTCCATCTTTTCCCGGTGTAAAAGCCCAGAAACAGGCGCTGGAATACGGCGTTAAGATTACAGGATGCACGGTCCATTTCATTGATGAAGGCACGGACACAGGACCGATTATTATTCAGAGCCCTGTGCCGGTGGAGCAGGATGACACGATTCAGACCCTCTCAGCCCGGATACTCATGGAGGAACATCGGATTCTTTGTGAAGCGGTACGGCTCTTCTGCACAAACCGTTTAACAGTTAGAGGAAGAAAGGTTATAATCAGCTGATTATTTACGTCTGAATTTATCCTTCAGTCCCTTTTCTTTAATCTGATAAAATACTTCCAGTTGCCCGTCTAACGGGCGTTGCCATATTATTTCCCCCTCATCCATGGGTTTCTGGAATTCATTACGTATCTTCCTGATATCTGTAAAAGGGCTCTGGTTTAGCATTCTCACATTAACGATATCACGCAGAATCCGTTGTTTCGCTTTTTCAATAGCAACAGGCCTGTTTTCAGCAATTACTCGCACCGTATACGTATCGTTATCCGACCATCCTGTCTCTATCTCCGACTTTTTTTTGACAGTTTCATTGTCTTTCTGGTTTTCGCCGGTCGTTTCACATCCGCTCAGCACTAATGCAAGAAAGATACAAAGCAGCAGGTTCCTCATATCCATTCCTCCTAATATCCTGATACACATCATAACCACATTCATACTAAAAGAGCAACGAAAAATCATCCATCCCGCATGTGCATTCATTGATAGTCGGCTAAAACAAAGGCTCCTCAAATTATAAATTATTATATATTATTTTTTACTTACAATTATTATTTTTTGACCAATAAAAAAGCTGTTATTACCTTGACGATCCGGTTTTTTATTAGTACTTTAGCTGCGTTTATCAGGGTACAGATTAAAATGTACGACAAATGGTTTCAGGAGGACCTTTTATGAAAAAGGCGCTTGTATTCGCCATCCTTTGTACCACCGTTATCTCATTCAGCATTGTTGGCTGTGGAGGCGGAAAGCAAATCGGTGGGCAAATTGAAGGCGAAAATTATGTAACTGAAGGCTGGATAGATGAAAACACTTTCCGTCTTGCCGCTATGGGTGTACCCAAACGGACCCTCACCAACAAGGTGGCACGTCGGGAAAGTGCGAAACGTGCCGCTATACTTAACGCCCAATATCAGATACTCGAAAAATTTAAAGGTTCAAATATAGAGGGCGCATCCGGTATGTCTGATTTCGAAATGACCGGTATTGCTATCGCCCAGGAAATCCAGGGTGTCGTTAAGGGTGGATCCGTTCGAAAGGTAACTTATGATGCAGATGACAACTGTGAGATCATCTATGAAGTCAGAGCAAAAGATCTAAAACGCAAAGTTTCAGCCGCTGAGTGGAGATAGATAACTGAAATATTTTTCCTCTCAAAAAAACCGCGGTTGAAAAAACCGCGGTTTTTTTTATCCTGCATTTTCTTTTATTCTCCTTTTCCGATACTATTAATAAAGGTAAATAATCAGGTGAATCGATTCTGGACCATATCAGCCGGCCTTTTTCTAACATTCTCCTTTCTTCTTCCCCTCCCGGGGCAGGAAGAAGAGTACATGCGGCTTTATCGGGAGGGAGAGTACAGAAAGGCCCTGGAAAGACTTGAGTCCCGTCTGGCAGAAGAATACAGCACCCGCGTGGAGGATAAACGGGTACCGAGCGGCTTTATTACCATGAAAAACGTGGAAAAGGATGTGGATCTAAAACAGCTTTTCCGCGACCGCAAGGTGAAATCCCTCTTTATCGAGGAAAACAGAGAGATGGCCCGACTGCATGAGTTAACGGGAAGGTGTCACTATGAACTCAATGATTATGACCGGGCATTATCTCACTATTATCAGGCTCTGAGATTCTCAAAGAATATTGAACAGGAAGATCATGGCCTCTACTACGCCATAGCGCTGGCCTTTCATAAAAAAAACCTTATCCAGGGATACAGATCCTTTCTGGAAGGGGCAGCACAGCTAAATCCGGAGAACGCTGATTACGCCCGGGAACTGGGAGTATCCTACTCCAGAACCAGGCATCCGGACCGGTCCGTCTATTACCTGGAACGTTACTTTAACCTTACTGATAAGCCGGATCCTGAGCTTTTTCTGCTCGCAGCCAGCCTCTATGAGTCTCTTGCCCGCTTCCTGCCGGCAGAGGAGATGTATCTCAGATATCTGAAAGTCAGGGAAACTGACGGAACCATGCATTTTGCCCTCGGTCATCTGGCACGGACCCGTACCGGCCACCAGAAACTGGCAGAGCAGTCCCTCAAAAAGGCCCTTGAACTTCTACCTGATACGGACCTTTACCGTAAATCAAAAAGCCATGAATATCTCGGAGACATGGCCTTTCGTGATCTTGAATATAGAGCATCTATCGAACAGTACCGACAATCTCTGAAAATACAGGAAAAGGCTCAGAAACGATTAGACGAACTTCTCCAGAAAAAACGTGAGATTGAAAATGAAATTAACCGTCTTAAGTCCCGTCTTCTTTCGGATCCCCGATTTGACGAGTATGAAAAATATGAATATCAGCTTCAGGAGAGGGGAAGGATCGAAGAGAATATACGATCCGCCAGAAATGATCTGGAAAAGCTAAATCCAGGCGGGACCCGATGGAAACTTGCCGAGACCTATCAACGTCTTGAAGATTATAGTGAAGCTATCCGCTTTTACCGGCAGTCCATCGAATATGATTATAAACCGGTACGGGCACGGGAGGAGATAGTAAAATTACAGTTGAAAATAGAACGGGGCTACTGAAAAAGGGGCAATTAACCTGAGAAAAGAGTGAGGAGATATGGCAGGACACAGTAAATGGGCGAACATCAAACACCGAAAAGGGGCCCAGGACGCGAAACGGGGCAAGATGTTTACCAAAATTATACGGGAAATCACAGTTGCGGCCAGAAACGGCGGTGACCCCTCCACTAATCCGACACTCCGTACCGCCATCAACAAGGCCAAGTCTGTTAATATGCCGAGCGATAATATTGAGAGGGCCATTAAAAAAGGTACCGGCAATCTGGAAGGTGTTTCCTATGAAGAGGTCCGTTATGAAGGATATGGTCCCGGAGGTATCGCGTTTATGGTCGATTGTCTTACGGACAACAAGAACCGTACGGCTCCGGAAATAAAGACAATCTTTAACAAAAACGGCGGAAGTCCTGCTGAACCTGGTAGTGTGAGCTATCTTTTTGACCGGAAGGGACTATTTGTCATAAACGACGAGTCAGCCTCGGAAGATAATATCATGGAACTTCTCCTGGATTATGACATAGAGGACATAAAGACCGAGGATGATACTATTATTATTACATCCTCTCCGGACGCGTACAATGACATTTCAGAACTTCTTCAGGAAAAAGGATACTCCCTTTCCGTGAATGAACTCACCTTCCTGCCCATGACGGAAGTAACGGTTGAGGAAAAGGCGGCAAGGCAGTGTCTCAAGCTGGAGGACATGCTCGATGACCATGACGATGTCCAGAATGTCTATTCCAACTATGACATTCCGGATGAAATAATGGAAACGATCAGCGCGGAACAGTGATTATTCTTGGAATCGATCCCGGTTATGCCATCCTGGGCTGGTCTGTTATAGATGATTCCATGAAACTCCTTGGTTACGGAGCAATCACCACGGATTGTAACATCCCACTTGACAGACGGTTGCTTTCTATCCATGAAAGTATCGATGGTATTGTCCGTCAATTTTCCCCCGGGACAGCGGCCATGGAAAGACTTTTTTTCCAGAGAAACACCACCACAGCCATGGATGTTGCACGAACCTCAGGTGTTGTTCTGCTTACTCTGGCCCTTTCAGACATTCCGATCCATGAATACACCCCCTCCCAGATCAAAATGGCCGTAACAGGCTACGGGAAAGCTGATAAGAATCAGATGCAGGTCACGATACAAAAGCTTTTTAACCTGGATGAAGTACCCAAACCAGATGACGCTGCCGATGCCCTGGCAGTGGCTCTCTGTCACTCCTGCGCACCTTCGAAATATTTTCCCGCTGTTAAATAGTTGATTTTATTACTGAAAGCGGTTAACCTGAAACGGAGGAAACACTCATATGAAAATTGAGTTTGTCGGTGGAGCCCGAACAGTGACCGGTTCATCCTTTATTATCAAGGATGAGGATTATTCTATCATGGTCGACTGCGGCATGTTCCAGGGGAAAAGGGAACTCAGGGAACGCAATTATCTGCAGACGATCTACGCACCGGGAAAAATCGACGCCCTTATTCTGACCCACGCCCATATCGATCACAGCGGACTGATCCCCAAACTGGTCAGTGAAGGCTTTTACGGAAATATCTATTCCACAAAGGCCACAGCCGACCTGTGTAGAATAATGCTTCCGGACAGCGCACATATCCAGGAGATGGACGCTGAATATATTAACCGTAAAAACAAGAAACTCGGCAGGGACCCTATCGATCCTCTTTACACCATGAAGGACGCGGAATGTTCCCTGGAGAACTTTGTACCGGTGGCCTACGGCGAACGGGTTCAGATTCATCCCCGTATTCATATCCGTTTCAGAGACGCCGGACACATAATCGGTTCATCCAGTGTGGAAATATGGATTGAAGAAAACGGCAAAGAGGTTAAACTCCTTTTTTCAGGCGATATCGGATCAAAGGACCAGGCGATCATACGCGATCCAGAATTAATCGACTACGCCGATATCCTCTTCATTGAATCAACCTACGGCGACCGCCTGCATAAAAGCAAGGTCGATACCTACAAAGAATTCAAGGAAATCATAAACGATTCGTTCAACCGAAAAGGAAATATTATAATCCCGTCATTTGCCGTGGGAAGAACCCAGGAAATAATCTACACTCTCGGCAAACTGATGCGGGATGAGGAGATACCGGCCATACCGGTCTATATCGATTCGCCTCTTGCCATATCAGCCACGGAGATATTCAGAACCAATCCGGAATGCTTTGACGAGGAGACCAGGGAAATCCTGAATTCGGGTGACAGTCCCCTTAATTTTCCCACCCTTTCCTTTTCCAGAACAGCGGATGAATCGAAACGTCTCTGCCAGGAAGCCAAAGGTTCGATCATCATATCCGCAAGCGGGATGTGTACGGCCGGACGAATAAAGTATCACTTAATGCACAACCTTTACCAAAAGGATTCATCCGTCGTATTTGTTGGATACCAGGCAAAGGGAACCCTGGGACGGAGGATTATTGACGGCGCTCAACAGGTCCGTGTCTACGGTGAGGATGTGAAAGTCAACGCCCGCATCGAAACTCTGGGTGGCTTCTCCGCCCACGCTGATCGTGAAGGCCTGATTGACTGGATGAGCAGCATAGATAATGACGACCTTCAGGTCTTTGTCGTACACGGCGAAGATGATGCGGCCCTATCCTTCGCAGATACCATACAGGAGCGATTCAATTACGTGACCCATATCCCGGTCTGGGGTGAAATAATCGATGTTGATACCATGCGATCAAATATGGCCGGCTATGGAAAAGAGGAAGGACCTGACATGGTTGAGCATGAGATAGAATCTCTATCCCGGACACTGGAGCTTCTCGCAAGCCGGTACCGTCATGCCAGGAAAGAAAACAGGATCCAGGACACCCGTTCACTGCAGGACGATATTAACGATACCCGTGAACTGCTTGCCATGCTGATCGATGAATTATAGAAGTACCCATGGCCTGTCATCTTTACTATAGCAATTCCCTCGGACCACTGGCAGAACACTTCAGCCAGACCTGTCAGATGATATCCTCCGATCTGCTGGAGCAACCGCCTGTTATTGTTCCCAATCCTCAGATGAGGAAGTGGCTTCAGCTTGAACATGCCCGTCGCACAGGCGCTTCAGCCGGGTTACGGTTTCATCTGAACGAAGCAGGACTCTCCCAGTTCCTCCATCCCTCAAGCATAATAGCCGGAATAGATGAACGCCAGATAGCCCTCTACCTCCTCCTGATGCATGAAAAAAACCGGCAGATCGAATGTCTGCAACGGTACTGTCAGGATGAGAGAGGAAATCTTCTTCCAACCCGGACCTGGGAGCTGGCAGGGGAACTGGCCCGGTATTTTTTCAGTTATGAGCTCTATCGTCCGGAGCTAATGGATAACCTCGCCCGGGTCTCCTCTCTTACTCCCCTGGAAGCTGCGGAACTAGAACTCTACGGGAAAAGCCTTTCTTTGCTTCATACTTCGGGCTTCCAGGTAACAGGAGAACTCCTGGATCCGGATCATCCGGAAAAAGAGCCTGGCCCCATTCTTTTCTTCGGCCTGTCTCATTACCCTCCTCTACTAATCAGATCTATTTATCGTCTCGCAAGTAAATCAGACATCTATATATACATGCTGAATCCGTGTAACGAGTTCTGGGAAGATATCAAATCGAGCCATACGGAACGATGGAAAAGAATAAACGCCATTCCCCTCCGGGAGGACAACACACTCGAAGACCCTGAGACAGGGGACAATATATTGCTTAAACTCTGGGGCCGGGCGGGAAGAGAAACCATCAAGCTCTTTTCCCTTCTGGAAGACGCACTGACCCCCCGTATGCGATTCGAAACCTCACCTCTTGTAGAAGATGCAGCAGACCGGGACACCCTTCTCTCCACTATTCAACAGCATGTCTTTAACCGTATCAATCCGGAAAGGCATCTTCTGGAGCCGGACGAAAGCCTGCAAATCCTGGGCCTGAAAAGCATACATGATGAAATCGAATGGATCCATGAAAGCATTCTTCAGCACCTGATGAATGACAGGAGCCTTGCCCCCTCTGATATCGCGATAATGGTTCCGGAAATGGAACGGTACGCACCTGTTATTCGGGAGATATTCGACAGGCACACGGACAATATCCCGTACAGCCTGATCGACGCCGGATCAGCCATTCAGGATGAGCCGACTTCCGCATTCAAAAAGCTCCTGAATATTTTCAGCCGCGGATTAACCCGTTCAAGTGTCTTTGACCTGCTTTCTCATGGGATCATCCATGCAGCCTTTGATCTTACCGAAGAGGAGATCCGGGAACTTCACCAGCTCTTTACGGAACTGAACTGTGATACCGGAGGATTCAGAAAAATTATCAATCAGAGCAGAACCTGGAAATATGCCGGGCGCAGGATACGTCTTTCAGCCATCATGGAACAGTCTTCTCAAATGGATTTATATGCCGCTGACTTTCATGGGCAACTAACAGGACATGTATCAAGGCTTCCTGGCAGAGATACCCTCAGTTCCTTTTTCCTTTTCATAGAAGAGCTCCTCTTCCTGGAAAGAATAATTCATGAAAAGGAGAGCCATACGGTAAGAGAATGGAAGGATATTCTTTTCAGGATTCTTACAACGTTTCTGGTCTCAGCATTGGAAGAGGAATACAGAAACCTTCAGGGAAACCTGTCAAATGCCCTGGAAATCCTTACGCGCATCACTTCAGCTCTGGATAGAAATACCTCTCTAACTCTGGAAACCATCCATCGTTTCATGAACGGGCGACTTACGGGAAACTCCGGCACCAGGGGGAGTTATCTGACCACTGGGATTAATATATCCGCCCTTGTCCCGAATCGTCCCTTTCCTTTCCGGATTATCTATATCGCCGGAATGGAAGAAGGTCCCTTCCCCTCCGTGGATGTGCCATCCTCCCTGAACCTGATGGCTGGACACCGCAGGCCGGGAGAAACAAGCAGGTATGAATTTGAGACCTACCTTTTTCTGGAACATCTTGTAACAGCACGGGAAAGGCTCTACCTTACCTATGTTTGCCATGACGCAAGCCGGGACGTGGAAAAATATCCCAACTCAATTATCAGCCATTTGCGAGCATACCTGGAAAGGATACTTAAACCTGAAGAACAACGCAGGAAGGATCTTATAGACAGGAGAGAGATCACACGAGAGCCTCGAATCATTCTATCCCGTGATCAGGCCGGGACCGACAGGGAGAGCAGATTACCGGCTCCCCTAAAGGGCAGAGACACCGACAAGGCAGGCTCTGTATCCCTTTACGCCCTCAAGAGATTTCTTGAAAACCCGGGACATTACTATCTCATGGACAAAGGTCCACTGCAGATGATTGATGAAGAAGAGATTCCCGATCAGGACACCCTTCTTGATGAATACATCTCTCCCGGCAAAAGAAAGCTGATGAACCGTCTAATCGACCGTATTCTGAGAGAGTCGTCAATTTTTACTCTCACGAACCTTCCCGTTCTTGTAAAGGAAGAGGTCGATCTTGCCCTCCAGTCCGGGGATATCGCTCTTACCAGTTTTACAGAATTTGAAGAGCTTACCCTGAAAAAGAAAACCGAAGACTATCTCAAAAAAAGTGGTCTTCTCTCGTTCCTGAGAACTACTGGAACATTTCCCTATACCGGGACCCTTGCCCTGGGAGATTCTCCCGTTCGTATTCTTCCTCCTGTACGATCCCTCGGTCCCGCCCGGATGCCGGGCAAAGATATACTAACGGTTACCGGTACAGCAAACAGGATCTGGAGCGGGACGGAGACACGGTTTTTGATTCATACCTATACAAAAAATCTATATCTGAACAAACTTATTCCTGCATTTCTTCTCCATACTCTTTCTCTGCAACCGGAGAACAGTCATCTTCTACGGTACTTGTCCGATGATATAACCGTGTTCTACGCGAAGCAGGATAAGGGACAATACTATACATTTCATATTTCAGAGGATGAGGCCCGCGAGTTTCTCCTTGTCCTCCGCAGGGAGATGGAAAACCTGGAAGAATACACGTATCTTCCTTTCTCTCTTGTCCTTAATCAAAAGGAGCTAAGGGAATACATCCTTAAGGATGAGAAGGAAACGGACCCTTTCGAGTTTCAGGAAATGCTTGCACGGCATGTAAATAAAGAGTCTCACTCCGGGAAGCTGAAATCCTATTTTCTGGAAGAAGTTATCGCCCACGAGGTCCCCAGTGATTCCTATGAGAAATGCCGTGTTCTGCTCCTTCCTTTCCTGAAATCCCTGTCGGAGCAAAAAGATGCCTGAAAATGAGATCAAATATACTCTTCTTTCCGACCCGGGCGAAGTAGATCTTACCTCCCACGTCTTCATGGAAGCCTCAGCAGGCACAGGGAAAACCTACACTATCCGTCATCTTTACGGCAGGATTCTCCAGGAGAACCGGGTGCGTTCTCTTGAGGATATCCTGGTCCTTACCTACACGGAAAAAGCAACCTCTGATTTAAAGAAACAGATACGAGGTCACCTCTTAGAGATGTCGCAGAATGGGGAAACCTCACCCCAGATACGTGACGCACTGGACAATTTTGACCGTGCCGCCATCTTCACGATACACGGTTTCTGCAACCGGGTCCTCCGTTCCTTCGCTTTTGAAACAGGTGTGGCCATGAACCTGGAACTGGTTCCCTCCAGGATCATGCATGATCGCGTCTTACGAGAAGTTTTTGAGGATATGGATCCCCGTTCTTTCAAAGGAATACTTGCCTCCCTTCTTGAACAGGCCCAGGCCGGTAAGGGAACCCACCTCGGAGGGAACCGCCTCATTTCCATCCTGACGTCCCTCCTCCAGAGAACCTCCACACAACCGGAACCCTGTATCCTGCCTGAACCCGGAGATACCTTTGAACAGACACTGAATGACCTGAAAGGGAAAAGTGAACACCTGATGGCATCCATCGGAAAACTGACCGATGGTAATGCTTCCATTCTCCAGAAAGAAGCTGATTCACTGATTTTCAAGGGTAATATGGTCAAAAAAATTATGCGCAGCACGGTTACTCCTCTAACCGGCCTGCTCGAAGAGTATTTCCAAGGAAGAGAAGCGCTCCCCTGTCTGATAGACCTTGTATCAGCCTACGAATATGGAAGTGAGACCTACCGGGAACAGCTTAATAAAACAAAAAAGGAAAGTCCTTCCCCGGATGAAGCAGCCCCCATCCTGAAGAAATCTTTCGAGCTTCTTGATATTAAGCTGCCTCACCTGGGCCTGGAGACTCTTGGAAGCCGGTTCATAGTTGAGCTATACAGGCGTATCATCAATCGGAGGGACAGTATCCTGGACCGGGAGTCATTGATCACCTATGACCAGATGCTGACCCGGGTTTTTGAGGGTATCACCCATCCTTCGTCCGACCTAAAAAGAAGGCTTCAGGAGAGGTACCGCTATGCCCTGGTGGACGAATTCCAGGACACGGACCCGGTTCAATGGCAGATTCTTAGTAATCTCTTTCTGAATGAAACTCACCATCTTCTGATGATCGGTGATCCCAAGCAGGCGATCTATTCCTTTCGCGGCGCCGACATAGACACCTATTTCACGGCCCGGAAAGAATTTATGAAGCGGAAAGGTGCACGCTGTTATACACTGAATACAAACTGGCGGTCTCACCGAAACATGACAGGGGCTTTTAACCATATCTTCAGAGAAGGATGGTTTAACGACGACCAGATACATTATGTCGATAACCGTTCTCCCGTTGATAATGAACAGTATCAAAACAGATTCACCGAGAAGGATGACTCCGCGATTCCCATAACCGTTATACCCTGTCTGATGGGAGATTCTCACGGAAACCGTATTTATTACATCGAGCGGGCAGCGGAAGAAATTGAGAAGCTGAAATCTGAACGTTTTGCAGATTACTCCGATTTCGCTATCCTCACGCGGAACCGGGACACCATGACTCTTGCCGAATCTGTTCTTAGGAAACGTGGAATACCCTGCGCCGTATACAGAAAAAGCGGACTTTATCAGTCCCGGGAATGCTTCGAGTTTATCACCCTTCTACGAGCCCTTCACTCGCCCGGTGAACCTTCTTCCGTCCGTGCTTCTTTTCTAACATCGTTTTTTTCTCTGGATATTGAATCAGCCCTTTTTAGTCCGGCTGAAAAAGAATACCTTCTGCTTAATCGCTGGTCTATTCTCGCTAGCGAGCGACAATGGTCCCGTCTCTTTCATTCCCTGTTCCAGGATTCACCAGGATTGATGAAATCATCTCGTATCTCGAATGATTCCAGAAGAGCCTTTCTTCAGCTTATGAGACTATCTTCAGAGATAACATTTCGAGAGGAGATAGATCTGAAGGGCCTGATACGGTGGCTTGTCAACCGGAGGGAAGATACTTCTTCCCCTGAAGAGGACATGCATGAGGTCGATCCGGTGCGAGCCGGGGTCCAGATCATGACCATCCACGCAAGTAAGGGCCTCCAGTTTCCCGTGGTGTTTGTTGCAGGAGGGATCGGCGAGCATAAACAATCCGAATCCCAGAAGACAGATTTTTTCATCTACCACACGTTGGAACAAAGAGGGGATAAAAAGATACATAGAAGATGTTTCGACCTTACGGGTAACTCTTCAGCGAAAGAAATGCACCTGGAAGAGTTCTGCCGGGAAGAAGAACGCATTTTCTATGTTGCCCTCACCCGGGCATCGCACAGGCTGTACCTTCCAGCCCTGGAATCATCTGATAAAACATTCGCCGGTATCTTTCATTCCATCCCAATAAAAACCGGTGACCGGCAATCACGATTTCTGAAGGCAGAAAAGCCTGGTCCATTCACTTCTAAAGAAGTAAAGGCAGAGGAGCCTTCCGCGGAAAAAGAATATCCCACACATATCCTGGATCAGGTACCGGGCAGAGACCGGGGAAAAATTCTGGTATCATACAGTTCACTTATAGACAAAGCTTCCAATCCTCGCCATTCCTATATTGAGGATGAAATTGAGATCCCGCGGTACCCCGGTCTCAGAAAAAAAGAAAGAACAGCTGCTCTACCTCCAGGAGCCACGTCCGGAAACATACTTCACGATCTCATTGAATACATGATCGGCATCCTTCCGAAAGGCGATCAATCAGACTACCCCTTGCCGGAAAAAGACCTTCACACCAGATCCCGGGAACTGGTTCAATACTACATGGGGGAACAGTTCACCCGGGACGCGGTAGATGAAGCCCTGAGTCTTTCAATGCGCGCCCTGAGTCATACCCTTCCTTCTCTTGATCGATCTGTCCTCGGATGTCACGACCGCCGGGCTGAAATAGAGTTTCACGCATCCCTTCGTTCATTAATCAAAGACAGGGAATATTATCTCCATGGTTTCATGGATTGCGTTGTCAGGCTTGAAGATAGATTCTATATAATAGACTGGAAATCAAACTATCTTGAGTCCTATGACCCTTTCTCTATTCAGGAAGCAATGAAGCATCACAGCTATGACCGCCAGCTCTATCTCTATTCCAACGCTCTTCTGACGATCCTCTCATCCGAAAAAGATGACAGAACCCCATGGGATCGGTTCGGTGGCATCTACTACATATTTCTGCGGGGCCTTAATGATTCAAACAGAGACGATGGGATCTTCTTTTCCCGACCAGCCGAACAGCAAATCGAGAATGAAGTCCGAAAGGCCCTGGGCAAACTATAAGGGGCTGTCAGTGCAGGGTTTCGTCATTACCCGGATAATAATGTCTGCGGGCCCATTCAAGCCTGGACTTTTCTTCTGATGTAAGGGAACTCATTCCTTCCCGGGAGATCTTCTCCAGAAGTTCATCGATAATCTTCTTGGCCTTGATGCGTGTATCGATGTCCTTCTTCTTTTTTTCAAGTCTGCGTTTTCTGAATAACTCGGAAACCGGATTCTCCTGCTTTTTATCGGACGAAGATCTGCCTCCGGAACGTCTTCTATTTCCCTTTATCTTAATATAGATAAAACCTGATATGATTCCACCCAGATGGCCAATATGGCTAATACCTGTTCCTCCGCTCGTGGCGCTGGAGAGAGTCCCGAAAAATTCGATGAGACCTATGACTATGATCAGGTATTTGATTTTTACCGGAAAAATGAACCAGATCAACACTTCCCGGTTGGGCCAGGTAAGACCATAGGCGAGAAGTATGGCGTAGAGGGCGCCCGAGGCACCGATAGTTATGGGATTGGCTTCAAAACGATAGTATGTAAATGCGTTCATAAACGCGATAAAGAGTCCGGCCCCGGTTCCGGCGTACAGATAATACTTCAAAAAGAAGGAGCTTCCCCAGAGTTGTTCCAGATCTCCCGCAAACATCCAGAGGACAAGCAGGTTGAAAATGATATGCAACCATCCCCCGTGCAGGAACATGTAAGTAAATACCTGCCAAACGTGAAACTGCTCAATAAGACCAGCGTGACTGAGACCGAAGAGAACCTCCAGGAATCCTGGATTCATAAGGTTTACGAACTGCTGAATCAGAAATATACCGCCATTAATGATCATCAGTCTCTTGACCATGGGGGTAAGAGGTCCGCCGATTCGTATGGAAGAACGTTGCTGATACATCAGATTAACTCACTGACCATGGTATCATTATATCTCATTCGTATAGTATTATACTCTTCCTGATTTTCAAGAAATACTTCAAAGAGATAGGGGTCAAACCTGAAAAACTCCCGTTCCATGATTTCAATGGCCCTTTCATGTGCATAGGCTTCTTTATAGGGTCGTCTCGAAGTCAAAGCATCGTAGACATCGGCAATGGCAACAATCCTGGCAGCCAGGGGTATATCCTCCCCCTTGAGTCCAGCCGGGTAACCGTTGCCATCCCATCGTTCGTGATGGGAAAGGGTTACATTCATGGCCATATTAAGAAATGAATCATCTCCCAGGTCCCGTGACGCAGACTTTAAAGCCTCGTAACCGATAACCGTGTGGCTCTGCATAAGTTCATATTCCCGCCTGGTAAGGATGCCGTCTTTAAGAAGTATACCGTCAGGAATTCCCACCTTGCCAATATCATGCAATATAGATGAATCGTACAGGTCTCTCAGATACTGGTTATTAATCTCTTCATAGGAACCGCTGTATTTCAGAATCTGGGCCAGGAGGACGCTGTAGTTCCGGATCCTCTCCAGGTGATTGCCTGTTTCCGGGTCCCGTGTTTCCGCCAGTTTACTCAGGGCAAAGATGGTAGTCTTCTGTGTCTTAATAACTTCCCGTGTACGGACTTCAACCATATTCTCGAGATTTCTTGTATGCTGTTCAATTTCGTAGAGGAGTTCCCCTCTTTGTATACTCAGAGATATCTGTCCAACAATGGAAGAAATAAAATCAACATGATCCTGTGTAAAGGACTGTTTCTCAACGGAAGCAAAGATGAGAAAACCGCGGGTTACATTGTTTGCGATCAGGGGAAGTACCATAGACGACCGCATTCCTTCATCCAGCAAAAGACGAGTATATCTTGAGTCAGGATGTTCCTTCAGGTATTCTTCCAGATCATCTATGAGTAAAACCTCCTTGTGCCTGTAAGCATCCTGCAATGATGATTCTGACAGATGAAAGGTTTCTCCCGTATCAAGAAGAACATCCCTGTCAGATGCGACCAGTTTGGTAACCACTGTATCTTCCGATCTATAGTACCTTGTCAGAGCGAGTCTATTGAAGGGAATGATAGACTTGAGAGAATCGTTCAGAGCATTAAATATATCTTCCGTATTCTTTCCACTGTTTAGCATCGAGATGATCCAATTGATCTGTCTTAGCTGCTCAGTGTATCGGTTCTTTTCGTCACTCAGGCGCTTTCTCTCCAGGGCCCTGTGTATGGAATGCTCAAGGATAGTAAAATCAGTGATCGGCTTGGTCAGAAAATCGTAAGCCCCGGTTTTCAGGGCTATGATGATATCTTCGTTTGTTCCGTAACCTGTGAGTATGATTTTTGGTATGGCAGGATGTCTTTCTGACATTGCCCGAAGGAGTTCGTTTCCTCCCATCTCCGGCATACGAAGGTCTGTCAGAACAAGGTCAAAGTTGTTCTGGTCCAGCTTTTCCAGGGCCTGGCGGCCATTATCGGCCGTGTCCACCTCATAGCTTTTTTCACTCAGGTACTTCGTAAGAATTTTCCTGATAAGAGCTTCATCGTCAACTATGAGAATTCGTGGTGTATATTCTTTCGTTTTCATACCACTCTCAGGTCAAAGGTATACATGACTATCAGTGACCCGATCAAAACATCGTCAAGAACATTATCTGAAGATCATTAATGGCTTCTTTTGAGGCGGTTACGATAAATCAGCTCGGTGGATCCGATCCGAATTTCATCCCAGTCGTAGAGCTGACGGGGGCGCAGAATTTTCATGTCGTTCAGGTAAGTCCCTTTGTCAGAGACCATGTCCAGGAGGAAATAGCTATTACCCATATATTTAATCTTCGCGTGTTTTGGTGAAACATGGGGATCGTTGACAATGACGGAACAGTCACTCTCCGTTCCGAGGATGATCTCCCGACCCTTGAGATGCATCTTTCTCGTAGTCCCATCATCATTCTTTCTTACCAGTAAAAAACCTGGACCTTTATCTGTTTCAGGTTCATCTACAGGAGGTTCCAGCTGGTCCCAGCCAGGTGAAATATCCATTTCACGTTCCGGGTAATCAAAGGTTTGATCATTCAGGGGAACCGTCACCTTTCGACTCAGTTGACGTTTCGTTTTTTTTCGCTCCTTCCGGATAAGGAGTAAAGCAATAATGAGACCAGCCACCAGAAGTACCAGAATGACGAGATAGGTTCCCTGCCGGGTAAAGAGATTTCTCAGAAGCGCCTTTTTACCAATTGAAAATTCCGTCCAGTCCCTGTCCCTTATCTCTCCTGCTTTAAGACGAACCTCCAGGGTATGCATCCCCTCATCGACCTCCAGCATGGTACGGTAATCTATTATGTAATGATCCAGGCGGGATTGGAACAACTTGTTGATAAAGCCATCCTCCCTCTTTTTTTGCGCAGAGGAGACAACGGAACCACCGGTAAGTATAGACAGCCGCTTCATCCTCTTCAGTCGTTCCGCATCAGGAGGATAAACAAAGTAAATGGGAATCCCTTGATCCCGTGCGAAGGATACCACGTCCTTCTCAGTTACGCTGCTTCCCTCGTCCTTCCCATCCGTAAAACAAATCAGGCGTTTCCTCTCAATATCCTCTTCACCCAGAAGAGTCATGGAATCGTAAAGGGAATCATACAGAAGAGTTTTTTTGCCGCTGCGGCTTACAGAATCAATGATTCGAAGTATCTCGTTTTTATCCCGGGTGAAACTGCTTTTCAGGGTGATACTATCATTAAAGACGTACACAGCAA
The DNA here is from genome assembly GCA_964645775.1 of uncultured Leptospirales bacterium. Lineage (GTDB taxonomy): Bacteria > Spirochaetota > UBA4802 > UBA4802 > UBA5550 > CAZYBU01. The sequence goes on along the minus strand of CAZYBU010000004.1, from coordinate 86,027 downwards.
TCATGTCTTCTTCACCCGCTCGTGTAACAACCGCTTTTGCGCTTTTTTTAAGCTCAGCAAATCTTTTTTGAGAAAGGCTTTTGCTCGCATCAAGGGAAAAGACCATGTAAATATGTTCCGGTCCTGATTCCGCTTTTTTTACCCGTACATAATTGACACGGTAGCCGTCCTCATAAACAGTAATATTCGATTCATCGAAGGTGACTCCCGCCGGCGCCTTCTTCCTGTCCAGGGAAATCAGTGCGGTAATCTTAGGATAATCAGTTTCAGCATCGATTGATTCAATGCGCAGAAAGGGGCCTGCCTGAAGTGACAACTGCACAAAAAAAACAGCAAAGACCAAAATGAGGATTATTCTGACGGGTGACTGTTTCATGACAAATAATGCAATTTTGTATATTATCTATTGTTCACAATTGCTCTATTTTATTTATCGGATGTTACCTCCTGGAGAGTGACTATTATTATGGCGGGATTATGATTTTATCACCCGTCTCTTTTACCCGTGATATAAAAAATTGAGTTGCATTCCGACCCGAATACCTTCAGACAAAGCCGGTATAATCAGTCCCGGGAGCCAATCATGCCACAAATAGATCTAACCTGCATTGACGGTTCACAACCTGTTGCCATAATTATGCGTCACGCTGAACGATATGACATTACCGCCATGAAAAATGCCCTCGACGCTCTTCTCACAGAAAAGGGAAAGCAGGACGCTCTTGAACTCGGGAAGAGACTTTCCCAGATGCAGAAAGTGCAGCTCTACCACAGCCCCGTTGAACGATGCAGGGAGACAGCTGAAAAACTGCGGGAAGGATTAACAGAAAAGGGTGCCGCAGCCGAAATCCGCGGACATCTTCTTCAGCTTGGTGGCCCCTATATCGTTGGCCCCTGGCAGGATGTTATCGCGGGAATTGAGCAATATGGCCATGACGGTTTCCTCCGCAAATGGTTTTCCGGGACTCTCTCTCCTGATCTCATCAAGTCCTTACCGGACGCGGCGTACGAGCAGGCAGAGATTCTTTCCCTGCAGCTGGATGACACAAGCCGTTCATGCATTAACGTGACCCATGACTGGAACATCATGATCCTGAGGGAACATTATTTCGGTCTGGATCACGAAACCGCAGGCTTGCCCGATTTCATGGACGGCATGGTCGCATGGAAAGAGAAGCAAGGGATCGTTCTCTGTTACCAGGGGCAAAAAGTTCATATCAAGCATTAATCAGATCCGCATTCCGCCGATCCTTTACTTATTAAATCCAGGGCGTGAGGAATCGCCTTTTCGATAAAGGAGAGATTCTCCCGTACCGCTTTAGGACTTCCCGGAAGATTTATTATCAGTGAAAATTTTCTGATCCCTGACACCGCTCTTGAAAGCATGGCGTGATCGGTAACCTGAAGAGAACGCCATCTCATCGTCTCTGCGAAACCGGGTACATTTTTTTCAATTACATCTTCCGTTGCCTCCGGCGTGACATCACGGTCCGTCATGCCTGTGCCTCCCGTTGTGAGGATAAGAGAAATCCCTTCATCACTCAGACTTCGCAGCAGATTTGCGATCATTACCCTGTCATCCGGAACCAGTTCCTTTTTTTTCACAGGTAGACCCATCCTGCTGCACCACTCTTCGATAGCCGGTCCCGATCTGTCTTCCCGTTCCCCTGCATATCCTCTGTCACTGACTGTTACCACTGCAATTGTATACATGTTATCCTCATAATCCGATCCAATCGACATATCCGATCTATTTCAATCTAAATATCTGGATACATATCATCGATACTTTGAATAGCCGTCAACACACTATCCCAGGATTCAACGTATATGAAACCATCCGGGTATATCAGGATACACCTTGATTATGTCACTCGAAGATCCGTGTCTCTTCGCAATCGACTGCGTCCCGGGAAAGAGCAGGTAGATATCCACAATATTATCGCAACCCTTACAGGCGATGACCCGGATTCTCATCTTGCTGATAATACCGATCTCATCGAACTTTCATCCCTGCTGGAAAGATGGGACATAATCAAGGATGGAGATATCCTTGGCCAGATCTACCAGATTCTTCAAAACCGGAACAGCCGAAAAAACAAGGGCCAGTTTTTTACACCTGAAGGAATCATTATCAACACCCTTCGAGAAACTCTTAATCTTTTTCCCGGCATTGAAGATCTGACCATTCTGGATCCGGCATGCGGTTCCGGTCATTTTCTTATCCACGCGTTCCAGTCCCTTATAGCAAGGAATGAGCAACTGGGGATCGATCATGAGGAATCAATCCGCAGAATTATCAACCATTCCCTCACCGGGTTTGACGTTGACACAACGGCTGTCATCATCGCTCGATACAATCTTTCCAGAATCTCCGGCAGACCAAAAGAAGAAGTCCGCATTTTCCGAAGCGACTTCCTGTTTCGCGATGATCTTTCATTCACACAGTCAGAAGAATGCGATGACGGTTATGATATTATCATTGGGAATCCACCCTGGGGAAGCAGTATTACTCCTGAACGAAAAAGCTATTACCGAAGGGAGTATCTCTCAGCAAAAAGTGGAATAAATTCTTTTACACTTTTTATCGAACGTGCTTTTGATCTGATCCGCCGGGGCGGCGCTATATCCTTTCTGGTCCCGGAGGCCTATCTGAACATCAAGGCCCACAGAGAATCCCGGAAGCTGGTCCTATCAAACGGAATGATCCGCACGATTTCACGCTGGGGGGAACAGTTTAAAAATGTCTTTGCACCATCCATATCTATCACAATCCAGCAGGAAGATGATCCCCAAAGGAGAAAGAAAAATATAGTAAAGATCTATTCAAACAGACCCCAGGAACGATCTATATATACGATGGCCCCCCAGGATTATTATCTGCGAGACGATAATCATATCTTCAATGTGCACTATTCCAGAAAATCCATCGACACACTAAAGGCCATCGAAGATGGGGACTCCTTTTACCTGAAGGATCGCGCCCGGTTTTTCCTGGGGATCGTAACCGGGAACAACAGTCATTATATTTCGAAACAACAGACACCCGATAATCCGGACCCCATCATCGTCGGGAAAGATATCTCTCCCTTCAGTATTCAATTCAGTCATCACTATTTCAAATATAACCCAGGGGTTCTTCAACAGGTTGCGCCACAACACCTGTATCTTTCCCGTGACAAGATCCTCTACAGGTTCATCGGAAAGAACCTTACCTTTGCCAGAGAAAACAGGGGCTATTACACCCTTAACAACGTGAACGGTTTTATCCCCAGCAAGAATGAAATCAATAACGAGTCTCTTGTTTCAGTTCTTAATTCAAGGGTGATTCAGTATTATTACGAAAAGAACTTCTTCACCGTAAAGGTACTTAGAGGAAATCTGGAACAGATACCGATACGACGAATCAGCTTGCCGAACCAGAAACTTCTGAAAAAGCTCCACGACAGGATGCTCGAGTCTGATCTGACGGAAAGAAATCAGATACAGGAAACCATTGAAGATATTATCATTAATGAATACGGACTGAAAGACACATCTCTGGATAAACTGCCCGGTTAAAACGGAATCCCGATTTTCTGCATATCACGTTTCATGGCAGGCCATGACCTGGGATACCGTTCATCCAACGGGTAATTTTTTCGGAAAAGCTTCCCCCCCTCAACACTTATCCCGTCCATTTCCTTCACAGGCGCCATGCCAAGCTGAAGATGCAGGCTCTCCTCTTTCTTTTTCTGATTTTCCGGGGAAGACTCTCCGTAGAAGAACGCATACCCCCCCGTTTTAAGCAGCCCGGACGCACATTCCATTGCCACGGGCAGGGGTGCCATGGCCCTTGAGACCACCCAGTCAAAGGATTCCCTGTATTCCGGTTCCCTTCCCAGAGTTTCAGCACGGGAGACAAGGGTATGGACATTTTCTATTCCGCAGAATCTGGCCGTTCTCTCTACAAAACGGGCCTTTTTTGCTGTTGAATCCAGGCAGATCACATCAACAGCGGGGTGCCATATCGCCAGAGGAACTCCGGGTATCCCGGCTCCGGTGCCCATATCAAGCATACATGTTCCACGTGGAACATGTATGCTTGATAATGGCTGGATGGAATCTGCCATCAAATGCTCTACCACCTCCTCAAGACTTCTAAAGCCAGTAAGGTTTATCCTGGAAGAACTTTCCAAAAGATGAACTGAATAACAGAGGATCGGGTAAACCGGGTCGCCTTTGCGGGAATTCAGGATTCTGCCACTCAATTCTTTATTCTGTTCCACGTGGAACATTGCCTCCCCTCTTCATTCGTTCTATCATTACCGCAAGGATAGATATATGGGATGGATCAATCCCAGAAATCCTGGAAGCCTGGCCGAGAGTCCCCGGTCTGTGAGTTTTTAGCTTCTCCTTTGCTTCATTTTTTAATCCAGGTGCGGAATCGTAGTCAAAGTCCTCCGGAATTTTTTCGTTCTCCAGCTTTTCCAGCCTTCCCGCTCTGTCCAGTTCACGGTTAATATATCCTTCGTACTTTATCTCCATCTCCACAATGAACCGTATATCCGGGTCAACGTTGAACCCGGAAAGCATCTCAATGTCCTGAATTGTAACTCCCGGCCGTTTTAGAAGCTGTTCTCCGGACAACGTTTCATTGGTTTTTGAGCTGGCTCCTCGTCCCTCAAGGACCTGCAGGGCCTCGCGGTCCATACGTATAGAGACATTTCTTACGGAATGCATGGATGCGTAAATCCGGGTATATTTCGCTTCCATCTCTCTGTATCGTTCCTCAGAGATCAACCCGCTCTCCCAGCCGTATTTCATGAGTCTCCTGTCCGCGTTATCCTGTCTGAGAAGAAGTCGGTACTCCGCTCTTGACGTGAACATTCTGTAAGGCTCGTTCGTCCCTTTTGTAATCAGATCGTCAATGAGAACACCCGTGTAGGCCTCAGACCTTTTCAGCACAAAACCTTCCATGCCTTGCAGGGACCTCACGGCGTTAAGGGAGGCCATGAGTCCCTGGGCTGCCGCCTCTTCATAACCGGAGGTTCCATTTATCTGTCCGGCGTGGTAAAGACCTTCGATTCTTTTTGTTTCAAGAGTAGACTTTAACTCTGTGGGAGGGATATAGTCGTATTCCACCGCATAGGCAGGTCTCATCACCTGTACATCTTCAAGCCCGGGAACGGTTCTTACCATCTCGAGCTGCACCTCCTCCGGGAGAGAACTTGAAAGACCGTTGATGTAAAACTCTCTTGTCTCCAGGCCCTCAGGTTCAAGGAAAAGCTGGTGCCTTGGCTTTTCGGAAAACCGTACAACCTTGTCCTCGATGGAAGGGCAGTAGCGGGCACCAGTTCCCTTGATCACTCCTCCGAATAGTGGGGACCGATTAATATTTCTCTGAATTATTTCATGCGTCCGTCTATTGGTATAGGCTATCCAACATGGAACCTGTTTTCTTACGATCTCTCTCGTGGAGAAGGAAAAGGGCGATGGCGGTTCATCGGGGTCCTGGCGTTCACATTGGCTGAAATCGATGGTATCCCCGTTTACACGCTGCGGGGTACCGGTTTTAAGCCTCAGTATAGGGAAACCGAGCCGTGCCAGTGATTCACTGAGATTTTCTGCTGAAAAGTCCCCGAGCCGTCCGCATTTCTCGTTGTATTCTCCAATGTGAATGAGACCCTTCAGAAAGGTTCCGGTGCAGAGAATTACCTTCTCTGTTTCATACTCCATCCTGCGAACCGTGCGAACACCATCTATTTTTCCATCTTCAGTTATCAGTTCTGAGACAATATCCTGTATAATATGAAGGTCTTTCTGAGATTCCAGAATACACTTCATACTGTTCTGGTACGCTTTCTTGTCAGCCTGAGCCCTCGGTGCCCAGACAGCCGGCCCCTTGCTTCGGTTAAGCATCTTGAAGTGGATGCCTGTATCATCAATGACACGGGCCATAACGCCGCCCAGGGCATCTATCTCTCTTACCATATGTCCCTTTGCCAGACCGCCGATGGCGGGGTTGCAGCTCATCTGAGCTATAGTATCAAGGTTACCTGTGACCAGAGCTGTTTTCATTCCTGAACGGGCTGAAACCATGGCAGCCTCAACTCCCGCGTGACCGGCACCCACTACAAGTATGTCATACTTCATCTAATTCCCCGTTTGCCTTATGGATATCAATTCATACACCGATTCAACAGAAGGAACCGTCAATATTAATATGAATCTTTCATCTTTACAAATCTATCTTGACACGTCTCCTCTTTCATAACCTTATTTATGGTATACTATACGATTAAAGGTTGCTCATGAAATATATTCAGAAACCCTCTATGAAAGTCGAAAATGTGAAGAGCGTCATGCAGCGCATGGAAAGCATGATATCTGATTTGACTGCCGACTCCTTCCGGGAAGGTTGGGACACAGGTATTTATCTCGATGGCCTCATGGAAGGTCTAACCTCTCTTTTTCATGATTCTACCATCCACTCCCTGGATCGGGAGATACTAATAAAATGGGAATCTCTCAAACTCGATCAGGAACCTAACCATCCAGGTCTCGTTGGATTCATCTTCACAATTCGGTACCATGACGGCGAAGTTATTGAAGGTGCCTGGATTATGGACTTAAAACTCAGAGACGTCGATAAGAATTCATTTACAAATCTTCGCAAGGATCACCTGAAACGTTTCCACTCTCTTTCTTTCCCCACGCATCTACTTTTGGCAGATTATGACATGATCGCCGGCATGGCATTTCCCACTCTACCGGAAGCCATTATAGGCAACTATCCCCATTCCTGGAACAGCTGGACACCCTTTACTCATCTGGCATCGGTTGCATCATCCACGGTCCTGGCCCTGGGAAGCAAAACAGCATCACTCTACAAGGTGTCCCTTCCCTTCTCCTATCAACTCTGTTACAGACTCATCCACGGAATGGACCTCGATCATACCAAAAGCGCAATTGATTTCACTTCGGGTCAAAGAGAAGAGAAAGGATTGCCTGCCTTTATTGCGCGGGTACAGATCTCTCATGGCCCCTGGGATTTGCCGGTAACCGAAACCCGGATCAACGACGCTTACGTTTCATTTTAGCATAACAGGTGTTTTGTTATGAATTGGGAAATGATATTCAACCAGATTGAGATCGCAAAAGGAGACATCACACGTGAGGTGACCGACGGCATTGTCAATGCCGTCATTCCTTCACTTCCTGGAGGGAGCGGGGTGGATGACGCCATCCACAGGGCCGCCTGTCCGGAGCTACTAAATGCTACCTCCAAACTGGGAGGATGCCAGGCAGGAGAAGCCAGGATAACACCAGGTTTCGACCTGAAAGCGAACTTTGTCATCCACACTCCCGGACCCGTCTGCCGGGGAGGCAAAAACGGCAAAAACAAAAAAGTCCGTTTTCTCCTTTTTGAAAACCAGAACCATGATATCTATCAAAATGTACTGAAACAGCTAAGGAATAAATATGAATTATCCTGAATATCTGAGTGAGGCCACCCGCCGAACGGGAAGTATAATATGCATGGGAATGGACCCTCTCCTGGAACTCATACCGGAAGAAGGGTCCACCGGAGATCGTATCTTCAGGTTCTATGAGAATATACTCTCAAAGATACGTAAACGTGGCCATTTCCCAGGAGCGGTAAAACCAAACTATGCCTTTTATGCCCAGTATGGCCTGGAAGGAATAGAGACCCTGCGCAGGCTCTGTGAACTGTATCGCTCGGAAAAGATTCCCGTTATCCTTGATGTTAAGCGGGGTGATATTGGCAAGACAGCCCGGGCTTATGCCATGGAGTCCTTCGATTTCTTTAACTCCGATGCCGTCACTCTTTCTCCCTATATGGGATTCGATTCCATCGAACCGTACATGGAAATATTTCCTGAAAGGGGATACTACCTTCTTACAAGGACCTCGAATCCCGGAGCTGCCGAAGTCCAGAACATTGATTCAGAGGGTAAACCCTTATATCTGAGAATAGCGGAACGGATTGTAACATGGTATCGGCCCGGTCTGGGATCCGTTGTTGGAGCAACGGCCCCTTCAGAGCTTTCAGATATTCTTGATTGTTTCAGTGACGCTTCCCTGACCATACCCCTTCTGATACCGGGTGTCGGGTCTCAGGGTGGAGACCTTACCACTGTCCTTGGAATTTTAGCCGATCATGGAACTACCTCCTGTCACAGAATAAACTCATCCAGCGGAATAAATTACGCTTATCGTGAACATACAGGGATGCATTACGCAGAAGCGGCTGTGACCGCTCTTGCTGAATTAAATGAAGCTGCGGCAAATTATGTCTCCTGAGTCTTCCGGTTCCAGAATCCTTCTTGTCTGTGATAAACCGGACGTTTCAAAACATGTTATACGCCACCTGGATGATACTCTTCAGATTCAGGTAATTGATAACATCTACGACGCGCTGAGTTCCATAACCTACAACCTTCCCACACTGATCATTACCTACGACAATCCTGAAGGCTTTGACAGCATTAAACTCCTGAAAACGATACGCCACAGTATAAAGACAAAACTGATCCCTTTTATCATTCTATCTCCACAAAATGGGAACGTTCCCAAATTAAAGGCTTATGAAGAAGGCGCTGATATCTATCTTAATTATCCTGATGAAATGGATGAATTCCGTGCATCCGTAACGACCAGTATCAGCAAATACCAGGAATTCTACCTTTTAACCATAACGGACGAACTTACCCGTCTCTACAACCGTAAAGAATTCATACATAAATTCAGACAACTTATCATTAACCGACCGGATATGACCATTAGCCTTGTTATTCTCGACATCGATCATTTCAAGTATGTAAACGATACCTTCGGCCACCAGACCGGTGACAGGGTTCTGATGAAACTGGCGGAAATATTAAAAGAAATTACATCCCCTTCATTCTTCCCTGCCCGATTCGGAGGAGAAGAGTTTGTTGTCCTTCTAACAGGTATGGACGCAGACCAGTCTCGTGAAAAAATACGCGTGCTCCTTTATTATTTCTCATCCCTGGCCTTTGAACATGAGTCGAGGACCTTCACCGTATCCTTCAGCGCCGGTATTGCCACCTATCCTCTCATGGCCGGCAATGTTTCTGAGCTGCTGTCAAGGGCAGACCAGGCCCTCTATCACGCAAAAGAGGACGGCAGAAACAGGATATACATCTTCAACTCAATGATGCTTCGAAAGGATCGATTCTGGGAATACCTGAAACCTTCATCCGGGATATTTACGGATGACGCCAGGAGGGAAGCGGTTACAGGAAGACCTTTCCTCCCTGTTGTTCTTGACCAGATTTTTTCTCTCGATTTCCAGGTTCGCAGCATCGGTGTCTTGATTGTTGAGGCACTCTCCATATTCGACCGAGAAGAACAGACCGGCTATGATAACTACCGTTACAGTATCGAAAACCTGAACCGTATCCTTGCCCGCAGCTGCCAGATGACATTTCCCTCAGATACTTATATTGGAATATCCGATTTTTTTGAATATGAATTCATCGTTCTTTTTCCCAGTGTGGTCGATTTCTCCATAAATATCAGTCGTTTCCAGGAGATCTGTCAGGAGATCGTAAATGAAATTATTCAGCAGATCGGGTCCCATTACATGGATATTAAATTCGCAAGCGGAGTCTTTGAACTGGACATGGAGAATCCTCGTCATCAGTACAGGTCACTCCAAACCATTCGTCAGAGCAAAATACCCCTGACGGATCACGGGAAATCATATATGGATTTGCTTGTGAATCTTCGGGACAACCAAAACCGGAAGATTCTAAAGAATAACTTACGTATTCAGCATCTTGCCGACAGGGAGGGGAAACCCGGTCCCTATACCTTTATCCGGTTCTCTTACCATGACCATAACCCCGATCTGTTGAATATGCTTCTTCACACAGCCACCTGCCAGCATGAACGGTTTCTTGAGATCGTTGCCATGATACCTGAACTGGATGGCTTCTCTACAAATAATGATATATTGATCCCGATTCCCTGCTCAGAGCAGACCCCTGTTTATCTAGAAACACTATACAGGCACCTGAACCCGGAGCGGGTAATATGCCTTCTTAACGCATCCGATTTGGAAACCTTCAGCAGAACCATTAAGGGGAAGGCTCAGAGAATCGGCATCGACAACTGTTATATTAACAGTTCGATTCTCTTATTCGCAGCGAACCATGATATAGAGATATGTATCTTCTCCGAAGAGATGATTCGCAATATACACCTCTTCAAGGAACGGATCAAACTTCTCAGTTCAATGAAGCTTTTCCTGGACCAGCTTGCCATCCCCGCAGGAGCAAAAAATATTGAATCTGAAGAAGAATATCAGGTCCTCATTGATCTTGATATCCAGTTCTTCTCCGGTAAATACTTTTCCGGTTTAAATGAAGACAGGCCCGCCCACCCTCTCCATGATTAATCTTTCTTCTCATCTCCTGAAACTATCTCTTTTAAACCTGGAAGGAGATCGCACGTTTCCATTTCATGCCGTGGGTCCTGTCAGAAAGCGATGGGTATCCCGGCAGACACCGGGATTTTCCATCACGCTCAGTAGAAAATGCAGTATATACCTGGAACAGGACAGTGAGAAACCGGTCCCTGAAGATAAGCTCGGTGAAATGATTGAAAACTCTCTCCCCGGAATTATACTTTGCGGACCCGTGTTATTCAATCGAACCATCCATCCACGGTACGATATTGCAGAAAAGATACCTGGGGAAGGATACGAGCTGGATATTCTTTTTCCTGGGAAGGTTGAGAGACAGGTCACCCTTGTCCTGCCTGAATTGTTCTTCAAGAGATTCATGCATTTCAAGCCTGGAGAGGAGATTGAACGTCAGGTCGAGGAGTTCTATCTGAATCCAGGTATACTCAGGCCCTCCCTTCCAGTTCTCATGGAAGACCTTGGCCGTCCTTCCCTGCACGGACTGTTGCGCAATCTTCTTTCCTCATCCTCGATTTCTCTCTATCAGGTTCTGCTCCTGATATATGCCTTTCCAGGACGAGCCCTGGACATTCGAGGCATGCTGTCGCGCAACCGGCAGAACGATCTCACTTCCCTTCGAAAACGATACAGAAGAGAAGGCATAAATAAGCGGGACGTGCAGCAGGGCGTCTACTCAGTGGAAGAGGCTCTCTCATCCATGCTAAGAAAAGGCGGTCCTTTTAATGAATTTCATGAATGGCAGGATGTATCCAGAATAATCGTACTGTTGCGGTCTATTCGACTTCTACTTCGTAAACCCTTTGATCAGTGGCTGGATGAATGTATTGAAAAGAACCTGATTAACCAGAGCCTTGCTCGCACAGGAGAGAAAGACCTTGCTTCCATTATTCGGAGTTCCAAAGACATAGAAAAGAGACTCCTGCCCTATATCTCTGATAACCGAATGGAAGATATTTCCGTGTATCTTGAAAGGCCGGAGATGCTGATCTCGGGGATGGAGGCTCAGGCCCGATTTCTTCTAAACTATCGGGAGCTGGACGTCAGAAGATTCAGGGGGTACCTGAAAAACTTCGAAGTCCTTATGCGATCCATTGAAGACAGGGAGGGATTTCATCATCTGCTTGATGAAGCAGGATGGTTTCTTCTGTCCACGGCACTGAAGGGTTGCTCAAAAGCGCTTGTACAGTCTATATCATCCTCCCTTCCAGCCGGAGCCGGGAGCCTTGTCGAGGACGCGGTTTCCGGCAGGGTAAACCCGGACATACTTCAGGACGAAATGCAGATAGAAAAAGCCCGCCAGAAAGTGACCGGGTTCATTCTTGAACTCAATCGCCAGGGGGTTATCACGCTTACCTGATTATTCTTCCGTCTCTTTTTTTTCTTCTTCATCATCCGGTTCTTCAATGGTCTCTTCACTGACAATATCGACAGGTTGCTCGGGTACAGCTCCATCAGATCTATCCATGATATATTGTTCAAGTCGCACAATTCCGTCCTTCAGTTCCTGAAATTCCTTAATATTCAGAGCCACACCCTTCTGTGTGGGTTTATAGGTTATCTGACCGTTTTCGTCTATCGACTGATACCATATCCGAATATTGATAAGCTCCCGTCCCTTGAATTCGGAAACTTCTATACGGATAATCTCCTTGTTATTCCTCTGAATGTCTTTAATCAGAACACTCATCCCAATCCTCCTTACCGGATATTCTAAATACGTACCTGATGAATCAATCTAATACAGGCAGAAAAAAATTCAACCACATATACCTCCAGGCACAAGTCCGAATAGTTCCTTCATCCTCTTTCCATCAATCAAAAAAAGGACTTGCCTTTGCCTAATTTCCACGTTTTATACACTACAATATCTCTGAGAGGTAAACCGATGCGAACTTTTCTGGTTCTGTTCCTCCTGTCACTTTTTGCTCTTCCTCTTCACGCAGAGAAGGTCATTGGGGTAACGGCTTTCAGGAACCTGAGCAATAACAGCGACTTCGTATGGCTTGAGATCGGTATCGCTGAATCTATCTCCCAGAAGCTCCGAAATGTTCAGGAGTATATTGTTATTGACCGGACCAATATCGATAAGGTAATGAAAGAGATTCAGCTGGGCCAGTCCGGCCTTATCGATGAAAACTCGGCTAAACAGGCCGGTAAGGCCATGAATGCTGATCTTCTGGTCGTTGGCAATTTCCAGATATATGGAAAGAATGTTCGAATTTCTGCCAAGATCGTTGATGTCGAAAGCCACAGGGTACTCCGCCACGTTCAGACGACCGGTATCATTGATAACATATTTTCTTTAGAAGATGAGATCGCGCTCAAAATCATTAATGAAAGTAATATTGAACTTACCCGGGAAGTAAAAAATCGTGTAACCCAAAACTTTACAAAGAACGTCTCAGCCTATGAGTTCTACTCCCGGGCCCAGACTTTTTATTTCCAGACCAGATATACCGAAGCTATCTCCATGTTCAAGAAAGCCATAACAATTGATGATAAGTACAGCCTGGCTTACGCGGGTCTGGCCAAGTCCTATGCCGGTCTTTACTGGCAGCAAAAAAATTATAAGAACATTATTGACCCTGAACTCCTTGAAGAATCATCGGAAAACAGCCGTATTGCCCTGAAGATAAGTCCCCGTCTGGATGAAGCGGTTCTTGCTCTGGCGAAGTATTACCAGAATGTAGACCAGAACAGGGTAAAAGACAAATGGAAAAAATGTGAAACCTACACCCGCAAGGCTATAGACATCAATCAGAACAATGCCGAGGCCTGGTTTCTCATGAGCCGGATATTCGGATATAATGACACCCTTGAAGAAAAATATTTACGAAAAGCTCTTCACCTGAATTCGTTCATGGCAGATGCCAATAACAATCTGGGTATTATTTACCTGAATCAGAAAAAATATGACCTTGCGGAGAAATATTTCCGCAAAGCCATCGAGGTAGATCCGGAATACAGGACAGCTTACATGAATATCGGAGTTGTATATTCCAGGCAGAAGAAATACCAGGAAGCCCTGGAGATGTACAAGACGATCGTTGAGAAGTATCCAAATTACCTGAAAGGACTCAATAACCTGGGTATCGGATATAGACACCTCGAAGAATACGACAAGGCTCTCATTTATTTCTGGAAGACCGTTCGTATCAAACCGGACTACGCCCCCGGCTGGGGAGAGATAGCCTATATCCATCTAAAACGGGGTGAATACGACTCCGCTATCAAGTATTACAACAAATCACTGCAGTATAATCCAAAACATAAATACAGTAATGTTAATATTGGTATTGCATACCAGAATAAGGGGGAGTACAGTCAGGCAATTCTTTACCTGAAAAGGGCCGCCATGTATCATAGTGATTACAGTTTTCCTGCGGGAAGACTTGCATACATCTATCAGTATAAACTTGATAACCGGGGTGAAGCCCTTAGATGGTACAGGGAAGCGCTGAAACGTGAACCAGGCAACAATTATTACAGAAAACAGGTGAATTCATTAAGCAATCAATAAAAGCTAAAAGACTCTGTTTTATAATATTTTCATCATAAGTAGGGGTAAATGATTTGACATAACTGTATATACATCCATAATTTTCAATCTCAGAGATATTGGAATAATATTCCAACAGGTTTGGAGGTAATTTATGCACAGGAGAATTCAAATTTTTTCATTCTGTCTCCTGGTCGGGATCTTCTTTTCGGTCCAGGCCTTTTCTCAGGATGAGCCAGTCAATACTGAAGACAGAGTTGTCGATGAAGCCAGAGACGAGAAGTCAGACACAGATGAAAGTGCTATGACTGAAAAGACAGAATTGGAAACGAAAGAGAGCAAAGCCGGTAAGGTATATACCTCTGTCGATTCCATCTACGCAAACACAAAGGTAAAATTTCAGCTAAAATCCATTGATAATATATCCATGGGTGAAATTTTTTACAAGATGGATGGTGGTGAAGCGCAGAAATACGAAAAACCTTTCAGTGTCGAGGAAGAGGGCAAACACACCATTACCTATTATGGGGTTGACCTTAATGATAATACTGAGATTGAGAAAACCTTCACGGTCATTATTGACGCAACAGGACCTGAAGTAACTCTTGATAGCACTCACCCACTTTTCAAAACCGGTGACGTAGTATACTTCACCAATTCAAACAAGTTTTCGATCATGGCCGAAGACAAACTTTCTGGTGTCTACAGGATCGGATATACTGTCAGTGGAGAAGACACCAAAGTTTACGCTTCCCCTTTCAGCATTAAAACAGAGGACAGCGTGGAACTTACCGTTCAGGCTGTTGATAATGTGGCCAACAGGAACAACGAATTCGCTATCACCACGGTTGACAAGGATAATACTGAAACAACCGCCAAGGTGACATCGCTTAAACTCACGGCTGATAATACGGCTCCCACTGTTACGATCACCCCGGATAAAGAGCTGAAGGAATCTGATTTAACTCCTGTCGCAAAGACAGACGTTAAATACACCCTTTCCGCTGAAGACCAGGGTTCAGGCGTACATGCGATTCACTATCGTATCGATGGTAAAGGAAAGTTCGTACCTTACACAAGCCCTATCTCCTTTACCACGAACGGTGAGCATGTTATCGAGGCCCAGGCTGTAGACAATGTGGGTAATATTTCCAATGTTACCATTCTTAAGGTCGTAGTGGATACCATCCCCCCTGAAACAACGATTGAAGCAGTAACAGAATAAGCTTCTTTTCAAAAATCAACGAGTATAAAAAAGACATCCTCCGGGATGTCTTTTTTATTCCACCAATTGCCCACAATTAAGACATCCTTATCCACAAGAATGTACGGTTATCCACAGGTTTTCCATACATTATCCTCACATTTTCATTTTTTTTTTTTTAAGCGTTGGCTAGGGAATTAATTTCTTGATAAAAACCGCAATTAATGGCGTCCATTAGGTACGTTATCGGTTCTCCTGAATTTTTAGGCAAGAATCCTTTTCATCAATTTCTATTAAAACTGTCAGCATTGTACTGAACATTAATGTATTTATACACATAGTTATCAACAATTGTGGACAAATGAGGTGAATCCCGTGAATAGTTCTATCTGGGGCTCAGTTCTGGAGACTCTCCGGGGGCAGATTAACAAGCAATCTTTTGATCTCTGGTTAAAAGACACTCAGCTTTATTCACTGAGTGACAATCAAGCACGCATTCTGGTTGCAGATGATGTTGCTTCACGCCATATAACACAAAATTACTGTCAAAAAATCGAAAATCTGCTCCAGAAATATACTGGATCTTCTCTATCGTGTGAATTTATTACAGAAAACGATTTCAACATAAGTTCTGCTGATTTCTCTCCTGATAAACCGGTTCTGGATACGGAATCAAGGGCCATGATGAATGATCAATACACATTTGAAAACTTTGTTGTGGGTCCCAACAATCAACTGGCTCATGCTGCTGCCCATTCCGTGGCAAAGGCACCGGCAACCCAGATTAATCCTCTTTTCTTCTATGGTAATACAGGACTGGGTAAAACCCATCTCATGCAGGCTATTGGAAACGACATCAAAGACAATAAACCTTATTTAAAGGTAATGTACGTGACCAGTGAAGACTTTCTTAATGAATTCATTTCTTCCATTCAGACCAGAACACAGGAAAGCTTTAAAATCAAATACAGAAATGTGGACATCCTGTTAATAGATGATATACAGTTCCTTGAAGGGAAAGAAGAGACCCAGATAGAATTTTTTCATACCTTCAACTCACTCTATGAAAATAAGAAACAAATAGTTATTTCAAGTGACAGACCCCCAAGAGAGATACGAGCACTGGAAGACAGGCTTCGTACACGATTTGAATGGGGGATGATAACGGACCTGCAGCCTCCCAACCTGGAAACCAGAGAAGCAATATTACGAAACAAAGCCAGGAAGGAAAACATAGATTTTTCTGATGATGTTATCTATTACATCGCGAAACGGATTCGCTCAAATATTCGTGCCCTGGAAGCGGCACTTACCCGCTTGAAAATGGTATCCTCAATGATTGACGAGCCGATAACAATCAATCATGCAAAACAGCATCTCAGGGAGCTTTTTGATGAGAATGAAAGCAGAAAAGTCAGCATCCATGATGTTATGACCCGCGTAAGTAAAATATATAACATATCCGTTGATGATCTTAAATCTAAAAGCCGGCAGAGTCGTGTTGTCCATCCCAGGTTTATTGCCATGTATGCGGCCCGTAAGCTGACAGGTTTGACAACCACTGAAATCGGAGCGGCATTTGGAGATAGAGATCACTCAACCGTTGTAAACGCAATTAACAAGATTGAAGAAGACATTTCCAGCAATCCTGAAATGCAGGAAATCATTGATGAAATTGTAATGGAACTCCGTCAGTGATGTTTACTGACTGTGTATTGACTGTTTATCCTGCATGAAGAAATGTTTATAATTTGAGAGATACAGGGAAAATAACAAAAACCGTTGGAAAAATCCATTTCATAAACAAATTACGATACTATTGTTAACAATGAAATAAAGGAATAACCATTGATATTTTCAGGTAGTATCCTTTTTATCCACTTATCCATGCTTTCTACAACTACTACTTTATAAATATATATTTATTAATATAATAATAGGAGTAAGGGGAAATGATAATAACAATCGAAAAGGACATTCTCCAAAGAGCTCTTTCAATTGCTGAATCAGTGATATCATCAAAAAATGTAAACACGATCCTCTCCAGTTGCCTGGTACAGGTCAGGGAGAATGAACTCGCCATCCTTTCAACTGATAATGAGATTGCCGTTCGGACACGAGTATCATCAGTCAATAAGGGCACGGGTGCTTTTACTGTTAACGCGAAAAAATTTTCCGGTATCCTCAAGGAATTTCCCAGCGAAGAACTTCATATCACTGTTAATGAAATGTTCAATATACGAATCGAAGGTACTTCGGGGAAGGTGAAAGGGCACTATGAACTGATTGGTATGGGGGAAGAAGAGTATCCGGAGATCCCGGAATTTCAAATGGATAGTGCAATGGAGATGGATCAATCGGTTCTCAAAGATATAATTCGAAAGATTAACTACGCTGCTTCTCATGATACCATTAAGCCTGTCTTTAACGGAATTCATTTTCACACGGAAAAAGGCAATATGCTCGTGGCTGTAGCCACCGATTCCAGAAGACTTTCAATGATTTCCAGGAGTATGGACAATGTTATAGATATGGAAGAAGGAATAATAATGCCTTTAAAGACAGTTAATGAAATAGCCAAACTGCTTGATTCCAGGGGTTCATGTTTACTATCAGTGAAGGAAAACCAGTGCTTTGTCAGGGTTGATGATACCGAGGTTATATCCCGACTGGTTGAAGGACAGTTTCCAAATTACAGTCAGGTTATTCCAAAGGAATATATAATAAGCGCAGAAGTTGAAACGAAGAGATTCATTGAGACACTCAGGCGTTTACTTGTGGTAACAAGAGAACCAGCCAATAAGATAGTCATGAGGTTTTCAGGTAATCGGTTGAATATTGAGGCTCAAACGCCGGAAGTGGGTATCGGAGAGGAGGAGCTTCCCCTTGTGAGTAACAGTGAGGAAGAGATTTTCATAGGAGTAAATGCTGTTTTCATGATTGATGCCCTTAAGGAGATCGACTCAGAATTTGTCCGTTGTACTATAACCGGGCAGATGAGTCCCATAACACTCAGACCCATGGATGACGATAATCAAACGGCTGTTGTAATGCCTATACAGATAAAATAATAAGTTCCTAATGGTCCTCAATGAAATTATTCTGAAAAATTTTCGAAACCATGTGAACACCGACCTGAAGTTTTCTGATGGAATAAATATCCTTACAGGTGATAACGGGAGTGGCAAGACTGGTATTCTCGAGGGGGTCGCTGTTTTATCAGGTATACGATCATTTCGCAGAGTATCGGATAGTTCACTCGTTCAGTGGGAGAAGGATTGGTATTATCTACATGGCCAGGTCGAAGAGGATGGGAAGAACGATACATACAGTGTTGGGTGGAGTCTGCAGGATGGGGATAGACGCCGAAAGGTGAAGGTCAACGACAGGGAGATTTCACCTATCAGGGAATACTACGGAAGATTTCTCACGGTCGTTATTCATCCCGGGGATTATGAGATAGTTACCGGTCCTCCGGAATTGAGAAGAAACTTTTTTGATAGTGCAATATCGAAATATGACAGTGATTATATCTCTTATTTGAGCGATTACAGGCGAATTCTTCATTCCAGAAACACTATTCTGAAAGATATTCGGGATGGTATTAGAAAAAATGGTGAACTGGATATCTGGGATGAGATGCTGGCTGAGAGGGGACGAAATATTACTGCAACCAGGACTTTTTTCCTTAATGAATTTAATCCTCTTTTCATGGAACAATGCTCTATTATCTCGGGAGAACAGGAAGAACCGTCAATTGAGTATAGCAGAAATATATATGCTGATGATAGTTATGCGATTATGGAAGTCTTACTAAAAACACGGGAACGTGACATATATGCTGGGACAACAACTCGTGGTATTCACAGGGATGGCATACGAATTGTTAATTCCATGGGTAAAGATTATACGGCAGCTGCATCTCAGGGGCAGATTCGAACTGCTGCACTGGCATTGAAAATGACTGAAATGCAGATTGTTGAACGGAATAGCGGAAGAAAAGTGGTTATTCTTGTGGATGATATTTTTTCTGAACTTGATATGAAGAGGAGAAAGAATCTCATAAAGGGGATAGGAAAGAAAAACCAGGTCCTCATGACCATGGTTGACAGAGATACCGTTGGAGGAATCAATTTTTCAGGAGAGAGATGTTTTATTGTTGATAGCCTGCGGGGTGTGAAAAAAATATGAAATTCAGGTTAGGTCGTACTAGAAAGGGATCATTGCGGTCCTTTTCTCAGATTCTTCCGGAAGTGACAAGGGATCTTGAGCTTGATGATTCCCTTTTCATTGAATCATTGAAGGGAAGATGGCGAACCATCACAGGCGACATAATATCAACGCATAGTAAGCCTGAAAAAGTGTCTCATGGTTATCTTCATGTAATAACTGATCACCAGGTTTATTCTAATGAGATAATGCTTATGAAAGACAGTATTATTGATGTAATAAAAAAGCAATTTCCCGGAAAAAGTATAAAAGGAATCCGGGTTAATATAAAAGGTAAAAGAAAAAAGTAATGTTTATTCATATTGGCAACAGAAGAGTAATATCGGATAAACGAATCGTGGGAATCTTTAATGTGGAGACCCTTCTATCTTCCGATGAAAATAACCTGTATTGCAGAGAATTAAAATCATCTGATAGGACAGCTGTGGTTGATATTGATAACAGAGTACTGACAAGCGGAGTAAGTCCCTTTACGGTCATTAAAAGAACCGGCATAGAAAGTGAAAGTATCTGGAGAAGAAAATGAGTAATGATTACGGTGCCGATAAGATACAGGTGCTTGAAGGCCTGGAAGCTGTTAGAAAACGGCCTGCCATGTATATTGGATCAACCGACGCTTCCGGACTTCATCATCTTGTCTATGAAGTTGTGGATAATTCCATCGATGAGGCCCTGGCAGGTCACTGTGACACCATCAACGTAACTATCGGGAAAGACAATTTCGTTGAGGTTTCGGATAATGGACGAGGAATACCGGTTGAACCTCATCCGGTTTATAAAATTTCAGCCATGGAAGTTGTCATGACCAAGCTTCATGCTGGCGGTAAATTCGATAATGCCGCATACAAGGTATCTGGAGGACTTCATGGTGTCGGTATATCCGTTGTAAATGCTCTGTCAAAAAATATGGAAGTAAAGGTATACAGGAATAATAAAAAGTACTACCAGAATTATGCAAAGGGGATAACGAAAAGCAAACTGGAGGTTCAGGGTAAGACAAACAAGCGTGGCACCAGAGTGAAGTTCTGGCCCGATGACTCGATTTTCAACACTACGGAATTTAATTTTGACATTCTTTCAAAGAGATTACGAGAACTGGCATTTCTTAACGCAGGTATAAAAATTACTCTTCGCGATGACCGTGATAAGGGTAAAGAGAACGTCTTTCAATTTAAGGGCGGTATAGTCTCTTTCGTAAATGATCTGAACGAAAGCAAGACACCGGTTATCAAGAAACCAATTTACTTCAATGCAATGAAGGAAGATGTGGATGTTGAAATCGCCATGCAGTACATAGATTCGTATAACGAAACGGTTTTCACCTATGCTAATAACATAAATACGCGTGAAGGTGGAACTCATCTTATTGGATTCAAATCAGCGCTAACGCGGGCCCTGAATGACGTTTTAAAACGAGAAAAAATGGATAAGAACATTACCCAGCTTTCAGGAGACGATGTCCGGGAGGGACTGGTTGCTATCATAAGTGTGAAGATATCCAATCCTCAGTTTGAAGGACAGACCAAAATGAAGCTGGGAAACAGTGAAGTAAAGGGTATAGTTGAATCTGTAACAAATGAAAATTTGGGTCTTTACCTGGAAGAGAATCCTCAGGAGGCCAGGAAGATCATTGATAAATGTGTACAGAGCGCCCGGGCCCGACTGGCGGCTAAAAAAGCCCGTGATCTAACCCGGAGAAAAAGCGCTCTGGAGAACAATGCTTTACCAGGCAAACTGGCGGACTGTTCAGAACGTGATCCTTCAAAAAGTGAGCTTTACCTTGTAGAGGGGGATTCTGCAGGAGGATCGGCCAAACAGGGACGGGATCGGAACTTTCAGGCTATCCTGGCCTTGAAAGGAAAGATACTGAACGTGGAGAAATCGCGTCTTGATAAGATACTCTCAAATGAAGAGATAAAAACAATTATTACGGCGATTGGAACAGGCATTGGCTCAGATGAGTTTGATATTGGTAAGGCACGTTATCACAAGATCATTATCATGACAGATGCGGATGTGGATGGCTCTCATATAAGGACACTGCTGTTAACCTTCTTTTTTCGGTATATGCCGGAATTGATTAAGAAGGGTTATCTGTATATTGCCCAGCCCCCCCTCTACCACATAACAAACGGAAAGGAAAAGCATTACGCCTTTACAGAAGGGGACAAAGACGTCCTGTTGAAAAAATTCAAGGGATCTAAAATATCTATGCAGAGGTATAAGGGTCTTGGGGAAATGAACCCGGACCAGCTGTGGGATACAACCATGGATCCCGACAATCGGACCGTTCTTCAGGTCCATATCGATGATGAAGTTGCCGCTGATAAGATTTTTTCTATCCTCATGGGTGATGCCGTGGAACCGAGAAGAGTGTTCATCGAAGATAATGCCCGGAATGTACAGAACCTTGACCTATAATATGATGGAGTAGTAAACCGTGCCAAAAAAGAAAATCCCTGCTAACAAAATCGCGGACCGTATTATTGATGTTGAAATTGAAGACCAGATGAAAGGAGCTTACCTGGATTATGCGATGAGTGTAATCGTAGGTCGAGCTCTTCCTGATGTTCGGGATGGACTGAAACCTGTTCATAGACGGATTCTTCATGCCATGAATGAGCGTGCCTGGAGAAGTGACCGTCCCTATGTAAAATCAGCCAAGATCGTAGGTGAGGTTATTGGTAACTTTCATCCTCACGGAGATAGCGCTGTTTACGATACCATGGTGCGTATGGCCCAGGAGTTTTCACTCCGTGTTCCTCTTATAGATGGCCAGGGAAATTTTGGCTCTGTGGACGGGGACCCGCCTGCAGCGTACAGGTATACCGAGGCGCGTCTTGACAAAGCGGCAGAAGAACTTCTACGTGATATTGATAAAGAGACCGTCGATTTCCTATCGAATTTTGATGATACCAGAAAAGAACCTCAGGTTCTTCCGGCGGCTATTCCGAATTTGCTCGTTAATGGATCGGATGGTATTGCCGTGGGAATGGCTACCAAGATTCCACCTCACAATCTCGGAGAGGTAATTGACGGTGTTATCGCGTATATTGAAGACCCTTCTATCAAGGTCCGCCAGCTTATGAAACATATCAAGGGTCCTGATTTTCCAACTGGAGCTTCTATTATGGGGACCGAGGGAATAATCAAGGCTTATACCACCGGTCGGGGTAGTATAACTGTACGGGGTAAGATAGAAATTGAAGAAGGACTTCGGGGAAAAGATCAGATCATTATCAATGAGATACCTTACCAGGTAAACAAAGCTTCCCTTATCGCCCGTATAGCTGATCTTGTTAATAACAAGATGATAGAGGGGATTTCTGAACTGAGGGATGAATCGGACAGAAGTGGTCTGAGAATTGTTATCGGACTTAAAAAAGATGCTAACGCAAACATTATAATCAACCAGCTATATAAACATACTTCTGTTCAGACTTCCTACGGGGTTATTCTTCTTTCGCTGGTAGATTCAGTTCCTCGAATACTCGATCTTAAGGGTCTTATCCAGCATTATGTTGATCACAGAAAGAATGTAATAACCAGAAGGACCCGGTTTGAACTCAGGAAGGCAGAAGAACGGGCACACATCCTGGAAGGACTTAAAATTGCCCTGGATAATATTGATGAGGTTATCGCCATTATCCGGGCATCAAAAGACGCCTCTGAAGCAGGCGATAAACTGATGAAGACCTTTGAGCTTACTGAAATTCAGGCAAAGGCGATTTTGGAAATGAGACTGCAGAGACTTACAAGTCTTGAGGTACAAAAGATAGTCGATGAACTGAAGGAACTCAAAAAGCGCATTAAAGAGCTTAAGGCTATCCTGGCCAGCGAAAAGAAGATACTCGGTATAGTGCAGGATGAGCTGATAGATGTTAAGAAAAAATACAACACGGAACGCAAAACCGAAATTGTTAAAGGTGGCGAGACATCCACGGATTTTGAAATGGAAGACCTCATCGCTGAAGAGGATATGGTTATCTCCATAACGAACGATGGTTTTATCAGACGATTACCGGTAGATAGTTTCAAGAAGCAGAGAAGGGGGGGGAAAGGTGTCACAGGATTCAGCTCGAAGAAAGAAGACTTTATCCGTATGATGACCATTGCCTCTACTCATGATATAATCCTACTCTTTTCAAATAAAGGTAAACTGTTTGCCCTGAAGGCTTACGAGATTCCGCAGGCAACGAAAAACAGCAGGGGAAAATCGCTGAAGGGGATAATTAATCTGGCAAGTGGTGAACGTATAACTGCCATATGCTCCACTGTCAGTTTCGAAGAAGAGCTCTATCTTTGTATGGTGACAAAAAAAGGTATCCTTAAAAAAACCGTCATTGGGGATTTTGGAAACGCGAGAAAGGGCGGAATAATCGCTATCAGCCTTAAGAAAGACGATGAGCTCGTGGATGTACGCCTTGTGAAGAAGGACGATGATGTGGTTCTTGCTTCCATGAAAGGTCTTATTCTACGGACAAATCTGGAAAAGATGCGTTCCATGGGAAGAGCCGCTTCAGGGATCATAGGTATGCGTCTTGATGCGGATGATGAGATCGTTGATCTTGATGTTGTCATGAAAAATTCATCCCTGTTCGTAATAACAAAAAAAGGTTTTGGTAAAAGGATTAATTACCAAAATTTTTCCACCAAGGGAAGGGGTGGTAAGGGGATGACCTATATCAAGATATCCAGTAAAAATGGTCCTGCCAAGGGAGTACGTTCCGTATTCGATAATGATGAAATAATCATTACCTCCAAAAGCGGTATGACGATCCGTCTTTTGGCCGGCGACATCTCGACCCAGGGAAGAATCACGGCCGGGGTCCGCCTCCTGAATGTAGGTGAAGAGGATGAGGTATCTGACTTTGCCGTTCTTTCCGTGGAGGATCCGTTGTCAGGGCCGTGATAGGGCCCTGAGAAGCATGCCGTAATTGCCCCCGGCGTTCCAGAAGGTGTATCCGCTGCAACCGCTTTCCAGGGCGCCCTTTACCTGGTTCTTGATGTATCCGGGACCATAGGTAGGTGAAAGGAGCTTGAAAGACTGAAGATAGGGGCGAATGGGTACCCGGTCCCGGGAAAGATAGCGGCCACGAATACCTCCGTCCCGGATGAGGCGATATGATCGGGTTTTCCAGTCTCCATCAACGTAGAAAGTGGTCCCGAAGTGAGAAGGATAGACCATGGGACAGATGGCATCCACCACGCGGGAGAAAGCCTCAATGTCCTGCCCGATCCAGTTCCCGAAGTTATACCATGAATTGAATCCGTAAATATCCACGGATACCGGAATCTCAAGATGGTCTTTGGCCCTTTCCAGAAAGTCGATAAGGGCCTCGGACCGGTAGGTATCATGCTCTTTTCGATAAGGAAAACGGCAGAGCCATATGGGACCATCATTGGGAAACCGGATATAATCGAACTGTATCTCATCAAAGCCAAGCTCTTCCAGTTCTCTGGCCACGCTAACATTGTATTTCTGTACTTCAGGGGAATGTGGATCGACCCAGTATTCATGCTCGAGGCCTTTCCAGGGACCACCCGTGTTCCTGTTACGGATGGCGTATTTATAGTTCCACGCCCGGTAAAGCTGGCGATCCTTGAATACAACGACACGGGCTATGGTATAAATGTCATGATCATGCAGCTTTTTCAGTATTTCCTTAACCGGCAAAGGGGATCGTATGGCGCCGATGTCCCTGGCGAGCTTCAGTTTCGTTGAATAATAGAGATATCCCGTATCGTCTTTCATGTCGATTACAACAGCATTACCATCTATCGACTTAAGTGTTTTAATGACGTAATCAAATTTTCTATTAATAACAGAGACGTTGGTATATATCGCCCTTCGATTTGCGGCCTGATTTCCTTTAAAATCGGGAGAGCCTGCAAAAGCGTTCCTGACCGCAATTGTAGATCCACCCGGTAAGGATACGAGACGGAAGTTCCCCTTTTTACCTTTCATATCTTTAACCTTTTCAAGTGAAAGGTCGTCATTAAGGCGAAAAAGAGAGGAATCAAGGGATACATAGAGTTCATCGGAATCGTGGGACAGAGCGACATGACTGTATTGAGCGGGTTCCCCTTTAACTTTTATCCATTTTTCTGATTTCTCATCAAGAAGGAAAACTCCACCTCCAAAGGCGAGACCAGCCGCCATGGGATACCGATCCTTGCCTGTTTCGGCCAGGGATTCAATTGTTTCATGGAAGACCACTTCACGGGAATAGTATCTGCCAGGCAGGCCCCGCCTGACAGGATAAAAACGATTGTTCTTTCCCCTGAAGACTCCCCGGTAGGCGGTACCGATCCAGACATCTTCACCTGAATAAGCAAGGGAAGTAATATAGGTTTTTCTGGTTAAACCTCTGGGAGAAATCCTTTCCCAGTTTTGGCCCAAGTCTTTACTTCTGTAGAGGTCGTGTTTGGTGGCCAGCATAATTCTTCCCATATTGTTTTCATCAACAGCCAGGGCTGATACCGGCCTGTATTTCCGACGTGTATTCTCATAGTTTGAACGGACTCTGAAAAGGGAGTGAGAAATGGATTTCCACTCTCCATCTCTCTGTACATAAACACCCTTTTTTTCAAGGGCGCAGATACGGGTATCCTGCCTGCCTGCAAGAAGACGGGCTGTGTACTCATCCGGCAAACCTTTGTCGAACCTTCGGGTACCTCCGGCATCTCCTTCCAGAAGAACTTGTCCTGAAGAATCGATAATCAGATTCCCTGAAGGCGAATGAGCCTCGCCGGTGCAGGATGGGAGAGTGATAAGAAACAGGGGCAGGAGAAAAAGCATAATGACCGGAAAAAAATGATTCGTGATTGTTCTTCTCATTAGAGGTTTCCTCCCTGGCAGGCGTCCTCGAACATATCTTCATTCAGAATAATGTAGGTGTACCCCTGTTCTGTAAGGAAAAGTTGCCGGTTATGGGAGAACTTCTCTTCCACGGTATTGGCTGTTACGATGGTATAAAAGCGGGCAGAGTTGTCGTCTTCCTTCGGTCGCAGAATCCGTCCAAGACGCTGGGCTTCTTCCTGGCGGGAACCGAAGGTTCCGGAAATCTGGATAGCTACATTGGCGTCCGGGAGGTCAATGGAAAAATTTGCAACTTTTGAAACAATTAGTGAGGTAATCTCCCCGTTACGGAACCTGTTGTAAAGTTCTTCCCGTTCATTAACAGGTGTGCTTCCCGTTATCATGGGAAAGGAAAATTCCCGCTGAAATTCCTCCAGCTGGGAGATATATTGTCCTATGATCAGTATGTTCCCGCTGGAGTGACGTTTGATGATTTTTCGGACAAAATCCATCTTACGGCGGTTTTCTGAAGCGATCCTGAATTTGTCCCTGTCCCGGGCAACGGAATACTGATACCTGAGGTCATCCGGAAGTGCCACCCGTACCTCCGTGCAGATGGCTTCCGCGATCCACTGTGATTTCTCCAGGGCCTTCCAGGGCATGTCGAACTTCTTCGGACCTATGAGACTGAAAACATCGGTTTCCAGGCCATCTTCACGGATAAGAGTCGCCGTAAGACCGAGTCTTCGTTTAGACTGGATCTCTGATGTCATCCTGAAAACAGGCGCAGGAAGCAGATGAACCTCGTCGTATATGATGAGTCCCCAGTTCTTCTTCTGGAATATGTCAAAGTGAGTGAAATCTTCTTTTTTATTCTTGCGATACGTAAGAATGTTATAGGTCGCTATGGTAATGGACCGGATCTCCTTACGGTCACCGGAAAATTCGCCTATTTGTTCTTCGTTGATGTCGGTTTTATCCAAAAGTTCCTGCTTCCACTGACGGAGGGCAACAGTGTTGGTCACCAGTATCAGTGTCTCCGATTGCATGAACTCCATGATTCCTATGGCCACGATGGTTTTTCCGGCGCCGCAGGGTAGAACGATGACTCCGCTGCCTCCTTCCGGACCACCACCCCTGTAGAAAGCCCTGATTGCGCTTTGCTGATAATCGCGTATATGGAAAGAGTGCCCCTGAGATGTAGTTTCGGAAAGCTCCAGGGGGAAAGGATCTCCCTTTTCGTAACCGGCGAGATCTTCCACGGGAAACCCTATCTTAATCAGGGCCTGTTTGATATGCCCCCTGTAATTGGGTAATACCCGCGCGGATGTTTTGTCGATCTGATCATCGATAAATTGACTGACTTTACGGTCATTAAGAATCTCACGAAGCAGGATTGGGTCATTACATTCCAGGATCAGGTTTTCTCCCTTACGAAACAGTTTGATCAGACCGTACCTCTGCATCTGTTCCTGTATGGTCGTAATGACAATATCCGGGATGTCGTACCTGGAATACTGGTTCAGGCGTTCCAGAATCGTGTTATAGGTCATGCCGGAGGCGGCCGCGTTCCAGAGGGAGAGAGGGGTAATGCGGTAAGTGTGGATATGCTCCGGGCTCTTCTCAAGTTCTGCGAATGGAGATATGGCATCTCTCGCATTTTCGAAATCCGGATTGTTAACTTCAACAAGAAGGGTGTTGTCGCTCTGGATAATTACAGGTCTTTCAGACATGGATGATTCCTGATGATAAATGCAACCGATTTTTCAAATCCATGTCTCTTTGTCAATTAAGAAATATCTGAATTCTCCCCGTGAACTATACCCTCTTTATAGAGGTATCGCTCTGTTTCTGCCAGTGCGTGAAGAGATTCAAAATCCATCCCCTTTTCATCGAGAGGTTGTCCAAAATCAAGAAGAGAACCGAGAGGTATCTCCTGAATAGTCATGCCCGTATATACAGCCTGGAGGATTATCTGAATATGAATTCCACGGCTGGATTCAACCAGCTCCATATTCTCAGTCGATTCCACCTTGAATCCGTTGATCTGGGAGAGGGGATCTGTCAGTTCAAATCCCGTATAATCATGGACCAGGGATGCAATGGTCTCCCTTTCCCGGAGGATCGCTTCTCCTATCTGTGTGAAGGCAGTGTTTTCAAGAATCCGGCTGGCTATTACAAGGTCATAGCCATAGGAAAGGTTTTCAATCATCTCCGGCATAATCTTGAAGTGATCAAGATCATTGTCGGCAAGGGTAATAAGATGAGAGTATCCCCGGTCTCTGGCAAGGGTCAGTGCTGAAGAGAGAGAAGACCCGTATCCCAGAGGTGAGTCATGATGAATAACGGTAACAGAAAAGGGATTTTCATTCGGAACGGTGACCGACGCTTCATCTCCATCCGCAATAATACAAATCTCACCTGAAAAAAAGGGTTCCAGTCTTTCGATAAAAGGCTCAATGTCGATGGGTCTATCCGTAATACAGGCAACACAGAGGTTCATAGGCCGCTCCCTGCTTCATTATTATCTCTATAAATTCAAGTAAAAATGAAGCATCCATATTGTCAACAGGGTTAGATTAATCCAACGGGTCATTCAAATGTCAATTATCAGTAAACAGCCAGATCATACGTTCTGTTTTGGATAATTATTTATTGACCCTTTCTGTACTAACCGGGAAATATCGAATCATGGAGATAAATACATGAAGATCTTGCTCACAAATGATGATGGGATAAACGCAGAAGGTATAGCTTCCCTGAAAAAGGTCCTCACCAGCGAGCATGATGTATACGTCATTGCGCCTTCAGGCGAACAGAGCGCATGTTCAAACGCCATTACGGTAAGACGTCCGCTGACGGTACAATCACGGGATGATAACCGTCATTACCAGGTGGACGGATATCCGGCGGATTGTGTCAATATCGGAATTCAGGGAGATGTTATTCCGGATATTGACTTGGTTGTTTCAGGTATCAATCATGGACTGAATATCGGGGATGATATCTTCTTTTCCGGTACAGTTGCCGGTGCTCGAACGGCTTATATCTTCGGGGTAAGTGGACTGGCTGTCTCGCTTGATAGTTATCATGCACCATCAAAAAATTTCGATGACGCATCGGAGTTTATTCTCTCCTTTATCGATAAGTATTGCCGGGAAGCTGAGAAACCATTTCTCTTTAATATTAATTTTCCTGATGTTCCCGCCTCCGAATATTCCTTTGTGGAATTTACAGGGATTGGACACCGTAAATACGTCGATTCCTACCTCCGAAGTGACAGGGCAAACGGTGATATAACCATGACCCTGAACGGAAAACCCATATCCATACATTCTCAGGGGACAGATGTGACTGTTATTGAAAAGGGAGGTGTCTCAATTACTCCCATGATGGTGGACTGTACGGATTATGCTCTTCTGGATACCCTTACCGGGAAAAGCCGCTCATGGATGAAAAAGAACGAGTAAATAAACTGAGAAGCCTTCTGGATTCCGGTCTCCAGAACTATCTTACAGGAGATTATACGGAAGCGATACGGGACCTGAAGTCGGCCGAAGTCCTTGATTCGCAGAACCCGGAGACACTCTATAATTTGGGACTTGCGTACAGTCGTCTTGGACTTTACAAATCGGCCCGGGAGTATCTCTACCGGGTACTGGGCCTCCCTTTTGATTTCGTGGAAGACCTCACGGTCCGAACTGTCCTGTCCCTGACGCTGATTCACCTGGGAGAATACGATACCGCGGAAGAACATCTGGACCAGGTGCTTTCCGTGGATAGGACCCATCGAGCGGCACGTAACCTCAAGGCTTATGGTCTGTACCAGCAGAAAAAGATTGATGAAGCCATTGATCAGTATCGGCGAATACTGGTCAGGGAGCCTGATAACGCAACCGCTGCTAATTCGCTTGCGTACCTTCTTGCAAGCGAGAAGGGAGAGACCGTTGAGTCACAGGACCTTATTAAGCGGGTCCTTAAGAATAATCCGGCTAATCCCGCTTACCTTGACACTCTCGGATATATTTTGCTGAAACGGAAAGATTACGAGAACGCGAAAAAGGTTCTGGAGAAAGCAAGGGAAATGGCGCCTTTTGAAGAGGAGATTATGGAGCACCAGAAGGAACTACAGGATCGTTTTACTTCTTGACATTTGTTACTATACGATAGGATCATTGGCTGAATCAGTTTGTGGAGATAAAACATGAAGTATCAATGCGCAGTTACCACGGACGAGATACAGGGTATACCCTTACTATTGATTGAAGGGGATATGACTTCGGATGCTGACGTAGAAGTGAAGAAGCATTACGCAAATATTAAGTCTGAATATTCGCTCGACGCAATGATCATCAATTTTGAAAAGACGAAGTATATCAATTCATCCGGCATAGCCACATTAATCAATATTATTCAGGATCTCAATGAAAGGAACGGTAAGGTTTTTTTCGTAGGGATGACAGATCATTTTGAGAAGGTAATGGAAATTGTTGGTATATCTGATTTTGTTCAGATAATGAAGACCAACGAAGAAGCTCTGTCTGCTATCAAGGGATCCTGAGCCCTGTCCAGATTACGAATCCTTGTTCTTCAGAGAGGCTCTATGCTATTCTGAAGGTATCTCTTTTGAGGAGAAGTGGATGGCTACCCGCAAATCCGCAAATGAACAGATTCTTGTAATCGATGCAGGTACCCAGTCGATACGTGTTTCTACAGTTGATCCCCGGGGGAAGATTCGTGATATGATTAAGACCCCCATTGAACCCTATGTTTCTGATCATCCTGGATGGGCTGAACAGGACCCTGAGTATTACTGGAAAATTTTAAAGAAAACCTGCAAACGTTTCTTTAGCGAAACAAAGATCAGCAAGAATTCCATTAAGGGAGTAACCCTGACTACGCAGAGAAACACCATGGTGAACCTGGATGAGAAGGGGAAACCTCTGCGGCCCGCCATCGTATGGCTTGACCGACGAAGCGCGAAAGTGGAATCTTGGCCATCTTTTCCCCTCTCCCTGGCTTTGAAAGCCGTAAACATGCTGGAATCAGTTAAGTACAGCATACGGGAGAGTGAGGCTAACTGGATACGTCAAAACCAGCCGGATATCTGGAAAAAAACTCACAAGTTTCTTTTTCTCTCCGGTTATTTTGTCTATAAACTTACGGATGAATTTATTGATTCCTCGGGCAGTCAGGTAGGCTACGTTCCCTTCGATTTCAAGAATCAGGCATGGGCCCCGAGAAACAATATGTACTGGAAGATGTTTCCTATTGAGCCTGAAAAGCTTTCAGCCCTTGTGAAGCCAACGGAAATAATGGGATACATTAGTCCATCCGCAGCCCGTGAAACAGGTATCCCGAAAGGACTCCCCCTGCTTGCGGCAGCCACGGATAAGGCCTGCGAGGTGCTCGGTTCCGGCTGCCTCTCGCCTGAAATCGGTTGTCTCAGTTACGGTACGACAGCCACGGTTAACACAACCACAAAAGAATACGTGGAGATTATACCCTTTATTCCGCCTTATCCCAGTGCAGTACCCGGATGGTACAGCACAGAGATACAGATCTACCGTGGATACTGGATGGTGAGCTGGTTCAAGCGGGAATTCGGCGAGAAGGAACAGAGGATTGCTGATAAGCGGGGTATCGCCCCTGAGAAACTTTTTGATGAGATGATTCGTGACATTCCCCCGGGATCCATGGGGTTAACTCTGCAGCCTTACTGGTCTCCCGGGGTCAAAGTCCCGGGCCTGGAGGCAAAGGGAGCCATTATCGGCTTTGGAGATGTTCATTCCAGGGCTCATATTTACCGGTCAATTCTGGAGGGATTGGCCTATGCCCTGAGAGAGGGCCTTGAAAAAACGGAAAAGAGGAACAAGATCCCTGTTGAAAAACTGCGGGTATCCGGTGGCGGTTCCCAGAGCGATGTGGCCATGCAGATAACCGCTGACATCTTTGGACTTTCCGCGGAACGGCCCCATACTTATGAGACATCCACTCTGGGTGCAGCCATGGATGCGATGGTGGGACTTAAAATTCATCCTAACTTTGAACAGGCAGTTTCGGAGATGACACGGGTGGGCAGGATATTTGAACCAGACAGTGAAAGCCGTCAAATGTATAACGACCTCTATGAAAAGGTCTACCTGAGGCTTTACGAACGTCTGAAACCTCTCTATGATGAAATCCGGGATATCACCGGGTATCCTGCAAAATTAGAAGATTAATTCGGAGATAGTATATGGGTAAACTGCAATATTCATCTGAACGTAAGAACGAAATTGTGATCGTGCGCATCAGCGGCAGTTTAGACGCGGAGACTGCTCCCGGTTTCGCCTCTCGGCTGAAAACCGAAATCGACAAGGGGGCTAAAAAAATTATATGTGTTATGCCGGATCTTGATTACATAGCCAGTGCCGGTATGGGCGTATTGATCAGCACAAATGAAGAACTGAACCGGAAAGGGGGCAAGATGGTCATGGCTTCCATGAATGACAAGGTTAAAAAGATTTTCAAACTGCTCGGTTTTGATAATCTCTTTGAATCATACAGTGATGAAAAATCCGCTATTAACGCAATCTGACGCTCTGGATGCAAACCTTTAATCAGACTATCCGCCGTCAGTACAGTCAGGCCGATGAATTCAGAGAACGGTTGAATGAGTGGATGGTTAGACAGGGTTTATCAGAGGACTTGAGGGACCGTGCAGAACTGGCCGTCTACGAGATTATCATCAACCGGATAGATCATGAAGTGGAGTTTAACAGAAGCCCGATTAGTTGCAGTGCCGGTATTAACGGAGAAGAACTGGTCATTGCTGTATCAGGAGAGGGGCATAATTTTAACCCGGATCATGCCCCTGAGGTTGATCCGGAAGAACATATGAAAAAGGGTGCGGATAGAGGATTGGGTATATACATGGTGCGAAAACTGACAGATTCTCTTATCCAGAGATTCTGGAATGGTAATAATACAATTGAATTACGGTTTACCCTGAAGGAATCAGAGGAGAAGCTATGAAACTTAATATCAAATGGTTTACTTTTTCGGTGGTGGTTGTCTCTGCCGTACCCATGCTGGGTCTATTTATCTGGTGTTTCTTCAACGGATTCGGGGCCGAAGTCGTAAAGCTTTTTGAGAGTATACACCCTTCCGGTTTTTCCATTCTGTCAGGCGAACTGTCAAGCGGCGGACGTCTTCTGGCTGTTGGAATAAATACCATCTATGTGATCATAGACAGTTTTATCCTGGGAGCTGCTTTCTCTGCTCTCTATAACTTTATGGTCTCTCGCGGGGAGAAGAACAGGGGCAAATGAAACTTAAGAGCGGAAAAACCCGCCCCATCAGGTTTAGTATCCGGTTTAAAATAGCACTGGTAATGATCGGGGCAACATCCGTTGTGGCAGCTGTCATTGCCCTTGCGGTTTTTAATCAGCATGAATCGAAAATGCGAGAGACCATGCACAGGATGGCCGGTCCTGTCATCAAGGGATGTGATGAAAACCTTGTATCCTATCTGGCCATAGATAAAGAACTGAAGGAGAAGGATGCCGGGAAGCTCTCCCAGGCCAGAAGGCGATATCTTTACAGGGCAAAGGCCCGTCATCTGAAAGAGGCCACGGAATACCTCGCGCGTATCATCGGTTCGGAAAAGAACTATGATATCGCCTTTCTTATTGATCTGAACATCCGTGATATAAATCTCGGATGGGAAGGCAAACACCAGTCTAATTTCATATACTTTAACCGAACTACCGAAGGTATCCTGGATACCTATCCAGTGGATCCTTTTCTAAAGCCGACTATCCTGAATTATTTTATGAATAACGTCAATGTTGATACTCATCTGGTCTTCTCCAGGGGAAGAGAAGAGTCTGAAGATGAATTTGTCATCGTAGGATACCCTCTATTTGAGAGAAAGGGAGACAGGGCTTATTACAACAGATATCTTGTGTATAAAAATCAATCCAGATCCATTAGCGGGGATACAGAAACCCTGGAGAAGGAACGACAAAAACTGCGAAAAATCAGTATCCGGAAGCTGGTTAACAATCAGGTAGAGTTTACCTACCGTATTGTTTTAGATAAACCGGAACTTACCGGGAAAATCTTCAGTTTCTTCTGGTTTCATTATCGCCCCCGAAGAATCGGTAACGAACAGTACAGGGATATACGTGACTTCTACCTTGCCAGCCTCAATGGAAAGATAAATGAACAGGGCCTTTTTCTTTCAGACGTAAAAGAGATCTCCGATCGTACCATGGACAAGTTTAGAATTACTCCCCGGATAAAAAAGAATGATGAGGATATCTGGAAAAACTTCTATTACTATCTGGAAAAACAGGGAGGCATCCGAATCGATTCTGATAAGAACGTCCATGAACTTAACCTGCTTGCCTTCAGGAGCGATCTTGCGGGAATTGCCGGGCTGTATATTCTGCGGAAATCCTTTCATGCCCGCTTGATGGAAAACCGGAAGGAACTGATCAACCTCATACTGAGTATTGGTATTCGTGTGGCGATCCTGGCTATATTTTTTCCCACATTTCTTGTTCGATCCATTACAAGGGTAAATGAGGCGGCCCGTTCCATTGGTCAGGGTAAACTGGATACCCGGATTGACATGGGTGGTAGCGATGAACTGGGACAGCTGGCGGACTCCATGAACAACATGGCCGGGAATCTGGAGAAGGCACAAAAAGAGATGATCATCAAGGAGCGGATGGAAAATGAGCTGAAAACCGCCGAGGCCATTCAGAAGACTCTTCTGCCAGATATCTTTCCTGAGATAGAGAATGTCTATTTCGGAGCCCTTTACCAGGCCCAGACCGAGGCGGGAGGGGATTACTATGATGTTATTTCTCTGGAAGACGGAAAACTGGCACTTGTTATAGCGGACGTTTCAGGACATGGTGTGGGATCGGGGCTTGTCATGGCCATGACTCGCACACTGGTCTATTCCCATACCCGGAGAGGTGATTCCATCAAGTATCTTATGGAAGAGATCAACGATTATCTCTATCTTCATACTGAAAGTAACTTTTTTGTCACTATCTGGTACGGTATATTCGATCCGAAGCAGGGTTCTCTGGAATACGTGTCATCGGGACATAATCCCGCTTATCTCCTTGAGTCTGGAGATGTTAAGGAACTTAAGGGAGGCGGAATCGCCCTGGGAGCTGCTGGACGGGAAACCTTCACTCGTCTGGTTTCGTCTCATAGAAAAACGTTCCCATCAGGCAGTATGCTTGTTCTTTATACGGATGGTGTTGTCGAAGCCATGAGCAAAGAGGGTAATGAGTATGGAGAAGAACGGTTCATTGATCTGATAAGGGGATTGGAGAAGCTTGAGCCGGATGCATTTGTGGAAACTGTAGAAAAGGATGTAAAACGGTTTATGAAAGGCACGGAACCACATGATGATATTACTCTGTTGGCTATGAAAATTAAGTAGATTCCTGCGGCCCCTTTTGGTATTTTCGTGTAAATCCCTTGAAACGAACAATACTGCATGAAACAACGACTTCTATTAATCATGATTCTCCTGTTTTTGACTGCTCATCTGTCTGCGAAATCCCGTTTCGATGAACTGGAGAAAGAACCTGAGGGCGCCCATAAGGGGCAAATGATTCTTACTGCCATAATATCTGTAGGAGGCGTCGTTGGTCCAGGTATAGCCCGGGAAAAGGATTTCGTTGAATCATCCGTATATGAAGTTGTAACAGATACATACAAGAAACTCTGGCTTTCCCATCTTCACTTCAGCGCCGGTGTAGCCTTCGAATATATGCCCATCAATCACCTGGGTGTTAAGATTAAACTCAAAGGGGACTTTGTTCAGCAGAGGACCCGTTTCGGATCTGATTTTGAAAACTGGAGTTTGAGCCTTTATCGCGGTATGACTGTGGCAGTGGGGCCTGTTGGCCACCTGACAAACAGAAAACGGTGGGATGTTACCCTGAATCCGGTCATCGGGTATTCCTTCGGAGGATATCAGGCGGCCCCGATAGCCCGGGAACTTATTAATTCTGACCTGACTGGTTCAGTCGATGAACAGCTTCTCCATATGCTTACTTTCGGGGCGGAACTGAATTTTTCAATATTTTTCAGCGGCGGTTTTTTTCTCTCTTTGGGGTTTGACTGGAACATGTACCTTATAAACCAGAAAACCCCCTTTACTCTGAATAATAATCAGAACGGACGGTCATACCCCGCAGAAAAAAAATCCAGTTTTCATAATCTCAGTTTCATCCTATCTGTAGGATATGCCTTTAAGAATTGATCGAAAGATTTTTTAACATCAGACAGACCCGAAAGGTCACCCATCTGTCCAGTTCTATCTTCGGTCGATGAAGCATACCGTCAGAGCGGTTCAGGCAATGCCATCTGCCTTCATTGCCCTGGAGAGACATCAGGTAGTTGAATATATCCGTATATGCAGGGTGTTTCATGTGGCCGGTTTGTATGCATGTTTCAAGAAGCGAGATACTGTCAAGCTGGGTAAGAACCGGAACCCCGGGAAGAAGGGGTCTGCGGTTCCAGTACC
This sequence comes from uncultured Leptospirales bacterium, assembly GCA_964645775.1. GTDB lineage: Bacteria > Spirochaetota > UBA4802 > UBA4802 > UBA5550 > CAZYBU01. The sequence goes on along the minus strand of CAZYBU010000004.1, from coordinate 49,293 downwards.
TGCGGGCCGGTACCGTGGGAAACTTTTTTCCCGGCAGGAGACCCTGTTCAAGCATGAAATTGATGCCCCTCTCAATTTGCCGCCCATGGGAGAAATGGTCGTGGGCCATGAGAGCCTTCAGACATGCAAGAGTGGCGTAGGGACAGCTACCTGTTCCCCTTTCGAATTCAAGATCAAGGCCTTTCCCGGGCTTCTTGAAAAGAATAAGGCCGAGGAGATCCCTCCAGGAGGCATTGGGGGCATGGAGCCAGCCTCCGTCTTTCCTCTGGTGGCTGAGAATCCATTGAATGGCCGTTTCAACCCTGCTGTCCCGGAAGCCGCCTTTTATCAGGTACCAGGCCAGTTCACCGGTTCTCTGAGCATCGGCCAGGGGTGGATCCCAGTTGAAGGTAAAACCACCCCCGGAATTCTGCAATTTTTCACATATCCAGTTACCTGCGAAGTGTATACTTTCATTATTGATGTCGAGTCCGCAGTAAACTCCCTCAGCAAAAGTCCATATACGTCCAATATAAAGCAGATCCGGTTCACTCTCTTTACCGGGTGGTATCCCTCCCGTCATTCCCAGAAAGGCTTCAGTCTCCTCCCTCAGGGAAGCCGGCGTGGTGTTTTCAAGGAGGTCGCGGTGGACCCTGAGACGAAGGGATGGGTCTTCTGAGTTCAGGATCCAGTCTGTGGGGTCTTCATTAAGGAATTGATGTTCAACCATGACAAATTATCTGTTGTCGTACAGGACCGGTTTATGTTATAATGGACAGAGAATCGGACTCAATGATGATCATGAAGCAATATCATGATATTGGAAAGAAGATTTTCTTTGCCAGGATTGAAAAGTAGTCAAGATTGTAATAAAATCGGGCCGTTAATATAGATGAGACAATACAATCTGTCTGGAGAGGAATTTGATAATGCATGAGTACATTCCAGAAAATAATCTGGTAGTGCTGTTATTACTGCTGATTATTACAGGGGGAATCTACTATCTCTGGTGGCTTACGCGAACAAGTTCTCTGTTTGGTGACGATCCTGTTATAAATATTCTATTGACCGTTTTTACCCTGGGAATATGGGGACTGTACCTTAATCTTAAATACCTGCAGAAATCAGAGATGATAAACGGGAGAGACGTCAAGTGGTACATGATCCTCTTTGTGCTTATAGCGCCACTGATTATCCAGCATAACATAAATGAAAAATACTATCCGGGGCGGTCATAAAAATCAGGAGTTCTGAATGATTGTCAGATGCTCGAACTGTAGCGCAGCGTTCGCCGTAGATGATGAAAAGGTTCAAGATAAGAAATTTGCCTTTAATTGTCCAAAATGCGAGCATGAAAACATAATAGACAATCGCCGAGAAGGTGAACCTGTTCATGTTGAATCGTTGGAAAAGGGAGAGTATGGAAAAGCGGAGGGATATCCTGCCGAAAGCCATGCTCTTCAATTCCGCGAGACACCTTCCGATCAAATGGTAGAACAGGAAGCAGAAGAACCCGTTAATGAAGAGGTATCAGGTGAGGAGATAGGTGATCTTCTCGGTGATCAAAGCCTTATGGAAGATGAAGAACCAGGTGATGAGGCGTTTGAAAAATATGAAGAGGAGGAATTTTCACCTGAAGCCGAGGAACCGGTTACCGGAGAGTTAGAACCTGAAGAAGACCTGTCGGAAGCTGACCTGGAAACGGATTTTTCAGAAGAGGAAGAAACCCTTCCTGTAAAGGATGATGAGGATCTGGATGCTGAGGCTGGAGAAGAGACTTTCGGGGAAGAAGAGCTTTTCGATGTCGATGTTGATGATCTGAATCTGGACATTGACGAAGCCCCCGGGGAGGCAGAAGAGCCGGAAACAGAGGAAAAAGAGTCAGTACATAAAGCAGAAACGTCCGAAGAGGATTTTGATCTTCCCGATGAGATTGATATTGATGAGGTTTTCGAGAATGATGAAAGCGGGAAGATAGAGAAGCAGGTAAGGGCCAAAAGGGAAGATGAAAGCGGCCTGATGGCGGATGATTCCCCAATTATAGACGAGCTGGAAGAAGAGAGCTTTGAGGATGTACCTGTCTATGATTCCGGTGATGACGTGGAACTTACGGAAGATGAAAGTGAAACAGTTATAAGTGATGACTATGAAGATGAAACCGTCAGTCATGAAAATGTGGAAGGATACGATTCCAAAACGGAAGATGATATAACGATCGATCTTGATTCCCTGGATATAGACCTGGAGGAGGACGATACCCCCAAGGTCGGTGAAGCCCATGAAGAGGACCTGGATGGAATAGAGGAAAGCCAGGAGGTTGAAGAGATAGATCTCCCCATTGAAGAGGAAGAGGACGTAACCCTTGATCTCGATTCCCTGGATATAGACCTTGAAGAGGACGAAGAGATCAGGATGGGTGAACAACCGGATGAAGATAGCGAACAACCGGAAAAAGCGGAACCATGGGAATCATCCGATGAAGAAGACATAACCCTTGATCTTGAATCCCTGGACATCGATCTGGAAGAGGATGAAGAGATAAAGCAGGGTGAAGATCTGGATGAAGAGGATGAAAAACTTAACCTCACCCTTGAAGACGCCGGCCTGACCATGGATGATATTGATGAACATCTGATTTACTCCAAAAGCGAAGAGCCGGATGAAGAGGATGAGGAAGATCTTAAGCTGACGATTGAGGAACTGGATCCCTCCATCGATATGGATCAACTTACTTCTGAGATTGATGAAGCAGAAGAGATACTGAACAGTACCGGTGAAGAAGATGATCATCTTATCATAGATGAAGTCGATGAGCTGCCTGAGATAGATCTTGGTGAAGATGTTGATGAACTGGCCGTCTATGATGAAGATAAAGAGGATATTGTTGTTCCGGGGATGGAGATGGATAGAGTCGTAGAATCGGTGGAATATTCTGGTTCTCGAAGCTATGAAGATCTTGATCTGGAACCAGTGGATGATCGGCTTTCAGCCTCAGGTACAACCGGAGAGAGAGGAACAACCTTTTTCTCTATCGATTATTCCCTGAAAAATTCACGTCTCGGTGCCCTGTTTCGTGTCATACCTATCGTGCAGACACTCCTGGTTCCTCATTTTATTGTTGCATTCGTGTATAATATACTCTCGGCCATCCTCGGTTTTCTGAACCAGTTAATCGTCATTGGCCGGGGAGAGACCATGGAGGACTTCTCAGCTATTCTGGAGAATACGCTCCGTTACCAGTCTACGATCATGGCCTACACTCTCGGTATAGTCGAAGAGTATCCGGTTTTTACCGGAAAACCGGATCTTGACTATCCTCTCCAGTTCGACGTTACATATCCGTTAAAACATTCCAGGCTGTTAGCTTTCCTGAGGATAACCGGTATCGGTATATTCGTGCCGGCTCTGCCTCACATAATGGTAGCTTCAGCTTTAACATTGACTATCCCCGTTGTATACCTGGCAGGCCAGATCTCTGTGCTCATTATGGGTCGGTGGCCCCACTACCTGTTTGAGTATACAATCAGTCTGTTCCGTTATAATACACGTCTTATGGCTTTTCTTACCGGCCTGACAGACACCTATCCTCCTTTCAGACTGTAGCTGGAAGCTGGATACCTCCATGCTGCTGCCCACACTGCCCGAGGAGATGAGGGAGCGGGGGTGGGATTCCCTTGATATCATTTTTATAAGCGGAGATACCTATATTGACGTGCCCACGGACGGTATGGTTCTGGTGGCCCGTTACCTGGAGCGGAAGGGGTTTCGAACAGGTATTATCGCCCAGCCAGATCCCGAGTCCAGGGATCATATTATGCGGCTGGGAGAACCGGAACTTTTCTGGGCCGTAACCGGCGGAAGCGTCGATTCTATGATCTCCAATTATACATCCCTGGGAAAACCGCGTAGGGAAGACGATCTTACGCCGGGGGGAATGAACGGCCTGAGGCCCAACAGGAGCGTGATTAGATACTGTAATTCCATTCGCCGGTTTTCCAGGAGCGGAAAACCGGTTGTCATTGGAGGGATCGAGGCCAGCCTCAGACGTTTTTCTCACTACGATTATCATTCCGATTCCATCAGAAGATCGATCCTTACTGACAGTCGGGCCGATTACCTGATCTACGGAATGGGAGAAAAAACTACCCTGGAGCTGTCCCGGTGCCTGGCCTCCGGTAGAGACGGTAAGAGAATACGGGGAATCTGTTACCTTTCCGATGTGGTTCCGGAAGGATACCAGGTTCTTCCTTCCTGGGAAGAGACGGCCTGTTCCATGGATGAATTTATTCGAATGCACAGGGAACTTTACGCCGGCCAGGACCCGGTGACAGCGACCGGTCTTGCCCAGAAGCAGGATACCCGTTTCTGTGTTCATAATCCTCCTCCCGAGTGGCCTGACTCCTCTGAACTGGACGATTACTACGCTTCTAATTTCGAAAGGATTGTACATCCTTTTTATGAGAAAATGGGTAAGGTTCGCGCCCTGGAGACGGTACGTTTTTCCGTCACAACCCACAGAGGATGCTACGGCGAGTGCTCTTTCTGCTCCATCGCCATCCATCAGGGGAGGAGGGTCATCTCCCGAAGCGTGGATTCCATAGTGGATGAGGTGGACAGAATAGCATGCCATCCGAAATTCAGGGGAAATATTGATGACCTGGGGGGTGCTACGGCCAACATGTATGGGATGGAATGCGGGAAAATGATTTCTTCCGGCGCCTGCAGGGATAGCAGGTGTATGGGAGTCAGAGCATGTGAAACCCTTCGGGTTGATCATGGTCCTCTCATAGATCTTATGAGAACCGTAAGGTCTCGTCCCGGAATAAAAAACGTCTTTGTCCGTTCAGGTTTACGGCATGATCTTGTATTAAAGGATAAGAAACGTGGAAAGGAGTACCTGCGGGAGTTGGTTCTGCATCACGTTTCAGGCCAACTTCGTCTCGCGCCAGAACATGTATCGGATACCATACTTTCCCTCATGAACAAGCCATCCATAAAACAGATGGAGGATTTTATTGAACTTTTTGAAAGCATTAAAGAAGAAACGGGTAAAAAGGTGTTTTTGACCTATTACTTTATAGCCGCCCATCCTGGCACAACACTGAAAGAGATGAAAGAATTGAAACATTATTGCCGTAAAATGCTCGGTATCCAGCCACGTTCCATACAGGTATTTACCCCTTCACCTTCAACCCATTCTACCATGATGTATCTGACCGGCAGGGACCTGCAGGGGAATTCCTTGTATGTTGAAAAGAGCGAAAGGGGGCGAAAGGCCCAGAAAGATTTGTTCAAAAAAAATGAAATGGATACAAATCATAAGTCTTGACGCATCTGCGATCATTGCGTACTATCATTTAGCGGTAATTGATGGTGAATGAGTATATATTCTCGATACCACGGACCTGATGTTGAATCAGACTCCCGTGAAAAGAAGTCCGGTATCTCTTGCAGAGATGACCCGAAACATGGTCTCTATCTTTAAAGAAGCCGCAGATGACAAGGGAGTTGAAATGTCGATTTCCATTGATGACAGGATACCCCCGCTCTCCTTTGTGATGCCGATAAGGTTGAGTCGATATTAATGAAGTTCATTTCGAACGTCATAAAGTTCACTGAGGACGGGAGATACGAATATCCCTGGAAAGGACAAAAATTATTTATGGACAGGAAGAGCTCCATTTTATCATCAGTGATACCGGAATCGGTTTCGATCAAAAGGAACGGGACAGGATGATTCAGCCCTTATCACAGGGAGATGAGGGGTTGACAAGAAAGTACGGGGGTCTGGGACTCGGTCTCACTCTGGCAAGCCGTCTGGTAGAACTCCTGGGAGGATGGCTCTGGATAGAGAATAACGAAATAAGAGGTTCTTCTATTCATTTCAGTATTCTCTGCGAGACGCAGAATGCGTAAATGAAGCCCTGAACAAGGACGATAGCGATGAGCGACGAACATACATATCCTTTTTATATAGTCGGAGTAGGCGCCTCAGCCGGTGGACTTGAGGCTCTTGAGGACTTCTTTGATAACATGAAACAGAGCCGTAACATGGCTTTTGTAGTGGTTCAGCATCTCTCTCCTGATTATAAAAGTCTTATGGGTGAACTCCTGAACAGGCATACGGAAATGAAAATTTTCGGCGCAGAGGACGGGATGGAGGTGGAAGCGGGGAGTATTTATCTGATCCCCAGGAAAAAGAACATGACCCTGTTTCATGGAAAGCTCTTCCTTCATGAACGGGAACATGGACTCAACCTGCCCATAGATATTTTCTTTCGTTCCCTGGCCGAGGAGCAGGGGGAGCATGCCATCGGGATCATACTTTCAGGGACCGGAAGTGATGGTACCCGGGGTGTACGCGCGATAAAGGAAGCCGGCGGAATGGTAATGGTCCAGGACGAAGAGACGGCTAAATTCGATGGTATGCCCAGAAGCGCCATCCTGACCGGAATTGTCGATTATATTCTGTCTCCCGATCAGATGTCAGGGGAGCTGGAGAATTACACAACAGGGAAGCTTTCTATTTCAACGACACAGCAGCACGCGATTTCTGCGGAGAGAAACAGCCTTTCCAAGACTCTGGCTCTCATTAAGAAAAAGACAGGTATTGATCTCTCCTTCTACAAGGAAAACACTGTCATCCGACGAATTGAACGACGAATGGGAATCAACCAGTTTGAAAAGCTTTCCGATTATGTCCGTTACCTGGAAGAATCGCCTAATGAGATCCAGATCCTGTACAAGGAAATTTTGATCGGCGTGACCAGTTTCTTCCGCGACCCGGAAGCCTACGAGATAATCAAGGAAAAGGTGCTTCCGGAGATTGCAAACAGCAAGAGTCCCTTTGATCAGATACGGGTGTGGGTCGCGGGGTGTTCAACCGGAGAGGAGGCCTACAGTCTGGCAATCATGATTCTTGAGTTTCTGGAAGAGAATGAACTGAATAACGACGTTAAGGTTTTTGCCACGGACATTGACAGGGACGCTCTGGAGATCGCTTCTTACGGGATCTATCCGGAGAGTATTGCCGCTGACGCGAATATTGAAAGGCTGAACAAATTCTTTTACAAGAAGGGTGACAGCTATCAGATTATCCCAAAGATAAGGGAGAAGGTCATCTTCGCCTACCATAATGTTTTCAAGGACCCTCCCTTCGGCAAGATAGATTTGATCAGCTGCCGGAACATGCTGATCTATTTTCAAAATGTTCTCCAGAAGAAGGTCCTTACTAATTTTCAATTTTCTCTCAATCCTGTCGCTTTCCTGTTTCTCGGCAGTAGCGAAACCGTGGGCGAGTTCAGTAATTATTTTTCCATCTACGATTCCAAATGGAAAATCTATTCATATATTGGTAGCGTCAAGCCAAAGGATATCAACCTCGATTACCAGGAGATACCCGCATCCAGGAATACCGCTCCAATCGTGGGAAGAAATGTTCAGAAAGGACAGTATATTGAACAGAGTCAGATGGGTAAACGTGACCTAAGTCTCTATGAACGGCTTCTGGAACAGTTTATCCCTCCTTCCGTACTGGTAAACGAGGAGAGACAGGTGATTCACATCTTCGGTGACGTGAATGAATACCTGCAGCTTCCTTTCGGGAAGATGAACCTGGATATACTTAAGATGGCGAATTCTAATCTTACGGTACCCATGAGCCAGGGACTGAAAACCGTCCAGGAGGAAAACCGGGACGTCCATTACAGGGACATCATTTTCCAGGGGAGCAAAGGAAACCGGATGATAAATATGAGTATCCGGGTTTTCCAGGGTCTTAAGGGTACCCGGTATTTTGTCATAACTTTCCAGACCGTTGAAGATAATATTACAGATGAAGTTGCAGCTCAATCTTTCAATATGGATGAAAGCGTAAAGGACCATATCGATGAATTGGAAAGGGAACTACAGTACACCAGAGATAACCTTCGCTCAACAATTGAAGAGCTTGAGACATCAAACGAGGAACTTCAGGCCACGAATGAAGAGCTCATATCATCTAACGAAGAGCTCCAGAGTACAAACGAGGAACTACAGTCTGTAAATGAGGAGCTCATCACCGTCAATTCAGAGTACCAGAAGAAAATTGAAGAACTGACTGAATTGAACGATGATATGAACAACCTGTTGAACAGCACGGATATCGGTACCATCTTCCTGGATAAGGACCTGACAATAAGGAAGTTTACCCCTCAGTCAACAAACCAGATAAACATAATTAAATCAGATATTGGTAGATCTATCAGTAATTTTTCCCATAACCTGAAATATGACACCTTTATTGATGACATCAACGAGGTGATACGAACTCTTAATCCCAGGGAGACCGAAGTCCAGACTGTAAATGATCAGTGGCTCCTGATGAAAATTCAGCCATATCGAGCAGCAGGGGACCAGATCTCCGGTATTGTGCTCTCCTTTGTGGATATAACAGGACGTAAAAAAATGGAGAGTGCCCTGAAAAGGGAACAGGACCTTCTCATGAGGGTATTGAAATCTGCTCCCATTGCCATAACCATGGTGGACAATGAAGGTAAAATCGTAATGGTAAACCATGAGGCTGAAAAGATTCTGGGAATGTCAGAAAAAGAACTGATTACACTGGATTACAATTCGAGCCGGTTTCAGATTATGGACACCGATGGCCAGCCCCTGGATGACAATAAGCTTCCCTTCAGGCAGATTGCAGATACCAGAAAAGCTGTTGATAATTTTGTTCACGCGGTCAAACGGCCTGATGGAACCGTAGTGAACCTGATTATTCAGGGAAATCCGATCTTCGATGAAGAAGGTAACGTCGAAGGAGCAGTCTTCAGTTTACGAGATAATGATCAGGCCTGAAGGGTTCTCACATGAACCTTTCTGCGTCTGGGACCATCAAACTCGCAGAAGTAGATCCCCTGCCAGGTTCCCAGCATCAGACTTCCTCCTTCGACTATAAAGGTTTCGGAGCATCCGACCAGGGATGATTTGCAGTGCGCCGGTGAGTTTCCCTCAGCATGACGGAAGGGGACCTTTTCAAGATCAAGATGGCTGAGTCCGAGAATGATGTCGTCTTTGACATCCGGATCTGCGTTTTCATTAACGGTTATTCCCGCCGTGGTATGGGGAGTGTAGACAAGACATATGCCTGTATCGATGCCTTCTTCCCTGACAGCGTCCTGGACACGGGAAGTAATATCTATGAGTTCATCTTTTGATCTTGATTGCACTGTTAGGGTCTGCATGAAAGAATGACTCCCGAGATTTTTTGGATACTGTTCTTTAAGGAATAATTTCTATCATGTTCCCACCAACCATGCAATCAGTTTTCCGTGGAGAGGGTCTTCTTCAGAAGTATTTCGATGGCTATGAAAGCAGAGAAGAGCAGATCCAGATGGCTGAATTCGTTGAAGAGGTCTGTTTCACGAAAAAGAATGGAATCATGGAGGCGGGAACCGGTACGGGTAAGAGTTTATCCTATGTCATTCCCCTTGCCGGATATTCATTATATGAAAAAAAACGTGTTGCTGTCAGTACAGAAACCCGGGCTCTTCAGCGACAGCTTATCGATGGAGATATTCCACTGGCGGTCCGAATCTTACAGGACTCCATGGACCGGGATCTGAAGTGGGAACTCTGCCTGGGAGGAAACAATTATCCCTGCCGTCTCAGGTGGGAACTTCTCATGAAGTCTGGAAGAGAAAACCGGGAAATAATGGATATGCTTGAAAAGGCCTTCCAGCAGAAAAATGTCATTACCCGCTTTGATCTTGATGTGAGTGAAACCTCATGGAACCGGATCAATCGCCAGTATGATATGTGCCAGGGTAATCGCTGTCCCTGGTTTGGAGGCTGTAGTTTCCAGCTGGCAAGGAAGCGCTGGTTCGACGCGGACCTCCTGGTCATGAATCATTACCTCTATTTTTCCGGGTATGCGGGGATCCGGCGTATCCTGCCTCACATCGACGTTATGATCTTCGACGAGGCCCATTCTTTGGAGGATATATGCTCCCGTCAGCTGGGTTTGCATCTGGAAGCGATAGAACTGCGGGAGATACTGCACGTTATTGAAGGGAGTTCGACCAGATTCCAGGTCGCTCTTCTCTTTCCGAGTAAGGAGAAGGAGGAAATTGAACAGTTGAGCAGGGAGGTCTGGAAATCATCTCATCGCTTTTTCGAGAACCTGGGTTCCATGATTCCATCGGGAAGCAGCAGCCTGACTCTCCGTTCACCACTTAATCCGGAAGAGGACATTATCGGTGTCCTGAAAAGACTTCTGGATGCCGTCAATAGCAGGCTAAATGATTATGACAGCCATGAGTCGATGAATATAATACTGGAGAGGGTTAGTAACGGCCTCTACCAATGGTTCACCGGATTGAGAAGGTTTATTCGTCAGGAGATGGAAGGGTATGTCTACTGGGTAGAGAGAACAGGTAGCGATCTATTCGCCGGGATAGCGTGCCACGCCCAGCCAGTTGACGTCTCCGGACTGATGAAACGGGAGGTCATGGATGATCATTCCTCTGTACTCTTTGTTTCGGCCACACTCTCCGTAAGCAATCGTTTTACTTTTATTGAACGAAGACTCGGTATCGAAAATCATGATATCCTCTCTGTTCCATCACCTTTCAATTACCAGGAACAGACCCTGCTCTATATACCGGAAAACATGCCTGATCCTGATGAAGATGAATATATGGAACGTTCACTTCAAGAGATTTCCGGAATAGTTGAGATCCTGGACGGAAACTGTCTTCTGCTCTTTACATCCCACATCTCCCTCAAGGCCTTTGCCGACGCATTGAAAGAGAGAACCGAAAGGCCGGTCGTTGCCCAGGGTGAAATGGAGGCATCTGGTGCCATAGAACGCTTCCGATCCCTCAGTGGAGGGTTGCTTCTGGGAACCCATGCCATGTGGCAGGGTATCGATCTCCCGGGTGATCAGCTCAGGGGTGTCATTATAATGAGGTTTCCCTTTGAAGTGCCGGATAATCCTGTACATCAGGCAAGAATGGAGAGACTCGAGAAGATGGGATTGAACCCATTCCTGAGTTATGCAATGCCCCAGGCTGTGATTCGATTGAAGCAGGGATTTGGTCGGTTAATCAGGGGTAAAAGTGATAGAGGAATCGTTGCCATTATGGACAACAGGATCGTCAATAGACGCTACGGTACACATTTCATGAAATCTATACCGGAGAGTCCCCTGCTAAAAAACATCTCATGTCTACGTGAACGATACAGGGAAATGGCAAGGCCGGAATAAAAAAGTGTTGATCATCAGTTTCAGAGGCTTTATAGACATGGTACTTTAAATATATTGTTTCAAATAATCCGAATTCCCATATTTCTATCGGATACTGGATGCTTTCTATGAAATCGGCTGGAATACTTACGCGAGACCATGAGATCATAAATGATATCGCCTCCTTTTTGCAAGATTATTCCCTCCATACTTACAAGAGTATAGATCCAATCCGTAATGATGAATATCGTTTGCTCCTGGTGGACGCTCAGTTTTTTGAAAGCATGGAAGATGGGCAGTTTATTCTGTCAAAGATCCGTAAAAAGGTTCATGATGTTCCTGTGATATTGATACTCAGAATTAATCTCCTCGATGAGATACGGCCTGACTGGTTTATCAATGATTATATACTTTATCCCTTCCGGAAAGGTGAATTGCTTAGTAGGATTGAAAGGGTACTCTGGGTGGCGGGTGATGAAGATACCCTGACACTGGGAAATCTGAAAATAAACACGGCTGAGTACGCGGTCTATATGAACCAGGAGAAACTTGAGCTGACCTACAAGGAATTTGAACTAATGCGTCTCTTTGCCCAGAACCGGGGGACCGTTTTCTCGAGAAAGGAACTGCTTAACAGGATCTGGGGAATGGAATATATTGGAGGTACGCGAACCGTGGATGTCCATATACGCAGACTGAGAGCCAAACTGGGAGATGAATTTAACTCAATCATTGAGACTGTCAGGAACGTCGGATACCGCTGCAGGGAAGATAGTTGAGAAAATTTCTTGATATCCCCATATTTTCTACTATAATTGATCACTTCTGATTTCATTATCCGTACGGATAACCTTCAAGTGAGGATCTCCATGAATGTTCAAAAGAAAATTGACCGAATCCTAGACATTGCCATGAACGAGGACCTGACCGATCAGCTGGAACTGTTAAAAGTTCTTAAGAAAAAACTTCCCCTCCTGGGGGGAACAAAGCGCCTTGCTGCAGCCCTGCTCTATGAATACCTGGGTAGTATTGCCCACCTTGACATGAATCGTAAAGATATGTTTGGGGGAGAAGCATCCGGTAAAATCGTTTTTGAAGATGTTAAAGATGGCCGGGCCCGACTTTTCATTAACATAGGCAAGAACCATAGAATCTCCACCGGTGATCTTATCAGGGAGATCGTCAGGCGTTCCGGAGTAGACGGTAAGCAGATAGGCAAGATCGATATTCATCAGACCTATTCCTTTTTTGAGGTTCCGGAATCCTATGCGGAAATCGTGTACCATTCCTTTGAAGACGCTCGATTAAAGGGTGTCCCGGTCGTAGTTGAACCGGCTAAGAAGCGAAAACAGGAGTCATGAGGTAATGGGGCCCTGCCCTTTATGCGGGAATAATCTGAGGGAAGAAAAACGGACAGGCTACTATCAGTGTGATATCTGTGGTTCCGTGTCGAACCCCATATATTTTAGAGGCGGTTATGGAAAGGATTATTTCTTTCGGGAATATGAGCAGCAGTACGGACGGAGTTACGAGGAAGACTTTCCGGTTATTTACGAGCTATCCTGCCGCCGAATGGATCGTATTCTGAAAATGCTTCCGGATAAAAGAAAAGACCCTTATGTCTTTGAAATCGGAAGCGCCCTGGGGACCTTTTTAACCTGCGCACGCAACAGGGGCGCGTCACGGGTCAGGGGTCTTGAGATATCCTCCTGGGCCGCGGGATATTGTCAGACCATGGGACTCGATGTCCGGGAAGGGTCTTTTGAAGAATATCGGGAGAATGAAAACTATGATGTGGTGGCTGCCTGGTTCGTGCTGGAGCATTTCGAGAAGCCGGGGGAGGCTCTGGAAAAACTTGAATTAATGCTGAAACCGGGCGGTGTACTTGCCCTGAGTCTTCCATCAGTCAGGGGTCCTTTATTCAGGTTTGATTCTGACCGTTGGAAGAAGAGCCATCCTGCCGATCATCGTATAGATATCGACCCGGTTCTTTTTAAAAAGTATCTTCTTGCGAAAGGTTTCAAGAAGGTTGTAATCCGGCCGGGAGGTATTCATCCTGATAGGGTAATGGATTCTGGGAGTCCATTTTTTTGGCTGTTTAAAAGAATCTATGGTTTTTGGGCAAAGAGGGCGGTTTTTTCGGATACGGTGGAGGTATATGCCCTTAAATAAGGACATCCCTCGGTTTACTTCCCTGCTGGGGTCCCACGTATCCCCTATCTTCCATGAGCTCGATAATGCGAGCCGCCCTGTTGTATCCGATGCTGAGCCTGCGCTGAAGGTAGGATGCGGAAGCTTTGCGGGTCTCCTCGATGATTTTCACCGCCTCGTTAAAGAGTTCGTCCCCATTGTCCTCCAGAACAAGTTCATCTTCCGCTTCAAAGATAGTGGCGTCCAGGTCGATGTAGTTCGGCTCGGAGATTGATTTCAGGTGGCTTACAACATCAAGTATCTCCTCTTCGCTCACGAAGGCGCCCTGTATCCGTTCCGGGTATGAGCTGACGGGTGACTGGTAGAGCATGTCCCCCTTTCCGAGAAGCTTCTCTGCTCCGTTCTGGTCAATGATGGTTCTGGAATCGGTTTTCTGAGCCACCTGGAAGGCTATACGTGCCGGAAAGTTCGCCTTGATAATACCGGTGATTACATCAACGGAGGGTCTCTGGGTGGCCAGTACCAGGTGGATACCTACGGCACGAGCCTTCTGAGCGATGCGGGTAATATATCCTTCAATCTCTTTTGGGGCAACCATCATCAGGTCTGCCAGCTCATCGATCATGATGATAATATAGGGGAGCTCCTCGCTGGGAGGAGTGCTGCTGGATCGAATCTTAGTGTTATACCGGTCTATGTCCCGGGTATTCATTCCGGAGAGGAGCCTGTATCTTCTTTCCATTTCATACGTGGCCCACTTCAGGGCTATTGGTGCTGCGTGAGGCTCGATAATGACCGGTGTCAAAAGATGGGGAAGGCCGTTATAGAGCTGGAGTTCCACCATCTTGGGATCGACCATTATAAATCGGACATAATTTGGGTCATAGTTATAAACCAGGCTTGTAATAATGGAGTTCACACAGACAGATTTTCCGGAACCGGTAGAACCGGCGATAAGGAGATGCGGAAGTTTTTTTAGATCAAGCATGATAGGATTACCCAGAACGTCTTTCCCCAGGGCCACTTTCAGCAGGGCTTGATACCTGCTATATTCATCAGATGAAAGTATGTCGCCAATGGTTACGTCTTCCCGTTCCCGGTTCGGTATCTCAACGCCTATGGCCGATTTTCCGGGAATGGGTGCCACGATGCGGACTCTGTAGGCGGCCAGGGCCATGGCGATGTCGTCTGAAAGGCCCACGATCTTGCTGACCTTGATACCGGAAGCGATCTGAACTTCGTAAAGAGTAACAACAGGCCCCCGATTCACGTTTACGACCCGGGCTTCGATGCTGAAATCGGCCAGGGTATTTACCAGAAGCTTTGAATTACGTTCTATCTCCGCTCTCTGGCTCTCAGGATCGATAGGGACGGAATTGGAAAGGAAAGATGTCGGAATGATATAATCCTGATTAATCTTGATAGTATCGAATACAGTGTTTTCTGTTATATTATCTTCTTCTGACGAAACGGAATCATCTGCGATTAATGCTTTGGACTCTGTCTGAACCGGGTCATTCGTGACCCTGTTACCATCTTTTTCTCCGGGAAGAGCGTCGAGAATTTCCCTGGGTTGTTCATCATCCAGAGTGCGGATAGTGTCCGTTATGTCGATGAGTTCCTCATTCTGCACCTCCTCCCAGGGGGGAGATGAGTTTTCTATCGGCGGGTCTGGATCCGGTTCCAGATGATCGATTTCTTCGTAAGGAAATGATTCTTCCATGTCTAATGGTACAGCTGTGATGGAGGATGAAACACTGGATGTCTCTTCTCCTGAATCATTCGGGACCGGATGATTCTTCCCCTTTTCACGAAGATACTTCATCCTGTACTGCTCCAGAAGGATGCTTCCCTTTCCATCGGTTTTTACTTCTGAATTAAATCTTCGGGATGAACCCTTTTCGTCCTCGTATATGGTAATGGTCTTTTTCACGATCCAGGGAAGCTTCTCCGAGAGGTTTTCCCGTTCCGTGATCGTGATCAGGGGAAGATCATTCCGGGAAGAGCTTTCCTGTTTATTGAAAATTTTATCAAAAAGGTGTGACATTTACCAGAACCGTGCCTTCCGTGGGACCCTGTGGGGTCGCGCCTCAGATTATCCACTGTGCCTTCAGGTCAAAGTGTCCCTGTGATGTAGAGGATAGTCAATCCCAGGATACCAAGGGCTATTGTGTAGTACCCGAAGATATCCAGCCTTAGACGTTTTACCAGTACGAAGAGAAGCTTGATGGAGAAAAACGCCACGATGGTCGTTATGACCATGGAAAAGAGAAGAGGCGCATAAATCTCCTCTGGATAAGTCCCTCCTAAAAGCCTGGTTCCCTCTAACATCCCGGCGCCGGCGATCACGGGTACGGACATGAGAAAGGAAAACCGGGCTGAGTCCGCCGGCTTCAATCCGTTAAGAAGTCCTCCCGCTATGGTCATGCCGGACCGCGATATTCCGGGCATGATGGCCAGCGCCTGAAAAAGACCGATGACACAGGACCTGAAAAGGCCTGTCTCTTCTAATTGTCGGTCCCGGAGAGGTATCTTTTTAGTGGAAATAAGGATGATACCATTGATGATCAACATTGCGAAGGCTGCGGTCATAGAGGAGAAGACGTTTTCAATCTGCTCCCTTAGGAGCAGGCCAACAATAACGGCTGGTATGGAAGCCACAAGGATAAAGGCAATGGTCCGGGTCTCAGGGTTCCAAGGGTCTTTTTCCTTAAGCCCCCGGAAGAAGCCGGTTATCATCCAGAATATATCACTTTTCATGAAAATAATCACAGCGATGAGGGTTGCCACATGCAGGCTTACGTTAATCAGGAGGTTAATGTCACCTGTCTCTGCCAGAATGATCCGGAAGCTTTCCATCTGTTCAAGAATAACCAGGTGTCCGGAAGATGAGATGGGGAGAAATTCTGAGACACCCTGTACTATACCAAGGATAATCAGAACAATGAAGAGATTCATGACCTAGACCGTTATGACGTTAACCGAAAGAACAGGATTCTGACGATTATATCTTTTATAGATTATGTGCTGAAGGCTTTTACGTACTCCCGCTTCAAGACTTTTTTCTGATGGGTCTTTCTGAAGAGCTTTCTCTGCTGAAGTGCGAGCGTTTTTCTCCAGCTGTTTTACATGCTGGAGATCGTTCATGCCGGAGTATCCCCTGATGGAGATAACCGGTTCTGATACAAGCTGACCCTCTGAAGTGACAATGGTCACGTGCACGATTCCATTTTTTGACATCGAGTGACGGTCACTGATCAATGAATCGTTTAAATTACCTATATGGTCTCCATCAACGTAGTACTGAACCAGATCAAGGGATCCAATCTTCTTGAAACTGTTTTTCTGCAGTTCAAGTATATCGCCATTTTGAGCCGTAATCATATTTGAAGGCTTGATATTCAGGGACTCTGCAAGTCGGGTGTGAGCTTTCAGGTGCTTGTAATCTCCATGGATCGGCATAAAGAATCTGGGTCGGATAAGGCTCAGCATAAGCTTAAGCTCCTCCTGGGACCCATGGCCGGATACGTGAATATCCGGGTCACGGTCATAGTGGACATCTGCTCCCAGTCGCATGAGGGAGTTTACGATCTTAGTAACCGTCCGTTCGTTTCCCGGGATCACTGAGGCTGTTATGATGACAGTGTCTCCTGACTTAGCCTTGAAGTGACGATGAGTACCATTTGCCATCCTTGAAAGGGCTGACATGGGTTCACCCTGAGAACCGGTTCCGATAATTACAAGTTTCTTATCCGGAAGAGACTTTGCTTCCTCCAGATCGACGATAAGGTCATCTTTTACCTTCAGATATCCAAGGGAACGGGCTATCTCAATGTTTTTCAGCATGGTAAGACCGGATATGGCAACTTTGCGATTATACTTTACGGCCGCGTCAATGACATGTTGGATTCTGTGGATGTTTGAGGCGAAAGTAGCAGTGATAATACGTCCCTTAGAGGTTGAAAAAATACTCGAGAGTTTTCCCTCGAGAATAGCTTCCGACCGGGTGAATCCCGGTCTTTCCGCGTTTGTGCTGTCGGACATTAGAAGCAGAACTCCCTGTTCGCCATAGTCACCGAACCGGCTGACATCGATAACCTTTGAATCAACGGGAGTGAAGTCGACCTTAAAATCTCCTGTGTGTATTATGGTTCCCAGCTCTGTCGTGATGGAGATTCCTACCCCGTCAATGATGGAATGATTCACGCATATAAATTCCAGGGTAAAGCTTCCGAGTATCATTTTCTTTCTGGTCTCAATTTCGATGAACTGAGGTATATTCTTTGGTTTACGCTCTTCCAGTCGTTTTTGAATGAGACCGATGGTAAGTCGCGTAGCGTAAATAGGAGCCTGAATTTCATTCAGAAGAAAGGGTAAAGCTCCAATGTGGTCCTCGTGACCGTGAGTAATAATGATTCCCTTTATTTTCTTCTTATTTTTAACGAGATAGTTGAAATCAGGTATCAGAAAATCGATACCCGGCATTTCGTCGGTAGGAAACATGATGCCACAATCAACGACGAGTATCTCATCGTTCATCTCGAATATGGTTATGTTCTTCCCGATCCCATCAAGACCCCCCAGGGGTACAATTTTCATTACTGGGTTTTTTTGCTTTTTCATAATCCGGTATGTCCGAATCCTCCTTCGTTGCGTTTTGTATTATTAAGTATCTCTTTTTCATTGAATCTTGCCCGGTAGACCTGTCCGAAAACAATCTGAGCGATACGCATACCACGGGTTACGGTAAAGGTTTTCTTGCCGAGATTTGTCATAATGATACCGAGCTCTCCCCTGTAATCCGAATCAATGGTTCCTGGTGAGTTCAGGAGAGTTATGCCGTGTTTCAGGGCAAGTCCACTCCTGGGACGAATCTGTCCCTCATAACCTTCCGGAATTTCCAATCGTATCCCGGTGGGAACAAGAACTGTTTCACCCGGTTCAATTCTGATAGGCTCACTGTTAGAAGAGAACAGATCCGCTCCCGCTGAACCTTCACTCTGGTATGCAGGACAGATGCCGTTATCATCCAGGCTAACTGAAATATCAATCATTATTGGGAAGAAACCTGTAGTTACGTTCCGAATTACATTCCGATACACATGACGGGTCAGAGTCTTTCTATGTAAACGAAAAAATCAAGAGTTATAATGATAAAATTAGTTGTTGCTGAAAAGGAAAATCCCGATAGGATTGATATAGAGAAACCAGACCTTCTACTGATACAGGAAAATCGGTTAATGTCCGAAACAGCTGCTCACAGCCAAAACATGCTTAATAACGATTCAGGCCTCCAGATGTACGAAAAGAAGATCGAGGCACAGGAACGAAAGATATATGACCTCAAAAATCTTATCAGCCTGGGTATTAGTCTGTCATCCAATCTTGACTTCGAAAGCCTGGTAGAATCGATTCTCTACAGCTGCATCGGACAGATGTTCGTGGAGAAAGTGGCTATCCTTCTTCAGGTAGATATTGATATCTCCAGTTTTTATATCCATATGACCAAGGGATATGATGAGGACAGGTTTTCCAAGGATATAATATTCAGTGAAGATTCTCCCATCATTCACTATTTTCTTGAACATCCGGACGCTGCTTTATTTTCGGAGATTGAAACCATTCCGGAACTGAAAGGCGTTGCCCATAACCTTGAGATTCTGGAACCCCATCTTGTCGTTCCCATGAAATCGAAAAATCTTTTGAATGGTTTTATCATATTGGGAAAGAAACTGACAGGTCAGGATTTTGAAAAAAGTGACCATGAATTTCTGGTGGACCTCGCAAAATTCGCGGCTATTGCTGTAGAAAATTCCCGTCTTTATCTTATGGCAACACTGGACAGGATGACCCGTCTTTATATACACCATTACTTTCAGGAACGACTTCTGGAGGAGATCAAGCGGTCGGACAGGATGAACATTCCCCTATCATTGATCATGGCAGATATCGATCATTTCAAGGATTTTAATGATACATACGGTCATCAGCAGGGAGACATTGTTCTCAAAGAGGTTGCACAGATATTCAAGGGACTTGTACGAAGTGTGGATATTCCCGCACGATATGGCGGAGAGGAATTTGCTGTAATACTTCCTGATACCAGCATGGAGGATGCCATAGAGATAGCTACAAGGCTTAGAAAATCCGTCGTAGAGTATGAATTTTCCGGTCAGGATAAATCTCTCAGTGTTACCATCAGTCTGGGGGTAGCCCAGTATCACGCGGATTCCGATAAAGAAAGTAAGAATCTGATAAAAAGGGCCGATGCGGCCCTGTACCGGGCGAAGAAAACCGGGAGGAACCGGGTGGTAGCACACAGATCAAGATAGGGTTATTACATGGATACGATAATAGATCACATGAGCCGGGCCCTGAGTTTTGAAAAGCAGGGTAACTTTGCGGAGGCTCTAAAAGAATATAATTTCATTCTTAAACAGGACAGCGCATACAGGGATGTCTATGTAAACCTGGGCTCCCTTTATTCCAGGTTAAATCGCCTCAATGATGCACTGGAAGCCTATGAAAGAGCCCTGCACCTCAAATCTGATTACATCACCTTCTTTAATATTGGAAGTATTTATTATCGAAAGAAAGAATTCAAGAAGGCAATTATCTACCTGGAAAAATCGAAAAGATTGAACAGCCGGTTTGTTCTCTCTATTCAGGTGATGGGGCTCTGCTACAGCCGCTTAAATAACCTGAAGGCGGCTGAAACAAATTTTCACGAAGTTCTGAATATCTGGCCTGAGAACCGGGTGGCTCTGACGGCGCTGGCTATCATGTTTTATAACCATAACCGGGATGATGAAGCTATGGATATGCTGAATCGCCTTGTGGTGGTAGATAGCGATAATGGACGCGTCCGCAAACTGATTTATTCACTCCATCGCAGAAACGGAAGAATCGATGAATCGGTCAAGGAACTGAAAAGGATCCGTCGTATCTCCGATGGATTTCGGATGTTCGATGAATATATAGCTTCTGTACCCGTTGCCGTGTATACTGACCGGTATGGAACACTGGATGAAAAAATAAATATGCTCGAAGAGGCGGAGAAGGACAGTGACAACCTTATCTCCCTCAGCCTCTGTCATCTCTTCAAGGGAGAAACGGACAGGGCCCTTGACTGTCTCTTCGAGGCGCGAAAAATCAGTCTGAATTAAGGGATACCTGATGCAACTTGAGCAGTCATTGCAGGAGAAATGTATGGAGTTTCTTGAGTACCTTGAACTCAGGGAAAATGAATATGAAAGATACTGGGCCGTTTCTGACAGCGCATCCGATGAGTTCAGGAAGATGATCCAGGAGATGAACGAACACAGGATGAACGATAACTGGACGATGCAGTTCATCCACGATTCCCTTTCTGCCATAGCGGAAAGTGGCGGCCGGGAGAAGGATATCTTTATCGAACCGGATATCTATGCCAACCAGTTGACAAGCTGGCTCGGCTCCCGGGACGATAGGATACATTTTCTGACCAGAGCTATCCGGGATTTTGGGATTTCAGACGGTTTCCTCGCTCTGCAGAAGGCCCAGTTCATCGAAAAATCGGGAATATTAGAGAAGGTCCAGGCTTTCCTCAGAAGACTGATAAGTGTTTCATAATACCATGATTGCCCGTCTTCAAGGTATCGCAGTCTCCTGTAAGCCGACAGAGGTAATCCTTGATGTCTCGGGGGTAGGATACCTGGTTGAGATCCCTTTAACGGTTTTTAATCAGATCGAAGCGGGAAAGGAAGCGGTTCTCAACATTTATACCTACGTCAGAGAAGACCAGTTTCGTCTCTTTGGATTCACGAATTCTCAGGACAGGGACCTTTTTTCTCTTCTTCTTCGAGTCAGCGGCATCGGCCCCTCCATGGCTCTCTCTATCCTTTCAGGTCTCTCAACGAATGATCTGATTCATGCTGTTCGGAATGATGACATTTCCAGGCTTATAAAGGTGCCCGGTATTGGTAAAAGCAAGGCGGAAAAACTTATCTTTGAATTGAAAAGAAAATCAGGCAAACTGGAAGGCTTTGAAGCCGAAGAAAGGTCCGGAGAAGAAAGGGATATGCTTGAAGCGGTTGAAGCCCTGGTATCCCTCGGTTTCGACGAGTCCGGGGCCAGGCAGACCGTAAATGGGATACTTAATGAGATGAAGAGCATTTCCCTGGAGAAGCTTATAAAGGAGGCCCTTAAGAGACTCTCCTCTTAATGGATGCCGCTATAAATGTATCCTTTACCGGCATCAACTGTAACAAGAGATCCGCTTTTTAGAATACCCGTGGCTCCGCTTACTCCGGTAATGACAGGTATCTCCAGAGCCTTTCCAACGATGGCGGCTCTTGAATCGTTCGATTCCTCTTCGGTTACCAGGGCGGCCGCGTTCTTTATCATGGGAAGAATGTCATCCGTTGAATTCGATATTACCAGAACATCTCCAACATTGAAGGTTTCCAGGTGGTCGTAGCTGTTATTCACAACGCAGAGATTCCCTGTGGCTCTGAAATTATTGATGCCCTCTCCCCGGGCGATTACGTCTCCCACGATATGAACCTTTATGGTATTGGTTGTTCCGCTGATACCTACCGGTATCCCGCCCGTGAGAACCACAAGGTCACCATTTGTGATAATTCCGGTTTCCATGGAACGCTCTATAGCCTGGTCAAAGACTTCGTCCGTTGTACCTTTCTCCATTGACATAATGGGATGGACGCCCCAGTTCAGGGCCAGCTGGCGATATACTCGTTTTGTTATGGTTGTGGCAATAATGGGAACGGCGGGCCGAAAGCGGGATATAATTCTTCCCGTATAGCCTGACTTAGTCACCGTAATGATGGCAGAGGCCCCCAGTGTGTGGGCTGTTGAACAGGTGGCGTGGCCGATGGCGGCCGTGACATTTTTGGGGACCTGGTTATGGGTGCTGTTAAAACGGTGAATATAATCGATGCTGCCCTCGGTCTTCATGGCTATCTTGTTCATGGTTTGGACGGACTCAACAGGGTACTTGCCGATTGATGTTTCTCCTGAGAGCATGAGGGCACTTGTACCATCGTAGACAGCGTTGGCTACGTCTGTAAGTTCTGCTCGTGTGGGTCTGGGATTACGTATCATGGAATCGAGCATCTGGGTTGCCGTTATAACCGGTTTACCCGCACTGTAACATCTCTGGATGATGTTCTTCTGAATGGCGGGTAACTCTTCGAACGGAATTTCAACTCCCATATCACCTCGGGCGACCATGATTCCGTCAGATACCCGTATGATCTCTTCAATGTTGCTGTATCCTTCATGGTTTTCTATTTTTGAGATGATTTTCATATGTCCGCCGTCCAGGGAATCCAGGAGTCTTCTCAGGTCCCGGATATCTCCGGCATTTCGAGTAAAGGACGCGGCTATAAAATCGAACCCTTCCCGGATCCCGAATTCGATGTCTTCTCTGTCCTTTTCGCTGATAAAGGGAAGCTTAAGGGAAACCCCCGGTATGTTCACTCCCTTGCGGTTACTCAAGGACCCTCCGTTAATGACCTCGCATTCGATCTCCTTTGCTGTGGTGGAGATAACAGAGAGCTCGATCAGACCATCATCCAGAAGGATACGGTTTCCTCTGCCCACCTCTTCAGGAAGATCGGGATAGGTAATGGAAACCCGGGTGTCGTCACCCTCAATTTCATCTGTTGTAAGAACGAAGGTCGAACCGGTTTTCAGAATAGTTTTCCCGTCACTGAATGTCCCTATCCTCACTTCCGGACCTTTTGTATCCAGGAGAATGGCCACGGGAAGACGCAGTACTTCTCTCAGTTTCATGAGGGTCTGAATGCGCTGCCGGTGCTCATCGTGGGTTCCATGGGAAAAATTCAGTCGGGCCACGTCCATCCCCGCGAGGATCAGCTCCCTGAGGAGATTCTCGTCGTCCGTGGCCGGTCCCAGGGTACAGACGATCTTGGTTCTTCTGGGAATAATGCGTACGCTCATCTCAGTCCCTCAATGTTTATATCTTTGGGGAAGGTTATGGTAACTCTGTAAGTGATTTTTCGGGTCGCACCTGCTGCCAGATTGAACCTCCAGAGACGCATCCCGGAGTGGTAGTCAGCTGAGTCCGTTTCCCCTTTTGCGAATGGTTCGGACAGATCGATAACTTCTATCTCAATCTTCTCATTTCTGGATACGGGAAACCTGTCCTTCAGTTCAATAGGAGCCGTATGGTCGAGTCCGTTTTTCACTTCCAGGAGAAAACTGTATGATATCCGCTTTTTCTTGTCAAAGAGACCGGGAGAATCCTCGAACCGCTTAATCAGTGTCTTGGTCACAGAAAGTGAGGGTTCACTGCTCAGAACGAGAGTCTGTTTCTGTCCCTGAGGCGTGAAGGGGATAGTCAGGCTTCCGGTGTACTCTCCTGAGAGAAAGACCTGTGCTTTACCCTGCAGCCATGGAAGGTCAGTTCCATTCTTTAATTGGACTGTCAGATAGGAGGACTCCGACACTCCCGCCAGGGCCTCGTAATAGAACTTTTCAATATCAGTTCCGGAAAGGGTATAGCTCTGGATCTTCTTTTTCTGCTTTCTTTTGGAAGAGATAACCGTTATGGGATGGGGGAAGGAGATTTCCACCCTGGACCCGTGACGGGAGAATGCAGGGCTTCTCTCTTTTTTTAATTCCTGCTGTGAAACGTCATCCATTCGTTGTTCCATTTTTTGTGGGTAGCCACTCTTTTTCATGTGGCTAATATTCTCCCGTACAGTTACGTACCAGGGAGGAAGAGACGGGGGGTTCAGTGTGTAGGATGGAGTACCAGTAGAGAGGGAGATTCGGATGTTGTTCCAGTTTTCCCCTGTCTTCTGGAATATCTCACCATTTACGGAAAGCTCCACCTTTCGTCCTGCGTGATCTGCCCGGAGAGTATAGGTCATATCCCAGCTGGTACCCTGGATCAGGTATTCCACATTCAGGGAGATTGCCTGATCACTGCGACTGTGTATGCGGAGAATGATCCGTTTTTCGTAATCAACCTTTCCAACAGGATTATACAGGAAATTCTGTTTTTCACGATAGGCATCAACGGAGGCGGAATATTCCTGGAGAGCGTACTGGCTGCTCTTCTTCTTCCTGTCCTGGTTAATGGAGTTATAATACCGGAAATAAGGCTCCCCTGTCAGCTGTCGAAGACGAAATTCATGTTTCTGTATCTCTTCTCCGAGTTTTTCACGTTTCTTGATAACAGATCGTTTAGAGGTCTTCAGGGAGGCCGATTTCCTGGCTGTGTAATTCAGGGCCTTTTCCCAGGCCCCAGTGGATACCTGACCCTTTATGATATCATCTCCCGATTTCTTCGCATGAAATTCCGAAAGAGAATCCAGGAACTGTTCCTGCCGGTCAATTATTTTTAGTTTGTCCATCAGTTCTCTGTCCCGGTTACGAAGGGTTTCCAGTTTCTCCTCGATACTGATAATCTCCTTTCTCCTTTCTGTGAGAAGAGGGTTTTTCTCCACTTCAACTGAGAGAAGTGTCCCATTAAAATATTCTGGTAATCCGGCACGTACAGAGATGTCATTCATCCCACGGGGAAGACCGGTAAGGGTAACGGTATTTATGCCCTTTTTCAGAGTAATGCGGGCCTGGCGTGTTACGAGAGCCTGGTCTTGATAGAGGTGAACGGATGATACGCTGCTGGGGAATTCAGAACCAGAAGCCGAGATGGTACCGATAATGATTAAAAGGAATAAGATCGAATTTTTCATCGGCCTGCGCCTCCAGAAGGGAGGTCTCTTTTCATAAGATACCGGCTTCTATAAAAGGTAATGAGATGGTCCATAATTCCCAGGAGTATGATCCTGCCAGCTTCATGGAGACTCGACTTGAGTTCCGGTTTCACGTCTGAGAGGGTCATCTTGATGGCATCAAGATGCAAAGAGATAGCATCAGAGCCTCGACCGTCAAGGTTTGAAAGAGTAGTCGTTATCTCGTTCAGACGCTGGGGTATTGTGGAATCGACACGTCCTTTCTGTTTGGTGGCCATGGAATACATAAGTTCGAAATACCTCTGTTTGAGGTCATCATAGGTTTCCGGTTGCTGTTTTTTAAGGGAATCCTGGTCATCATGGTAAAGATTTTGCCGGTTGGTCTGATGATTTTCAAGACGGTTAACCTCCCTGAAAATCAGGTATCGCACCTCGGAGTCACGGATTTCCCTGCGGGAGAGAAAGAGTTCAAGGATTATCTTTACCTTTTCCACCAGGATTGACGGGTTGCTGTCTTTCAGAATATAATCAATAGCGCCATGCTCATATCCTTTGAAATAGTGACTTTCGTTCCGAAAGGCTCCGGTGTAGAATATGATCGGGACGTAGCGGGAGGAAGGACGACTCCGGATCTCTTCCGCAAGGGAGTATCCATCCATGCCGGGCATATCGACATCGAGAATGACAAGGGCAAGGTTGTCATCTGTAACGTGTTCCAGGGCTTTCTCAGATTCAAGGATGGGGATGATTTCCGCATCTAGTTTTTTCAGGTGATTCTGTATGAGAAAGAGCTCATCCTCATTATCGTCAACGATCATGATTTTTGGTGGAAAAACAGATTGCATGGTCACTCCAGAGTAAAACAGAATGTCGCGCCCTCACCCGGTACTCCCCGGGCTTCAATACTGCCCCTGTGTCTGTGTATGATACGCTTTACGGTGGCAAGGCCCACACCCAGCCCGGAGAATTCTTTTTCGTCATGGGCCCTCTGGAAAACGGTAAACAGTTCTTCTTTCATTGATTCTGAAAAACCGGCACCATTATCTTCCAGGCAGATACGACCATTAGAGTCCAGGTAAAGCCGAATAATTGCAATTTCTTTTTTTGCGCTGTACTTCCAGGCGTTGCCGATGAGGTTTACCAGAACGATACGGGTAAGGTCATGATCAGCGTTCACAATTATTCCAGGTTCAATCTCAGTCTGGACTCTTCGATCCGGTTCATATTTCTTCAGGTCATGGATGATTGATTCTGCAATAGATGAGATGTCAACAGGGGACCGTTCAATTTCCTTACGGGTCTGTCTTGATATATCGAGAAGAGCGTTGATCATCTCCTGCATATGCTTTGCGTTTGCATGTATCCTTTTCAGGATGGAATAACGTTCCTCTTCGCATGTTTTTTCCCCGGGATTCATAAGGTGATGTATGTATCCTGTGATGACTCTCAGGGGAGCTCTCAGGTCGTGTGATACGGAATAGCTGAAAGATTCAAGTTCCCGGTTAACCTCGTTCAGTTCATGGTTTATTCTGTCGAGATTCATGTTCTTGCGGGAGAGTTCCCGTCTGGTTGTTATGAGTTCATTGTTAAGCTCGGTTAGCCTGTTATAGGTCTCATCATCCTTACTCTTTTGTTCCGCGTGTTCCATTTCAACGGTTCGCTGTATGTCGGTTACGCGGAAACGATAGTGGTTTGTAATGGAGATAAGAGCCTCTTCGAGAGAGTGATTGCCTCCTGGAGCCAGGAGGATACGATCCTCTCCCGCGAGAATGATAAGACGGCCATAATATACCTGGTCATTCAATTGAATCCGGGGTAACCCCTCTTCAAGGGGGATGATCATTCCGGGTTTGATGCTTTCAGTCTCATCCTCAATTATTTCAAGGACACGGTTTTCTTGGTTGCAGATGGCGATGATATTCATGACATTGAATCGCAGAGCTCAGTGGCCAGGGTTACGGCTTCGGACGCGTTTTGGGCAAAACCATCCGCCCCTGCACGTTTCCATAAATCAGGATCACGGTTAAAAAGATATCCCCCCACCAGGATGCATATCCAGTGATCACTCTGTTCCCGGACGTTGCTTATGAACTGGATTATTCGATCAACCTGAATCGGCATGGAGGCTGACAGGGCAAGAAGATTGACCCTGTGGCGGTTAATGGTCTGAATGATTCCGGGATAGGGCATGTTCGCTCCCAGGTAGAATGCCTCCCATCCCTCGGATTCGAAAAAGTCCGTAACCATGCGAAGTCCCAGTTCATGGAGTTCACCGGTGAGGCATGTAGCTACCATCTTTTTACCGGTTTTCTCTTCCGTATAGAGATGGGGGAAGAGAATGGACATCAATTGCTGGGTCAAAGCCGTTGAGTAGTGTTCCTGGGCCACGGAAATCTCATCATTCTGCCAGAGGCGACCGATATCGAGCTGAACCGGCTGGAAAATATCCATGTATATTGATTTCACCGGTTCTCCCTTTTCTACCAGGGAATAGATAAGCTCCATGGCTCCACCCTTATCTGAATTCAACAGCTTGTTCATGTATTCCCCTGCTTCATTAGCCAGGGGATTGTCCGGTAAAATATGGGAGAGCTCTGAATCCTCTTCTTTTACAGAGTAGAGGGCATTGTTAATAAAATCACTGATTAACCGGGAAGAATTCGGTGTACAGTGCCCTGATATGGTTTTCTGCATTTGATCGTAACGCATTTTTATGGCGAATTCAGGTACACCATGCCGGGTAAGCATACTCCAGAGCCAGCCAAGCTGTCTGCTATAATAGGAGATATCCTGGCGCCGGAGAGCCTCACGGAGAGATGCGAGATCGTACTGGATGTATTCTATCAGCTTATCGTTCGTTATATTGAAAGAAAAGCCTTTTTCCTGGAAAGAAGATATGATATCGTAAAGGATGTCCTGTTCTTGTTTTTGAAGCTCTGTCGCCGCATGAATATATGCTGACATGAAATGCGTTTCCTTGTATATTTTGCTATAAGTATAAAAACCGGGGATTTTTTCGTCAATTTCAAATGCGATCACCTTGTCATAATAAATGCTGGACAGATGATTAAGAATCGATCATGGCTGTCATGTTGACTGGTAAATATCATGCCCGGACCCATTACTCATACCTGTATTATTGAAAGAATTATCGATACTCTGAAGAGGACCCGGCAGAAGAACCTGTTTCTTCGTTCGCTGGAATCTCTCTTTTCCGAGGAAGATAGGATGCGCTCCTGCATGGTGGGGGCTCTGGGCCCGGATGTGTTTCATCATACCCCGGCAGGTATTTTAAAGAAAGTTGAACGGGACCTTCACGGGGTTGCGGCGGAGAGATTCTTAGAACCTGTCCTTGATTTTCTTGGAAATAATAACGACTTAATGGACAACTGGTCCGCGAACAGCCGGGCCTATCTCTACGGTCTACTTTGTCACGGAATAGTGGATATCATCTTCCACCCTTTTATCTATTACTGGTCCGGGATTCCTTTTCAGGGGAAAGGCAAGGTCATTTCTTCCGTACGAAGGAAGAACCTGTTGATGATGTACACGATCGACAATTACCTGGCGTACAGTTCACCGGAAGGGATGAAAAGCCTCTGTGAGCCCCGCAGGGCTATCCAGGAAATGCATCCTGCCGTATCGTTTACCATCGAAGAGGGACTGTTAAATGCCTTTCCCGATTCAACAATTCATCGCTGGGTAGAGAGGTCCCGCAGGTGGTCATTGTTCCCAGATCCTCTCGCAATTGCGGGGAGAGCAAAAGTGTTTATCCAGTCTCTCAAAAGGGTAAAGGGTGATCGGGGACGAAAACTCCTCCTTTTTATGGAACAGAAGACCGGATTGGAAATGTTCGTTATTTATCCTGACCCCCGGAGAATTAATTCAGATATACTGAATCATCATGGGGAAGGATGGAAAAATCCCTCCGGAAATGGCGGCCTCAGATACGAGACCGTGGATAATCTGATTCAAAAATGCGTTGATCTGACCCTTGCAACGTGGGAGTCCATGGAAGAAGATCTTATAAAGGGGAATCGACCGGAATATCCGACGGAACTCATGATGGACTGGTATACCGGGGAGAAAAATATTAGAAAGGATGATCTGAAGGTTTCTGAACCGAGAAAAGTGCGGTATTACTTCTGAACCATCTTGAGTTTCTGCAAAATGTGATGAAAGTGACGTTTGCTCAGTCGTTTCAGTTCAGCTTCGGGAAAGAATTTCAGCAATCCCGGATTTTCCATGATCTCTGTTTTTTGGGTCTCTTCTGATACAAAACGTAAAAAATTTATGGCTGCGACTCTGTGGGGATTGATGGCGTTGTAGTTCATGTAGCTGTAGAGTACGGACATCCCGAGATAGGGGTTGGCATAGATTGTGCTGCTCAGTGAGAGTTCTTCTCCGGTGATTTGATCGAAATGATTATAGCGATTGTTAATGATTTTATGTGTCATTTCATGAAGAACGAACATCTTCCATATCTCGTCCCGGATACGGGATGTATCGTTAAAGGCCCTGGAAAGACAGTATTTGATGTCATCATTGACCACGGATCCGACAAAGAACATGGATTGTACGTTCTGGTTTTTTTGAATCCGGTGTGCGATGATAGCGTCATTAGTTACCTCGTCCGGGTTAATATAGATCATGTCGTAATAGAAGGTTGAGTTGCTTGTGGAGAACTCATCGTAATATATGAAAGGCTGAATATTATATATCTCTTCTCGGATATTAATGAGAGGATGGGTAATCTCCAGCCTGACACGTCTCGCGAAGATGCAGTATTCAAGCGTTATC
Source organism: uncultured Leptospirales bacterium (assembly GCA_964645775.1). Lineage (GTDB taxonomy): Bacteria > Spirochaetota > UBA4802 > UBA4802 > UBA5550 > CAZYBU01. Next base: position 19,407 of record CAZYBU010000004.1, on the reverse strand, counting down.
TGGTTAAGCCCTGTATTGTTGTATTTGGAAAAACGGAGAATAATATTATAGGCTTCAAGGTTCTTCTCCATCTTATTCAGGTCTTGGGACGAATATCGTTTCGGTTCAAGATAAACGGATAGCATAAGCCGTGCTAATTCAAGAATCTTGGAGCTTTGAACCGTTCGAAGATATCTCTTGTACTCCCGTACATGGAAGCCTTCATTACCGATTACATTAAGGGGAACCGTTCCCTTCTGAATAAGGTTAACAAAATGGGGATTTTCATTAAAGAGAAGGACGATATAAGCGTATAACCTTCCATTTACACTTTTTATACTTTTATTCCTTTCGGTAGTATAAGAAGTATCAGCAAGGAGCGAAGTGCTGACCATAAGAATGGCAATGATAACAAAATTTTTCATACTATACTCTTCTGAGACCGGCACTCACCTGATACGAGTATTATATGAAGTTAACAGGAAAAAGTCAATGGATAAAACGGGATAACCCTCTACCTGCGGTAACCCTTGAAACGCCATATCTGTCGTGCAACAGGTTCCAGTTTATTATTAAAGATAATGACAGTGAGATGGTTGAAGAATGTATAGTCTGTTTTGTATTTACTCAGGTGCTGAGTTCTGACAACGAGCTTATTCTCAAGATGATAGGGCTTCCCTGTTCTGGGATTTATACCTTCCTTCGGATCTTTGGGGTTTTTATGAAAGGTCATTACCGTCTCGCCATCTTCATTCTTAATGGTATTTCCCCATTTGTCTTTCTTCGGATACTTGAAATTCTCAGGATTATCGGGATAAGGTTTAAAGTTCCTCAGTTTGTCTTTCTGCTTGATGGGGCGATCAAAACTGGTTAACTCTTTGGGAGGTTTTTCATATGTGGCGAAGGTAAAGATGTAGAGATCCTGGGGATCATCTGTCAGGTTTTTGATCACCATAACAACCTTTAAAACTTCTCCCCTTCCGCCCAGATCAATGGTTTTATTGAAATAGATCTTATCGATCTCAAATGTGTCACTGTATCGAGCGCCCGGCGTGATAATCAGATAATCACTCGTGTTCTTCTTCTCTTCACTTGTGCTGGTTTCCTGGGCAAAAGGAACCATGGGAAGAAGCAGGATCAGGAATATGAGTATGAATGCTTTTCGCATAGCTGTCCCCAATGGTACGGTATTACTTACTAATTCGGCTTTTGCGCGGTTGCTTTGAACTAAAAAATTATTCGTTCAACGGCTTCCTTCCTTTTAACGTCACGGAGATAATCCTTCTTCCATGAATCTCCCAGAAAAGTACGGGCCAGGTACTGAGAAAGATGTGTCCCGTTGATATCTTCGATTTTTGAAAGTCCCTGGACACAACTGGGGCAGGTAGTTATGACATCCTGCATGCCGTCTTCAATCAGGGACGCTTTTCTTGCACGCAGAGATACGGATATGCCGGGCGTGGATAGTGCCAGTGTTCCTCCCTCCCCGCAGCAGTTCGGCGTAATGGCCGGGTCGTTATCCAGGATACGGTTAAAGGCCTTCCGGTAACCGTAGTCTTTAAGAGGTGAGTGACAGGGATCATGGTAAATCAGGTTCTTGTCACTCTGGTTCTTATGGTAGAGGTTCTCTCTGGCAATGAACGTGGAGAGGTCGGTAATTCCGGAGTTCTGGAATATGTTTTCGATCTGGTATTTCCCGAGCATCTCATAACAGGTTCCGCATGTCACGATAACATTGTGTATGTCCATATACCCTATGGTCTCAGCCATCCTGTGAAATATTACCCGGTTCTCAAAACTTTTTATCTCCGCGTCCTTCACTTTTCCATTGGCCAGCAGGGGGTAGCCACAACAGAGATACTCTGGAGGGAGAACAACCCGTATACCGGCTCGAAAGAGAATAGCCAGGGTGGCGAAACTGATGTCAGGAAACATTCTTTCAGAACCGCATCCCGGAAAATAGATAACGCTTTTTTTAATCTCCTGGTTGGGATCACTGATCGCGTAGAAGGTGTTTGTCTCCTTGAAGTGAAGGATTTCACGCACTGATTTCTGGCCTGAACGGGCCATCCTGCCCTTCAGCATGTTACCGACAAAGGGCAAAAACCGTTCCGTCATTGAGCGGATGGGCTTGTTAAGGTAATAGGCAAGCCTCTGGGCAGAGAATGCCCCCCTGAGCATGAGTATTCGGAAGGCCTTGTTTATGTAGTACCCTCTTTTTTTGAGAAAGAAGAGGGTCAGGTCGGTAATTAATTTGGGACTGGAACGTTTTCGTTCTACAAGTAATTCCCGGACATCAAGAGTGACCTCTCCGAAATCAATCTTTACGGGACAGGGTGTGTAGCACTGATGACACATGGTACAGTGGTTGGATATCTCTCTTAGCATCCTGAAATTGCGGAAAGAGAGAGACTCCGATGTCTGAGACTCATATAGAACCGCTTCCGTAATAAGGGAGACTCCCAGAATCTTGTTCCTGGGATTGTAGTACATGTCCCCTCCCGGAAAATGGGTGTTGCAGACCTCCTTGCATTTACCGCATCTCACGCAGGCGGAAATGGAAATGGTAAGGTCCTTGAGGTCGGCCGCTTCCAGGATGAAGGCTTCCATCTTAAGAAGGTTCATGGATGGAGTATAGACCATGTGTAGAGGAAAGTCGGATCTGAGTTTTCCTGGATTGAAGATGTCATCAGGGTCCGCTTCTTCCTTATATTCCGCGTACCGGTCCAGGGTTTGCTGGTCAATGAAGCGAAGCTTGGTAAGACCGATGCCGTGTTCCCCGGATATGACTCCTCCCAGTTGCACTGTTTTATGCATGACAATGCCCGCGGTTTCATCAGCTTCCTGGAGCATGGCATAATCGTTGGAATGGACCGGTATATTGACATGGATATTGCCATCCCCTGCGTGCATATGGGTGGCTATAATTATCTTTTTGCTGATAACATCCTCTACCACCTCATGGAAACCGCTGATGAGATCTTCATACCCGTGGAAATATTTCTCGAAATCTTTGATCAGATCTTTCCGAATATCAACAGGAATGTCTCCTTCCCGTATGTTTTCGAAAATGGTTGCTTCTGAACCTGCATCCAGGACTAAAGAAGCCGGTAAGTCCAGGTTATCCATGTAGCGCCTGTATCGCTTTTCCAGTTCTTCCCCTCTTCGAAGAAAGGAGTCGATCTTACCCTGGATAAAGCCGTCACCCGTGTGGTCATATCTTTTCATGTAAAGACGGGCCTGTTCAATACAGGCAATATTGTTCGATAGTTCTTTTTTGATATTGAGATGATCGATGAAATCGGCAAATTCGGGCAGGCTGTCTATGGGTATAACCACGTCTTCGTTCAGTTTGAAGGCGTTTGTATGACGGGCAATGGCCCCCAGGTTCTTCCTGACTTTCCAGAATGCTGCCTGAGTTTCGGCGTCAACTGCGATGAAACCTTCCGTGTTATGGGGATGAACCATCTCTATCACACGGTTCGAGGCATCATTCAGCAGGCCGTCATCGTTTCCTTCAACATCTATGAGAAGGACCGCTTTCGGGTTTTCTGCTCTTTCGGACTTGTTCCTGTACCGTATCGCGTTCACGTACTTGTCATCGAAATGTTCCAGAGCCGTGAGATAGCATCCCGTTTCTCCCTTAAAATAATTAAGAATTTCGATAATTGCCCTGGAAGCGTTTGTCATGGTGGAGCCGAAGAACTCGAGGCATAGTGTGTTCCTGTGTTTGAAAGGAGTGTAGAGCACGAAGGTTCCGGAGATGATTATTCCGTCACCCCCTTCCTTTTGTATGCCGGGCAGGCCTCCCAGGGCTTTGTTGGTTATATCCTTTCCTACTCCAGGTTTGCGAACATCGTCTCCCGTTAGTTCAATGGTCTTCCGGTGAGTCCTCTCTTCGTTTTTAATATGATATATGTCGAAAAGCACATTGTCTTCAGGCAGAATCTTGCGGTGAGGATGATCGCGGCGTATGATTTCAAGGAGAGAACCGTCAGGGGTGACCAGTCTGTAGGAGTAGAGATTGTCGAGGGCCGTTCCCCAGATGACACATTTTTTACCACCGCAGTTTTCCGCAATATTGCCCCCTATGGTAGAGGCCCAGGCAGAGGTAGGATCCGTGGCAAAAATGTAACCCCGCTCATGGCAGTATTCCATGGCCCCTTCAGTAATAACTCCGGCGTCAAGCTCAATGATGGGAATCTCCCTTCCGTTGACTGTGCGTGTTTCGATTTCGTGGATGGTCCTGAGCTTCTCTGTATTAATAACCATGGTTTCTCGGTTTACAGGGACCGCTCCTCCGGTAAGTCCTGTACCGCCTCCCCGGGGAATGATAGAAAGGCCCAGTTCACGTCCTGCCCGGATCAGTCCCGGTATTTCAGAAACATCATCCGGATAGACAACCACCCTCGGGTACTCCACGCGCCAGTCCGTAGCGTCGGTGACGTGGCTTACCTTGTTGAAAGCGTCGAAGTGAATATTATCTCTGGACGTAATCCCTTTTAGAACCCTGGTAATCCGTTTACGAAGTCTATTCTCTCGCTCAAAGGAGCGGTAAAAAGAGTCCGCGATGGATTGTGTTTTTGATATCAGAGTCTCAACAAGCTCAACATTACCGGCACGCTGGATGGTCGCGAGCCTTCTTTTATGTAGTTTTTTTAGATAATGTAATTTATGACGGTTTTCCAGGAAGTCATTATAGATGTAGGGGTTACGGTCGATGACAAAGATGTCACCGATTACATCAAAAAGGAGTTTCGCGCTTCGACCCGTTACTCTGCGACTGCGAAGGGTGTTCAGAATATCCCAGGTCTCTTCATCGAAATATTTCAGGATTATCTCCCTGTCAGAGAGGGATGTATAGTTATAGGGAATTTCCCTGTATTCAAAATCACGTTTCATGGGTGCCGTTCCTGGATATGATATCGGTTGCAGAATTAATGAGAGGTCCGATGTGTCAAGAGAGTTACAGTTCAGGATTCATCATTAAAAAGGGATTTCTGATCTGTATCATATGGAGGGTTCCAGGGGAGGCCCATGTGTTCATAGGCAAGCCGTGTGGCCATTCTTCCCCGGGGCGTTCGTTTCAGGAAACCGGATTGCAGCAGAAAGGGTTCGTAGTAATCTTCCAGGGTGTCCGGTTCTTCTCCCACGGAGATGGCAAGTGTTTTGATGCCGACCGGTCCGCCGCCGTATTTTTCAATGAGAGACCGGATAATGGTTCGATCCATGAGGTCCAGCCCCTTCTCATCGATGTCGAGTCTGTCAAGGGAGAAACGTGCTGTTTCCAGGTCGATTACACTGTTCTTCTGCACGGTACTGAAGTCGGCGACCCGTCGTATCAGGCGGTTCACGATTCGAGGGGTCCGGCGTGAGCGTCGGGCTATTTCCAGCGCCGCATTTCTTTCCAGTGATTGCCCCAGGATGCCGGCGGTCCTGAGAGCGATCTGCATGAGTTCTTCATCTTCGTAGAAATCGAGACGCAGGGGGATACCGAAACGGTCCCGCAGGGCCGATGTTAAAAGACCTGTTCTCGTTGTCGCGCCAATAAGGGTAAAGGGTGCAAGATTGATCTTGATGCTTTTGGCTCCCACGCCCTGGCCGATAATTATATCCAGGGTTCTGTCCTCCATGGCCGGATAGAGTATCTCCTCGATGGCGGGTGACAGGCGATGGATCTCGTCTATGAAGAGGACGTCCTTCTCTTCCACTGCGGAGAGGATAGACGCGAGATCTCCCGCCTTGTCAATGACCGGGGCGGAAGTAGCCCGGATGTTAACGTTCAACTCCCTGGCTATTATGTAAGAGAGGGTTGTCTTTCCCAGGCCAGGAGGTCCCGCCAGAAGGATGTGGTCAAGAGTCTCGTCTCTCATCCGCGCTGACTTTATGAAGACCTTGAGGTTCTCAATTATCTTCTTCTGGCCCACGAAATCATCAAGGGTAGAGGGGCGCAGGGTCTGTTCGTATCGGCGGTCTTCTTCTGATCGTTCTGAGTGCGTAAGTGAGGGATAGTTATCCATGCATTCAGGCTAAACCGGAGTGTTTTTTCATGGCATTGATGATTGCCTCGGAGGTCTTAAGAGAAAGAATCTGTTCTCTGAGCTCGTCATCACTCATCATTTTGGCGATGTTGGCCAGTGTTTTAATATGCTGGGTAAGTTTATTCTTGGGTACAAGCAAAAGGATTACTATGCGCACGGGCTGATTGTCGATGGAGTCAAATTCAATTCCATTCTTACTGACGGTCATGATAATAACAACGTCTTTTACCCGCGGTGTTGTACAATGGGGAATAGCAACACCGTTACCTATACCGGTACTCATCGATTTTTCCCTTTCCACCAGGGCCATAATGATTGTGTCCCGGTCTTCTCTGGCAACGTTATTGTTCCGGATGGCCTGGTCGACCATTTCTTCAATAAGGTCCCAGCGGTTACTCGATTTAGGTTTCAGTAAGATGCTGTTTTTATCAAGATTCTCCAGAAGAATCATTGGCAATGTCCGTGATAAATATATTCCAAGTCTATCACTCGTAATGATTCGGTTATAAAATGTCTTTTCAGAAAATACGTCAAGTTTATAATCACCGGGTCACTAAAATCTTCTCTGTAAAAAACTATCCAAAAAAGGTGTTGACGTTCACTCCCATTAGAACCAGAATAATGGGCAGGTTATGATATATTATTGTATAGATTGAGGATTCCGCCATGATAGAAGTTAATGATAAGGGTGAAGGTCTCTTTGTAATACGAATCGCCATGCAGGAAGTTCATACGCTGGACGTTCCGGATCTTAAGGAAAAGCTTCAACAGGCGATTGTAGATAAGGGTATAAAAAAACTGGTACTCGACCTTACAGATGTAAAAATGATTACCAGTTCCGGTATCGGTATTTTCCTGAATATTAATCAGAGCCTGCAGAACCAGCTGAAACTGGCATCAGCCAACGAGGAAGTTAAAAAGGTCCTGGAACTCACGAAGGTCAACTCTGTGATCAAGCTTTATGGAAGCGTGGACGAAGCCCTCGCCAGTTTCTGATTTACTGTAAAAAGGGATTTCTCTCCGCCTCATAGGAGAGGGTTGTTTCCGGACCATGACCGGGGAATACCTGTGTGTCTCCGGGCAATGTAAGGAATTTGTCACGAATTGACTTCATCAGCACACCCATACTGCCCCCGGGAAGGTCCGTCCGGCCTATTGACATGTTGAAAAGGACATCCCCGCTGAAAAGAATATTTTCGGTCATGAGGGAGATCGACGCAGGCGAATGACCGGGTGTGAAAAGACACTCAAACGTAATTCCCGCCACTTCCAGTTCACCCGAAGAAGGTAGATCCCTTTCTGGCTCAGGAATATCCATACCGGTAACGCCAAAAAGCCTGCCCTGCATAGGGACCGAATCCAGGACTTCACGCTCTCCCGGGTTCAGATAAAAAGGAATCTGGAAGCGTTCCTTTATCTCGGGGACTCCATGCACATGATCTATGTGTGCATGGGTGGCTATTATAGCCTCCGGTTCCAGTTTCATCTCTTCAATATCTATCAACATCTCTTCCAAATGACTTCCAGGATCTAGAATGATGGCCCGGTTTCCTTCTCCACGGATGAGATAAGTATTTACCATAAAGGGCCCGTTGGGATATATTCTAATTTCCATTCTTTTCACCTTTGCTGTTTAAGTATGCTGACATACTATGAAGACCGGTCCTGAATTGCAAGAATATCATATAATTATGCCAGACATCCTTTCAAGACGTCGATTCATGGCTGTTTCCAGAAGCTCATCTTCCCCTGAAATGAATACACGTTTACGAGCCCGGGTAATGGCTGTGTAGAGAAGTTCAGCCGAAAGTAAGGATTCGTTCAGGTCCTTTTTCAGGAGAATGCAAACCTCGTCGAATTCAGATCCCTGGCTTTTATGGATAGTCAGGGCAAAGGCCGGTTCAATGTCCAGGAGGCTTTCTACAGGGAAGAAGCGGTATCCTTCAGGGGAGGGGAAGGCGGCAAGATTAATATTTTCGGTGTTCCGTATGATAACTCCTATGTCGCCATTATATAGACCCCTGTCATAATCATTTCGTCCAACAACGACAGGAACTCCCGGACCTAATCCCCTGTTTCCCGTGATCCAGCTCATGAGATCGATGCAGTACCGGTTGACGGTACCTGTGCCGAAAGGACCGCCTCGTCCCGGAATCAGAAGTATACCTGAGTGGATGGAGTCGAAGAGAAGGTCGAGTTTTTGCCGGACACTGTCGGAGGCGGCGCTCGATATGTTCTCCCCGTTAAGCTCCTCAAGTGTTTCATGGTATTTTCCGTCGGCAAGATAGGTACGGTAAAACCAGGTGGCAAGGAGTATCTCGGGATTATTGTCCGGGTAATCCTGTATTCTCCAGACTCCCTCTTCTCTGTGGTAAAGGAGGGCCGGGTCAATGGGAATAGAAGACCCGGGAAAGGTTTCTTTTTCCGGAACAAAGGACTTAAGCCAGGGAAGACTCTTTAACAGTTCCTTCTCTCTCCGTATAAATGATTCCGAGGTTTGCTGGATGACGGTAACGGATCGATAACTTTTTGTAAGGGAGAGAAAGGATCCGGGTAGTGATGCACCGGCGGTTTCGAACTGTTCCAGGTTCGAAGCCTGTTCCTGAAGGGATGGTATTTCCTTCAGAGATGAAAAGGTATCCCCGGAAAGATAGACGTCTCCTTTTCCTGGAATAAGGCTTGCCAGGACTGCCCCTGCATCCACGGAGGGAAGCTGGTTCCGATCACCGATCAGAACAAGACGTCCATCTTCCGGCAGAGCTTCCAGTAGGGATTCCATGAGTACCAGGTCCACCATGGACGCCTCGTCAAGAATAACGATCTTTTTTTCCAGAGGATTATATCTATTACAGCGAAAGGTTCCCCTGGAGGGACTGTAGCGAAGAAGACGGTGTATCGTGGAAGGTTGGAGAGAAAGAAGAGAATTCTGAAGGTCAGCTCTCTCCTGTGCTAAAAGGAATTTTTCGATGGATTCTCCGATCCTTCGGGAGGCCCGTCCGGTAGGAGCGGCAATGGCGATATCTTCCGGGGAGAATCCCATGCTGAGTAGAAGGCGGACCATTGAAATAATCAGGGTTGTCTTGCCTGTGCCAGGTCCTCCCGAGATCACGGTAAGTCTGTTGAACAGGGGAAGAGCCATCCCGAGGGTCTGGTGAGGGTCCAGATTGGGCGCCATGCCGCTAATTATCGATTCGATGATTGATGCATCGACAGGTTGTCCACCTTTTTTCGAAAGTGTTTCCAGATGAGAGCCGATTCGTGCCTCGAGAAGATAATATTTCTGGAAAGAGATACGGGGGTTTTTCCCCTCACAGAACAGTAAAGGCAGAAAGGGGATATCTTCTTCAGGTATTCCATCCTGCACGCGTGTGAGCGCATTCGGATATCGTTCCCATGCTTCGTCAAAAAGTGATTTCAGTTCGGTACACTGCCCCGGCAGGTACCTTTCCAGGAAGGAAATGAGACGGTCATCATCCAGGAGGATGCAGGTGCTTCCCTCTGCCAGGGCCGCGAGAAGCAAAAGAATCAGGAGTGTGAACTCCCTGTCCCTGTAACCGGTTATCTCTCTCAAATCCCGAAGGAGAAAGAGGTCAAACCATGTATATCGGGCTCTTTTCATCAAAAGGTCGTAGAGTGAGGTTTCCTCCCCCTTTTGGAAGACCCCGAATTGGATGGCCTTTTCCAGGGTCGGTTCCATGTTCAGGTTGTCCTTCTCCGTTCGAAACGAATCATGACCGCCACAAGAAGAGCGCCCGCCGCCATGGTGGCAAATGTAAGCAGGGTGGCGGTCTCAATGACAGGTAGTATGTTATGAAGATACACGGTTTCGGAACCGACGGTAACTGTGGCCTTAAAGGGCCAGACAAGCCACAGGGAACCGGCCACAAGACCGGCGAGGAAGGCCATGGTCGTGTCGTGAAAACGTTCCAGCAGAAAATTCAGCAGTCTGGAAAACATGACCACTCCGGCAAGGCAGCCCAGGGCGAAAACCCCGATCGTCAGCAGATCGAGGGTCGCTATGGCTTCAAGGATCTCAAAGTAACTTCCCAGGAGCAGAAGCAGGAAGGAGCCACTGATCCCGGGTAATATCATGGCGGAGATGGCAAGGGCACCGGAAAGAAAGATACTAACCTCTTCCTTGATTATCACAAAAAAACCGGGAGGAGTGTTTCCCGATACATCCTGATTGATAAACTCCCTGGCTTCCGCCCTTTGAATAAGGTCTTCGGGGCTAATGGCCATGGAAAGGAGTATAACAGCCATTGCGGAAACAAGGATGACTCCGTATATGGAGATACGCTTTCGGTTACGGATCGTCAAAAAGGGAGAGATAAAGGACATAAAGACAAGGCCGAAGAAGAAACCGTAGGTCATGTCATGGTGATTCTCCAGGAGCCACGTCATTAGTTTCGCAAGAAGGATTATGGCGACAATGGCGCCCAGGGCGATGCGCATGAGAAAAAAGAAGTCTATTTCATTAAGATGATCTTTTAATTTTTTCCAGGCATTCTGGCGAAAGGTCATGGCCCGGAAAATATGAAGGAGGGATTCGGAACCGATTGCCTGGATTGACCGGATAAACCTCTCGTAGATGCCGAGAATGAGGGCCAGGGTTCCACCCGAAACTCCAGGTATGATGTTCGCTACTCCAAGAATGGCCCCGCGAACAAGATCTGCCATGGCCCCTGTGAATTTCATATCACAACTCCGTGCGCATGGTTGGGAAGAAAAGCACATCCCGGATGGATGTCTGGCCCGTGAGGAGCATTACCAGCCGGTCGATTCCAATGCCGAGCCCCCCGGTGGGAGGCATTCCGGTTTCTATTGCCTGGACGAAATTTTCATCCATAGGATGGGCCTCCCTGTCCACTTCTCTTCGTTTTGATTGTTCCTCGAGAGTTGTCCTCTGGAAGACAGGGTCATTCGATTCGCTGTAAGCGTTTGCAAACTCGTTTCCATTTATGAAAAGTTCAAAACGCTGCAGAAAACGGGGGTCATCATAGTCCGGTTTGCAGAGGGGTGTGGTTTCCACGGGATGATGGGTGATTATAGTCGGCTGAATCAGTTTATCTTCGACCAGAAGCTCAAAGAGTTCGTTTATGGCCAGTCCCCGGTTGAAATCTCCCTTTATCTCGCCTCCCAGGCGTGAGAGTTCCTTTTCCAGGGCTGCGTCATCCATGGAGAGGACATCCATTTCTCCCAGTTCCTTAAGGGCGTTTACCATCTTCATGCGCTTCCAGGGGGTTTTCAAGTCTATAGTAACGTCTTCAATTTCAACGCGTGTGGTACCGTTGATGGCAAGTGCTGCCCCGGATATCAACTTTTCCGTGAGGTCCATCATATCATTGAAATCGGCATAGGCCTGGTAGCATTCAAGGATGGTAAACTCCGGGTTATGGTTACGGTCTATCCCCTCGTTGCGGAAGCATTTTCCCATCTCAAAAACTCTGTCAAAACCGCCCACGATAAGCCGCTTCAGATAGGGTTCAGGCGATATTTTCATGTAAAGGGTCATGTCCAGGGCATTATGGTGAGTTTTAAAGGGTGAGGCGGCGGCACCACCGTAAATGGGTTGAAGGATAGGGGTCTCCACTTCGAGGAAACTCATCGATTGCAGGCTGGTCCGGATATGGTTCATGATCATCATCCGTTTTTCGAAGGTCTCACGCACTCCCGGTGTAACGATAAGGTCAACATGTCGATTCCGGTAGCGGAGTTCCTTGTCCGAGAAGAGATCAAAGGTCTCCCCCTCCTTCTCCTTAACAACGGGAAGGGGACGGATGCTCTTGGCAAGGAGCTGGAGACTGGTAATGTAGACGGTCGTCTCTCCCACTTTTGTTTTCCTGACCGTGCCTTTTACGCCGATGATGTCTCCCAGGTCCAGCCTGCCGAATAGCTCATAGGATTCCTCTCCGATGTTCTTTACAGCAACGTAAAGCTGTATACGTCCTCGGGAATCCTGGATGGTGCAGAAACTTGCTTTACCCATGATGCGGAGAGCCATTATTCTTCCGGCCAGTGAGACTTCCGACTCTTCCCGGTTAAGCTGTTCGTAGGTATCATGAATGTCCTGGCTGGAATGGGTCCGGTCGTAGTTGTATGGATAGGGATTAATACCCAGCTCTTCCCGGATATGTTTCAGTTTTTCCAGTCGTATATCAATGGGGTTGGTCTTTTCTTCCATAGAGCTATCCAGAAATCGTCGTTATGATACCTGTTACCTGTTCTGAAGGCCATAAGGTGTCAAACTGTTTTTGTGGCCTTAACGGTTCCAGAAGAGATTGGTTCTGTCCTTCTTTAACGGTTTTTCACTTGTATTCCAGAAGAGATCAACGTAGGGTTCCCAACGTTTTGACGATAACATGTATTTACCAGGTGAATGAGTTATGAACCAGATACCGCTTCTTTATTATTGTGTGGCCCTGCTGGCAGTACTGTCATGGCCTCTCTTTTACCGGCCTTTATATCCCCGCATCTTTGGTATTATCATGGCCCTGGTATTTCACGGGACAATGATCCTTATTCTTGTCACGCTGGAACTCTACCTGCCCTCATGGGCACGTCATATAATCAGAGGTTTGGCTCTGATACTCGTAATAGGCATTATCCTTGATGCCCTGATACTATCCATCACTTCTATCACTTTTACGGAATCCTTACGGATTTTCGCCATGGGAGGGGACTTTATTCTGACCATGATAGAAGCCGGTTTTTCACCTGTGCTCCTCGCTCTGGTTCCCCTCGGGTTTATTGCTGTTGGGGCCCTGGGCGCTCTGGCGGCAGGTTTTTCTCCTGCTGTAGCCGTGCCTTTCACAGCGGGTACTGTATTCACAGGAGTTACGGTTGTTCTGGTTCTATTTATTGCCGGCGAGCAGATTATCAGTCACAGAAATCCATCGTATATGACCAGGCGTCAGTTTCCTCTTTATCTGAAGGTGTTTACCCGGAATCGGCATACACGTACGGTCGCAAGGAATGAGAAATCATACAAGGGTATGGAATCAATACCTTCAGTAGAGAGTATTGGAAACAGGAAGAACGTGATTATTGTCCTGCTTGAAAGCTTTCGAAGTGACTCCGTGACGGAACATACGGCCCCGCAGATGAAGGAGTTTGAAAGACAGAGTCTCTTCTTTCCCAACGCCTATGGCGACGGTATCTATACGGCTCTTACATGGAATATGCTGCTTATGAATCGTCCAGGTTGGAGCGTCGACAGGGACGTGCGTAACTACAGTGAGGATGAACCTGGTTCCCCCTATTTCGCCTTTTTTAAAAAAGCCGGCTATGCAACATCTATTGTCTCTGCAGCGAATATTAACTGGTTACGGTTTTTGGATAGGGTACAGGGGAAGGAGAAACTTGTGGACAGGGTGTACTGCCCTTATATGGAAAATTCTGAGATGCCTCGTAACCGCCTGGATACCATGGCCGTAACAAGGGCCGGGGAGTGGATTGATGAAATGTCACAAAAGGGGTCCTTTTTCATGCTTCTGGAATTTGACAGTACGCACTGGACCTACTTCCCGGATGATGATCTCTGCCTTGATGAACCGAGCGTGGATTCCATCAATATGTTAAAACTGCGAAGTGAAGATGAGATAACCCCTGTTTATAATCGGTACAGAAACGCAGTTCGAACCGTGGACAAACGGATTGGCAAACTGCTGGATCACCTGAAGAAGAACGACCTTCTGGAAAGTACGGCCGTGGTGGTTGTTTCTGATCATGGTGAAGGTTTCGCGCCGGGGAGGATCGGTCACAGTGTTATGCATGATGATATTGAGAAGGTGTATCTTTCCATGTGGCTGCCGGGAGAAGATGGGAAAAGTATAGAAAAGACCGTACAACAGAGAGACATATTCCCAACCCTCTTTTCATGGCTTGAATTCCCTTCCATGGAAACTATCTTTCTGGGATCGGATATTTTGAAGCCTGACTACAGGGAATATCCTGTACTGATTTTTCATGGCAGTATTCGAATGGCGGACCTTATCTACAGGGATCATATAATTAAATTTCTTTCCAGGGTGACAGATGATCGTGTTATTCTCACTCCCTTCGGAATAACTGACAGGGATGGCGTCTATTTGGATACAAAAATGATTGAAATATACGCCCATCAATGGGAAGATGATGTTTCGTCCCTGATCAGGGAAGAATAGAGGACGGCAATGTATGAAGATTGAGATTCAGGAACATGAAAACTATATCGTTCTTTTGATGGAAGGCTCCGTATCCATAGAGAATATTCATATTTTTGAAGAACACCTGATGGAAGCCGTTTCACGGAACAAGCATATCCTTATGGATCTGACAGAAGTCGCTTATATTGACAGCATCTCTCTGGGTGTTATAATCCTTAACGCCAAGGAGACAGAAAAGAATGGAAAACGCCTCTTCTTCATCAATCCTAATAAGGATATAAGTCAGATGTTTACCATCACGGGCCTGGACAAAAGACTCGATATCGTTGTCTCCCTGGCGGAAGCCCTGGATGATATAAACGAGAACTGACCTGCCCATGGTTGTCTGCGCTTTTCTGGGAAATCCCGGAAGAAAATACGCCTCCCACAGGCATAACATCGGTTTTATACTGGGGGAGGAGTTTTGCCGTCAGTTTAATGTGCAACCGACAATAAAACGCTTTGAATCCCGTTTAACTCCTGCTACAGTCGAAGGAACAGAAGCGCTGCTCCTTTTCCCTCAGACTTTTATGAACGAAAGCGGCCGGGCGTGCCGGGGAGCCCTATCCTTCTATAAAACGGGACCAGAAAGGTTGCTGGTTATTCATGACGAGATCGAACTTCCATTCGGTGATTACCAGTTCAAGCTCGGGGGGGGGCACAAGGGACAGAACGGTATCCGGTCGATTATACAGCATGTGGGTTCCCCGGACTTTTACCGCTTTCGCTTTGGAGTGGGAAGGCCGCAGGATGAACGGTCATCTGTAGCGGACTATGTTCTTTCTCCCTTTTCGAAAGAAGAGAGGGAGCGCATTGATGAAATGAAACCGGATATTCTCCGGAAACTTGCTGAAAAAATTTCCCTGATTGAAAAGGAATGATTTTTTTCTTGTAAAATACCATCCTGTAAAGTACATACTGGGTCATAAATCGTTTGGTATAGACTATGAAAGTAATTCTGATCATCTCCCTTCTGGCTGGTGTAGCTTTGGCCTACAGCATGAAGGTTTTTTTTAATATTTCTCTGCTTCTTTCTATCCCCGCAGGTATAGTCTTCTTTATCATTATGCGGGGGGTCCTTCGAAAGTTGATCCTGAAACGAAACCAGACTTTGACCTCTATTACTCCCAGGGAAGAGCAGGCTCTGGAGGTATCCCGGGACGGCATCAAGAGGATAAAAAAACTTAAGGGCCAGACCATTAAAATCCGGGATAACAGGGTGGCCCGTCAGGTTCAGGAGATATGCCTGATTGGCCTGGAGATATTTAACCATCTCAAAAAGAACCCTAATGATCTGAATCGGGCTCGCCAGTTCACCAGTTACTACCTGGATGTCACGGAAAAGATCGTGAGTCGTTATATTGATCTTTCGAAACACAGGAATACACATGAGGAGATAGATGAATCTCTGAGGGAAGTTGAAGAGTCACTGGAACAACTTCGCAGCACCTATGAGAAACAGCTGGCCCATCTTTACGAAGATGACGTGCTGGATCTGAACGCTGAAATAACACTTCTAAAAAAAATTATGAAGTTGGAAGGATAGGGAGGGTTTTCCATGGAACTGGAAAAGGTCAGTACGGAAAAGGATGTACTCAATCTTGATGCGCTGAGTCCTGAAGAAAAACAGAAAGTAGAACAGATGACAAAGGAGATAGCTCTGGATGACACGCAGTCAATCATTCAGTTCGGCGTATCGGCCCAGAGCAGCATATCAAGCTTTGCGGATACCATGCTTGACGGTATCCGCACGAAAGATACCGGGTTTGTGGGTGAAGTCCTCTCTGATCTCATGATGAGGGTAAAAAGCCTGAATGTGGAGAAGCTTTCCACCTCTGAAGGGTTTCTTTCAAAAATACCTCTTCTGGGTAACCTGGTGGACAACATAAAACGATTTATCGCCCGCTATGAAGAGATTGCGGTCCATATCGATCGTATCGTGGATGAGCTTACAAAAGCCCGGATGCAGCTCCTGAAAGACATTACCATGCTCGATACGATGTACGAGAAGAATCAGGAATATCTTCAGGCACTGGATCTTTACATTCTGGCAGGGAAGATCAAGCTGAAGGAGATCGAAGAGCAGGTTATCCCGGAAATGCGCACAAAAGCGGAAGAATCAAAGGATCCGGTTGACGCACAGAAGGTACAGGATGTTATCCAGATGGCTTCACGTCTTGACAAGAAGGTCCATGATCTTCAACTTTCACGGATGGTTGCTCTCCAGACATCACCCCAGGTAAGGCTGATTCAGAGTAATGACCAAGTGCTGGTTGAGAAAATTCAGAGTTCCCTTCTCAATACCATACCCCTCTGGAAAAACCAGGTTATTATCGCTATCAGTCTCTTCCGACAGAAAAAAGCTGTTGAACTTCAGAAAGAGGTTTCTGAAACCACCAATGAGCTTCTCAGCAAGAACGCTGAGCTGTTGAAAGAAAACTCTATTGAAGTGGCCCGGGAAACGGAACGCGGCATCGTTGAGATAAAAACATTGAAAGATGTGCACAATAAACTGATAGAAACGATTGAAGAGACCCTCAAAATACAGGAAGAGGGTAAAAGCAAGCGACGTGAAGCCGAGGTTGAGCTCCAGAAACTGGAAACCGACCTTAATGCAAGATTGACTGCAGCCAAAGCATCAGACATAAAGGGGTAAGAAATTAAATAACAGGAGCGTTGTCACATGAAGGTACTTGTACCTTTTGCCGAAGGATTTGAAGAAATAGAAGCAACATCCATTGTAGATGTTCTCAGAAGAGCTATGATGGATGTAGTAACAGTTTCAATTACCGGAAACAGAGAAGTTAAGGGTTCACATGGCATGGTGATAACAACGGATGCACTCATGGAATCCGTAAACTCCTCAGATTTTAACAGTATTGCCCTTCCAGGTGGAATGCCGGGCAGTTCCAATCTTCGGGAAAATGAAGGTGTGATACAGGCTGTCAGGGAGATTCATGAACGCAATAAACTGGTTGCTGCTCTCTGCGCAGCACCCATAGTGCTGGCCCGCGCAGGTGTCATAAGCGGGAAAAAGGTAACCTGTTATCCCGGTTTTGTAGAAGAACTGGGTGATGCTCACTACACCGGTGAACCGGTTGAGCAGGACGAGACCATCATTACCGGCCGGGGGCCTGGTTGCGCCATTCCTTTCGCCCTGAAAATCGTTGAGCTGGCTGATGGTCCGGATACAGCTGCGAATCTGAGAGATTCCATGCAGGTTTACTGGATGTGACAGGTCCGGATGGACGAGAGAACCCCCGGTAATTTTAACCCGAATACTTGTATTTATCGTGAAGATTACGAATATTCAGACGGGGTTTATAATATTGAAAAGGGTTGGGTGGAACTTCATAGTTCCAGGGGCCGTGTTCCGAAGAGCATATCGGTACTGGGGCAGGGTGGTATTTTCGGATTCCTTGCTTCCCTACGCTTGTATCCCGGTATAGAAACGGCCCGGGACCCAACTTCTGTCCGTTGTGTCAGCATAGCAAGAGAGTGGTTTCTTTCCATTTTACTGAAAAATTCTGATATTCCGGCAAAGCTGATTAACTTTTTTTCTGATGAGCTTCGCGTTTATTATGATATTATGTTTTCTTTTGGGAGACACATAATACTTGCGAAGATGAAAAACTCTTTTGTCTGGGAATCATTACAATAATCGAAAGGAATACACACTGATTGAAAATTTGTCTCAGGTGATTAACTCTTTCCGGTATTATAAAAAGAGGGATGGCCTGTGATTAATATGCGGAACAGGACAGGATTGTTCTTGCAATATTCGAGTTTAGTGTAAAGAGAAGAGTACAGCAGGAGGGACCCTAATGAAATATAGTATGGTTAAGCAGTTCTGGAATCAGGCCATAGACAATATTTTTACATTTTTTTACAAGATTGGTGATTTCGGGAAGGTGTTTCTCGATTTCATACTCTCTTTTATTGAAATATGGATGGCCTTTTTCAGTATTTTTTTCAATATTTTTATGTATATTTATTATCTTTTACTCTTTATCCTGGATAATCTGACCCAGTCACGGTTCTCTATCAGAAAACCTGGACCCACCACTGCCTTTGCCCGGGAGAGAATTTCAGCAGAGAGAAGAATACCTATAAGAAGACCGGCGATAAAAACAACCGCCCGGTCCGCTTCATCACGGGTAAAAAGGGTCTCCCCTGCCTTAGCCTCTTCCTCTACCCGGGCCTTTAGAAGCAATCCCCGAAGTGGAAAGAAAAAAATATCGAAATCAATTCTTGAAGGCGTGGATGAGGCTCTCCGGTCATTCGGACGGGTTCTTGCCGCTCCCTTTAAGGCTATTGCTTCAGCGGTGATAGATTTCTTCAATAAACCTCGAAGAAGCGAAAGAGGTTCCGGTGGAGAACAGGGAGACAGCCGTTCTCTTATAGATGAATATATGGAAGAGTACGAGAAGAAACGGCGTAGTTAATATACAATTTGTAAAATAAGTTCTCGTTTCCGGGACCGGGTATCTGAATCAACACATACCACCTGTTGCCAGGTTCCCAGGGTTAGATATCCATTGACACACGGTATGGAAAGAGAAGGCCCCAGGATAGCGGCCTGTACATGAGATGAGCCGTTGTCATCATGCCAGGTGTCGTGATGATAGTATTTATCCCCATAAGGGATAAGATGTTCAAGGACCCTGGGAATATCTTTAACCAGGCCTGGTTCATATTCTATCGTGGTGATTGAGGCGGTTGACCCTGGCACAAAGACTGTCAACGTACCGTCTGAAATACCGCTCTTCGTAACAAACCTGTTAAGCTCATCGGTGATGTTTACCACATCGCCGTTGCCTCTGGTAGAGATTGAAATTGTCCCGTTCTTAACAGCCATATCAGTGCTTGAATGCCCTTTGTCCGGTAAAGACCATGGTCACCCTGGGGTCTGCCTCGTTGCATGCCTGGATCGATTCATGGTCCCTCATAGAACCTCCGGGGTGGACGATAGCTGTTATTCCCTGTTCAATAATAACGTCCACTCCGTCCCTGAAAGGAAAAAAGGCGTCTGATACGGCCCGTGAGCCTGAAAGTCCGCCCTTTGCTTCCTTTGTCTCTTCATCGATTGCCTGTAATATGGAAAGCTTTTCATCACCCTGTTGAATAAGATGCTGTATATCCTTGTATGATCTGCCATGACGTTCAAAGGCGACCCGGTCCGCGAATTTTGTGTAAGCTTT